>CACKCQ010000001.1 GCA_902598655.1 uncultured Pelagibacteraceae bacterium
TAATTTTTCAACAGTTGACTTTGGAAGACACGTATAATTTCCAAATTTTATCGAATGACCAGTAAATACATATGTAATTATTTTATGTAAATGATAACAAGTTTTAAAAATAATATTTTCAGATCTTTTTACTCTTTCTCCTACGATTGGTTTTCCTTCGTCATATTTTATGTATTCTAGAAAACTTTTGATTTCTTCAGGTCTATCTTCACCATCCGAATCCATTGGAATTACGTAATCAAATTCTTTATTTTGAAATATATGTTTAAGTCCTGTTGCAATACATCTTCCATGTCCTTGATTGTTTTTAATATTTAAAATTTCAATCGATAATAAATTTTCTGTATTGGAGATAGAGGTTGGTTTTTCTTCAGTTGATGCATCATTAACAATGACAAGAGAAAATTCTGCATCTAAGTCTTTTACAATTGTATTTATTTCTTCAATTAATTTTGAAGCTGATTTCCAGTCATTATAAACTGGTGTTAAAATAGTAATTTTCATTAATTTAACTTGCAAGCAACCTCAGTAATGAGGCTACAATTCCATGTCCAGATAACTCTATTATTACAACAATAAAGACGATGAATAGTATGTTTTTATTGAATTTCATAACTATGACCCAACGCAAATCTTATCAATACACATATATTTATCAAATGAATTCAATTTTTCCTTTGTAACAAAGCCTTTCCAAATAGGCCTTGAATTAATGTGATATGATAAATTTCCAGCTGTCCATTCATCGCCAAGCACGTATTTAATAGGTTCATCATGTTGTTCGTGCCATGCCATTTGAACTTTTATAGCTATATCTCTTCCAGGATAATCAGTCCTCTTATCAGTCTGAGATATTGAGACATAACCGTACAAAATTGGAGATAATAAAAATAAAAATATAAATCCTATTAAAAAAGAATTTAGTTTCTTAATATTTATTTGATTTTTCAAAATGTAAATAAACAAAGTTCCAAAGAATAGGTAAAAAGGGGTCATCCACATAGTTCTAATTTTTGATCCAGTTATTAAAGCTGTCATAAAAACTAAAACAATTGGGACCATATTGATAAATATTAAAAATAAAAGTTTTTCATCTTTTAAATTAAATTTTTTTGGAATTTTTTTTATTAGTAGCCAGACTAGAATTAAAAATGGCATTAAAATACCAATTTGTTTTAATGTGAATAGTAACGGATATTTAAAATGATTTATTATTTGTCCTTCATCCAAACCTGCTCGGGCAAAACCATATTTAATAGTAATAAAATCATTATTGAATAACCAAATTATATGTGGAATTAAAATTACAAAAAATACTTCTAAAGAAACTAAATATTTAAAATCAAATTTTTTTGATTTTTTAAAAAATATTAAATATGCAAAGAATAAATCTATTGTGACTAATAAATAAATAAAAAGATATTTAGATAAAATACCAAAAGCTGCTACAGCTCCTAACAAGATACAATCATAAAGCTCAATTTTTTTACTAATGTATATTTTCCAAGTATAATAAACTGTCAAACACCAAAAAGGTAATTGGCAAACATTTACATTAAATTCTGGAGTTGTAAAATTATAGAAGTATATCCCTTCAATAAGAAAAACTGATAACAAACTCAAAGTGCCATCATTAAGAATTTCCTGTGATAGTTTAAAAATGATGAAAAAAGATGTCACTACAAAAATTTGACTTAAAAAATAATAAGCCCAATCTTGTGGTCCAAATATTTGAAAAAAAACTTCTGGAAAAAATGCACTTAATGGAGGATGTTTGTTAAATCCCCAATCTAAATTACTACCCCAAGCCAAAGCTTCAATTGTATCCAAGGGTAAATTTGGGTTTGTTATAGTTGGAACAACTGTCCATAGAATTAAGTGAGTCGTTACAAAAATATAAAAAATATTATTTATATTTCTTTTGTTTAAGGCCATTTTCATTAATCTATATGAATAAACCGTTCTTGACACTCATTTATTCATGAATATATTCACCAACTCAAAATAGCTAGGTATGGTAAGAATTTCAAAAACTTATACTCCAAAAGAAAAAGAGAAATATATGTGCGCTAAACATTTAGCGTATTTTAAGATGAAATTAATGGAGTGGAAAAAAGATTTAAAGAGATCTAATAACGAGGCGATTTTTCAAGCGTCCATGGATGATAATAGTGCATCAGCTGACATAGTTGATCAAGCGAGTTCATACACTGAAAAGAATGTAGAGATGAGAGCTATTAATAGACAAATCAAATTAATTTCTAAAATAGATGGCGCATTAAAGAAAATTCAGGATGGAACATATGGTTTTTGTGAAGAAACTGGTGAACCTATTGGTTTAAAAAGATTAATGGCAAGACCAGTTGCAACTCTTTGCATTGCAGCTCAAGAAAAACACGAGAAAGACGAAAAAGTTTACGCTGACGATTAAGGAAGATCTATTTCAGCATCTTTATTTAATGCTTTAAACCCTTTTACTACTGCTGGACGTTCAGCAATTTCAACAAACCACCTAGATAGATTTTCAAAATTATTTAAACCAATGTCGTGTCTTTTATGTCTTGCAATCCATGACCATGTAGCAATATCAGCAATAGAGTATTTATCATTTGCTAAAAATTTACTTTGAGCCAATCTAGCTTCAAGATCTTCATAAATCTTTCTGGTGATTTTGAAGTATCTTTCCTCACCCCACTCACTTTTTCCTTGGTGATAATAATGAAATTGGTGATGTTGGCCTATCATTGGACCTACGATAGCCATTTGAGCCATCAACCACTGATTTATCTCTAGCCTGTCTGCTTCAGGATAGAGTTTCTTGCTTTTCTCACCTAAATACATAAGTATAACTCCAGACTCGAATACGGTCTTATTATTCTCGTGATCTATAATTACAGGAATTTTATTAAAGGGACTTATTTTTTTGAATTCTGGTTTAAATTGATCTCCACTCAAATTAACTTTTGTTAGTTTGTATTTAAAATCAATTTCCTCGAGCATTATGCTAATTTTCCACCCATTAGGAGTATCAGCAGTAAAGAGTTCGATCATTCTTTAACACCCAATCTATCTTTGATAGTACTGGATGCAGTTGTAAATTCAAATCTATATTTTTCATCAGGTCTTGCATATTTAAAGCAGCCTCTTGCAGCTAAAGCTCCTTCATGAAAACCTGAAAGTATTAACTTTAATTTGCCTGGATAAGTGCAGATATCCCCAATTGCAAATATTCCATTTTTATTTGTTTCAAAATTCTCAGTATTTACGGGAATTGTTTTTTTATCTAAATTTAAACCCCACTCCGCGATTGGTCCTAATTGCATTATTAATCCAAAAAAACCTAATACATAATCAGCTTTTATAACTTTACTTTCACCTGATTCACTTTTAATTTCTACACTTTCTAATGAGCCATTTCCTTTTACATCTTTGATTGAATATTTAGTAATTAAATCAATAGTTTTATTATCACTTAATTCTTTTATTTTTTGAACACTTGCGGGAGCTCCTCTAAACTCATCTCTTCTGTGAACAAGTGTTACTTTTGATGAATTAGATAACTCTATAGCCCAATCAAGAGCACTATCTCCACCTCCAAAAATAACTACTGATTTATCTTTAAAAATAGTTTTGTCTTTTATTGAATATAAAACTGATTTTCCATCATACTTTTCAGCACTTTTAGTTGGGAATTTTCTTGGTTCAAAAGAACCTACGCCACCAGCTATAACAATATTAGGTGTTTCAAATTCTTTACCATTTAATGTTTTAACAAACCACTTATTGTTTTCATTTTTTAATTCTTGAACTCTATCACTTAAATGAAAGTTAAAGTTAAAAGGTTTTATTTGTTCAATTAAATTATTTGTAAGCTCTTCTCCTGTACATTTAGGAACTGCAGGAATATCATAAATTGGTTTGTCTGGATAAAGCTCAATACATTGTCCTCCAATTTTATCTAAATTGTCTACAATTTCACATTTTAATCCGATTATCCCTAATTGGTGTGCACAGAATAAACCTGTGGGTCCTGCTCCAATAATGACTACATCTGTTTTAATCATTAAACTTGTTTCTCCGGCATATGGACTGTCAATCCATCTAAATCATCAGAGACGATTAATTGGCAACTTAATCTGCTATTAGATTTGGGTTCAAAGGCTTGATCTAACATATCATCTTCACCCATTTCTTTTTCTGGGAGTTTTCTGAACCATTCGTCATCATTAATATATACATGGCAAGTTGCACACGACATACCACCTCCACAATCTGCATCTATACCTGGAATATCATTTTGTATAGCGCCTTCCATTACACTAAGACCGTTTGCAACATCAGCCTCGTGTTCTGTACCATTGAATTCAATATATTTGATTTTTGCCATATTA
This sequence comes from uncultured Pelagibacteraceae bacterium, assembly GCA_902598655.1. Taxonomy (GTDB): domain Bacteria; phylum Pseudomonadota; class Alphaproteobacteria; order Pelagibacterales; family Pelagibacteraceae; genus Pelagibacter. The sequence continues at coordinate 4,392 of CACKCQ010000001.1, forward strand.
AATAAATAATTCTTATAAACTAATTTGCGACTGCGGCAAATTTTTGAAATTTAGCATTTTCTATTTTTAGGTCAAAAAAAAAGGCAGGTATGTTTTAGCATACCCGCCCCTTTTTAATATTAAAAGCTAATTATTTAGCCTCTAGCTCTCGCTCCACCTTGTGAAACTGCTGCTGACCAGATTACTAGACCAAAAGCAATTTTGTTGATGAAGTCTGCTAAGTTGTAAATCACGTTCAATGAGTTAGCATCTACTCCACCTACTAGGTAACCAAAAATGTAACCTAATGGGTAAATAGCCCAACCGATTGTTACGATCATTCTCATAGCACCCCATGCAGTTGCTAATGGTTTGTTTCCAGTTTTAGCTGCAATTTTTCCAGCTTCACCAGAGAATACTTCATATAATATGTAGATCCATCCAGCCATACCGACTATGAAACCAAGCATAGCATTGATGTAACCTGCTTCTCCTAAGTATCCACCAATTAACATCACAAGCGAACCAATTAATAATCTCCAGAAGATTGCTCCTGGGATTTTCTTAACTGCTGCTAGAATTAAGTAAAACTCGATCATCTGTAATGGTACAGTGATTAACCAATCAATATATCTATATACTGTTGGTGAATCTCCAGTCATTACCCATACATCTCTCATGTACATGTAGTGAATGAATGCAACACCAGTTACAAGACCAGCTACTGTTACTGAAGTTTTCCAGCCTGCTGCAACAGTATTTCTTTCCATGAAGAAGAATACTGTAGCTGCTGCCATACCCATTGCGATCACCCAAAAGGAAATCCCAACGAAGTCGTCAGAAGCTAACATAGCAGTTGCTGCGTTTGCTGCACCAGTAAGACCAAATAGAGCCACTGCTGCTAATGCAAACATTTTAAGTTTTTTCATAAAAAACTCCCTCTCGTTAGTTTTTTTTAGTTTAAATTTAAACTACGGACAGACCACTAAGGTTTATCCAAAGTTAGGGGCTTAATATCAAATTAAATTAGTTTGTTGAAGACTTTTTGCCGCGTTATAAGTGTTGATTTTACTGACTTTTTAAAATTAAATACAACCTGTTGCATAAATTCAATAGAAAAATGACACCAAATAGCAAATCAAAATGAATAGAAATTACAAAGAAATTTACGACGAATCTCTAAAAAATCCTGAGGAATTTTGGCAGAAAGTTTCTGAAGATGTGTTTTGGTTCAAAAAACCAACTAAGATTTTAAAAAAAGACAACCCTCCTTTCTATAAATGGTTTGAAGATGGTGTTACAAATACATGCTACAACGCCTTAGACCTTCACATTGATCAAGGAAGGGGTGATAAAACAGCTTTAATCTATGACAGTCCCATAACAGGTAATAAAGCAAAGTTTACTTTCAAAGAATTAAAAGAAAAAGTTTCAAAATTTGCAGGCGCTTTAGATAAGCAAGGAGTTAAAAAAGGAGATCGAATAATAATTTATATGCCGATGATACCAGAAGCGGTAGTTGCGATGCTTGCATGTGGGAGAATTGGAGCAATTCACTCTGTTGTATTCGGTGGTTTTGCTTCAAATGAATTAGCTAGCAGAATTGATGATAGTAAAGCTAAAATTTTAATCACAGCATCATGTGGTTTTGAACCTGGAAGAACAGTTGAGTATAGACCACTTGTAGATGGAGCTTTAAAATTAGCTAAACACCAAATTGAAAAAGTAATTCTATTTCAGAGAAAAGATCACGAAGTAAAATTAAATAAGCCATTAGAAATAAGTTGGGATGAGGCGCTATCTGGAGCTAATGATAAAGATTGTGTTGAGATGAGTGCCAATGATTATGCTTACATCCTTTACACTTCAGGGACCACAGGTATTCCGAAAGGAATAGTTAGAGATATTGGTGGTCACATTGTTGCTCTTAAATGGACAATGAAAAATATTTATAACATTGATCAAGATGATGTATGGTGGTCAGCAAGTGATATTGGGTGGATAGTAGGACATTCCTATATTGTTTATGCTCCATTATTCAAAGGTTGTACAACTCTTTTATTTGAAGGTAAACCTGTGGGCACTCCTGATGCTGGAGTATTTTGGAGAATAATATCAGAATATAAGATTAAGTCTTTATTCACAGCGCCAACTGCATTTAGAGCAATTAAAAAAGAGGATCCAGAAGGTAAGTTTTTTTCTAAATATGATTTAAGTTCATTTGAGTCATTATTTTTAGCAGGTGAAAGAGCAGACCCTGATACTATTAAATGGGCTGAAAATTTACTTAAGGTTCCTGTAATTGACCATTGGTGGCAAACTGAAACTAGTTGGGCGATAAGTTCAAATTGCACTGGAATTGAAATGCAAGAAACAAAGTATGGATCTGCTTGTAAAGCAGTTCCAGGTTATGATGTAAAAATAATTAAACCAGATCAAACAATAGCTAAACCAAATGAGATGGGAGATATTGTAGTTAAACTTCCACTTCCTCCAGGTACCTTTCCAACTTTATGGAATGCAGATGAGAGATATAAAGAAAATTATATGTCAAATTATAATGGATACTATCAAACTTACGATGCAGGGCATATTGATGATGATGGATATATTTGGATTATGTCAAGAACAGATGACATAATAAATGTTGCAGGTCATAGACTTTCAACAGGTGCAATAGAGGAAGTTTTGTCTGAACATCAGTCTGTTGCTGAATGTGCAGTGATAGGAATAAAAGATCAACTAAAAGGACAATTACCAATTGGATTAATTGCTCTAAAAGCAGGAGTTTCTAAGGATAATGAGACTATTTCAAAAGAATGTGTGCAAATGGTTAGAGATAAAGTCGGACCTGTTGCTGCATTTAAAATAGCAATAGTTGTTAAAAGATTGCCAAAAACTAGATCTGGAAAAGTTTTAAGAGGAACAATTAGAAAAATTGCTGACAAAGAAGAATATAAAATGCCTGCAACAATTGATGATCCTGCGATTCTTGATGAGATAAAAGAAGACTTATTAAATAGCAATATTATAAAATAATGCTTAAGACATATCTTTTTTTAGTAGGAGCAATCATTTTTGAAGTTTGTGGAACAATGCTTCTTCCTGTTACTCAAAACTTTACAAAAGTAACACCAACAGTATTTTTAGCTGCATTTTATTTATCAGCTTTTTATTTACTTACTTTTGTTGTTGACAAGCTACCTATTGCAATTGTTTATGGAACATGGAGCGGACTTGGTATTTTTACTATTGCAATATTGGGTTATATATTTTTTAAACAATCCTTGAGTTGGCAGGCTATATTGGGTATGTTTCTAATTGTTGTTGGAGTAACACTTGTAAACATGTATTCAAATAAAACTATATAACTTAATCAAAAAGGATTGGTTTGCCAGATGGGTCTCCTAAAATTTCATCTTCTTTCATTTTTATATCCCCATTAATAATTGTATAAACTGGCGAACCTTTAAATTTATAACCATCAAATGGGCTCCATCCACATTTACTATGAATATTTTCGTTTTTAATTTCAATCGTTCGGTTCATATCTATTATTGTAAAGTCAGCATCATAATCTTTTTTGATAAATCCTTTATTTTTAATACCAAATACGGAAACTGGATTTTCACAAAGAAGTTTAATTAGCTGATCTAATTTAAGTTTTTTATCATTCACATGATTTAGCATAACCGGTAATAATGTTTGTACACCTGGCATACCAGATGGCGACTGGGGATATTCTTTTAATTTATTTTCCTTTAAATGAGGCGCATGGTCTGAACCGATAGTATCATTATAGTTATTTCTAATAGCATACCACAATCTATCATAATGAGACTTATCTCTTAAAGGAGGGTTCATTTGCGCAAAGGTTCCGAGTTTGTCATAACAATCTGGTGCATATATTGTTAGATGTTGTGGAGTAATTTCAAAAGTTATGTTTCCTTTATTTTGAGAGAGGAAATCTACTTCTTCTTTTGTTGTTACGTGCAATATATGTGCTTTTTTATTAAGTCTTTTTGCAATCCTAACAATCCTTCTTGTGGATGACATTGCACATTCTTCATTCCTCCATACAGGATGGGTATGAACATTACCTTTTTCAATTAATTTTTTTCTCAAATTAATTATTTCTTCATCTTCAGAATGAACTGCGACTATTTTTGAGGTATTTTGAAAGACCTTTTCAATATCTTCTTCTTTATCAACCAAAAGATTTCCAGTTGACGAGCCAGCAAAAAGTTTTACGCCACAACAACCATCTAAACCTTTAAGTTTTGCTAAATCTGTTGAATTATCTGGGGTTGCTCCAAAATAAAATGCATAATTTGAATACATCCTATTTTTAGCAAGATTTAACTTATTATTAAATTCTTTCATATTTGCTGTTGGAGGATTTGTATTTGGCATCTCAAAAACACTCGTAATACCTCCAGCAATAGCTGCTTTACTTCCAGTATGTAAGTCCTCCGCATTAGTTGAACCGGGCTCACGGAAATGAACTTGAGTATCCATACAACCGGGTAAAACTACTAAATTGCTTGCATCAATGGTTTCTTTGCTTTGTTCATTATTTAAATCACCAATTATTGAGATTTTTCCATTTTGAATTCCAATATTAGTTTTACTAATTTTTTTGTCGATATAACACTCTCCATTTTTTATAATAAGATCTAACATTTAATAAAATATTTACTATATTATTATCTAGAACCAATCAATAATGAAAAAAAATAATGTTTACATTTTAGAGGACAGAGGACTTTTGTACGTTTCAGGTGAAGATTGTAAAGAATTTCTACAAAATATAATCACAAATAATATCAACAATGTGGACGAAAAAAATTCATGTTATTCTGCTTTGCTTACTCCACAGGGAAAATATCTGTATGACTTCAATATATTAAAACATAAGTCTGGATATTTTTTAGATTGTGAAAAAAAAAATATCGGTAATTTATTTAATCAATTAAATTTATACAAACTTAGATCAAAAGTAGAAATATTAAATTTAAGTAATGAATTTGTAACTGCAGTTATTAGCAAAGAAAGATTTTTAGATATGGAAAATTCAAGTGTTAATGCTGGTTGTACAATTAAATTTAGAGAGGATAGTATTTTTTTAGATCCTAGAAATATAAAACTTGGTGCAAGAATAGTGACTAATTTGGAAAAATTATATTTATCATTAAAAAAACTTGGGCTTCAAAGTGCAGATAAAAATGAATATTACAAATTAAGTCATGAAATTGGTATTCCACAAAAAAATACTGATAAACTTCAAAATAAACTTTTTGGTATTGAATGTAACTTTGATGAATTAAATGCAATAGATTTTAAAAAAGGTTGTTACGTAGGCCAAGAAAATACTGCCAGAATTAAGTTGAAAGATAAATTAAATAAACGTCTTTTACCAATTGAAGTAATAGATGGTAATTTGGAAAATGAAATTATATCAGTTGAGAATGATGAAATAGGAAAAGTATTAATAAATGATGATTATCCCTATGCTCTTATCAAAGTTAAGAATGAAAAATTTGATTTTGGGAAAACTTTTAATTGTGGTACCGCTAAAATTAAAATCAGGAAACCTGATTGGTTACAAATTACTTAATAAATTTAGATAAATCTGGTTTGTAATAATTTGGACCTTTCATTACTTTACCTTGATCATTATAAATAGGTTTTCCGTCATTTCCTAATTTACTCATATTTGAATTTTGGACCTCTTCGAAACAAGAATCTAAATTTATTCCAAAAGCATGGCCAGCACCATATGTAACGTACAGTATATCAGTTAAAGCATCAGCTGCTTCTAAAAGATCATTATTGTCTAAAGCCTGTTTAAACTCATCTAATTCTTCTTTAATTAAATTATATCTTAGCTCATTGATTTTCTCAGAGCCAAAAGATGGTCTTGATTTAACTTCTTGACCAAAAGTCTCCATAAATTTTTTTACTTTTTGAAAATTTGTCATTTTACTCCTGTAAGATTAATAAAAACTAGTATATAAATTATTCAGTTAATTTTTCAAATAAATGAAAACAAGAAAAGAATTTGATAGCATTGGTGTTATTGATGTACCTAATGACAAATATTGGGGTGCATCCACCCAAAGATCAAAAAAATTTTTTAATATCGGCAAAATACTAGTGCCAGAGTCCATTATAAAATCTATAGCAATAATCAAGCGAAGCGCTTCTATAGTTCACGAAAAAGATGGGTTGATTTCACATAAAATTTCAAGAGCAATAATTAAAGCATCAAATGAAGTTATAAAAGGAAAAATGAATGAAAATTTTCCTTTGAAAGTTTGGCAAACAGGTTCTGGAACACAAACAAATATGAATGTTAATGAAGTAATAGCAAATAGAGCGATAGAAATATTAAAGGGTAAAAAGGGATCAAAAAAACCTGTTCATCCAAATGATCATGTTAATAAATCACAATCAACTAATGATGTTTTTCCGACCGCAATGCATATCTCAATAGCAGTGGAAACTATAAATAAACTCTTACCAAGTTTAAAATTATTAGAAAACTCATTATCAAAAAAAATTAAAGAATTTAAAAATATAGTAAAAATTGGTCGAACACATTTACAGGATGCAACACCTCTTTCATTAGGTCAAGAATTTTCCGGGTATCACGAACAAGTAAAAAAAAGTATAGAAAGAGTAAAATATTGTCTAAATGATATTTATTATTTAGCACAAGGAGGGACTGCGGTAGGAACTGGTATAAATTCGAGAAAAAATTTTGATAAAAAGATAATCAAAGAAATTAAAAAATTCTGCAAGGTTAATTTTAAACCTGCACCAAATAAATTTTCTGAGTTAGCAGCTCATGATGCAATCGTAAATTTTTCTGGATCTTTAAATTCATGCGCTGTTGCTCTAATGAAAATTTCAAACGATATAAGATTTTTAGGATCTGGACCAAGGGCAGGATATGGAGAACTTTTGCTTCCAGAAAATGAACCTGGGTCATCAATCATGCCAGGAAAAGTTAATCCAACACAATGTGAGGCGGTTACAATGGTTTGCGCAAAAGTTATTGGAAATCATACTGGTATAACTGTTGCAGGAAGTCATGGGCATTTTGAATTAAATGTATTCAAACCTTTAATTGCTTATAACATATTACAATCTATTGATATTTTAGCAGACAGTGTAAAAAATTTTAGCTTGTATTGTGTTAAAGGAATAAAAGCTAATAAAAAGAAAATTAAAGAACACCTAGATAATTCGTTAATGCTTGTAACCGCCTTGGCTCCAAAAATTGGTTATGATAATGCTGCAGAAATTGCAAAAAGAGCTCTAAAAAATAATACCAAACTAAAAGATGAAGTAATAAAATCAGGTTTGATTAAAGAAAAAGATTATGATTCAATAATAAATCCTATGAGGATGACAAGACCAAGCTAATCTATAACTTTTCTAATATGAGATCTAAGATTTTGAATATTTTTTACTAAAAAAATTTCATCTATTTGATTTGTATTTTTTTTATTATTAATTTTAATATTGGAAATAATAAAATCTGTCTGACCAGAATTTTTCTCTAAATCAAAGTAGATTTTTTTAATATTCTTAATTTTTTTTGTACCAATTTGAAAAATTTTAGCAAACTCAATATGATTTTCAATATTAAGCTCATTTTTTGATATAAATTTTGTTGATCCATTATTTTCTTCAAAACTCAAATTACTTTTAATATATCCAATCTTGTCCAGGATAAATTTGGCTTTTTTTACTTCAATTTTCTTTTGGGTTATATTAAAATTTATTTCACCTTTTTTTATTAATTTATTGTTAAGTTTATCAAATTTAATTTTAAATTTACCAGTCAAATTACCTAAATAATCTTCATCATATGCTATCAAATTGAATAAAATATTATCAATTATATTTTCAATTTTTTTATTTTTTATAACCAATACTCCCTCAAAAAAAAACGGATTAAGTTGAATTCTGCTTTTAATATTAAAATTTGTTTTATTATTATTAGGCGAGGAAATGTCGATTATCCCGTTCTGAAATTGAATATTATATTCCATTTTATCTTGTGCAGATAAAATATTACTGTGTATTTTAAAATTTTTTTTTTCGATAAATTTTAACTTATTTTTTAATTCAATATTTGGATTGTAAAAATTCAATTGATGAAGGCTTATATTGGGAGTATCATAATTTCTTTTCCACTCAGATTTATAATTTAATCCAAAAATTTCTCCAACGATTGCAAACTTTTTAATTTTACTTTTATTATTAATTTTGTATAAGATTTTTTTTACTGGTGAGATTAAAATTACCTCATTATTTTTGTTTCTTATAAAAATTTTACAATTATTAAAAAAAATTGGTTTATTAATATTATAGTAAAAATGCTTTCTCACTTCATCTAAGTCTGAAATTTTTAACTCTAGATTTGAGTCTGAAATTGTGGTTGAGACTAGATTGCTGAATGATCTTAAATATAAATCTCTTAAAGATATATTTATTTTTAAATTCGATGTATTTATAAAATCAGTTCCTCCCTTAGATTTTGATAAATTAAGTGTGGCATTTTCTACTAATAAGTGTGGTTTTGGAAATGGTTTATACGTAATTTTCCCAGATGAATTTAATAAAACTTTAAAACTTTTGTAAAAATTTTTTTCTAAAAGTGTAACTTTACTTTCATAATTAAATAAAACTGGTAAAGATAAAATAGATATTGAAGAAAAAATTATTACTAAAGAAACTAAAATTATTGTGAAAGTTATTTTATTTTGCTTAATTTTATTCATTAAAATAATAAGACTTATACAATAAAAAAAATGTTAAATTCAGATTATTTGTTAAATTTGAACGAAAAGCAACTAGAAGCAGTAAAACATCTTGAGGGACCATTGCTCATAGTTGCGGGAGCTGGGTCAGGAAAAACTAAAGTATTGACTTCTAGAATAGCTCATATTATTCGCAGCCATAAAGCTTTTTCTAATCAAATATTGGCAGTTACATTCACAAATAAAGCCGCTAAAGAAATGCAAACTAGAGTATCCAAGCTTCTTGGAAGGCAGGCTACAGGTTTACCATGGCTTGGTACATTTCATTCTATTAGTGCAAAGATTTTAAGAAAACATGCAGAAGCTGTAGGTTTAAAATCTAATTTTACAATTATAGATCAGGATGATCAAGTAAGATTAATAAAAAATATTTGCAAAGGTGAAAATATAGATATCAAAAAAATATCCCCAAGGTATATATTGATAGTAATTGATAAATGGAAAAATAAAGGATTATATCCTGAGGATGTAATATTAAAAAAAAAAGAAAATCTTGAAAAAAATTTTTTGAAAATTTATCAGATTTATCAAAATAAATTAATTGATTTAAATTCAACCGACTTTAGTGATTTAATTTTACATACAGTTAAAATTTTTAAAAAAAATGAAGATATCGCATCAATGTATTCAAAAAAATTTAAATATATTTTGGTTGATGAATATCAAGATACAAATTTCATACAAAGTGAGTGGCTTAAATATTTATCTAAAATTAATAAAAATCTATGTTGTGTTGGAGATGATGACCAGTCAATTTATAGCTGGAGAGGAGCAGAAATAAAAAATTTTTTAGATTTTGACAAAATTTACAAAGATACCAAAATTATTAGATTAGAGAAAAACTACAGATCTACTCAAAATATTTTAAATGTTGCTTCAAAATTAATTGAAAACAATCATAATAGAGTAGGCAAAACTTTGTATACAAAAGAAGAGGACGGTGAGCTAGTTTCTCTAGATTGTTTTAGAAATGTAAAAGATGAGGCAACCGAAATAAGTTCCACAATAGAAAACTTTAAAAAAAAAAATTCACTAAATGATATTGCTATTTTAGTCAGAGCAATTTTTCAAACTAGAGAATTTGAAGAAAGATTTTTAAAAGTTGGGATTCCATACAGAATTATTGGAGGTACTAAATTTTATGAAAGAGCAGAAATAAAAGATTGTATTGCATATTTAAGATGTATCCATCAACCAATGGATGATTTATCGTTTGAAAGAATAATAAATGTGCCAAAGAGATCAATAGGAGATACAACTTTAAAGAATATATCTGAATATGCAAAAAAAAATAAATGTTCTTTAGAAGTTGCTTCAAAAACTTTAATAGAATTAAATTTAATTAAACCAAAAACTAAAATAGGTCTGAACTCATTACTTAACTTTTTAAATAAATGGCGCGATTCATTTCAGAAAAAGATAAATCATATCAAACTTTTACAAATCGTCTTGGATGAATCTGGCTATAGCGAAATGTTAAAAAACAAAAAAGATTTAGAAAATGAAAATAGGCTTGAAAATATAAAAGAACTATTAAATGCCATGAAAGAATTTGATAATTTGGAAAGTTTTTTGGAACATGTTGCTTTAGCAACATCATTAGATCAAGATTGGGAAAGTGAGAAAGTTAATTTAATGACACTCCATGCATCAAAAGGATTGGAATTCAATATAGTCTATTTACCCGGATGGGAAGAAGGACTCTTCCCTCATCAAAAAAGCATTGAAGAAAAAGGAGAAAGTGGCTTAGAAGAAGAAAGAAGATTAGCTTATGTTGGAATAACGAGGGCAAAGAAAATAGCTAAAATATCATTTTCTATGAATAGATTTTATCAAGGTGATTGGATGGATAGTATTGCATCAAGATTTGTGGATGAGCTTCCGGATGAATTTATAAAAAAAAATAATAGCTTTATTGAGCAAGAAGAAAGTGACTTTGATTTTAATCAAGATACAGAATTTGAAAACGAGATTAGAAGTCCTGGGTGGTTGAGATACCAGAAAAAATTAAAATGATTAAAAAAATCAGAGAATTTATTGTAAATAATAACTTGGATGGATATTTAATACCAAAAAATGACAGCTATTTTACCGAATTCTCAAATATTAATAATTTAGAAAAAATCACCAAATTTTCAGGTTCTGCAGGTTTTGCGATAATTTTGAAGAAGTTAAATTATCTGTTTGTAGATGGGAGATACACATTGCAAGCGAAACAGCAGGCAGGAAAGTATTTTAAGATCTTTGAAATACCCCATACTTTTCCAAAAAATTTATCAAATATTGAAAATACCAAAATTGGATTCGATCCTAAATTATTTACAGAAGATACTTTAGAAAAATATTTTGGAGATAAAGCAAGTTTAATTCCAATAGAATATAAGTTTAATAATAAAGTTAAAAAAGTAAATAATTTATTTTTTAAATTAAGTAATTCTGTCGTAGGTGAAGACATATCTTCAAAAATAAAAAGAGTTAAAAAATATTTATTAAAAAATAAAATTAAATACTTTTATTTTAGTGCAAGTGAAAATGTAAATTGGTTAATGAATATTAGAGGAAAAGATCTTCCAAATAGTCCATTAGCAAATTGTAAGTTAATTCTGACGGATAAAGGAAAAATGTATTTTTTTTCTAATTTGAATAAAGTTTTAAATTTAAGAAAAGCCAAAATAAAAAATTTAAAATTCTATGGTGAAGATCATATTTTTCAAATAATTAGTAATTTAAAAATTGGAACATTTGGTATAGATAAGAATACTTGCTCTGTATTTTATAGTAAAATTATAGAAAGTAGATTTAAAGTAATCACCAAAATTGATCCTATATATAAGTTGAAATCTATTAAAAATTCTACTGAAATAAAAAATACGATTAAATCTCATATAGAAGATGGAATAGCGCTAACAAAATTTCTCTACTGGTTCAAAACAAATAATCAAGTTACTTCAGAAAAAATAATAGAAAAAAAATTAGAAAAATTTAGGAGAAGATCAAGGAACTATTTATATCCTAGTTTTGACACAATAGCTGGATCTGGACCTAATGGATCAATTATTCACTATAGATCCAACGATAAAACCAACAGAATTCTAAAGAAAAATGATGTTTTACTATTAGATTCTGGTGGACAATATAAATGGGGAACAACTGATGTTACAAGAACAACTTGTATTGGAACTATTCCACTTGAGTTAAAAAACAATTTTACTAGAGTTTTAAAAGGACACATAGCAGTAGTTACCTGTAACCTAAAAAAAAAAATTAATGGCTTATTAGTTGATAAAATGGCGAGAAAGTATTTAAATGATGCTGGTCTAGATTATTCACATGGAACAGGTCATGGCGTTGGATTTTTTCTAAATGTTCATGAAGGGCCTCAAAGTATATCAAAATATAATAAAATAGAATTAAAAAAAGGAATGATATTAAGCAATGAACCTGGATATTATTTGGAAAATTATTATGGCATAAGAATTGAAAACTTAATATATATTGATCGAAAAAAAAGTAATTTAATTTTCAAAAATTTAACATTGGCTCCAATTGATTTAGATATGATTAACTTTAAAATGTTAAATAATAAAGAAAGAAACTATTTATTTAATTATCATCTAGAAGTTTACAATAAGATTTCAAAATATCTAAATAATTCTGAGAAAAAATGGTTGGTTAATCTAATTAAGTAACTTTATTAACTCATCCTGTGTAATCACTTTTACTCCCAGAGTTTTTGCCTGATCAACTTTATGTTTGGTTGGTTTTTCTCCAATAACCAAATAATTAAGGTTTTTGCTTACACTGCTTAAAGTTGTTCCTGAGTTTTTTTCTATTAAAGATTTTGCCTCTGCCCTACTTATTCCACTTAACTTGCCTGTAAACATAAAATTCTTGTTAATTAAAATTCCACTTTTATTTATTTTTTCATGCTTAATATTTAAAATAGACGTTAGTTCAATTACAATATCCTTATTAAATTTATTTGAAAAAAAATTTTTTAATGAGCTGATTTGGGTTTCTCCAATGCCATCTATATTTAAGAATTTTTCAAAATTTTGATTTTTTAAAATTTTAGTAAAATTTAAAATATTTTCCAAATTATCAGCTAATAATTTTGAATTTTCAATACCTATATGTCTAACTCCAATTGAATAAATAAATCTTTGCAAGGAAACATTTTTTGAATTTTCAATAGAATTTTTTAAATTATCCACCGATAATTCTCCCCAACCATCTAAAGATACAATTTTATCATAATCTAGTTTAAATATATCTTGTGGTTTTTTTATTAATTTTAAATTCCAAAAATTTTCTACTACCTTTTTTCCAAAACCATCTATATTTAAAGCTTCTTTCGAGATAAAGTGCTTTATTTTTTCAATTGCAATTCTTTCACATTCAAAGCCATCGTTAGTACATCTTCTTACAGCATCATATTTTTTAGTTGTTAAGTTAAATTCCTTTATAGTTTTAGAACCACATGATGGACAATTACTAGGAAACTTAAAAGCTTCTGAAATTTTATCTCTTTTAGATTTATCAACTTCAATTACATGGGGTATTACATCTCCTGCCCTTTCGATTTTAACAAAATCTCCTATTCTTATATCTTTTCTCATAATTTCATCTTCATTATGTAGAGTTGCGTTAGAAACAATGACACCTCCTATATTAACAGGCTCAACTTTAGCAACAGGTGTGAGCGCACCTGTTCTTCCCACCTGAATTTCAATATTTTTGATTTTTGTTATTGCATTATCTGCAGAAAATTTGTGAGCTATAGCCCACCTTGGCGCACTAGAGGTATATCCCAATCTATTTTGTAAATTTAAATCATCTATTTTATAAACTAAACCATCAACATCATAATCAATATCAAATTTATTATCCTCAAACTTTTTATGGAAGCTAATTAATTCTTTTATATTAGACAAAATTTTATTGTGTTTATTAATTTTGAAACCCCATTTTTTTAATTCTTTTAAAAATTCGCTTTGAAACTTAAATTGGTTATTTTGAATAAATCCAAAAGTATAAGCAATAAAATTAAGCGGTATCTTTTTTGTTTCATTTGGATCTTTTTGTCTTAGTGTTCCAGATGCAGCATTCCTAGGATTAGCAAACTCATTTTTAATTTTAAAAAAATCTTTCTTTTTAATAAAAACTTCACCTCTTATTTCAATTTCATTTGGGAAATTTGGCATATTTATTTGTCTAGGAATATCTTTGATTGTTTTTAAATTTTCTGTAATCACTTCTCCAATTAAACCATCGCCTCGAGATACGCCATATAACAATTTTTTGTTTTTATATGTTAAAGATGCTGAAATACCGTCAATTTTAGGTTCGACACTATATTGAAATTTAATTTTTTTATTTAAATAATTAAAAATTTTTTTTTCAAAGTTTACTAAATCGTTTTCGTTAAATGCATTTGATAAGGAAAGCATTGGAACTCTATGCTTATATTTTTCAAATGATTTAGAAGGTTTATACCCTACAGCTTTATTTGGTGACTTTTTATTTTTTAAAAACTTATACCTTTTTTCTAAATTTAAAATTTCATATTTTAATTTATCATATTGAGAATCTGATATAATTGGTTTACTTTTATTATAGTATAATTTATTGTGATTTGTAAGTTCCTTTAACTTTGAATTATATATTTTTGTTAGTTCATCTTTCTTCATTTAAATTAGATTATTCAAAAAGTTGTTTAAATTTTTTTATAATAGTTTTTTTTTCATTTTTACTATTGATTTTTCTTTTTTCGTAATCTTTATTTAAAATTTTGTAACTAGCTTCGTACCACTCACTAGATTGATAATTATAGCCAAGCAAAGATGCATATTTTCTTGCTTCATTGTCAAGGCCAAGTTTAAAATGTAGCTCCACTAATCGGAAAAGTGCTTCCTCAACATATATTGTTTCTTCATAGTCATTTATAACTACTTTATACCTGTTAATTGCTGGTATCCATTTCTCTCTTTGAATATAATATCTAGCTAGATACATTTCTTTAGATGCCATAATTTCAATAATTAATTCTAATTTATACTTTGAATCTATCGCATAGTCAGAATTTGGATAATTTTTAATAACGTAATTAAAATATTTTTTAGATTGTAAAATTTCGTATAAGTCTTTTTTTTCATCAATAATTTGATCATAGTGACATAAGGCTAACAAATAGTATGCATAATCGGAATTTTTATGGTTTTTATATTTAACAATAAATCTCTCTAAATCATTAATAGCGTTTGAGTAATAGCCTTGAGAAAAATAACCATAAGCAGACATTAAAACTGCTCTTGGAGCCCATACAGACTGAGGGAATAATAATTCAGCTTCACTAAATTTTTTTCCTGCGAATATTACGTCACCTCTCTCAAATTCTTTCATTGCCTGATTATAAGTTTCAATCATTTGAGTTTCTAAATTTTTTTCTTTAAGTATTGAATTTTTTTCCTCTTTTTTTGAACAGGAAAATAATAAGAAAAAAATTATTAAATAAGATAATTTTACAAAAAATTTCATCTTATTGTTTTAACAGATAATTTTAAAATATGTAACTTTTATGCGATTGATTTAAGATTATGATAATTTGCAAATGAGTGGGGTAACTCTTTACCTTTAATTTCTATCAGTGAATAATTTGTTTTATCTTCAAAAACTCTTTTTAATATTTCATTAGTTAAGCTATGTCCTCCTTGAGAGCATTTTATTGAACCAATTATCTTGTAGCCAGATAGAAAAAGATCTCCCATACAATCAAGTATTTTATGGTTCACAAATTCTTTTTTATTTCTTAGACCACCGCTATTCATAACTTTATTGTTCTTAATTACGATTGCATTACTTAAGTCTCCACCTTTACCAAGGTTTAACTTTTTTAACTTTTCAATATCTTCATATAAACAAAAAGTTCTTGAATTAAAAATATTATTTAAATCATCTTCAAAAATATTAACTTTATTTTTCTGTTTACCAATTAACTTATTTTTGTATTTAATTTCAAATTCAATTTCACCTGTAATATTTGATTTATCAATGCTTATATATTTTTCACCTTTCGAATAACTAATTTTTTTATTAATTTTAATAATTTTTATTGGCTTATTACTAAATTTTAAACCAACATTATTTATTTCTTCCACAAATATTTTTGCGGAACCATCTAGAATTGGAACTTCTTGAGAATCTATTTCTATTATAGCATTATCTATTCCTACCCCATATAAAGCTCCCATAAGGTGTTCAATTGTTGAAACTTTGGTACCGTATTGATTGGTAATTGTTGTGCATAAAGTAGTGTCTGTTACATTATTATATAAAGCATGCACAGTGTTATTTATTTTTAAATCTTTTCTTTTAAACAAAATTCCTGTGTCAGGCTCTGCTGGAAGTATATCTAATTTTGATTTTATACCTGTGTGTATTCCTATACCTTCAAAAGATATTTTTTCTGATACAGTCTTTTGAGATAATATAGACACAGATAGGTTATATAAAAATAAGGTCTAATTAGACATTCAAGAAATATTACAAGAAAATACAATTATTTACTGAAATAATTAAAAAATTTTTCAAATATGCCTTGTTTTTTTGATAATAATTTGGGTACTTGGTGTCTGTTTAAGTAGTAGTTTAAGCCTGACTTACAAATTTCATTATCATTTTCTTTAAATATGCTTACGGACTTAAATCCAAATTTGTCTTCTAAGTTAAAAGTATTACTTTCAAATAATTTAGAACCCTCTCCAATTAAAAAAAGGTCGGAATTATTTAGATGTAAATTGTATTTACTTATATTGGATTTTATAAATGACAAATCAAAAATTTCCTGAATTCTGTATAAGATTACTTTCTTTAAGGTATTGATTGATATGCCCTTATTTAAAATTATGTTTGTGGAGTTAGAATTATTTTTTGAATCATCATCGTATGAAAATTCCGTATCGGAATTATTAAATAATTTTTTTATTTCCTCAGCCTCTTGGATGCTAATTTTAAAAATTTTTGAGATATCTTTTGTTATATGAAAACTTCCTACTGGTATCGAATAGATTAATTTTAAGACATTTTTCTCATATATTACAATAGTTGTTTTATTAAATCCTATTTCTAAAAAAGAAGTATTTTCATGATTCAGCTTCTTTAAATAAAATAAGGTTTTTGTATATGTTGAACAAAAAATATTTTTAATATTTAAGTTTATTTTTTGGAAATTCTCTTTAATTTTAATATTAATATTTTTAGGAATACAAATAATTTTGGAGTCAACTTTAATTTCATCAATTTTTTTTATATGAAAAGGAAATTCACTAAAAACTTCACCATTAATTATAAACTTATTAAAAATGATGTGCGAAATATCAAAAGAGTTATAATTTGACTTCATTATTTGGTGTAATTCTAATAGGAGTGAATTATATATTTTGTTTGTAGATGATTTTTCGTTTATTAAATTATTCAAAGAAATATCAATTTCGAATAAATACTGGGGATTATGTATTAAAATAATATCTTTGATATAAAATGAATTTTTTTTTTCAGATCTTTTTATAATATTTTTTATTTCCTGAAAATGATTTGAGTATTCAGAGTCTAACACAACAGGTATTGTTTCTGAAAAATTTTCATTAAGGTCATTATCAAAAGTTGAAAATCTTATTTTCGATGAACCAAAATCTAAAACATTAAATAAATTTTGATTATCCATTTGTTAAAACTAAACGATTTTCTATTCTAAGATCAATTATTGTATCTGGTCCAATCTTATTTTCTGCTTCAAACTTTTTATATAGGGTTATTGCTTTTGTAATATTTTTGTTAGGAAGCATGATAATTTTGTTATTTGGATAATATAAATCCCATCTTTTATTTTTATGAAAAAAATATTTAAGTATAGAGCTTTGATCAATATTTTGATTATTCAATTCGTTTTGGAGATCTATAAATTCTGAAATATTAAATTTACCAAAAATAGTTGGAAGATTTTTGCTGATATTTATATCCTCAGCCAAGATAAATTGATTATTTTCACCGATATAATACTTTTTTTGATTTATAAAAGTAGATGCAAGTAGTTTAGTTTTATTTGCACTAAATATAATTGTTGAGGGATAATTTTTTTCTATTTTAATATTTTCTAGATAATTAATGCTGCTTATATTAGTCAAAAAATTTTTTTTATTTAAAAATAAAATATTCTTGTCAATTAAATAATCTAAATTCAACAATATTTTGTTGTTCAATTCAGGTTTATTTAAATTAATATTTATCTTTTTTATTAAAAACAATTCCTTGAAATTACTTAGTATTTCTTGATTACTTATTGATGTTATTAAAAATAAGCAAATAATATAAAAGTAAATTCTTTTTTTATTTATTGATAGATGCATCTTTTAAAATTTTTCTTATCAAATTTTTAAAAGTAATGTTATTAAATTTTGCTATTTCAGGTACTAGTGATAACGAGGTCATTCCAGGTTGTGTATTTGTTTCTAGTAAATAAAACTTATCTTCAAAAAATCTAAAGTCTGAACGAGAAACTCCTCTACATTTCAATAATCGATGAGCTTTTTGGGCTATTTTTGTCACTTCATTATATTGACTTTTGGAAATATTGACTGGGATTAAATGCTCAGTTTTAGCTTTAGGGTTATATTTAGCCTGATAATCATAGAATTTCCTTTTTGGTTTTAGTTCAATTGCTCCTAATACTTTCCCCGATAAAATCGCAACTTGAATTTCTCTTCCAGGTATATATTTCTCAAAAAGAATTTCACCATACTCTTTGAGCCTGTTTATGTTTCTAAACACATTTTTTTTGTTACAAATGAATACGTTTACACTTGAGCCTTCATTTAATGGTTTAATGATTAAGGGAAACCCAAGTTTATTTTTTAATTTTTTTAGAATTTTTTTTTTATTAAGAGAGTATTTAAAAGAATATTTCAAAAATTTTGGTGTAAGAATTTTATTTTTTATATATATTTTTTTTGATAATTCTTTGTCGATTGCTAAAGATGAAGATAGTACTCCCGAATGAGTATATTTAACTTTCTCCGATTCTAAAATTGCTTGAATGTAACCATCTTCTCCATATCTTCCATGCAACAAATTTAATACTACATTTGGTTTAAACTTTCTTAATATTTTAATAAATTGTCCATCAGGATTTACAACTTTAAGTATACATTTTTTATCTTTATTTAATTCATAAAGAACGCTTTTTGCAGTTTGTATACTTATTTCTTTTTCTTTTGAATAACCGCCAGCTAAAATTAGAATTTTTTTCACTATTCTATAATTTTAATTTCCAAGGTAATATTAATACCAGTTTTGTCTTTAACATTTTTTTTCACAAAATTGATTAATGAATTCATTTCATCAAAAGATGCATTATTTTTATTAACAAAAAAATTTGAATGTTTTTTCGATATGCAGGCATCTCCAAAATTTATGTTTTCAGGAACTGACTCTTTTATAAGTTCCCAAGCTTTTTTTTTTGTTTGCTCAATTGGATTTTTAAAAGTACTTCCTCCAGTCTTAATTTTTGAAGGTTGAGAATTATTTTTTTTTATAGTTAATTCTTGCATCAAATTTTTTATTTTATTTTTATTTGATAAATCACCTTTAAATGTAGCACTTAAAAAAATTAAACTTTCATTTAATTCTATCTTTCTGTATTTAAATGTAATTTTGTTAGATGGTATGACTTTAATATTTCCATTTGTATCAATACATTGCAACGAGATTAATCTGTCTTTAAATTCTGTTCCAAAGCAACCAGAATTCATTTGAAGACCACCTCCAACCGAACCAGGAATACAGTACATAAATTCAAAACCACTTATTCCATTCTCTAGTGCAAATTCTGAAAGTTTTTTCTGTGGGCAAGCAGAGCCTGCTACTATCGTGTCTGGTTTTAATTTTGATAATGTACTAAAATTTTTGCTAAGTTTGATTAATACTCCTTCATAAGTATTATCTTTAAATAACACATTTGAACCCATACCCAATATAAACATTTTTCCTCTATTATTATACAGTTTTAGGAATTCTTTTAACTCTATTAGATTTTTTGGTTTAAAAAAGATTTTTGATTTACCTCCTATATTAAACCAATTGAATTTTTTGATATCAGTATTAAAAAACAATTCTGCTTTATATTTATTTTTAAAATCTTCAATATCTTTTAATTCCATATCAGTTAAGATTTCTTACCCAATTTGTTATAGATCCTGCGCCCATAGCAATAAAAATTTTATTTCCAAAGGCAATATTTTTAGTAATTTTTTTTAAATCTATTTCATTTTTAAGCATTATCAAATTAACTTTAGAATTTTTTGCAATTAATTTTGCAAATGAAGTATATGAGAATCCTAACTTTATAGTTTCACTAGCTTTATAAATTGGACAAAGTAAAACTGTGTTTGCATTTTTAAAACATTTAGAAAATTCGATTTTTAAATTTTTTACTCTTGAAATTCTATGCGGTTGAAAAATACAAACTATTTCTTCTTTATTATATACTTTGCTGACACCATCTAATACCGATGAAATTTCAGTTGGATGATGTGCATAATCATCAAAAAATGGTACTTTATTAATTTCAAATAAGAAATTAAATCTTCTCTGTACACCATTGAAGTTTTTTAAACCCAATTTAATTATTTTATCTGATACACCAATTGAAAACGCTACTGCTAATGCTGATGTTGCATTTTTTATATTATGCAAACCTAACAAAGGTATTGAAATATTTTTTATAATTTTTGTCTTTCCTGGTATTTTTATTTTAATATTAAATTTTGAATAATCTTTATACTGATTTATATTGAAAATATGAAAATTTGATTTCTTATTTAAACCAAATGTATAGTAATTGTTATTTTTAATTTTTGGTAAAATATTTTTTACATTTTTGTCGTCTAAACACAAAAAAGCCTTCCCAAAAGAAGGAGTTTTATCAATAAATTCTATAAATTTGTTTTTTAAGTTTTTCATAGTTTTGTAATAATCCAAATGTTCATTGTCAATGTTGGTTATTATTGAATAATTAAAAGGTATTTGAAGAAAACTTCCATCTGACTCATCTGACTCAACTAAACTCCAGTCACTTTTTCCTAATTTTGCCGAACTTCCAATTGAATTCAAAACACCTCCATTTATTATTGTGGGATCTAATTTTGCGTAATTCAAAATGTTTGACAGAATTGATGTCGTTGTTGTTTTGCCGTGTGATCCAGTGACAACAATATTTTTCATTAAAGAAACTATATGACCTAATAGCTCTCCTCTTTTATATATTGGCAAGTTTAATTTTTTAGCATGCCTATATTCTGGATTTGATTTTTTTATAGCTGATGAAACTACTAATACAGTGCAATTTTTTATATTTTGCTTATTATGATTTAAATGAATTGGAATTTTTCTTTTTCTTAGTAAATTAAGATTTTTATTATCTGATTTGTCACTCCCTTGTATTTTAAAGCCTAAACTATCCATTATTAATGCTAAGCCACTCATACCAATGCCACCAATTCCAACAAAATGAATTAGTTCAGTTTTTCCAATATTAATTTTCATCTATAATTTCTATAATCTTATTATTTATATTATTCCAAGTATTTTTTTTAGCAATTTCCTCAAGATTTTTAAATTTTTCATTGTAATTTTGATAATCAGTAAATATTTCAAATATCATTTTCGAAAATTTTTTAGTTTCGAATTCCTTTTGATTTATTAACCAACAACAATTTTTTTTATAGTAAAATTCTGAATTATAGAATTGGTGATTATCTCTAGCAGACGGGAGAGGTATTGAAATAAACGGTATATTTAAGTATGAAAGTTCACTTAATGTACTCGCTCCTCCTCTAGTAATTGCCAGATCTATACCATTATAGAGTTCACGACTATCACTGGTAAATTCAATAAATTTATATTTTATATTTGATTTGTCATATTTATTTTTTATCGAAGATAAATTATTCTTATTTGATATTTGTTGTATAACTTCTAAATTTTGTTTTTTTGAAATTTCGATAATTAATTCAGTAATATTTTCATCAAAAAACGATGCACCTTGACTGCCACCAATGATAAGAATTTTTTTTATTTCCTTTTTTAAATTAATTTTATTTTTTTCTAAGTTATATATCTCTTTTTTTAAAATAGGTTTGACTATAACTTTTTTAGAATCATATTTAATTGGAAAGTTTCTTAAATTTTTATCGTAACAAAATATTTTTGTTGAGAATTTCAAAGCAAAACGGTTAGATCTACCTAAAACACTATTAGGCTCAAACAAGAAAACTTTTTTTTTTAATATAAATGCAGCTAAGCAAAATGGGAATGTCATATACCCACCAGTACTAATTACAATATTTGTCTTATTATTTTTTAAAAAACTAATAGATTGAAAAATGTTTAGAAAATATTTAAAAAAATTTATTGGAAGTAAATAAGGTTTTAAAAATAAATTAGGTACATCTATTAATTCATATTTAAAATATTTGGTATTTATATATTTACTTCCTCTTAAATCAGATACCATTTTTACTGAAAATTTGTTTTTCAAATGTTCAAACAAAGAGATAGATGGCACTACATGGCCACCAGAACCACCTGTTACTATCAGTATATTTTTCATACTAATTTAATTTTCTCTTCGTCAAATTTAATATTATTCCAGTTAAAATTGATGTTCCAACTATTGAAGAACCGCCATAACTAATAAATGGCATAGTCATGCCTGTAGTAGGAAGCATTCTTATATTTACACCAATATGAATGAAAGATTGTAATAGAATTATTGAAATGCTTCCAACTAATATAAGTTTAAAATTATTATTTTTTGTAAAATTTATTTTTTTTAAAACTCTATAAGATAAGACTAAATAAAGTAATATTATACCTAATAAGATAATTACTCCAAATTCTTCTGCAATTACAGAAATTATATAATCTGTATGTGCTTCTGGTATTCTTGAATTTAAAGTTCCTTCACCTATTCCTTTTCCAAAAAAACTTCCGCTGGATATTGCATCGCTTGCTTTATCAGCCTGGTAATTATTGCCGCTAGAACTATCTAAAAATGACATTAATCTTATTCTTATGTATTCGAATTTTGGTACGAGAAAGACTAAAAATAGAGTTAATGAACTCACAGCTAATAATGAGATTGCGAAAAGTAATAAATTTATTCCTGAGACAAAAATTATAGCAAGCCAAACAGAGATTATTAATAATGTTTGTCCTAAGTCAGGTTGAGATAAGAGTAAAATTATAATTGGCACTAAAATGACTGAACTCAAGAGATATTTTATATAAAGGTTTTTTTTTTCTAATGAAATTATTAGTGAAATAACAATAACAAAAAAAGGTTTTAAAGTTTCAATGGGTTGAAACCTTGGTAATGAGCCAATATCTAACCATCTCTTTGACCCTTTGATCTCCACTCCTATTAAGGGAACTAAGAATAAACTTATAAATGTAATAATAAATAATACGACTGATAACCTAATTAAAATTTTTTGATCTAGTAGGGATAAAAATAAAATTAAGAATATTCCTATTGAAACAAAAATTAAATGTTTTAAAAAAAAATAGTAAGAATTTGTGTTTAATTTATCTGATGCAATTATTGAAGTTGAAACTAAAGAAAAGAACAATCCTAGTGAAAATAACAGACTTATTATCAAAAAAATTGTTTTATCGATGTTTTTCCACCAATCATAAAATGTATCAAAATATTTATTCATTCAATTGGTAAATATCTTTTAATTAACATATTGAATTGTCTACCTCTTTCTTCAAAATTTTTGTATTGATCAAATGATGCAGCCGATGGGCTAAATAAAACTGTAACTTTTGTTCTTATATCTTTAAGGTTTGGAATTAATTTAAGAGTATTTCTCAGATCTTTTGATAGATTAACTTTAATTTTATTTTTAAATAGTTTGAGGAAAACTTGTCTATCTTTTCCGTAAATATATGCTTCTAAATTTTTAAAATACTTTTTATTTAAATTAAATTTATCACCCTTTTTAAATAATCCTCCTAAGATCCATAAAATTTTTTCATTAGACTCTAAAAATGGAACAGTAGATGATAATGTTGTTGACTTAGAGTCATTTATTATTTTTAAATATTTTGATTGATGGATCACTTCCTGTCTAAATTTCAAAGGTTTAAATTTATTAATAGTTTTTATTACAGTTTTTAAATTAAGTTTCATATGTTTCGATAGCTCAAATAAAAAATTCAAATTTTGAAAATTTGTTGAACTTTTAAAATTATCATTACTTAATTTACTTTTTAAATATGCATACTTATTTTTACTTATATATATTATTTTAGATTTTATATTTTTAGTTCTTAATAAGTCTTTCAATAAATTCGTGTTCGTTATTATTGCTAAATCATTTTCGTTTTGTCTTATTACACATTTTAATTTTGATAATACATAATTTTTCATTGTATTATGCCTTTCTAAATGATCTGGGGAAATATTAATGATTATAGAAAATTTTGATTTGAAATATTTACTATAAGCCAGCTGATAAGAAGAAGCCTCAATAACAAAGATAGTATTTTTGGTAACTCTTTTTTCCTCTAAAATAGGATTTCCAATATTTCCAACTAACCTGGTATCATAATGGTGATTCTTTAAAATATTATAAAGCAACTTACTTGTAGTTGACTTTCCGTTCGTACCAGTAATCGTAATTGTTAAAACTTCAGGGTTAAATTTATAAAAAATATCAAAATCAGTAATAACTTTTTTTTGGTTCTTTTTTAAATAATTTGATAACTGGCATCTATTTATATTAATACCGGGACTTATAACTATATAATCAAAATTGTTATTTAATAATTTTGATTTAGAAATAAAAAATTTTTTATATTTATTTTTAATTTTTTTCTTGTCATCATCGAAAATAAAACACTTATTTTTCTTTTTTAAATATTTTAATGATGAAATTCCAGATTTTCCAAAACCATAGATTAAAAAATTTTTACTTAACGTTTCATTTTTTAATTTCATTATCTAAGTTTCAAAGTTGCTAATCCAATCATCGCTAAAATAATAGAAATTATCCAAAATCTAATTACAACTGTTGACTCTGGCCATCCTTTTTTTTCAAAATGATGGTGTATTGGAGCCATTTTAAATATTCTTTTACCTGTTAATTTATAGGAAATAACTTGAACTATTACAGAAACAGCTTCTAAAACAAACAATCCACCTGTTATTGCTAACACAATTTCGTGCTTAGTTATTATACCAACCGCTCCCAGTGAACCACCTAATGATAAAGATCCAGTGTCTCCCATAAAAATTTTTGCCGGTGGTGCATTAAACCATAAAAAACCTAAACAAGCCCCAATTATTGATCCACAAAAAATCGAAGCTTCTCCTACACCTTCTATATATGCGATCTGAAGATAATCAGAAAAAATTATGTTACCAGATACGTAACTAATAAATGCAAAACAAGCAGCAACTAACATAACAGGAACTGTTGCTAATCCATCTAAACCATCTGTTAAATTAACTGCATTTGAAGCTCCAACTAATATGAACATATAAAAAGGTATAAAAAACCAGCCAAGATTAATTACTAAGTTTTTGAAAAAAGGAAAATATAGATTGTTTATTTGATCAGAATTACTTGTAGTATAAAGTATAAATATACCAATTAAAGCCAAAATAATTTGTAGAGAGAACTTTAGTTTAGAAGAAATTCCATGCGAACTTTTTAACTTTATTTTTTTATAATCATCATAAGCTCCCAATAATCCAAAAGAAGCTGAAATAAATATTAAAAACCAATTGTATGGATTTGATAAGTCTCCCCATAGCAATACTCCAGAAAAAACACCTAGTAATATTATTAATCCTCCCATTGTAGGTGTTCCAATTTTTCTGATTATATGATCGCTAGGTCCATCTTCTCTGATTGGATTATGAATTTGTTTTGAAGAAAAAAAATTAATTAATGGGTTTCCAACTAAAAAAACAACAACCATAGCTGTAAACATAGAAAGACCAGTTCTTACTGTTAAATATTTAAAAACATTCAAAAAACTAAATTGATCTACTAAAATTGAAAAAAGTTCAAACAACATTAAGATTTTGATCGAATTTGTTTAATTATTTGATTAAGTCCTGTAGAATTTGAGCCCTTTATCATTAAAAAATCACCATTATTTAAATCTTTTTTTATTATATTAAGAATTTCACTAGTTGATTTAAGTATTTTTCCTCTTTTTTGTGTTCTAATTTTGTTAAATGTTTCTGTGATATAACTCCCATAAACAAACAACTTTTTGAACTTTGCCTTATTGATATCTTTTGCAGCCTCAATATGAAGTTTTTTTGAAAATTTTCCTAATTCTAACATGTCACCTAGTAGCATAAACTTTTTATTTGGATTTACTTTTAAATTATCAAATTTCTTAATTGAGAAATTCAGGGATAATGGATTTGAGTTATAACTTTCATCTATTATGTTAACTTTTTTAGAACCGACATTGAATTTTTTTATATTTCCTCTACCACTTGGTATTTTATAATTAGAGAAAAAGTTACTTTTTATTTTATCGATGATATTTAAACTTTTACAAACTGCTATGGAAGCCAATATATTATCCAAATAAGGTAATAAGTTATTATTAATTTTAAAACTAAAAGTTTTAGAAGCTACGTCAATATAAATGATATAAGATTTCATAGTTTTTTTTAATTTAGATAATCTAATATTAGAATTTTTATGTTTACCGAAAGAAATGATATTTAAATTATTTTTATTTGCTAAATTTGAAAAAAATTCAAAAAATTTATCATCTTTATTCAATACAATTGTACCATTTTTTCTTACGTTGAAAATAATTTCTGATTTGGCTTTAGCTATATCCAATAAAGATTTAAAATTTTTGGCGTGCGCATAACTAATATTTGTAATAACTCCAACGTCTGGTTTAATTATTTTTGATAAATAGTCTATTTCTCCCTTTTTATCCATTCCAATTTCAAATATTCCATAAGTCGTATCCTTATTTAAATTAATTAATGAAATCGGTAAACCGAATTTATTATTGAATGAATTTTTTGAAAATGTTGTGGAATAATTTTTTTGAAGACATTGTCCTAACAATTCTTTCAGCGAAGTTTTGCCTGAGGATCCTGTAATTGCAACTTGAGATGCATTAGAAGAAATTCTTATCTTCTTAGAAAATTTAATTAATAATTTTAGAGTACTTTTAACATTAATCTTTTTTTTACTATAATTTTTGTTATTTTGAAGTATTGCTAATTTCGCTCCATTTTTTAGAGCTTCGTCTGCAAAATCATTTCCATTAAAATATTTCCCCTTAATTCCAAGGAAAATTTTACCTTTATTTTTTTCTTTCGAATTAGTGCTAATTTTTAAATTTTTTATTCTATCTAATTTTTTGTTATTTATAATTTCTTTAAGTATATTTAATTTCCAATCATTTGATAGAATTCTATTTTTTAAAATTATTGATTTTTTTATATTATCTTCATCAGAAAATTTATTTTTCTTAATATATTCTTGAGTGTTTTCATGTCCCTTTCCTGCAATAATTAAAACCTCATCAGACTTACTGTTTAAAATTGCTTTTTTTATTGCTAATTTTCTTGATGATATTTCAATCATTTTAGATGGTAAAATTGATTTCTTAATACTTGCTCTGATATTTTCTGGATTTTCACTTCTAGGATTATCGTCTGTAAGATAAATATAATTACATAGTTTGTTAGTAATTTTGCCCATTATTGGTCTTTTTTCTTTATCCCTTTCACCGCCACATCCAAATACAATATTAATTTTTCTTAAACCAAATTGTTCTTTAATATTTTCTATACTTGTTTTAAGAGCCTCTGGAGTATGAGCATAATCTAAAATAAAAATTGAATTATCTTTGGTTTTTCCGATTATCTCGAGCCTGCCTTTTGCAGGTTTAATATACTTAAGTTTTTTAACAATATCATCAATTTTTATATTACTTTTAATTGCTGCTGCAATAGCCATCATCAAATTCTTAATTTGTATTTTTCCAATTAGCCTTGTTTTAAATTGGTATTCCTTTTTTTTAAAAGTAAACTTTATATGTTGGTAGTTATTTAAAATTTTAATTGAATTAATTTTTAAATGACTATTTGATTTACCGATGTTTAATAAATTTAATTTTTTTCTTTTGGCTATTTTTTTAAGGATTTGTGAATATTTTAAATCATTATCAAATATCAAATTTCCATTTTTCTTTGTCAAATCATTAAATAAAATTAATTTTGAATTAAAATAATTTTTATAATTTTTGTGATAATCTAAATGATCTCTGCTTAAATTAGTGAATATAGATGTGCTAAATTTAATACCATGTAATCTTTTTTGATGAAGGCCATGACTTGATGCTTCTAAAATTACATTTTCAATTTTTTTATTCTTTAAATTTGCAAGTATTTTATTAATTGTAATAGCATCTACAGTTGTATTATTCAGTTTTAAGCTAACGCCACTCGATTTGACGCCTAAAGTTCCAATTGAGGCTACGCTTTTTTTATTAAGTTTTAATATCTGGTAATAAAAATTGACTATAGATGATTTACCGTTTGTACCAGTTACAGCAATTATATTATTAGGTTTTTTATTATAATATTTATTTGCAAAATTTGATAAGGCTAATCTAGGATCGCTTACTTTTATATATAATACACCTTTATTGATTCCAGTTTTAAATTTATTTGATACAATTATTCGAGCTCCTCTTATAATGGCATCATTTATGAAATTATTTCCATTAAATTTACTACCCTGTATTGCAAAAAATATATAATTTTTTTTTATTTTTTTTGAATTAAATTCAAATCCATTAAAACTTTTATTATTAAAATCTTTTTTAAGATTTTTAAAAAAGCTTTTTAATATCATTATTAAATTTCTTAATATTTTATGGCTAAAATAGGCCCAATTTTTTCTATTATTTTTTTAGTAACCTCAACAGAAGTCCAACCAGCAGTATTAAAAGGTGTACCTATTATCTTCCTTTTTTTACCATCATTATATTCGTAAATATAAGTTTCACTCAATTTTGGTTCATCTAATAAAACAATTAAAACATATTTTGGAGAAGATATTGGAAAAATTGAAGCAAAAGTATTTATTTTTTTTTTAGAATATTTACCCTTTATAGATTTTTGAGCTGTTCCTGTTTTTCCAGCAATTTCATAACCAGCAATATTTGCTAAATTAGCTGTACCCTCTTCGGATGTTACAATTTTTCTCAATATTTCATTAATTATTTTCGAATTTTCTTGTGTTATTATTTGCTCACCTCTTTTTAAATTTTTCTCTTTTTTAATTAAAGTTGGTTTTATTTTGTATCCACCATTTGCAATTATTGCATAGGCTTTTGCAAGTTGAAGTGGTGTGGTTGTTATACCATGACCATATGCAGATGTAGCTAATTTACATTTTCCCCATTTAAATGGAATTGGATTTCCAACTTCCTCTATATCAAATTGTATTTTGTTTAATAAATCTAAATTTTCTAGAAAATCTTTAAAATTTTCTAAACCGACTTTCTGAGCAATTTTGATTGAACCAATATTTCCAGATCTAATTAATATTTCTTCAGCGGTAAGACTAGACGGAATATCCATATCATATTCAGAGATTGACCTTCCAGCACATTTTATTTTTTTTGGTAAATTTTTAAAAAGGGTATCTTCTTGGATAACATTTTGTTGAAGTCCAGCAGCAAATGTAAATGTTTTAAAAACTGATCCAAGTTCATAGACACCTTTTGTGGATCTGTTTATAAATTTTTTATCAGAAATATCTTCTCTTTTATTTAAATCAAAATCTGGTAAAGAAAGCATTGAAAGAATCTCACCACTGTTAACATTCATTAAAATAGCTGTACTTCCATAACTATTAAAAATTTCTTGAAATTTTACCAATTCCTCTCTTATCAAATATTGTATTTCAGTATCTAAAGAAAGCTTTAATGGCTTGTTTGAAGTTGTTAATTCATAGTCAAAAGATTTTTCTATACCAGACACACCATTGTTATCTGTATCAATCTGTCCCAATATATGACTGAAAAGATTACCGTTAGGATAAACACGAGCAATGTTTTCTTCCTCTTTAAACGATTTTTCTCCCAGTAATTTTATTTTTTCTAGTTTTGATGGGGATATTTTCTTTTTGACATAAAAAAACTTTTTTCCGTTGATTTCTTTTTCAAAATTCTTGTCAGGAAATATTAATTTTAAAGAAATTAATAATTTTTCTTTGTTAATTAGTTGATTTGGATTTATGCCTAAATTGGTCACGCGTACTGTTTTAGCAATAATATTTCCATTTCTATCCATGATAGATGCTCTATATTTTTCTTTTTCTTTTAAAGTTTGAGTTTGGTTTGTTTTTTTAAATCCTAAATAGATAGTTTTAGAGGTAAAAATTATTGTAATTATAAAAAAGATGAAGAAAATAAATGATATACGTTCAAAAGATATTTTTAAATTTGATCTGTTTGCTTCGAATTTGAAATTTTCGTCAATATTGTTCATTATTAAATTTAAAAATTTTTAAATCTGTAATTTCCTTTCTTTTTAATTCTTTATCAAAATATATTTTTGAATATTCCATTAATTTATTTGGTGATGTAAGATAATTATAATCAAATAAAACTAACTCATAAATATCATTGAGTGCTCTGATATCTTCTTGAATTTCAAAAATTTGTTTATCAAGTTTTTTTGTCGAATTTTTTGTAAACGCAGTTGAAATTATAAGGATAATAATTGGGATAAATAAAAGAATTTTTTTATACATCAAAGTTTAAATTTTCTATATCTTGTAAGTAATTAAAATTACTAACAAATTTTTTAAAGCTACATCCATTCTCTATTTTGTATGCAAATCTAAGTTTTGCGGACCTTGAGGGAGGATTAATATTAATCTCACTGGATGATGGGGTTATTGGTTTTTTTTTGGTTAAATTGAAATACTTTTTAGTTGAAATACTTTTTGGTAAATACCTGGAAGAATTTTTTACTTCTGAGTACTCTTTAAAAAAAAACTTTACTATTTTATCCTCGATAGAATGAAAAGTAACAACTGCTATTACTCCACCAACTGGCAAAATATTATAGGCTTTTATTAAACCATATATTAACTCGGTTATCTCTTTATTTACAAAAATTCTTAGAGCTTGAAAAACTTTAGTGGATTTATTTTTTCCACTTTTCTTTTTTTTTACACTTTCAATAATTTCTACTAAATTTTCAGTTTTAATTTTTTTATTTTTTCTTAATTGTACTATTTTTTTTGATATTGGTTTTGCATATTTTTCATCCCCAAAATATTTGAAAATTTTAAAAAGACTTTGTTGACTCATTTTTGATATTACATCATCACAAGAAAAATCATTTAATCCCATTCTCATATCTAGTTTGCCTTTGCTATTAAAAGATATGCCTCTATTTAGATCAGAAATCTGATTTAATGAATATCCAAGATCAAAAATAATTGCTTTAATATTATTTTCCTTTATTAGATCGATATCCGAAAATTTTTTGTTATAAAATTTAAATCTTTTTTTATACTTTGTGAGGAATTGATTAGCTATACTATTGACAGAATTATCTCTATCTAGTGCTACTATATTATTTAATTTATTCTCTAATATTTTTTTTGAATATCCGCCTGCACCAAATGTGCAATCGATAAATGTGCCACCATAAAGAGGGGAAATAATACTAACTAATTCGTTTAGTAATACTGGAAAATGTTTTTCCAGATTTATGGTGGCATTCATTTATTTTTTTGAAGACCATTAATTCTTTTGTCTTCTCAAAAATGCTGGAATTTCTAAATCTTCTTCTTCCTCAGAGTTTATCTCTTGTGGTGAAGTAGATAGCTCCTCGTTAGCATCTGAATTAAATAGCTCTGGGGCATCATCATCACTCAACTCAAAATTCTCCAAGCCATTATTTTCAGATACTTGCTCATCTATATTGCTTTCAAATTCTGAGTTTACTGAGCTAGCTACAGGTGCTTCAGTTTGAACTAAATCTTCACCATTTAGAGAGATTGATGACTCATTTACATAATTAGTATCTATACTTTTAGAACTCAATTCTTCATTTTTCTCTTCTTCCTCTATTTTAAGAGCGTTAGCTCCATTAGTAATAATTGAATTATTATTTGTAAATTGGAAAGATTGAGTTGATGCAGAATTTGAAAACTCAGAATAACCAGGATTTCTATTTTGAATTCTATGCACCATATTTATTACTGATTTAGGCTCGGGTTGTTGTCCGTCTAATGCAGTAGCAACAATAGAAACTCTCATTAATCCATCCAAACCATCATCTGTTATAGCTCCTATAATTAATTCTGCCTCTGGATCGACTTCGGCTCTTACTTTATTCACTGCTTCATCTACTTCAAATAATTTTAAATCTTTACCTCCAGTAATATTAACTAAAAGTCCTTTTGCCCCTTTTAAAGAATAATCGTCAATCAATGGATTATTAATTGCTGATTCAGCAGCTTTGACAGCTCTTCCTTCTCCTTCAGCTTGACCTGTGCCCATCATAGCTTTGCCCATTGAACTCATTACAGTTTCAACATCAGCAAAATCAAGATTTATGAGCCCTGGTCTAACCATTAAATCAGTTATACTTTGAACACCATGAAGCAAAACATCATTTGATAAAGCAAAAGATTCTTCAAAAGTTGTTTGTTCACTTGCAATCTTAAATAAATTTTGATTTGGAACAACTATAATAGTATCAACATGTTTTCGAAGTTCTTCTAAGCCTTGTTGAGCTTTTCTCATTCTAGATGGACCTTCGTATAAAAATGGAAGTGTTATAACCCCAACTGTTAAAATATTTAATTCTTTTGCTGCTCTAGCGATAACATGAGCAGATCCAGTTCCAGTTCCACCACCCATTCCGGCTGTAATGAAAACCATATTTGCACCCTGCAATATATTTACAATTTCATTTAAAGACTCGTCTGCAGCAGCTTGACCTATATCTAATTTTGCACCTGCTCCTAGCCCTTTAGTTAAATTTAATCCCATTTGTATTTTTGTTTGTGCCTTACTTAATCTTAAATCTTGAGCATCTGTATTGACTGCAATAAACTCTACACCCTGAAGACCAGCATCAATCATTCCATTTATTGCATTTCCTCCAGCTCCCCCTACGCCTAATACTAGAATTCGTGGTTTAAGTTCTTTTATATCTGGTGTTTTAAAGTTTATTGTCATTTTCTCCCCTTTTAGTTATTAAATTGTTTTTCCCATTTAAGACTTGCTCTGTTAATATTTGATTTTTTTCTAGCGTTTGCCCTAAATTTTTCAAAAAGTGTTGGTTCCCAGATTTGAAATGTTTTACCTTGACCAACAAATAACATGCTATTCTTAATTTTTGCATGTTTTAATAATTTTGTAGTTATTTGAACCCGTCCTTCACTGTCAAATTGTAAATTTATACTTTCAGATAATATAGAAGTTGCAAAATAATCTTTTTTTTCTTCAAAAGGGTTGAGAGAGTCAATTGCATTTGAAATTTTTTCTATTCGATCTTGAGGCCATGCCTCAATACACTGATTATTAAAAGATGGATAACAAATTACTCCATTGTAACCTATATTTGACAAATATGATCTATATGATGCAGGCACTGAAACCCTTCCCTTTTTGTCCAATTTGTTTTCGTAGGTTGATAAAAACATAAACCATATTATCCCTAATTTGGGTATTTATGGGATATTATGGGTTTTATTTGTTAGCGTCAATAGCTAATATTGTGGAACTCCAATGTAAAAAATTAATAATTATTTGGATTTATTTTAATGAAATGCCAGATAAACTATAAGCCGGGTTCTGTCATTTAAACTTATCATTTATCTAGGCTTTAAATCACTTTAAAGCTCAAGCAACTAACCCTGATGACTAGCCAAAGACTGCTTTTAGTTATTGCTAACAATGTCATCTCTACTCAGTCTTGCTCCCAGTGGGGTTTTCCATGCGCTAGCTGTTACCAACTTAGCCGGTGTGCTCTTACCACACCTTTTCACCCTTGCCTTGATAAGGCGGTTTATTTTCTGTGGCACTATCCCTGGGGTTTCCCCCGCCAACTGTTAACTGGCACTGTGTCTTTGTAGAGCCCGGACTTTCCTCTTTAATAAATTAAAGCGATAAGTCATTTATCTGGCAAATAAAGAATTATTCTATTTTTATTAAATTTCAACTATTATTAATTCAATTAAACCAAGGATTTTAAAATTATATAAGTCTCTTGATCAACGATGCTGCTAATTAATTGTGGTCTAAACCTTCTTTGAAAATTTTTATAAATTTTAATTTTCTCATTTTTATCATTTGTAGATTTATAACCAAACTTAAATAATAACTGAAAAAAATTATCACTATTTTTTAGTTTTATGCCTCTTAATTTTTTACAATTTTTTTCACTTAAATTATGCCATAAACATATTTTTTTTTTATTTAACAATTTCCATGGGAATTTTTCTCCAGGATCTTTTTTTCTTAAAGGAGCAATATCTGAATGTCCTAAAATATTTTCTTTTTTGATTTTATATTTCTTTTTCAAATTTTTTGACAAATCGATAATCGAGGTAATCTGATTTTGACTAAAGTTCTTGTATTTATAATCATGTCCTGGGTTGGAGATCTCTATTCCTATAGAATTTGAATTAAGAAATTTATCTTTTTTCCATGACGAAATTCCAGCATGCCATGCTATATATAAATCTGGAACAATTTTTATGATTGCTCCATTTTTTTTGATTAAATAATGACAACTTACTTTTGAGCTTTTACTTGTTAGTCTTTTTATTGCAGCATTTTCTGATCTCATACCTGTATAATGAAAAATTAAGTACTTCACCTTTGAACTAGTCCTTTTTTTTAAATCGAAATTAGGAGAGTAATTTATTGACATTTTTTCAACATTTTTGCGCATAATTTCAGACAATTTATCTTTATATTAATATTAATTATAATATACTTAAACTAATTCTATGAGCAAACTACTTTCAATTCTAATTGTAATTTTATTTTCATCCATAAGCAACGTTGCAATAGCTGGAGATGACGGAAAGCTTAAATTAAATGGAAATAATAATAATGGATACAAGGAAGTTGGAGATTGTTTTGAAAAAGTTAATAGAGGGGTTTTTGCATTTAATCAAGCTTTAGACAAAGTTATTTTTAAACCACTAGCTAAAGGATATAGAATGTTTCCTCAACCTATAAGATCTGGAACAAGCAATGCATTAAACAATCTAGGCAATGTTGTAACAATTCCTAACAACGTTCTTCAAGGTCAATTCAAAGATGCCGGGGTAAATTCTGCAAGATTTATAATTAATTCAACTTTAGGTATTGCGGGAGTTTTCGATGTTGCATCTTATTATGGATTAAAAAAACGTGAAAAGGAGGACTATGGACAAACATTAGGTGTCTGGGGCGCTGGTCCAGGCTGCTATTTTGTTTTACCTGTTTTAGGACCAACTACTGTAAGAGATTCTCTTGGTTCTGTAGTTAATTTGATTGGAGGAGATGCATGGTACAATGTGACTGTCGTTAATGATACTCAATATTTTTCTGAAGCAGATTATTATGCATCAAGATTACTAAGTGGAGTTGACTTTAGAGCGAAAAACTTAGAATCATTTGATAGTCTTGAAAATAATTCAGTTGATCTTTATGCGTCCGTTAGAAGTCTTTATTTACAAGATAGATATAGAAAAATAAGAAATATAGATAAAACAACTGAAACACTTAGTGACGACGATTGGGAAGAATTAGATAGTCAATAACTAATCTTTAAATGAAATTAATTAAACACTTAGTTATTTTTTTATTTTTATTAAATTTAAATAATATTTTATACGCTAAAGACCCAAGTGCATTAATAAATGAAATAGTTGATAATGCAGCATCAATATTGTCTAGCGAAGATCCTGTAGAGTCAAAAATTATAAAATTAAATGCTATTGCGGAGAGAAGTGTCGATATAAATGGAATAGGTATGTACACACTTGGAAAATATAGAAAATCTATCAATGATGAGCAAAAATCTAAGTACCAAAAACTATTTAGAAGTTATTTTTTAAAAAGCTTTTCTAGTAGACTGGTCGATTATACAAACCCTAAAATTAATGTTGTATCTCAAAAAAAAATTAATGAAAAATATACAATAGTTAATAGTATTTTAGAAGCTACATCAAAAAGACCACAAGTAAAAATAGATTGGAGAATTTATACGAAAAATCCCGATAGACCCCTAATAAGAGACCTTATAGTAGAAGGGTTAAGTTTAGCAAGAACACAAAAAGAGGAATTTAACTCAATTATACAAAATAATGACGGAGATATAAACGCATTATTTAAAACACTCGAAGAATTTTTAATTAAATAGTTTAATAAAATCCAATTTCACTTAAGCAAATATCTGATTTAAAATCATCAAAACCTGCAACTAAACCGACTGATTTAATATTTTGTCCCAATATACTTTTTGGTTGATAGAAATTAGATTTCTTAAATTGTTCAAATGGTGCTTTAATTTCATTCCAATTTTTTGATGTAGCAAAAGTGTAACTATAATATTGCCATGGTGCTAAAGTTAACCCTGTTCTTAAATGAAGATTATAATTTTTCTCATTACCATAAACTTTTACATATATTCCATCATACTCTTTACTTTTAATTTCAGGATTTAATTTTGCTCTTATTTGAATAAATCCACCGTTATTTTTCGTGGATACATCCCCAATCATTCTATAACACATCACTCCGTCAACTTTATCAACGGTAAATTTTCCAGTTGACACACCTCCCATTACTTGATCAGTAATAAAATTCCATTTCTGCAATTGATTTGTTAAAGTAGGGTTTTTTAATTGATCTAAAATCATATTCTTAGAATTAGTGTTAGTTTGATATAATAAAAATATAAGTAAAAATATTATTTTTTTCAAAATTAATTACTTTTTTTTTGCAAGTTGTTGTAGAAGATAAATTTCTTTTTCAGTAAGAGTATTTTTTTCTTCTTTGATTTGGTCATCTAAACTAAATAAAGTTATTAATGAAAAAAATGAGACGGAGCCAGATAAAATAATAAAATAAATTGAGCTCAAATTAACAATTATTAGTATTACAAATACACTAGTCCATGCGATGAAAATACCTCTTAAAATCGTACGATGACTTTTTAAATCGGGTATTTTTATAAACTGAATGAATAAAAGTATTAAAAGAAGCATTATTCCAGAAATAGAGGCTCTCAATAATACTAAAGTATCCAATCCTCCACCGTACAATTCTCGATGGATTAAGTATGCAACAACTCCTTTATAAGCAAAATAAAAAAGAATTATAGTAGAGACAAATATTGAAATATAATAAGAAATTTTTGGCTTAATTTTTATTTTAATTTTCATTTTAATTAAATGGATACTACAACTTTTATTAAAATTATAAAAAACTATAATTTATAAATCTTGATTTTACTAGATTTGGTGGGCCCGCCAGGACTCGAACCTGGGACCAATACATTATGAGTGTACTGCTCTAACCAACTGAGCTACAGGCCCTTAAGAGTCAATCTTGTATAACACTTTATTTAAATATTGAATAGTTATAAACTAATATTCTTTCTCTCTCTCTTTTTCTATTGTTTTTAAGATTCTATAATTTTGTCTATTTATCTCAGAGATGTAAATATATTTAAAATGGTGGGCCGTGTTGGTTACGCTCCAACTACCCCTGCAATGTCAATGCAGTACTCTACTATTGAGCTAACGGCCCTAGCTTTCTAAGAAACTTTTCAACTGTTTAGACCTACTTGGGTGTTTTAACTTTCGTAAAGCTTTCGCCTCTATTTGTCTTATTCTTTCTCTTGTAACTGAAAACTGTAAACCTACTTCTTCAAGTGTATGATCAGTATTCATACCAACGCCAAACCTCATTCTTAAAACCCTTTCCTCTCTAGGTGTAAGAGTTGATAAAATTTTAGTAGTTGCTTCACTTAAATTTGATTTAATAGCTTGTTCTAATGGTGCCAAAGCTTTTGTATCTTCTATGAAATCTCCAAGACTACTATCTTCTTCATCGCCAACAGGTTTTTCCAATGATACAGGCTCCTTAGAAATTTTTAAAACTTTTCTTACTTTCTCTAAAGGCATTCTTAATTTTTTTGCTAATTCTTCTGGAGTTGCCTCTCTTCCGAACTCACTTAAAATCAGTCTTTGAGTTCTAACAATCTTATTTATAGTTTCAATCATGTGAACTGGAATTCTTATTGTTCTAGCTTGATCTGCTATAGATCTTGTTATTGCTTGTCTTATCCACCATGTAGCATAAGTGGAGAATTTATAGCCTCTTCTATATTCAAACTTATCAACTGCTTTCATCAAACCTATATTTCCTTCTTGGATTAAATCTAAAAATTGCAGACCTCTGTTTGTATATTTTTTTGCTATTGATATTACAAGTCTTAGATTAGCTTCTACCATTTCTTTTTTTGCTATTCGAGACTCCTTTTCCCCTTTTTGAACTCTGCTGACAAGTTTTTTGAATTCAGTTACAGATATACCTAGTTTATTACTTATATCGATCAACCTTTCCTTAATGTTCTTAAATTCATTTTTATTTTTTTGAAAAAACTTTTTCCATACTTCATTTGTGTCTAAAAACTCTTTTAAGTTTGGATTGATTTCATTCCCAACGTAAAACTTTATAAATTCTTCTCTTGATATCTTTGACTCCAGAGCCAATCTTAAAAGATTTCCTTCTAATGATACTATTTTTTTGTTTTCGATGTAATGCTTTTGGACAAGTTCCTCCAGAACTGATGGAGATAGTTGAAGTGACTTTATGAGCTCAAGTATATCATCTACAATTTTTTTATAATTTTTTTCCTTAGATATGGAAAATTTACTTGCACTTAGGATGCATATTAACTTCTCTTTTTGATATTTAATAAGTTTATTGTATTCTTTAGTTAAATTATGGACTGTTTGTAAAACTTTAGGTTTAATTTCAGTTTCCATAGCTGCAAGCGTTGGATTAAATTCATCTTCATCAGCGTTATTATTTTCTTCCTGATTTTGATTATCATCTTGCTTTTTTTGCTTAGAACTGTTTGAATTTTCATCATCATCCATATAATTAGTATCAATATCTATTATCTCTCTAACTAAAATCTCATCATTCTGCAGTTTTGCATCCCACTCAAAAAATTGTTGGGCAGTTATAGGGCTTTGTGACAAAGCGTTAAGCATTACATCTTTTCCGGCTTCTATTCTTTTGGCTATCGCAATTTCACCTTCTCTTGAAAGTAATTCAACTCCTCCCATTTCTCTAAGGTACATTCTTATTGGATCGTCACTTTTTTCTAATGATTTGCCTTCCTCTTTTGAAGAAGCGTCTTTTTTTCTTAAAACTTTATAGTCAGATTTTTTTTCAACTAAAATAATTTTCTCATCTAAAATATGAATGAAGGCTTGTGCCAAATTCTCTGTTGATAAATTTCTTTTACCTAATGATTTATTTAACTCTTCATGAGTTATAAATCCTCTATGGATACCTCGACCCATTAATCTTGCAAATGATTTTGTAATTATACGTTCCACAATAAAAAGTCTGAAGGACTTATATAGTGTCTAATATGAAAAAATCTATGTGATTTTTTTTAATTTTAGTTGATTTTTTGTTGTTTTTTCAACTCTTTTATCTCATTAAATGTTTTCTCACTCATATCTTTTGAAAACTTCGATTCTAATTCAGATATTCTTTGCTCTAATTCATAATTTTTAAGATCTTGAATAATTTCAGTAAAAATACCTAAAATTTTTTCATCGTCATTTAAATTTTTAGCAATTATATGTTTAACTGAAGCATAATTCATAACTCTATTTACAAGGTTTTTATCTACATTTAATTTTTGAAGATCTAAGTTTAACAAA
This sequence comes from uncultured Pelagibacteraceae bacterium, assembly GCA_902598655.1. Classification (GTDB taxonomy): domain Bacteria; phylum Pseudomonadota; class Alphaproteobacteria; order Pelagibacterales; family Pelagibacteraceae; genus Pelagibacter. The sequence goes on from CACKCQ010000001.1 coordinate 44,266, forward strand.
TTTTCCGATTGGTTTAAAATTTCAGCAAATAGTTGCTTATTTTCATCACTATATAATTTGACGTTATCTATTAGATATATATTTTCACGTATTAATTTAGGTTTAGAAAGTAATATATATAAAAAAGAAAATTCTTTAATTTCATATGATTTTAATGATTTAGTCTCATTATAATAACTTATAGTTTTAGCAAGTGATTTTGGAAATATTTTATAATTTCTATTAAATTTTGAATTAATATTTGGTGTTAACTCTGAAAGTTTTTCGAGAAAATACTCTAGCGTATATTTTTTTATAAAACTGTCTTTTATATTTGATGCAATCTCTCTAAGTTTTTTTTCAAAGGTTGCTAGCGAGCTAGGACTTTCGGTTGTTTGACCCAAATAATGTTCAAAAATAAATTTATGTATAGGTATAGATTTCTGATTTGAAATTTCTAAAAATTTTTCTTTACCAAATTTATTTACATAATTATCTGGATCTAAATTATCTTCTAAAAGTAAAAATGAAATTTTTTTATCAGGTTTCAATTCGTCAATAATATTCTCTGCAGCTCTTAATGCAGCTTTATATCCACTTTGATCACCATCGAAACATATAATGATATGGTTATAGAATTGATTTAAAACTTGTATCTGTTTACTCGTTAAAGCTGTTCCTAGGTTTGCAACAGTATTTTCTATTCCATTTTTTGATAAACCAATAACATCCATATATCCCTCTACCAAATAGATATCTTCTAATTTGTTTGATAACTTTCTAGCTTTATCAAGATTATATAAGTTTGATCCTTTCTTAAAAAAAGGTGTTTCAGGTGAATTAATATATTTAGCTAAATTTTTATTATCTTCAACAATTCTTCCACCAAAACCTATAACATTTCCTGATATATTATTTATTGGAAAAATTATTCTGTTTCGAAATCTTGATATATATTTTTTTTTCTTTTCATCATAGTAAAATAGGCCTGTGTCTTTAATAATTTCTTCATCAAAGTCTTTTTTTAGGATTTCATAGTAATCTAAATTCTCTGTCACAAAACCTAGATTAAAATTTTTAACCTCAAGACCTGTTAATCCCCTAGCTTTAAGATAATTTTTTGCCTTTATTGAATTCTCATTTTTGAATAATTCTTTTTTGTAAAATTCAGAAAAATTATTGCATATAGATTTATATAATTTCCATTTATTCTCTCTCTCCTCATCTTGTTTTGAAAATGTATAAGGTTGCATACCTGCAAGATTTGAAAGCATTTTGACTGCTTCACCAAATCTAAGGTTTTGAGTTTTCATTACAAAGTCAAAAATATTTCCATGTTCACTTGTGCTAAAGCAATGGTAAAATTCTTTTTCATCATTGACTGTAAATGATGGAGTTTTCTCTGTTTTAAATGGAGACAGACCAACAAACTCTTTACCTCTTTTTTTAAGTTTAACAGTTTTAGAAACAACTGTTGAAACTTTTAATCTAGTTTTAATTTCGTCTAAATATTCTTTTGGATATTTCATTAGCTATTAAATAAATTTTTAATAATCTGACCTGCCTTAGAAAAATCAATTGTATCAGCATGGTTTTTTTTTAATTCACCCATCACTTTACCCATATCCTTAATAGATGAAGCTCCAGAACTTTTTATAATTTCTTCACATATCTTTTTTATATCTGCCTCAGATAATTGCTTGGGTAAATATTCGGATAAAACATCAAGCTCTCCTTGCTCAATTTCTAGTAAATCTGATCTGTTATTTTTTTTATATATTTCAATTGATTCGGATCTTTGTTTGATCATTTTTTTTAATAGTTTTTTAATATCCTGATCATCTGTCTCCTTTTTATTTGGACCAGACCTATTGTTAATATCTAAGTCTTTAACACCAGATAAAATTAACCTATAAGTTGATATCTTATTTTTATCTTTAGATTTTAAAGCATTTTTGTAATCGATATCTATTTTATCTCTTAGGGACATATTAGAATGTACTTCATAGACAAAATTGTTCAAAAGAAAAAATTGTATTTTTAAGAAATTATTATAGATCTGTTGCGGATAAATACGTTTTATTGTATTAACCTTTAACTTATGAGTTGTAATTGACTTTAAAACGAAAAAACAAAACTTCACACCTCTCAAAATTTAATACAGCTATTTTAGTTCTAGAAAATAAATCAGTCTTTAAGGGTATTGGTCTAGGATATATTGGAGAGGCAACTGGAGAAGTATGCTTTAATACCTCATTAACTGGTTATCAAGAAATCATATCTGATCCATCGTATGCAGGACAGATAATAAATTTTACATTTCCACACATTGGAAACGTTGGAGCTAATAAAGAAGACATAGAGTCTGATAAAATATGGACAAGAGGAGTTATTTTTAATTCAGAGATAACAACTCCTTCTAATTATAGATCTCTTCAAAATTTAGATAAATGGCTTAAAAAAAATAAAATAGTAGGCATAACTGGTCTGGATACTAGAAGTTTAACAAATTTTATAAGAGATAAGGGTGCTCCAAAAGGAACTATATCAAACAATAAAAACGGTAAATTTAATATCAATAAACTTTTAAATAAATCAATTAAATGGCCTGGTTTAAATGGAATGGATCTTGCTCAAGAGGTCACAACTAATAAAACTTATATTTGGAAAGGATATAAAACTTGGAAAAAAAATAAGGGCTATGAAAAAAATAATAAGAAAAAATTTAGGGTTGTGGCGATAGATTATGGAATTAAAAAAAATATACTTAGGTATTTTTCCGACTTCGATTGTGAAGTCAAAGTTGTTTCCTGTAAAGAAAATGCAAATAATATACTGAATCTAAAACCTCATGGAATATTTTTATCGAACGGCCCAGGTGATCCCGCGGCAACAGGAAAGTATGCAATTAAAGTTGTAAAAAATTTAATAAAAAAAAATATTCCATTATTTGGTATATGTTTGGGTCATCAAATTTTAGCTTTAGCTTTAGATGCAAAAACCAAAAAAATGAAATTAGGACATAGGGGTGCAAATCATCCAGTAAAAAATTTAATTACAAAGAAAGTAGAAATTACCAGTCAAAATCATGGATTTGAGGTTGTCAAGCAAAGCTTAAAAAAAAATACGGAAATAACGCATCTGTCATTATTCGATAATTCTATAGAAGGAATAAGATTAAAAAATAAACCAGTTTTCTCAGTTCAATATCATCCTGAAGCTAACCCTGGACCCCAAGATAGTAAATATTTATTTAGTAATTTTATAAAAGACATAAAAAAATATGCCAAAAAGAAAAGACATTAAAAAAATTTTAGTCATTGGAGCTGGTCCAATTATTATTGGTCAAGCTTGTGAATTTGATTATTCAGGTACACAGGCATGCAAAGCATTAAAAGATGAGGGTTATAAAGTAATATTAATCAATTCAAATCCAGCAACTATAATGACTGACCCTGGTGTTGCTGATAAAACCTATATTGAACCAATATCTTTAGAAGTACTAGAAGAGGTCATTAAAAAAGAAAGGCCCGATGCTATTCTACCTACAATGGGTGGTCAAACAGCATTAAACCTTGCAATTAATGCAGAAAAAATTGGTTTACTTAAAAAGTACAAAATTGAACTTATTGGAGCAAACTCCAAAGCCATAGCAAATGCTGAAGATAGAAAAAAATTTAGAAAGAATATGTCTGACATTGGTATTGATTTACCAAAATCGGAAGTTCTTAATAAATTTTCAAACGCAAAAAAATGTTTAAACAAAATCGGTCTACCTGCAATTATTAGACCTTCTTTTACTTTGGGAGGATTAGGTGGTGGTATTGCGAGAACAACAAAAGATTTTTTTAAAATTGTTAAAGAAGGGATGAACGAGTCTCCTCAAAATCAGGTTTTGGTTGAGGAATGTTTAGATGGCTGGAAAGAATTTGAGATGGAGGTTGTCAGAGATAGAAATGATAATTGTATAATTATCTGCTCAATAGAAAATGTTGATCCAATGGGAACTCATACTGGTGACTCTGTTACAATAGCCCCAGCTTTAACATTGACAGATAAAGAGTATCAAGTAATGAGAAATGCATCTATTGCATGTTTAAAAAAAATAGGTGTTGAAACAGGAGGTTCAAACGTTCAATTCGCCATAAATCCAAAAAATGGAAGAATGGTAATTATTGAAATGAACCCAAGAGTTTCGAGATCATCTGCATTAGCTTCAAAAGCAACAGGTTTTCCAATAGCAAAAGTAGCTGCAAAATTAGCGGTCGGATATACTCTTGATGAATTACAAAATGAAATAACAAAAGTAACACCAGCTTCTTTTGAACCAACAATCGATTACGTTGTAACAAAAATTCCAAGGTTTACTTTTGAAAAATTTTCTGACACAGAAGCAATTTTAGGTACATCCATGAGATCAGTAGGAGAAGCAATGGCAATTGGGAGAAATTTCAAAGAATCTCTTCAAAAAGCTCTGGTTTCACTTGAAACTGGCTTATCAGGATTAGATAATATTTTTAACTATTCAAAAAAAGAAATCCTAAAAAATTTAAAAATCAATATTCCAAATAAATTGCTATTAATTGCTGAAGCTTTTAGAAAAAAAATTTCTTTAGATGTTATTTATAAATTATCAAAAGTAGATCCATGGTTTTTAAATCAAATTAAGGAGATAGTTGATGAAGAAAAAATATTAAATTCAAAAGGGCTGCCAAAAACTTTTGAGGAATTTAATAGAATAAAATCAATAGGTTTTTCTGACAAAAAGATATCTCAATTAACTGGTCAAAAAGAAGCGATTATCAAATCAAGAAGAAAAGGGTTAAAAGTTCAGCCTGTTTTCAAGAAAGTTGACACCTGTGCTGCTGAATTCAAATCTTTCACACCTTATATGTATTCTACTTATCAAAGAAATTTCTCAATTAAAACTGAATGCGAAGCTGAGCCAAGTAATAAAAAGAAAATAATAATTTTAGGTGGAGGTCCAAACAGAATTGGTCAAGGTATAGAATTTGACTACTGCTGTTGTCAGGCTAGCTTTTCTTTAAAAGAAGCAGGTTTTGAAACAATAATGATAAATTGCAACCCAGAAACAGTTTCTACAGATTATGATACAAGTGATAGATTATACTTTGAGCCTTTAATTGAAGAGTATGTTGAGAATATAATTTTAAAAGAAAAATCAAAAGGAAATTTAATTGGGATTATTGCACAATTTGGAGGCCAAACTCCTATCAAATTAGCTAAATTTTTAGATGAAAATAAATTACCTATTTTAGGGACACAATATAAATCAATTGATCTTGCAGAAGATAGAGACAGATTTAGAGAGTTGCTTATAAAGCTCAAATTAAAACAAGCTGAAAGTGGAATAGCCTACAAATTTGATCAAGCTATTAATGTTGCTGAAAAAATTGGATTACCAGTAGTTGTGCGACCCTCTTATGTTTTGGGAGGAAGGGCTATGGAAATTGTTCATGACAAAAGTCAATTGAAACAATTTATTAATGAGGCCTTCAAAGCATCAGAACAAAATCCAATCTTAATTGATAAATTTATCGACAATGCAATGGAAGTAGATGTAGATGCAATTTCTGACCGAAAAGACGTGTATGTTGCTGGAATAATGCAACATATTGAAGAAGCTGGGATTCATTCTGGAGACTCTGCTTGTTGCTTGCCACCAGTATCGATAAAAGCGAACCTTTTAAGAGAATTAAAAATACAAACAAGAAAATTGGCTTTGGCTTTAAAAGTCAAAGGATTTTTAAATATTCAATTTGCAATTAAAAATGATGAAATTTTTGTCATTGAAGTTAATCCTAGAGCAAGCAGGACCGTTCCCTTTGTTTCAAAAGCAAATGGTATTCCACTTGCAAAAATTGCATCAAGAATTATGTCTGGAGAAAAGTTAAGTAAATATAAGTTAAAATATAAAACTAACAAAAAATTTGCTGTTAAGGAAGCTGTGTTTCCATTTAATAAATTTCCAGATAGTGATTTATTGCTTGGTCCTGAAATGAAGTCTACTGGTGAAGTAATGGGTTTTGATGATGATTTTGGAATGGCAGTTGCTAAAAGTCAGATAGCAGCTTCAAATTCTTTACCTACAAAAGGAATGGCATTCTTGTCAGTAAAAGACTCTCATAAACAAGAAATAATTGGTGTTGCACAAAGATTAATAAAACTTGGATTTACACTTTCTGCAACTAAAGGAACTTCAGAGATTTTAAAACAAAATGGAATGAAATGTAAAAAAATTAATAAAGTGAGTAGTGGTAGACCACATATAGTAGATGTTTTAAATTCTAAAAAAATATCTTTGGTAATAAATACTGGAGGTGGAAACTCTGAGCATAGGATTAGTGATGCTAGAGCATTAAGAAGAGGTACACTTGCAAACAAAATTCCATATTGTACAAATATGTCTACAGCCTACTCATTCTTAGAAGCAATAAAATCACTAAAAACGACAAAGTTAAGAGTTAAATCTTTGCAAGACAATTAGTTTTAATTAACTTTCCAATCCGTTTCGAATGTAACATAATTTACTTGAAGACATCTTCTCTCTTTAACTATTTCTTTTTTTTCCATTCCGTGCCAAGTATTAGGACCACTTGAAAAGAAATAACCATAATTATCTTTGTAAGGAACAGTTTTTGCTAATTTTAAATTTTCATCATAAAAATCTGTACCTAAATCTTCTTTTTCATTATGTTTGTTTACGAATAATAAACATGACATCAGTTTTTCTTTAATATCGCAATGTGGTTTTAACCAGAATCCTTTTCTATCACAGATAACTTCAACTCTTACATATGAATTAGAAAGATCTTTATTTATCATTTCAGAAATTTTTTTGTAAGTCGATGGATTTTGAAGTTCTTTAATAAATTCAACAAGATTAGGAAATTGATTTGAATTTTCTTTTGTAACAAAACATCTAAATTTTAATGCTTTGCCTCCGTCTGATATGCCTTCTCTAAACTTGCCTTCACCTCCATCAATTGCTCTTGTGCCATCATAGTTTAAATTATGTTCTATTGGATTAGCTATATCAGCATTTACAATTTCATGAACTTGGCCGTCTGTTAGCGGTTGATTTAATTCCCAATGCTCAAAAGGAGTTCTGTGATTTGACGAATTTTTTAATATTGAATTTAAAAAAGCCATTATAATTGAATTTTATCTTTAATGATATTTGCTACTCTATTCGTTTCATCTAATTTTTCATAGTTCCAATTTTCTAATTTTTCTCCTAATTCTCTAACAATTTTCATTTCTTGAAATAATTTTCTAAAATTTTTAAATCTTTTATCGCTTTTTTTAGGTGGAATAGTGGCAATATAAATTGGTTTACCTGTTAAAGCTGCCTCTGAAATCATAGAGCTTGAATCGCACGTAATAACTATATGTTTTGATATTGCAAGCGCACTTAAATAGGCCTTTTTATCAACACCATCTAATACTAAATGATCGTTTCCAAAATATATTTTTGCATGTTCTATAGTTCCCTTTGGCGTTCTCAAAGAAGGGATGACTACTAAATTAAGATTATTTTCTTTAACTAAATAATTTACTTTTGAAAAAATTTCTTGGATATTTCTATCTGAATAATCATAATACTGGGTAGGACCACCAATTATTAAAGAAATTATATTTTTATCCCTCAATTTGCTTGAAATACTAAACAAATATTCTTTGTCTTTTTCAATTTCTTCACTTGTTAAATAATGAATAGCTCCTTTTGTTTTTAATACATTATGTCCATCAAGATTATCGTGCTCAGGCACTACAACTAGATCAAAATTATCAAGTTTTATCTTCGGGTTTTGAATATGAATGTTAAATACTTTTTTCTTTGAATTTTTTTTTAAGAATAATGATGGAATAATACTTTTTCTTCCACATGAAATTATTAAATCAACATCTTCGCATTCAATTTTTTTAAAAACTGAGTCGGATATTGGAGTGAATTTTGGCGGTATAACTTTCCAGAAACCTTTTGTTTCAACTGTGTGGTGAGAATAATTTATATCTAAAGATTTAGCCAAACCCTCTACTTGGCTAATCATCCCATGCATACCTTCTGTTAATAATATACCTTTCAATTTATTCATTAATCATTATATAGCTTCCATATGAGTGAAAATCCAACTAAACACACAAAAGTGTTAATAATTGGGTCAGGTCCCGCTGGATATACAGCAGCAATTTATGCTGCAAGAGCAATGTTAAAACCAATATTAGTTCATGGTATGGAACCTGGTGGCCAATTAACAACAACAACTGATGTTGAAAATTTTCCTGGATTTAAAGATGTAATACAAGGGCCATGGCTTATGGATCAAATGAAAGGTCAGGCAGAAGTAGTTGGAACTGAAATGATACAAGATCATATTGCATCAGTGGACTTAAAATCTAAGCCATTTAAAGCTGTTGGAGATAGTGGCCAAATTTATGAAGCAGACTCAATAATTATTTCAACTGGAGCTCAAGCTAGATGGTTAAATATTGACTCAGAACAAAGCTTCAGAGGTTTTGGTGTATCTGCATGTGCAACATGTGATGGGTTTTTCTTTAAAGACAAAACTGTAGCAGTTGTTGGAGGTGGAAATGCTGCAGTTGAAGAAGCTATGTTTTTAACAAAATTTGCTTCAAAAGTTCAACTTATACACAGAAGAGATAGTTTGAGAGCAGAAAAATTACTTCAAAAGAAATTAATGGAAAATAAAAAAATTGAAATAATTTGGGACTCTGTTGTTGATGAAGTTATTGGGGATAATGATCCTAAAAATGTAACTGGATTAAAAATTAAAAATGTTAAAACAAATAAAATAGACGAACTAAAAATTGATGGCTTGTTCATAGCTATAGGGCATGATCCAGCAACCTCATTATTTAAAGACCAACTGGAAATGGATAATGAGGGTTATTTAATAACAAAACCAGAGTCTACGGAAACAAATATACCAGGAGTTTTTGCTGCTGGTGATGTGAAAGATAAAGTATTTAGACAGGCAGTTACAGCAGCTGGTATGGGATGTATGGCAGCATTAGAGGCTGAAAAACATTTATCCGAATAAATGAATGAAACAGTATTGTTAACGGGTATAAGTGGATGGATCGCTAAACACACTGCAATTGAATTATTAAAATCGGGATATAAAGTTTTAGGCACTGTTAGAGATTCTAGTTTAATAGAGCAAACAAAAAAAACCATAAATGAATATGCATCAATTGATAAATTATCATTTGTCGAATTAGATCTTTTAAAAAACGAAGGTTGGGATGAGGCATTAAAAGGCTGTAAGTATGTAATGCATGTGGCTTCTCCTTTCCCTTTAAAGACCTCTAGAGATCGTGAAAGTCTTGTTCCTACAGCTAAAGATGGAACTATAAGAGTTTTAAAAGCTGCTGTTAATGCGGGAGTTGAACGTATTATTAAAACTTCTTCAATTGCAACAATGTTTAGAAAACCTAATAGGACAAATCCATATACATTTGGTGAAAATGATTGGAGTGATGCTAATTGGAAAGGTTGTAATGATTACTTTGTTTCAAAAATCAAGGCTGAAAAAGCAGCTTGGGAATTTATGGAGAATAAAGGTTTAAAGAATAAGTTGGTATGTATATGTCCTGGGGGTGTCTTCGGAGACGCTTTAGATACTAAAGAAAAAACTTCGATAAGTTATGTTAAATTATTTCTAGAAGGTAAATATCCAGGTGCTCCGGATTTTAGTATTTTAGTCTCAGATATGAAAGATGTAGTGAAAGCTCACATCAACTCTTTAACAAGACCAGATGTTGGTGGAAGACGACTAATAATTGGCTCTGAGGTCAAAAGAATGATAGATTTTTCTAATATTATGGCTGAAGCATTACCTAAATATTCAAAAAAACTTCCAAAAAGAGTGTTGCCAAATTTTTTAGTGAGAATAATTAGTCATCTGGATACGAGTGCAAAAATGATGGTTCCAGATTTAGGGATACAAATGCAAACTGATGCTTCGTATGCTGAAGATTTATTGGGATTTAAATTTCAGCCGGCTAGAGGATGTATTGAGGATGCAGCAAAATCAGTAGTTAGACTTGGATTAGTATAATATCAATAATTTACAAGGTATTTCAGTATAGAATAAAAAGTTATTTTAAATTATAAAAGAAAGTAAATGGAAAACATTGTAAAGCAAATCCAGCTTGTAGCATTAGTAATCATTTTAGTTAGTACGGTTATTGCTTTTGGGCAAGAAATGTACCAGATGATACTAGTGCAAAGAGTTACTTTAGCCGATCTGCTTTTACTTTTTTTATATCTTGAAGTGCTTGCAATGGTTAGAGTATTTTGGGAAAGCCAATCAATTCAAATTACACTGCCGTTATTTATTGCTATAACTGCACTTGCTAGATTTATTATTTTACAAGGAAAATCTCTAAATCCAGAGATATTACTATATGAAGCAGGTGCGATTGTTTTAATTGCTTTAGCAATTGTAATTTTAAGATTTAGAAATTCTTCACTAATTGGACTAAATAAAAAAAAATAGGTTTATCCTAAATCTTCACAAAACTTTTTAATTCTAGACATTGCTGTTTTAAGTTTTGCCATTGAAGTCGCATATGAAATTCTAAAATATCCATCTAAACCAAATGCTGAGCCCTGAACAGCTGCAACATTTTGTTTTTCTAAAAGCTTTTGGACAAAATCAGTATCTTTTTTAAGTTTAGTTCTCTTATTTAAAAGTTTTTTACAATTCGGAAATACGTAAAATGCACCATTAGGTTTTAAACAGCTAATACCATCAATATTATTTAAACTTTTCACAACAAAATCTCTTCTTTCTTTAAATGATTTTGCTCTTTTCTTAATAAAGTCTTGTTTTCCATTCAGAGCTTCAACGGCTGCTGCTTGACTAATTGAAGAGGGATTCGAAGTTGACTGAGATTGAATTTTTCTAATTGCAGAAATTATTTCTTTTGGTCCAGCTGCATAACCAATTCTCCACCCAGTCATTGCATATGACTTGCTCACCCCATTCATTGTTAATGTTCGAGATTTTAATTTTGAAATTTGTGCAATAGTAAAGAATTTAAAATTATCATATTTAACATGCTCATAAATATCATCGCTCAAAATATGAACTTTTTTGTTTTTTATTAAAACCTTTGCTAATTTTTGAATTTCTGATTTGCTGTATCCAGATCCAGTTGGATTAGATGGTGAGTTAAGGATTATCCATTTCGTTCTTTTTGTAATTGCAGCTTTTAATTTTGCAGGTGTAATTTTAAATCCATCTTTTTCATCACATTTTACTATTTTTGGTTTTCCTCCTGCTAGGAGAACCATATCTGGATATGAAACCCAGAATGGCGCAGGAATAATAACTTCGTCTCCTTTATTTAAAGTTGCCATAAAGGTGTTATAGAGAACTTGTTTCCCCCCAGTCCCAACTGTGATTTCGTCTAGTTTATAATTTAGTTTATTTTCTCTTTTAAATTTTTTTAAAATTGCTTTTTTTAATGCTGGAGTTCCATCAACTGCAGTATACTTTGTATCTCCGTCTCTTATTGCTTTAATGGCTGCATTTTTAACATTGATAGGAGTATCAAAATCTGGTTCCCCTGCCCCAAGTCCAACTACATCTTTTCCTGCAGCTTTTAATTCTCTTGCCTTTTGAGTAACTGCAATAGTTGGGGATGGTTTAATTCTTTTTAAATTATTAGATATTATGCTCATTGAATTATGAAATTATTCAATTACGTTGTTTAATATATGGAGAATACATATCAAGACCTAATTACAGACATTCAGAGTAAAAACCCAAAAATCGGTGGAAAACTCGAAGGTGGAAAAAAATTCAAAATAAAGTCAGATTTTACCCCAGCTGGTGACCAGCCAGATGCAATTAAAAGGCTTGTCCAAGGAGCTAAAAAAAATGAGTTTAATCAAGTATTATTAGGAGTAACTGGATCTGGAAAAACTTTTACAATGGCAAAAGTTATAGAAGCTACGAATAGACCAGCGTTAATATTGGCACCAAATAAAACTTTGGCAGCTCAACTTTACGGTGAGATGAAAACTTTTTTTCCAGATAATGCTGTTGAGTATTTTGTGTCTTACTACGATTATTACACTCCAGAAGCTTACGTGCCAAGATCAGATACGTACATAGAGAAAGAGGCATCTATAAACGAGCAGATTGATAGAATGAGACACTCGGCAACAAGATCTCTTCTTGAAAGAGACGATGTTTTAATTGTTGCAAGTGTTTCCTGTATTTATGGTTTGGGATCAGTTGAAGCTTACAGCAAAATGACTTTAACCCTACAGAAAAACTATGAATATAATAGAGAGCAAATAATAAAATCTCTTGTTGCTCTTCAGTATAAGAGAAATGATCAAAATTTTTTTAGAGGAACATTTAGAGCAAGAGGAGAATATTTAGAAATATTTCCATCTCATCTAGAGGATAGAGCATGGAGACTAAGTTTATTTGGTGATAAACTAGAGAAGATTGAAGAATTTGATCCTTTGACAGGAGACCAGGTTAGAGACCTTAGCCTTGTAAAAGTTTATGCTAACTCTCATTATATCACTCCTAAACCGACTGTAGAGCAAGCAATTATAAAAATAAGAAAAGAATTAGAAGAGACTTTAAAAAAACACAAAGCAGAAAATAAATTATTAGAAGCGCAACGATTAGAGGAAAGAACTAAATTTGATCTAGAAATGATAGAGGCAACTGGATCTTGTGCAGGAATTGAAAATTACTCAAGATTTTTATCTGGTAGAAAACCAGGAGAGCCACCACCTACCCTTTTTGAATATTTTCCTGATAACACATTAGTTTTTGTCGATGAGTCTCATGTTACAGTTCCCCAACTTAATGGGATGTTTAAGGGTGATAGATCTCGAAAAAGCACATTGGCTGAGTATGGCTTTAGATTGCCTTCTTGCATGGACAATAGACCTTTAAAATTTGAAGAGTGGGATTTAATGAGAACACAAACAGTATTTGTTTCAGCAACTCCTGGCCCGTGGGAATTGGAACAGACTAAAGGTAAATTTATTGATCAAGTTATAAGACCTACGGGATTAATAGATCCACCAGTTGAGATTAGACCAGCTAAAAATCAAGTAGATGACCTTATGCATGAATGTAAAAAAGTAGTTGAAAATAATTATAGAGTTTTGGTTACAACACTTACAAAAAAAATGGCAGAGGATTTAACCGAGTATCTTCATGAAAATGGTATAAAAGTAAGATACCTTCATTCTGATATAGATACACTTGAGAGAATAGAGATTATGAGAGATCTTAGAATGGGTGTATTTGATGTTCTTGTTGGAATAAATTTATTAAGAGAAGGTTTAGATATTCCAGAATGTGCATTAGTTGGAATACTAGATGCTGACAAGGAAGGATTTTTGCGATCAGAAACTTCACTAATTCAAACAATAGGAAGAGCCGCAAGAAACGTAGATGGAAAAGTTATTCTCTATGCCGATAAGGAAACCAAAAGTATAAAGAAAGCAATTAAAGAAACTGAGAGAAGAAGAAAGATTCAATTAGAGTACAATAAAAAAAATAAAATCGACGCTAAATCTGTAAAAAAAGAAATAAGTGATATTTTAGAAAGTGTTTACGAGAAAGATTACGTCAAAATAAGCGAAGGTTCCAATATTGGCGGTAACCTTAAAAAACATTTAAAAGGATTAGACAAAAAGATGAAGGAAGCTGCATCTAATCTGGAATTTGAAGAAGCCGCTAAAATTAGAGATGAAATGAGAAAACTTCAAAGTACCGAATTAGAAATTACTTTAAACCCTAAGATTAGACAGTACGATGTTAAAAATAAAATTTATCCTAAAGGTAGATCTACACTAGGTATGCCTGGTACAAGAGTTACAAAAAAAAGAGATAAAAAATGGAAGCACGGAAGATAATAATTACTGGAGCAGCAACTCGAATGGGAGCTGCCATAGCTAAAAAATTATCTGGGCCTAATATTGAAATTGTTATCCATTATAACAAATCTAAGTCCAAAGCAGAAAGCCTTAAAAAAGATTTAAATAGAAGTGGTACAAAAATTTATTTGGTAAAGGCAGATTTAACTAAAGAAAAAGAAATAGAAAGAATGCTTAAATTTTCAAAATCAAAATTGAAGTATTTTGATTGTTTAATTAATAATGCTTCATTATTTGAGAACGATAAAATTGAAAATTTTACAACAAAAAGTTGGGAAAGCCATTTAGAAGCCAATTTAAAAGCGCCAGCTTTATTATCAAAGGGTTTTGCGAAAAATGCTAGAGGCAAAAACAATAATATTATTAATATAATTGATCAAAGAGTATTCAAGTTAACTCCATATTTTTTTTCATATACATTAAGTAAAACTGGTCTTTACACTTTAACCAAAACTAGCGCCATGAGTCTTGCCCCAAATATTAGAGTGAATGGAATTGCTCCAGGTCCAACTATTAAAAATAAAAGACAGTCTGACAAGCATTTTAAAAAACAATACATGGCAACACCTCTTAAAAGACAGACAAATGTAGAAGAAATCTGCAATGCTGTTGACTTTTTTATTAAAAATAGATCTATTACCGGTCAAGTTTTAGCAATTGATAGTGGCCAAAACTTAAACTGGCAAACTCCAGACATAATGGGTGGTAAGGAATGAAAAAATTAATACTTACAATTTCAATATTTTTTACATTAATTTCTTTAGCAGAAGCTAGAGAATGTAAATCTGGAAATATCAAGGGAGACGCATTTATTTATAGTGATGGAAAAAAAGTAACTGTAATAAAAGGAACTGATATTCCAAATCCAGAAAATAAAATCATAATGATCTATAATACAGGAGGATGGACAGTCAAAAAGAGTTGGGGAGAATGTAAAGATTTTCTTCCAAAACATTTAGGTCAAATATCTGGAACTAAAATTAAAGGTAAAGAACTGGTTTTAATGCTTAATAAAAGGTTACATAAAGCAGGTGGAGATGATGGATATGGTTGTGCATGGAAATTCAAAGGTGCATTTCACAAACCTTGGTATGATTGTGTTTTAGAAAATTGGGGAATAAGTAAAAGAGTCGATGTAAATAAAGAAATAATTGATGAATTAGTTTCAAAAGGAACTCCAAGAAATCAAATATTTATGTCTGGATTGTCTTGCGGAGGTATTGATACACTTAGACACAAAGGTCTCTATCCAGAGGACTTTAATGCAACTATTTCCTTCATGCCTAATTGTTGGGATAGAAATCCAAACACTCCAATTAGAAAAATGCAAATTGACGAACTGAAAAGTTTTAAAAGAATAGATGCTCTAGTTTTTCATAGCCCCGTAGATGGTGAGGGAGATTGGCGTAGCAATAGTGTCTGGATGAAAAAAGATTTAGGAAATATCCCGGGTATAAAATGGATTGATACACCTGGTCACACAAATAGAAAAATTTTTGTCAATGGAAAAGATTGTAAAGTTAGAGAGAAAATGAAAGGTGGATGGGAAGAAGCTTGGCCAGAAGGTAAAGAAAAACTAACAAGTGAAAAAAAATTTGTAGTTCTTGATAAGAAATTACAGAAAGAAATGAAAAAGAGTGCTGCAGGCCATCAACTTGTTAAATATAGCTGTTTTAGTTATTACCATCCAGAAATTATTAAATTTATAGAATCTAGAATGTAAATATGAAAAAAAATAATCTCAAAGTTGTAAAAATAGATAAAAATAAAAGCCTATTTAACTATGAAAAGAAGGTCTTAATAAAAGAATTAGTGTTAAATTTAAAACTTGGTTATTTTGATTTTGAAAAAGAAAAGCCTCAAAAAGTAAAATTTAATTTAGAAGTAAATTATCAAGATAAACAACCCTCGAATGACAAAGACATTAAATCGATAGTTAACTATGCTAAAATAGTAAAATTAATAAAAAAACTAGTAAAAAACAAACATTACAATTTTCTTGAAACATTGGCAGAAGATGTTTTTGATGAGCTATTCAAAGATAAAAGAATAGATAAAATTACTCTTCAAATCGAAAAATTAGAAATAATGAAGGATTGTAGCTCAGTTGGGATCCAAATTTCTAAAAAAAGAAGCCATGATCAGCTCTGATATAGGTAAAGAAGTAATTAAAAAAGAATTGCCCTTGGTTCCTAAGCTGCCAGGTGTTTATAGGATGCTAAATTCAAAAGGAGAAATTCTTTATGTAGGTAAAGCAAAAAACCTTCCAAATAGACTTAAAAGTTATGTTTCAGAGAAAAATCATATCATTAGGACTGAGAGAATGCTCTCTCAAACAAAAAGGCTCGAAATTACTACTACCTCAAATGAAAGTGAGGCTTTACTTTTAGAGGCAAATTTAATTAAAAAGTTTAAACCAAAATTTAATATTTTACTAAGAGATGACAAATCCTTTCCTTTTATTTTTATAGGCGACAAAGATAAATGGCCACAAATCAAAAGGCACAGAGGAAAAAAAGGCAAAGAAGGATTTTATTTTGGACCGTTTGCATCAGCTGGATCCGCAAATTGGACTATAAAAATGATCCAAAAAATATTTCATCTTAGAATTTGTGATGATACTGTTTTCAAAAATAGAGAGAGACCGTGCATACTTTATCAAATTAAAAGGTGCTCAGGACCTTGCGTTGGTTACGTAACTGAGAGTGATTATAAACAAACTGTTAATGATGCAATTGAGTTTGTGTCTGGCAAATCTAGAAAAATTCAGAAAAGCTTATCTAATCAAATGGAAAAAGCTAGTGAAGATTTAGACTTTGAAAAAGCGGCAATATTAAGAGATCGAATTAAATCATTAAATATTATCCAATCTTCTCAAAGAATTAATGAAGCAAACTTAGTCGAAGCAGATGTTATCGCGGGATATAAAGAGTCTGGAAAAACTTGCATTCAAGTTTTTTTTTATAGGTCAAAACAAAATTGGGGTAATCAAGCTTTTTTTCCAAAGCATGATCCAGAAGAAAATCTAAGTGATATTATTAATTCTTTTGTCTCTCAATTTTATGAAAATAAAAGTGTGCCTTCTTCAATAATTTTATCAAATGAAATTAAAGAAAAAGAATTAATTGAAAAAACACTTACACAAAAAGAAGGTAAACAAATCACAATTACTGTTGCAAAAAAAGGGACAAAACTAAAAGTTATTAATCAAGCAATAAATAATGCAAAAGATAGTTTGAATAGAAAACTTTACGAGAGTCAGAATAATAGAGATCTTTTTGATGCAGTATCAAAAAAATTCAATCTTGAAACTAATATTAATTTAGTCGAGGTTTACGATAATAGCCATATTCAAGGCACAAATAGTGTAGGTGCTTTAATTACTTATGGCGATGAAGGGTTTGTTAAAAAAAGGTATAGAAAATTTAATATAAAAATACAAAAAAATGCTCAAGATGATTATGGGATGATGAAGGAAGTTCTTAACAGAAGATTTAAAAGAGCAGTTCAAGAGAAAGATAACTATCTAACTTTTCCTGATTTAGTCTTAATTGACGGAGGGAAAGGTCAATATTCAGTGGCAAGAGAAGTGATGAATGAGCTTGGTCTACATGAAATTCCTATTGTAGCAATAGCAAAGGGTAAAATGAGAAATAGCGGAAATGAAACATTTTTTCATAATGGAAGAGAGTTCAAGTTTGAGAAAAATGATCCTACATTATTCTTTTTACAACGATTAAGAGATGAATCTCATCGATTTGCTGTAAGTGCTCACAGAGCAAAAAGGAAAAAGGGCATAAGTAAATCATTATTAGATCAAATTGATGGTATTGGATCTATCAGAAAAAGGGCCTTATTAAATCATTTTGGTTCAGCTAGAGCTGTGGAATCAGCTAGTTTAGATGAAATAAAATCAGTTGATGGAGTTGAGGAAAAAGTTGCAAAAAAAATATATAACTTCTTTCACGAATGAAATTTAAAATACCTAATTATTTAACAATTGGACGAATAATAATTGTTCCAATATTTGTTTTTACATTCTACCTTCCTGGATTTTATGGAGACGTTATACCATTTGCTCTTTTTTTAATTGCCTCATTTACAGATTTTTTAGATGGTCTTTTGGCGAGGATGTTTAAAGAAGAGTCTAAACTTGGTGAACTTTTAGATCCTATTGCAGATAAAATTATTGTTGCAACTGCGTTAATTTTATTAGTTATGGACCAAACAATAAAAAATTACGAAGTTATCGCAGCTATTATAATTCTTACAAGGGAAATATTAATTTCAGGTTTAAGAGAATTTCTAGCGAAAGGAAAAATAAAGCTTCCAGTTTCTAATTTAGCAAAACTAAAAACATTCCTACAGATGTTTTCGATAGCAATTCTTTTGACTGGAGAGACTGGAAATAAATTAATTAATTTTCAAGATTATAATGCTCAAACAATTGGTATCATTATTTTATGGCTATCTGCGTTTTTAACACTTTATACCGGATATGATTATCTTAGAAAAGGAATAGACCATGCAATTTCTGAAGATAATAAGGATTAGGCAGCTTTTTTTTGTCTAACTAACTGATCAAAGCTTTTTGATAATCCTAATATAACATCACAAATTTTGTATTTATGATCTGCTATGCTTGCAACAGGTGTTATTTCAGCTGCAGTACCGGTTAAGAAACATCCTTCAAAATTACCTAGTTCATCTGGAGAAATTTTTCTTTCATGAACTTTAATATTTTTTGATTTGGCTAATTCAATTACAGCTTGTCTTGTAATGCCATTTAAAAAAGAGTCCGGTGTTGGTGTATGTAATTCATTATTTTTATCTTTAAAAAAAATGTTTGCACTTGTTCCTTCTGCAACATTACCTTCAAAATCTAACATTAATGATTCAGAATACCCTTGTTGTTCAGCTTCGTGTTTTGAAAGAGTACAAATCATATATAATCCAGCTGCTTTTGCATCCCAAGGAATAGTATTTGGAGCCGGTCTTCGCCATTTAGAAATATTTAATCTTATTCCTTCAGCTTTTAATTTTGGATCAAAATACGCAGGCCATTCCCACGTGGCTATTGCTACATTAATTGTATTTTTCTGCGCAGACACACCCATCATCTCACTTCCTCTCCACGCAAATGGTCTTACATATCCATTTTGAATATTTTGAACCGCCACTATTTTTTTAGAAGCTTCATTTATTTCATCTTTTGTATAAGGAATATTAATGTCTAATCTTTTTGCAGAATAAAATAATCTATCTGTGTGCTCTTCTAGCTTAAATATTTCTCCGTCATATACTCTTTCACCTTCAAAAACTAAACTTGCATAATGAAGTCCATGACTGATTACATGGCATTTTGCATCTTGCCATTCAACAAGCTCATTATTGTACCAAATTTTTCCTGATCGTTTATCGAAAGGTATCATTATTTAATTTTATAAAAAAATATATTTGTATATATAATATGTCAATATAACTTACCAATATGAAAAAACTTTTATATTTAAAAGATGATGATCTCAAACAATATATTGAAAAAATATTTCTTGGCTACAGAGAGACGGTCTCAGATGCTAGAAATGTGTTGAATAAATACTCCATAGGTGTCGCACATAACAAGGTTATTCATCTAATTTCATTATATGAGGGTATCACAATATCAGAACTTTTAAGAAAATTAAAAGTTACAAAACAAAGTTTGAATAGAGTTTTGAAAGATTTAATAAATTTAAAAGCTATAAAATACGAAAAAGATCAAGTAGATACCAGAATAAAACATGTCTTCTTAACAGAAGAGGGAGAAAAATTATTTAACGAAATTTTCTCAGCTCAAAAGAAAAGAATTTACCAAGCATTCTCCGCATCAAAGGCAAATGAGGTTGTTAGTTTTGATAATGTTTTAAAAAAAATAATTAATGGAAAAATTTAAAGCACATATTTTAGTTGTAGACGACGACGATGGCATAAGAGAATTAGTTAAAGAATACCTTTCCCAAAATGAATATCTTGTAACTAGTTCGAATAGTGCCGAAGATGCTCTTGAAAAAGTTAAAATTATAAAATTTGACTTAATAGTGCTTGATATAATGATGCCAGGAAAGAGTGGTTTAGAATTTACAAAAGAAAATAAAGATAAAATTTCGACCCCTATAATTCTTTTAACTGCAAAGGGTGAAGCTTCAGAGAGAATAGAGGGTTTGGATACTGGTGCAGACGATTACCTTCCAAAACCTTTTGAGCCTAAAGAATTAATACTTAGAATTAATAATATCTTAAATAAAACAAAATATAGAAATACAAAAAGAAAATTTAAATTTGGAAAAATTGAAATAGATCTTAACAAGCAATTTATTTTGAAAAATGATAAATCAATAAAAATCAATAATACAGAAAAAATTATTTTGGATAAAATGGTTAACTCCCCTGGAAAAATATTTAAAAGAGAAGAAATTGGAAATCTTATAAAAATTGATAAAGAAAGATCAGTTGATGTAATAATTACAAGACTTAGAAAGAAAATTGAAGAAAACCCCAAAAGCCCAAATTATTTACAAACAATAAGAGGTGAAGGTTATGTTTTATGGATTGAGTAAATATATAAAAAATATCTTACCTAAAAGACTTTTTTATAGAGGTTTACTCATAGTTGCTGTTCCAATAGTTGTTATGCAAATCACTATTTCGCTAGTTTTTTTTGATAGTCTTTGGATCAAAACTAATTCTGGAATGACAAGAGCATTAGTATCAGAAGTCAAAACTTTTGTAGACGCTTATGATAACGATGAAACGAACAAAGATTTTATAATAATTTTATTCAAAGAACACTTGGGCTTTAATATCAAATATGAAAAAGATAAAATCTTACCAGATAAAATACCAGAAAGATGGTTTAGTCCAGTGGATCGATCATTACGAAGAGAGTTAAAGAAAAAAAATTTAACTTATTGGTTTGATACAACAAACTTCAAAGAAGTTGTTGATTTGAAAATAGGATATTCAAAAGGATATTTTCAATTTTATATTCCAAGGGACAGACTAACTACAAGTTCGGCTAGATTATTTGGTCTTTGGATAACATTGCCAGCATTATTAATGATAGCTGTAGCAATAATATTTTTAAAGAATCAAACTAGACCCATAACTAAACTTGCAGAGGCATCTGAAAGATTTGGTCGAGGAGAAGATATTGACGAATTTAGACCTTCTGGAGCACTCGAAATCCGAAAAGCTGGCTTAGAGTTTGACAAAATGAGAAAAAGAATAATTAGACATCTTAATCAAAGATCTGAAATGCTATCGGGTATCAGCCACGATTTAAGAACACCTTTGACCAGGATAAAACTTCAAATTGCGATGATAAAAGATAAGAGTGTTGTAGAGAAACTCTCAAGAGATGTTGATGAAATGGAAAAAATGTTAAATGAGTATCTTCAATTTGCAAGATCTGGAGCAAAAGATAAGACTGAAAAATTTGATATTTCTGTTCTTCTTGAAAATATTTGTAAAAAATATGAGAAACCAAATATAAAATATTTTTTAAAAGAGAGGGTTTATTTTGATGGAAGAAAGAATTTAATTAGTAGATGTATCAATAATCTAATAGATAATTCTTTAAAATTTGCTGACAATGTTGAGTTATATTTAAAAAAAGGAAGATCAACTATCAATATTTCAATTGAAGATGATGGTCCAGGTATACCACAGAAAGAACATCAAAATGTTTTGAAGCCATTTTATAAAATTGACAAAAGTAGGTCTGAAACAAAGTCAAGTGTTGGTCTTGGCTTAGCTATATCATCAGATGTCGTAAAATCACATGGGGGAGATCTTAAATTTGATAAGTCTAGTTTAGGTGGATTAAAAGTTATTATTTCTTTGCCCGTTTAGTTTTTTTTTTAATTTTTTTTTCGGCAATTTTTTTTTCTAGTTTTTCAACTCTTTTATTTAATATATCTATTTCATCTTTGCTTACTAAATTCATTTTAAGAATAATTTCCTCTTTTTTTGATCGTAAAATATTTACGACTTCATCACTAAAATCTTTGTAATTGACCAGTCCCTCTTCCAAAAATTTTGCAAATTTATCAAATACGAATCTTGATTTTGACATAATAATTTCTTATCAAAGTTTAAGTAATATTTATAATATTACAATTAAATGTTTATTAATAATTTTGACCCAGTCGCTTTTGAGATCTTTTCATTAGAAATTAGATGGTATTCATTATCTTATATATTTGGCTTACTATTTGGTTGGTATTTTGCAAAAAACAAACTAATCAAAGATAATGCTCAGAGAGAATATTTTGATGATTATATAACTTATTTGATCATAAGTATCATCCTTGGCGGAAGACTTGGATATGTAATTATTTATGACCCTATTTATTTTATCAACAATCCAGTTGAGATTATAAAAATTTGGCAAGGTGGCATGTCTTTTCACGGTGCACTAATTGGAATTATTATAGGAACTTATTTTTTTTGCAAAAATAAAAATCAAAATATTTTTAGTTATTTAGATGTGGTTGCTGTTTGTTCTCCTATAGGAATTTTTTTAGGAAGAATATCAAATTTCATAAACTCAGAACTTTATGGCATAGAAACAAATGTGCAATGGTCAGTAAAGTTTATAAAAATTGATGACTTAAATAGACATCCTTCACAAATTTATGAGGCAATATTTGAGGGAGTTGTTCTATTTATTATTTTAAGTTTGTTGTTTAATAGATTAAGGAACATGCCTGGGATTATTTCGGGGTATTTTTTAATTTTATACTCTTTTTTTAGATTTGTTATCGAGTTCTTTAGAGAACCAGATCAGCAGCTAGGTTATTTATTCTTCAACTTGAGTATGGGGCAAATAATAAGTTGTATAGCACTAACTTGCGGATTAATTATCATCTATTATAAAAATGCTAATAGGACAGAATAAAAAAATCTCATTAGATAAATTTATTTACAAATCTTTGTATGACAAGGATAATGGTTATTATATTAAAAAAAATCCTTTCGGAAAAAAAGGTGATTTCATAACATCACCGAATATTTCTGTTCTTTTTTCAGAAATGATATCTATTTGGTTAATTTCATTTTGGGAGAATTTAAAAAAGCCAAAAAAAATAAATATTGTAGAGCTGGGTGCAGGTAATGGTGAGATGATGTCACAAATTATACAAACTTTAAATAATTTTAGTGAAATTAGTTTATCTGCCAATTTCTTAATTTTAGAAAAAAGTCCATTACTGATAAAAATTCAGAAAAGTAAAATAGATAAGAAAAAAGCAACTTGGATTAGAAATTTAAAAGAAATTCCAAATGCTCCAACTATATTCTTGGCTAATGAATTTTTTGATGCATTTCCTATCAAGCAGTTTTTAAAGAAAAGTAATAATTGGTATGAAAAATATGTAACATACAAAAAAAATAAGTTTGAAGTTTGTGATCAAAAAGTGTCGTCAAAAATAATTGAGAAATATTTAGGTAAGGATATAAAAAAAGAAAAATTTGTTGAATATTCACCTTCAGCAATGAAATTTGTTAACGAAATAGGGAATTTTATTTTTAAAAATAATGGCGGTTTATTAATGATAGACTATGGCTTTACCAGTGGAAAAATGAAAAATACTTTGCAAAGTGTTGAGAAGCATAGAAAAATTAGTTTTTTAGAAAATCCCTATAATTCAGATATTACTCATTTAATAAATTTTAAAATGTACGAGAAAGAGTTTGCAAATTCTAATTTGAAATCTTTAATAACAACCCAAGGTAATTTCTTAATGAAATTAGGGATATTAAAAAGAGCTGAGATTATAAGTAAAAATTTACAATTTAGTAAGAAAGCTGACATATTTTATAGAATAAAAAGATTAATTGATACAAAATATATGGGCTCTTTGTTTAAAGTATTATTTGTAAGCAAATCCAAAAATAATTTTAATTTGGGTTTTAAGTGATTAAGTCAAAAATTTTTAGAGATCAAAAATCCATTTCACATTGTTTTTTTAATAGATTGGGTGGCACCTCAAAAGGAATCTACAAAAGTTTAAATTGTGGAAAAGGTTCAAAAGATAAAATTGCTAATATAAGTAAAAATTTAAAAATAGTTTCAAAAAAGATAGGCTGTAAAAATGAAAATCTAGTTTCTCTTAATCAAATTCACAGCAATAAAGTTCATAAAATTAATAATGTTCCAAAAAAAAGATTGACTGGAGATGCGATGATTACAAATAAGCGAAATATTGCGATTAGTATACTCACCGCAGATTGTGCACCAATTCTAATTATAGAAAAAAAGCAAAAATTTGTTGGTGCAATACATGCTGGGTGGAAAGGTGCTTTTAAAGGAATAGTAAAAAAAACAATCCAACTTTTAAAAAAAAATGGATGCTCAGAGAAAGATATGATTGCTTGCATTGGGCCATGTATAAAAAAAAATAATTACGAAGTAAAAAATGATTTTTTTAAATTGTTTAAGGATAAGAATAAAAAAAATGTGAATTTCTTCACATTTAAAAAGAAAAAAATTTATTTTGATTTAGGTAAATATATAAAATCTCAATTTTATGAAAATGGAGTTAAAAAAATAGATATAATAAGGAAAGATACTTACGCTCTAGAAAATAACTTTTTTAGTTCTAGGAGATCAAAAAAAAATAAGCATAACGATTATGGTAGAAATATTTCTGCAATTATGATTAAATAGGTTAACTCGGATGAAAATTCTCACAGGAAACAGTAATAAACATCTTAGTCAAAAAATATCCAAATTTTTAAAAAATAGACTAGTAAATTCAAATATAAGAAAATTTGCAGACGGAGAAATCTATATCGAAATTAATGAGAATATTAGAGGCAATAGTATTTTTTTAATTCAATCCGTTTCATCTCCTGCAAATGACAATTTAATGGAATTACTACTATCGATTGATGCTTTAAAAAGATCATCGGCTAAAAATATAACTGCTGTGATCCCATATTTTGGTTATGCAAGACAAGATAGAAAGGTGGTTCCAAGAACATCTATATCTGCAAAACTTGTATCTAATCTTATTGCGAAAGCAGGTGCAGATAGAGTCGTTACAGTTGATTTGCACTCTGGACAAATTCAAGGATTTTTTGATATTCCAGTAGATAACTTATTTGCAACTCCAATATTTGCTAGACATATAAAAAAGAAATTAAAAAAAAATAATATAATCTGTGTTGCTCCGGATGTTGGTGGTACCGCAAGAGCAAGAGCTTTAGGAAAATTGTTAAATGTAGATTTAGCAATAGTAGATAAAAGAAGACCTGCTCCTGGAAAGTCAGAAGTAATGAATGTAATTGGAAATGTGAAAAATAAAACTTGCATATTAGTTGATGATATAATCGACTCTGGTGGAACAATTGTAAATGCAGCTTCTGAATTAAAAAAAAGAGGAGCTAAAGATGTTCATGTGTATGTAACACATGGTGTATTAAGTGGTAATGCTGTTGAAAAAATTAAGAAATCTTCGATAAAAAATTTAGTTGTAACTGATACAATAGATAATTCAATGAAAGTTAAAAAAGCTAAGAATATTGAGGTATTAACAATCTCTAATTTGGTTGGAGAAGCTATAAAAAGAATATCAAATTCTACCTCAGTATCAGATCTATTTAAATAATTTACTTGTAAAATTTAGTTTCATAAGTTAAAAACCCGACACTTTATGAGTTTATTAGCCGCCACAATAAGAGAAACAAAAACAAAGGGAGAAGTAAAATCTCTTAGAAGCAAAGGTATGGTTCCAGGAATAATTTATGGAGGAGAGGAGCCAAATCAAAAAATCTCTGTCTCTGTTAAAGAAGTAAAAAATTTATTAAGTAAAGAGAATATTTTATCAAATATAATTTCAATTAATATTGATGGGAAAGAACAAAAAGTTTTACCAAGAATTATTGATTTTGATACAGTTACAGATGAGCCTATACATTTAGATTTTTTAAGAATTGTTAAAGGTGCAAAAGTAATTTTAGAAATTCCAGTAAAATTTATAAACCATGAATTATCACCAGGATTAAAAAGAGGTGGAGTTTTGAATATAGTAAGACGAAAAGTTGAATTAAGATGTCCTACAGAAAACATACCGACAGAATTAGTTGTGGATTTAAATAACTTAGATATTGGAGCAAGTATTAAAATATCTTTTATAAATTTACCTGAAAATGTAACACCTACAATTCAAGGAAGAGACTTTGTAATCGCAAC
This sequence comes from uncultured Pelagibacteraceae bacterium, assembly GCA_902598655.1. Classification (GTDB taxonomy): domain Bacteria; phylum Pseudomonadota; class Alphaproteobacteria; order Pelagibacterales; family Pelagibacteraceae; genus Pelagibacter. The sequence continues at coordinate 70,452 of CACKCQ010000001.1, forward strand.
TGTAGCAGCACCAACGGTTGTTAAAGAGCCTGAAAAACCAGCAGAAGCTGAGGGAGAAGGTGGAGAAGGTGCGGAGGCAGCTGCGGATGGAGACGCTAAACCTGAAGAAGGTGCAGAAAAAGCAGCAGTTGGTGATAAAGGAAAAGAAGAAGGAAAAGCTCCAGCAGAGAAAAAATAATAATCTGTGAAAATAATAATAAAATAAAATGTTGTTACTCGTAGGTTTGGGCAATCCAACCCCAAACAGTCATAATAATAGACATAATATAGGTTTTAAAGTTGTAGATGCGATAAATCAAAAATTTGGTCTTTCAAAGCAAAAGCCAAAATTTAAGGGTTTACTTACAACAGGTAATATCGGGGAAAAAAAAATTTATGCTATCAAACCTCTGACTTTCATGAACAACTCAGGAATATGTATCAGAGAATTGCTTGAATATTTCAAAATAGATGCAGAAGATGTCATTGTTTTTCATGATGATCTAGATGTAGAGTTTGGAAAAATAAAGGCAAAATTTGGTGGATCAAGTGCAGGTCACAATGGAGTTGCTTCAATAGATAAATTTATTGGAAAAGACTATTCAAGAGTGAGGATTGGGATTGGAAAGCCAGAGAATAAAATGTCTGTATCAGACTTTGTTTTAAATGATTTTTCTGATGATGAACAAGAACACTTAGAAAAAATTACTCACAATATAATAGACTCTATTGCTATTTTGATAGATAAGAAATTAGATTTATTCTCAAGTAAAGTTAACAATAATTAAATGGGTTTTAAGTGTGGTATAGTTGGTTTACCAAATGTTGGTAAATCTACGTTATTTAATGCACTTACAAATTCAAGTAAAGCCCAAGCAGCAAATTTTCCTTTCTGCACAATAGATCCAAATATAGGTGTAGTTCCTGTACCAGATTATAGGTTAGACGAATTGGTTAAAATTTCAAATTCAAAAAAAAAAATAAATACTACAATATCTTTTGTCGATATAGCGGGATTAGTCGAGGGAGCCTCCAAAGGTGAAGGATTAGGTAACAAATTCTTATCCCACATAAGAGAAGTAGATGCTGTAATTCATTTAATTAGGTGTTTTGACTCTGATGATATTCAGAATGTAAATCCAACTGTTGATCCAATTAGAGATCTAGAAATAATTGAAACAGAAATGTCTTTAGCAGACTTAGAATCTATTCAAAAAAGACTAGATAAGAAAAATAAAAAAAATAATGATGAAAATCAAAACCAAATTCTAGAAAGAGCGCAGAATTTAATAAATGATAACGATGATATAAATAAATTATACGATGAATTTGATAAAAAAGATGTCAAGTTGTCAGGATTATTGTCAATAAAGCCTAAATTGTATGTTTGTAATGTTGATGAAAATAGCATTGATAAAGGCAACGATTATACAAAAAGTTTTATTGAAAAATATGGTTCTAAAAACACTCTAACTATTTCAGCTGAAATAGAAAATCAATTAAATGAACTAGAAAATGAAGAAAGAAAAAACTATATGAAAATGATTAACGTTGATGATACTGGATTAAATTTATTAATCAAAAAAGGATATGACCTTTTATCTTTAGAGACTTTTTTTACTTCAGGAATTGAGGAGACAAGGGCTTGGACAATTAACAAAAATTGCATGGCACCTCAAGCAGCAGGTATAATTCATACAGATTTTGAAAAAGGTTTTATAAGAGCAGAAACTGTGTCTTATCAAGATTTTGTTAGTAATCGTGGTTGGTTAAAATCTAGAGAAAATGGTAAAATGAGATTAGAAGGTAAAGATTATATAGTTAAGGATGGAGATGTTCTAAACTTTAGGTTCAACACGTGACCATATCTTCTTCATTGTAAAGTAAACTAATACAGTCAATATTATCAAATAAGCTATAACTCTAAATCCTGTTTTATGTCTTTGCTCTAAATGTGGTTCTGCTGACCACATCAGAAAATTAGTAACATCTTTAGACATTTGCTCAGCTGTAGCCTTTGTTCCATCTGTATACTCAATTAAGTCATCAGATAAAGGAGCTGGCATTTTAATTTTATTACCATACATGTACTTATTGTAATAAACACCATCATCAAGTTCTACGCCCTCTGGAGGTTCAGAATATCCTAGCAATAAAGAATAAATATAATCTGCTCCACCTTTTCTTGCCTTAACTAGAACAGACATATCTGGTGGATAAGCACCCCCATTAGCAGCTTTAGCTTCTTGATCATTTGCATATGGCATCACAAATTTATCAGATAATTTGGCTGGTCTTACAAACATTTCTCCAGTGCTGTCCGGACCATCTGTTACTTCAAAACTTGCAGCTATTGCTTTGGCCTCTGCTTCAGAAAATTCTGGTCCACCCTTTTCTGCTAAATTTCTATAGGTTAAATATTTCATAGAATGGCAAGATGCACATACTTCTGTATATACTTGATATCCCCTTTGTAATGATGATCTATCAAATTTTCCAAATAGACCTTTGAAAGTCCATTTAGTCTCTAAAAAGGGAGGTGATTTTTCAGCGGAGTTAGATGAATTTATTACTATAACTGAGAATATTAATACAAAAAAAATATTTTTTAACTTTCTCACTTTATTGATTTTTCTATTTTTTCATCACTCCTTGCTGCAGCTAAATTTGGCGAGCCTCCTAAAACTGGCTCTGTAATACTCAAAGGCAGCGGGGTAGTTTTTTCTTTCCATCCTAAAACTGGAAGAATAATTAAAAAATGCGCAAAGTAATACGCTGTAGCAACTCTTGCTATTAACAAGTACAATCCTTCAGCTGGCATCGCCCCGACATATCCTAGAATTAAAACATCAGCTACCAAGATCCAGTAGAACTGTCTAAATAACGGTCTAAAAACTGCTGATCTAACTTTTGACGTATCCAACCATGGTAAAGCAGCTAAAATTAAAATAGCTGATAACATTGCAACAACACCCATAAGTTTATCAGGAACAGATCTTAAGATCGCATAGAAAGGTAATAAGTACCACTCAGGAACTATATGAGCGGGAGTAACAAGTGGATCTGCCTCGATATAATTATCAGCATGTCCTAAAATATTTGGCTGATAAAATACAAACAACGCAAAAACAATACAAAACATTAATAACGCAAAAGCATCTTTAATTACGATGTATGGATGAAACGGAACTGTATCTTTAGAAGGTTTTTTAATATCAATACCAACTGGATTGTTATTTCCAGGAACATGTAATGCCCATATGTGAAGTACTACAAGCCCTAATATTAAAAATGGTATCAAGTAATGAAGAGTAAAAAATCTTGTTAGAGTTGGATTATCAACTGAGTAACCACCCCATAACCAAGTTGTTATACTCTCTCCCACAAGTGGAATTGCACTAAATAAATTCGTTATTACTGTTGCTCCCCAAAAACTCATTTGTCCCCAAGGAAGAACATATCCCATAAAAGCAGCTGCCATCATCAGAAGATAAATTATAATTCCAAGTATCCAAATTATTTCTCTAGGAGATTTGTATGATCCATAAAATAAAGATCTAAAAATATGGATATAAACTGCTAAGAAAAACATAGAAGCACCATTTGCGTGAACATATCTTAACAACCATCCATAATTCACATCTCTCATTATATGTTCAACACTGCTGAATGCCATATCTGCATGAGCAATGTAGTGCATAGCCAAAACTAATCCTGTAACTATTTGGGTAATTAGGCAAAAAGTTAATATCCCACCAAAAGTCCACCAGTAATTTAAATTTTTTGGTGTAGGGTAATCTGTTAAGTGATTTGCCAATGTAAGCAAAGGCAATCTATCATTAAACCATTTACCAAACTTTGAACTAGGCGTGTATTCGTGATCACTCATATTTATCCAATCTTAATCGTGTTAGTATTTACAAATTCGTATTTAGGTATCTCCATATTAGTTGGAGCTGGTCCTTTTCTAATTCTACCAGATGTATCATAATGAGAACCATGGCAAGGACAAAACCAACCATCATAATCACCTTTATCTGTTAATGGTACACATCCAAGATGAGTACAAATTCCAAGCATCACTAACCATTCAGGATTTTTTGCTCTATCTTCGTCTTTTTCAGGATGCTTAAGATCATTAATATCAACTGTTCTCGCTTTTTTAATTTCATCTTCAGTTCTTCTTTTAATAAAAACTGGTTTACCTCTCCAAAGTACTGTTAAAGACTGTCCAGGTTGCATTGAACTAACATCTACTTCTGTGCTTGCTAATGCTTTTACAGAGGCATCTGGGTTCATTTGGTCTACTAATGGCCAAACAGCAGCACCTACTCCAACTGCACCAGCAGCGGCTGTAGCAGTAAACAAGAAATCTCTTCTATTGGTCTTTTTTTCGTCTTTTTGGTCTGACATCTTTAATATTTTATATCTTTGGTAATATATGATTTCATATAATAAAAAAGAGATATTTCTATGGTAACAATGACACAGAAACCTTTAAAACACGGTCTAAAAGTAGCTCTATATCAACCGGATATTCCTCAAAATACAGCTTCAATTATTCGAACTTGTTCTTGCCTAGGGGCTAGTTTAGAAATCATTGAACCTTGTGGGTTTTTATCTAGCGATAAAAGGTTCAAGAGAGTTGTTATGGATTATTTAGATTACAGTGAAATTAAATTTTACAAGAGCCCTAAAGAATTCTTTGATGAAAATAGTAAAAATAGAGTAGTTTTAATGACGACAAAAGCTAGCAAAGTTTATACAAAGTTTAAATTTAAGCGTAATGATATATTGCTCTTTGGCAGAGAAAGTGCTGGTGTTCCAGAAGATGTACATTCTAAGGTTAATGAAAGAATTAAGATTCCAATGCTAAAAAATAAAAGATCATTAAACATTTCAATATCAGTGGCCATAGGAGCTTCAGAATTTATAAGACTGTTAGGTTAAATGGATCAATACATAAAAAAGAAATTAGCAAAAAATTGGTTTAAAACTTTACAAGAAGTACTTTGTAGAGAAATAGAGGAAAAAGAGGGCAAAAAAACCAAATTTAAAATTACTAATTGGAGTAGAAGTAAAAGTAATGATGAAGGTGGAGGACAATATAGAATTTTAGAAAACGGTAAAATTTTTGATAAAGTTGGAGTAAATTTTTCAGAAGTTTATGGAAAATTTTCAAATGAATTCAAAAATAAAGTTCCAGGCACTAAAAAGAGTTCTAAGTTTTGGGCATCTGGAATATCTGTTGTTATGCATATGAAAAATCCTCATGTGCCCGCAATGCATTTTAACACAAGGTATATAGTTACTTCATTTGGTTGGTTTGGAGGTGGAATGGATGTTACACCTTGTATGAAAGATAAGAAATTAGAAAATTGGTTTCATTCAGAACTAAAAAAATCATGTGATAAGCACAACAAAAATTATTACAAAAAATATAAAAAGTGGTGTGATGAATATTTTTATTTACCGCATAGGAAAGAGCCAAGAGGTATTGGCGGAATTTTTTTTGATTATAAAAAAAATAATTGGGAAGAAGATTTTTCTTTTGTTAGAGAAGTAGGTATAAGTTTTAAAAATATTTCTAGTGAAATAATTGAGAAAAAAAATAAATTAAAATGGACAATTAAAGATAAAGAAATCCAATACAAAAAAAGAGGTAGATATGTTGAATTTAATTTATTACATGACAGGGGGACAAAATTTGGTTTACAAACTGGTGGAAATGTTGAAGCTATACTCATGTCATTACCACCAACAGCTAAATGGTAAATTATGGATAAAGAACCAATTACTACTGAAGGATTAGAAAAATTAAAAAGTGAATTAATTTTTTTAAAAGAAAAAAAGAGACCCGAAATCGTTGCAGCCATTGCTGAAGCAAGATCACATGGAGATTTGAAAGAAAATGCTGAATATCATGCTGCAAAAGAACAGCAATCACATAACGAGGGAAGAATTCAAGAAGTTGAGGATTTAATTGCAAGAGCAAATGTAATTGATATCACGAAGATTAGTAATGATGGAAAAGTGATATTTGGATCTACAGTCTACCTTCAAAATTTAGATACAAATGAAAAAATAAATTACAAAATTGTTGGTAAAGACGAGGCAGATCTAAAACAAAAGCTTATTTATTTTCAATCACCAATAGGAAAAGGTCTTATAGGTAAAAATAAAGGGGATCTTGTAGAGATAAATACACCAGCAGGGACAAAAAATTTTGAGATTGTAGACGTAAAATACGTTTAATTTGATAAAACTTTTTCCATATCTTTTTTTGATAAATTAAAATTATTTTCAATCCATTTAGTTTCTAAATTTTTTAATTTTTGACCCAATTCCCTTCCCTCTTTCAATCCATAATCATTTATTAATAGCTGAGCTTTTATTGGAAATTCTGGTTTATCTAATTTTTCAAAATAAGCTTTTAATTCTGAAAGTTTTTTACTTTGTTTAAAATATAACAAATTGAAATCAATTAAATCTATTGTGCTAGATTTACCCTTATAATAAAATATTTTTTGTAAATCTTTCTTATTAAAAATTTTAATACTATCTTTGTTGAGCGAATTATTTTTTAGAAAATTAATTTTATCTTTTAACTCATTGGGTAAATTATACTTATATACAAAATAGTCAGAATTGTCAGTTTCATCGATTACAAGAAAAGAAATTATGAAATATAAACTTTTATTTTTTAATATCTTTTCTTGTGGTTTTGATAACTTGCTCAATTTTTTAAAATTTTTTAGTTGAGGAAAAATTAATGAAAATAATTCACAAGAGGTTTTATTTTTAAATAACTTTAAAAAGTTATCCAATTTGAGAATTTTTTTTAATTCATTGAATTGTCTTTCTTTTGATATTTTTCCTAAACCCTGAATATTTTTTTTAATGATTTTTATAATATTAATTTCATGATCGATTTTGCTATATTCAGTATAAAATCTTAAATATCTAATAATTCTTAAATAATCTTCTTTTATTCTAGTTTCTGGATCACCTATAAATTTAATTATTCCAACATTTAAATCTTTATGACCAAAATTTGGATCATACAAATTCCCGTCTAAATCTGAATATATTGAATTTATTGAAAAATCTCTCCTTAATGAATCTTCCTTCCAATTGGTTGTATATTCTACGACAGCATGCCTTCCATCTGTTTTTACATCTTTTCTTAATGTTGTAATTTCAAAATTTTGATCATCAATCACCGCTGTGATTGTGCCATGTTCAATTCCTGTTTCAAAAAACTTTATTTGGTTTTTATCTAAGCATTGCTTAACCTGATCAGGAGTTAAATTAGTTGCAAGATCGATATCATCTGTTTTTTCATCATTTAAAATTTTTCTTACACAACCACCAACATATCTAATCTCGCTAGTTTCATTGTAGTTATTTATTGCACTAAATATTTTATATACTCCCTTATTATTTTTTAAATATATAAATTTGAGATCTTTATCACTTGAAATTTTTTTGTTTTGAAAAATTTTTTTAAGTAAAGCTTTCATAAATGGCTGGGGTGCTAGGATTCGAACCTAGGAATGGCGGTACCAAAAACCGCTGCCTTACCACTTGGCTACACCCCAAGATGTTTTTCGTATAACACAAAAAAAAAGCTTTATATAGTTTTAGAGTAAATACACCAATAGTTTTTATATTTATTTTTTAATTTTTTTTGAGCTTTTATTGCCGCATTTTTGGTTAAAAAATAACCAATTATAGTCGAACCCGAACCTGTCATATTTGCAAAGTAAATATTATCTAAATTTTGCAAGTAACTTTTGATCTTTCCTAAAATTGGATATCTATTAAAGGCTGCTCTCTCTAAATCGTTATTCGAAACTTTTAATAAATCCTGTCTGTTAATCTTGTTTGATTTATTGAATAGGCTCTTTGAAAATCCTCTGTGTTTTGCATAAATCATCTTAGTAGAACATCCAAAATTAGGCTTAATTATTAATAAATGAAAATTTAATTTTTTATTAATTTTACTTATATTTTTCCCTTGTAGGATCATTGGACTCTCATAAAGACCCAAAATTACATCTGAACCAACTTTATTTGCAATTTTTATTAAATTATTTTTTGTAATTTTAATTATTCTTTTTTTAAATAAATAGTTCAAAATGGATGCTGCATTCATTGATCCTCCTCCCATACCAGAGGATTGGGGTATATTTTTTTTTACTTTGATATTGAATTTTTTATTTTTAATATAATTATGATTATTTAATATTTTTAGTAGTTTCGAAATTGTATTTGTATTTGAAATATTTGAGGAAAATTTCCCACTAAACGATATTCTATTTTTTGAACCTTGTATCTCTTTTATTAAAATCTCATCAGCCAAATTGATCTTAGATATTAAACTTTCAATTTTATGATAACCATTTGAGTATTTATTTAGAATTTTTAAAGTTAGGTTAACTTTTGCAAAAGATTTTATTTTATGAAACTTCATTTAAGAATTATTATTTAAGCCATTATATAATTTTTCCTTAACTTTAATTTTTAATTCTTCGTCTGCTTCATCGCTATTTAAAGCACTTTTCCAAAAATAATTAGCTTGGATTTTTCTATTTAATTGCCAAAGAACATCTCCATAATGATCACTTGCAACAGGATCACTTGGTAACAATTCAACAGCTTTTCTTAAATATTTTTCTGCTTCAATATAATTTCCTGTCAAATAATAACCCCAACCAACTGAGTCTGTTATGTAGGGGTCTTCTTCTTTTCCTTTATAAGCTTGATTTAACATTTCTATTGCTTCTTCAATTTTATATCCTCTTTCTAGCCAGCTATAAGCTAGATAGTTAAGTGTATAAGGTTCATCAGGTCTAATTTTAATTGAATTTAGCAAATCCTTATCCGCCAAATCATAATTTTTTAATCTTTCATACGCTCCACCTCTGCGATAGAGAACATCTGCATAAGCCATAGAATTTTTATCCAAATTTTTTAAGGCCAAAGTATAATAATTTATAGCCTCGTCATATTTTTTAAAGTTTTTATAAATATTTGCCAAATCATAAATCATCTTTGTCGATTTATTATTAAATTTTTCGAGATTTTTTAATATATAGTTCAAACTTGCATCATAATTTTCTTCCTCTGCTATAATTCTCGCAATCTTCTTTGTTTTGTACCAAAAAAATATTTCATCCTTATCATCAAATTTTTCGAAAGTTTTTTTTGCTAGATCATAATTATTATTAGACTGATAGTTTTCAGCTATTAGAGATAAATTAAAATAAAATTTTGGATTTAAATAATTTGAAATATTTAAATATATGTTTGAGTAATCAAATCTACTTTGAGATGAATAAAAATTAGATATAAGGAAAAAAAATTCTGCCAAAATATCATTCTCATTTTGACATGAAAAATGCTGTGTTAATTTTTTGTATTTTTTTTCATCGATCCATTTTTTTACTTGAGAAATAAGCAAACTACTTCTTAAAGGATCTATTGTATCTGCAAAATTATCAACTGTTGCAAGGTCATTATTTGACACTTCGTTACTCAAATAAAAAAAAGTATATCTAGAGTAATCACTTTGAGGATCATTAATTAAATTTAAAAAATAAGGCTCAGTTTTTTTGGAATTCAAATAACAATTTTGAAAAGCCATGTTTATCAAATCTAATTTTCCAAATTGCTCAACAATGTCAGATTTTTTATATATAAAAAGATCAATGTAACTTTTTAAGCTAGAATAAATTATAAATTTGTATGAGTCGTCCTCTTTGAACTTTTCCAATTTTTTTAACTTCAAAGCTGCTTGTTTAAACTTTTTCTTATTTATGCTATCTAAAATTAATAATAAATTTCCTTCAAAAAAATCTCCTCCTATTGAGGTATTAGAATATTTTACTTGTTTAATTGCTTTTTTAACCTGTCCATCCAAAAGTAAAGAAAATACATATTCTTGCAAAAAACTATCATGCGATTGAATTAATATTTTTGAATTTTCAAAAAACTTAAGAGCATCGTTATTTTTCTGGTTATCAAATGATAATAATGCTGAAAGATAATTTGATAGATACTTCTGGTTGAATTCTTTTTCATTCGCTGCTTTTGAATAGAGATTTGTTTGATATAAAATTAATATTATAAAACAAAAAATTTTTAAGAACATTTTTTACTTTATGACTTTAAATGAAAAAAATCAAAATGACATATTTGATAATGATTTATTAAACGAGCTAGGTATTGAATATGAATTTAGTGATGAGCCAATAAATAGATTTAAAAATAATACTTCTAATGAGGAAAAATCTAAGCAATTAGCAAAACTTAGAGTTGAAATAGAAAAGATTGAAGATTGTGAACTAAAAAATAGTGCAAAAAATCTTGTTTTCAGTGATGGAAATTCATACTCAAAAATAATGATTGTAGGTGAAGGACCTGGACAAAAAGAAGATGAATTAGGAAAACCTTTTGTTGGTGATGCAGGAATGCTTTTAAATAAAATGTTAAAAGCTATTAATTTAGATAGAACTAACGTTTATATTACTAATGTTGTAAATTATAGGCCTCCAAATAACCGAAAGCCTGAAATTTCAGAAATAAATAGATACTCTGAATATTTAAGAAAACATATTTCGATTATAAATCCAGAAATACTTATTTTAATGGGAAGCACAGCAATGGAAGCGCTCTTCGGGAATAAAATTAAAATTTCTAAAGAAAGAGGAAAATGGAAGGAAGTAATAATTAATAATAAAACATATTTAACAATGATAACTTTTCACCCAGCATATCTGCTAAGACAAGCAGAGCAAAAAAAATATTCTTGGGCCGACCTTAAAGAAATTAGAAAAAAAATAGATGAAACTGTTTTAGATATTTAAATTTTTAATAATATTTTATATGAGAGAAATTACTGCTGGGGTTGATGAAGTTGGAAGAGGAAGCCTTGTAGGACCAGTTTATGCAGCGGCTGTTATATTAAATAAAGAAATTAATAGAAAAATTCTTAAAGATTCAAAAAAACTTAACAAAATTCAGAGGGAAACTTTAGCTAAATATATAAAAAAAAATTCAGTTTGGGCGTTAGGATCTGCATCAATAAAGGAAATTGAAAAAGTTAATATTTTAAATGCTAGCCTACTTTCAATGAAAAGAGCAATTAAGAAACTCAAATTGAAACCTAAAAAAGTTTTAATAGATGGCAATAAACCACCAGACTTAAAAAATTATGTGATTAAAACTATTGTAAAAGGTGATGAAAAAATTCCTGAAATTTCAGCCGCATCGATTATTGCTAAAGTTGAAAGAGATAAGTTAATGAAAAAGATGTCTTTTTCTTTTAAAAAATACGGCTGGGATAATAATGCAGGTTATGGAACTAAGGATCATATTAAAGCTATTAAAAAATTCGGAGTGACTAAATTTCATAGAAAAACCTTCCAACCAATACACAAGATATTGAGTCTTAAAAAATAATCATAACAATTATCAATCAATAAATTCAATCACAGGTTGACGTGGACTCCTGACTGGAGTCTAATTCAAAAATATAAAATGATTATTTCAGACATAACAAATAAAATTATTAACGGAGATAGTATTAAGGAATTAAAAAAAATTCCGGCTGAAAGTTTTGATCTTATATTTGCAGATCCACCTTACAACCTTCAACTAAAAAAGGAATTAAGTCGACCTGATAGATCCAAAGTTGATGCTGTAGATGATGCGTGGGATAAATTTGATAGTTTTAAAAGTTATGATGAGTTTTCAGTTCAATGGCTTAAAGAATGTAAAAGAATTTTAAAAAAAAATGGATCTATATGGGTCATAGGAAGTTATCATAATATTTTTAGAGTTGGTTCAAAAATGCAAGATTTAGGTTTTTGGATACTAAATGATGTGATTTGGAATAAAAATAACCCTATGCCAAATTTTAGAGGAACACGTTTTACGAATGCGCACGAAACACTTATATGGGCTTCAAAAAGTGAGGGCTCAAAATATACTTTTAATTATCAATCACTTAAATGTTTAAACGATGATCTACAGATGAGATCTACATGGAATTTACCTATATGTAATGGAAAAGAAAGACTTAAAAATAATGGTAATAAAGTTCACTCAACGCAAAAGCCAGAGTCTTTATTGCACAGAATTATATTAGCATCCTCGAATAAAGGTGATTTAATATTGGACCCGTTTCTTGGTACGGGAACAACTGCTGTAGTTTCAAAAAAGTTAGGTAGAAACTATTTTGGGGTAGAAAAAGAAAAAAACTATTTTGAAGCTGCAAGTAAAAGAATTAAAAATACAAAAATTATAGAAGATGAATATTTAGATACTATAAAAAATAATAGATCCAAACCAAGAGTGCCATTTGGATCTTTGGTTGAATTAGGAATTATTAAACCTGGTACTGAGATTTTTGATCAAAAAAAACAAATCAATGCGAAAATTATGATTGATGGTAGTATAAAATATCGGAAATCAGAAGGATCAATTCATAAAGTTGCTGCACAAATATTAGGTGCTGAGAGCTGTAACGGTTGGACTTTTTGGTATTATAAATCAGGTAATTCACTCAAACCAATTGATGATTTGAGGCAAAGACTAAGGCCAACTACTTAATTTCTATAAATTTTTCCAAGATAACTCTCTAGAAATTTTTTATTTTTTGATAAAAATTTCAAAACAATATTTCTAATTAATATTATTATTGGATTAGTTAAATGGAAGGCAAAATGGTTTAATTTTGATCTTTTATTTACTAGTAATATTTTACTAAACTTATCTTTATAAATACTATTTGAACTTGTAATATTTTCTAAAATACCATTTGCTGTTTCAATACTTTGAGAAGCACCTTGTGCAAAAGAAGGTGGAAAAGCAAATAAAGCATCTCCACTCAAATAAGTATTTTGATATTTTAGTGTGGGTAATTCAGTGCTCACAAATACAGGAAAACACTTTATATTTGCTAAACTTTCCAAATTTATAATAGAATTTTTTGAAATAAAGTCTTTTAAAGATTTTATAAATGTTTCTGAATTAAGAATATTTTTATCTTCAATTTCTTTAGTAGTTAGTTTCTTTTTGATTATAGCAACGAAATTATATTCGAGTTTTTGATTTACAGGATAAGTTACATAGTGAAAATTTGACCCCATATAAACAGAAATATTATCTTTTTCATGTTGTTTTAAATTCGCCCTTAAAGCAATGTTGCCATTAAAAATTGGATTTAAGTGATTATTAGATATTTGGGATTTTAATTTTGAAAAAACACCGTCAGCAATTACAATATAATCGAAACTTTCGTTATTATTATCCCAGGAAATCTTTATTTTTTCATTATATTCAATATCCTGAATATCGGCTTTAAATTGAATTTTTTCCTCAGGGATATTATCAATTAAAAACTTTATTAATGTTGATCTTTTAAGTGTTGTGTAACGGTCATTTACATTATTGAATTGCTTTAAATCAATTTCACAAATCTTTTTAATATTATTTGCCTGGAAAAAATTAACTTTTGTTGGATAATAAACATCTGATGCTGAAATATTTTTAAATCCAATTTTATTCAACAAATTAATACTATTAACTGAAAGTTGAATACCATAACCTTCATTTAAATTGAGGTGATCTTTTTTTTCAAATATTTTATAGTCTATTTCGGTATTTTTGTTTAATTCGTTTGCAAGATACAAACCAGATATACCAGCTCCAACAATTGCAACTTTTTTCATTCAGATTTTGAGATGGTATAAAATATTTTTTTAGTAAATGATGGAATTATTTCTGAGCTTAATTTATCTTTTTTAATTAATATTTTATTTTTAATCTTTGGAGGTCTTTTTGTGTTATTTAACAAAATTTTCATTTCCATATTAGATAATTTTATATTAATTTTTTTATTATTTGAATAATTATACTTACTTTCTCGAACTTCAGTCATAGGAAAAATTGGCATATTTTTTAAAAATTTAAATTTATCATTTTTAACCAATAAGTAATTATTTTGTTTTTTGTAGATAGTCGCTTCAAAATATTTAGTTTTTATTTCTTTATTAATTTTAGTTAATTCAAAATCATTTTTTTTTAAAGATATACAATTTTTACTTAATGGACATTCTTTACAACTTGGATTTTTTGGTTTGCAAATTAAAGCACCTAATTCCATAATTGCTTGGGAGTAATCGCTAGCACGATCGGACAGTCCAAAAAAATTAATTTTTGTTTTTAAAAAATCTTTAGATATTTCACTCTGCTTTTTTAAATGTAAAGTTCTTTTAAGAATTCTCTCTATATTTCCATCTAAAGGGATAGTTTTAATGTTAAATGCTATAGACATTATTGCTTTAGATGTATATTCACCAACACCTGGTAATTGTATCAACTTTTCATAAGATTTTGGCAACTTACCATCGAAATCTTTAAGAATTTTAGTTGCACTTTTTTTTAGATTTCTTGCTCTTGAATAATAACCAAGGCCTTCCCAATGTTTCATTAAGATCTTTTCATCAACATCTGCCAATGATTGAAAAGTTGGAATTTGTTTTACAAATTTTTTAAAATAAGGAATAACGGTTTTTACTTGAGTTTGCTGCAACATAAATTCACTAACAAACGTAAAATATTCTTTTTGCTTCTGAGAACCTTTTTTTCTCCAAGGTAAAATTCTTTTATTATTATCGTACCAATGTAGAATTTTATTTGGTATGTTTTTATTATTCATATGAGTCAAAAATATAATACTAAGCAGAGATATAATTCCATTCAAGGTTTAAGATCTTTTAAAGATACTTTACCCACAGAAGCAAAAAGAATAATTAGTAAAAAAGGTAAAATTTATAATGAAACTTTAGATAATTGGAAATATTTAGTAGGTAAAGATTTATTTAAAGTAAGCTTTCCTAAGTCATATAAAAGTTCAAATAAATTGTCGGGTAGTCGTTTAAATATTTTGGTAAAGAGGGGAAATGAAGTTGATCTTGAGTATTCTAAAAAAGAAATAATAAAAAAAATTAATATTTTTTTTGGCTATCATGTTTTAGATGACATTAAATTGAATACATTTGATGGAAAAATTGAAGAAAGCTATAAAAATACCGCTATTAATGCGACAAAAAATAAACATATAAAGAGCATAAATAATATTAAAAATGACAAAATAAAAAATTCACTTTTAGAGCTTAGTAAACATTTTAAAATAAAATGAAAAAAATAATTTTTATCTTAATTTTAATTTTTTTTAATTTCATCAATGCTAATTCTGAAGTTAAACCAATTTTAGTTGGAAATGCAGACTCTAAAGTTAAGTTAATGGTTTTTGAATCTTTAACTTGTAGTCATTGTGCAAATTTTCATAAAAATATATATCCCAAATTAAAAGAAGATTTTATTGATAAAGGATTGATTTCAATAGAATTTAAAAGCTTTCCATTAGACATCATTGCATTTAATGCAACTAAATTAGCGCATTGTAGAAATGATGGTGAGCATGAAATTTTGCATCATTTATATTTAAATCAAGATAAGTGGATAAAAGGAAAAAATGAATTAGAGGCTAATCAAGCAATGAAAAAATTTATTGATAATACTGAATACAATCTTGATTTTGATAAGTGCTTGGCGGATAAAAAAATAGAGGATCATATTTTAGAAGACCGAATCGAAGGTGTTAAAAAGTATAAAGTGAATGCTACTCCTACAGTCATAATTAACGGGAAAAAGTTTGAAAATCACTCAAACTACAAAAAATTAAAAAAATACATTGAAAAACTGATATAAGTCAGTGAATGGAATTTAAAAAAATCCAACTAAATGGATTTAAGTCTTTTGCTGAAAAAACTAATTTCCTGATTGAAGAAGGTTTAACTGGGATAGTTGGTCCAAACGGTTGTGGCAAATCAAATATAGTGGAGTCGTTGCGATGGTGTATGGGTGAGACATCAGCAAAAAGTATGAGAGGTTCAGGAATGGAAGATGTTATATTTTCCGGAACTTCAAATAAACCATCAAAAAATATTGCAGAAGTTTTAGTGAGCTTATCAAATGACAATAAAGATGGTCCTCTACAATATAATGAGCTTGATGAAATTGAAATAAGAAGAAAAATAGAAAAAGATAAAGGCTCAAAATTTTATATAAATGGGAAAGAAGTTAGAGCTAAAGATGCTCAGATGTTTTTTGCAGATTTATCAACAGGTGCTCATTCACCTTCGATTATTAGTCAAGGTAGAATTGGAGCCTTGGTCACGGCAAAACCTTCTGATCGAAGAGCTATCTTAGAAGAAGCAGCTGGTATAGCAGGTTTACATGTTAGAAGACACGAAGCAGAATTAAGATTAGGCGCGGCTGAAAATAATTTAAAAAGGGCAGATGAATTAAGAAGACAACAGGAAAGACAATTAGCAAATTTGCAAAAGCAAGCTGAAGAAGCTGCAAAATACAAATCTATTTCAGAAGAGATAAAAAAAGTTGAGGCAGGTTTATATTATTTACGTCTTTTAGAAATTGATAATGAAATTAAAGTAGAGAATGAGATCAACAATGAGGCTGATGATCAAGTCAAGTCCTTCAATGATAAATTAGAGAGTTTAAGCATGAAGATTATTGAGAAGAATAAGAATGTAAATCCTATAAGAGA
The DNA here is from genome assembly GCA_902598655.1 of uncultured Pelagibacteraceae bacterium. Classification (GTDB taxonomy): domain Bacteria; phylum Pseudomonadota; class Alphaproteobacteria; order Pelagibacterales; family Pelagibacteraceae; genus Pelagibacter. The sequence continues at coordinate 87,073 of CACKCQ010000001.1, forward strand.
AAAAAATCAAGAAAACTTGTCAAAAATACAAAGGTTAAATTTAGAGTTAAAGAGCTTAGATGAAGAAAAAGACAGAGTTAATGATGAAATACAATCAATTAGAAAGGCTTTAAGTGTAATTGATGAGGATATTGTTAGAGAAAAAAGCATAATCATTGATGCAAACTCTAATGAAAAAAGACTTAGAGAAGAAAAAGAAAATTTAATTACAGTCGATTCAAAATATTATGAAACTGAAAAATTGTCAGGTTTAGATTTGGTAAATGCAAAAGGAAAATTAAAAGATGAGCAAGATAAGTTAGAGAGAATACTAGAAAATCTAAACCTTGATACTTTAAAAAAGAACTCAGAAACTATTGATTTAGCAAGTGAGCAGTTAGATAAAGCAAAAGAAATGCTCTCAGAGAACAATATCAATGGTGCAACTAATTTAATAGATGAATGCAAAATAAATCTTTCATTTTTAAAAATGAAAATTAATGAAATGCATGATGATGATTTAGCGATAACAGTAACTAAGAAAAACGAAGAAATCAAAAGTCTACAAGAAGAATACGCTGAAGCATTTAGTACAAATCAAAATATCAAAAAAGAATCAATTAAGAGAAGTGAAAGAATTAAAATAATTGATCAAGAAATAGAAAGTTGGAAAAACTTATTGGTAAATTCTGAAAAAATGATTAATGAATTAAATAGTAGAAAAGATACTCAACAAAAAAAATTAGATAGCCTAGAAAAACAACCTCAAACACAAGCTGAAAGAAAAGGACAAATATCTGAAAATTTAAGAATTTCCGAAAAAGAAAAAAGTGATAATGAAATATTAATAGATGAACTAGATAAAGAGATTAACGAATTAAGAATCAATCTTAATACAACAAAGGAAGAGTCTATTGAAATAAGAGAGCGAAAAGCAAGCTCTGGAGCAACAATCGATGGTTTGAATAAAAGAAGAAATGATTTGTTAGAAAGAGTATCAACAGAACTTAATTTAAAAGAAGAGGAGATACTTAATTTTTCAAATTTAAAAGATGCATCTGAATATCCAGATACAGTGACACAAGAAGAATTGCTTGATGAAAAAAAAAGAGAAAGAGAAAAATTAGGCTCAGTTAACTTAAGAGCAGACGAAGAGACTTCAAAATATGAAGACGAAATTAAGAAAATGGAAAAAGATAGACAAGATTTAGTAACTGCAATTATAAAGTTAAAAGAAAGTATTACTGAACTAAATCAGAAAGGCAGAGAAAGACTTCTAGATGCTTTTGAAAAAGTTAATAGAAAGTTCAATGAAGTCTATACCAAACTATTTAATGGAGGAAGCGCAAAGCTAGAACTAGTAGACTCTGATGATCCTTTAGATGCAGGATTAGAAATGTTAGTAAGTCCACCAGGAAAAAGATTGCAATCAATAACTTTATTATCTGGTGGTGAACAAGCCTTGACAGCTTTATCTTTAATCTTTGCAGTGTTTCTTACTAATCCAGCTCCTATATGTGTTCTCGATGAAGTAGACGCACCTCTCGATGATGCGAATGTAACAAGATTTTGCAATCTTTTGACGGAACTAACCAAAATTACATCTACAAGATTTATTATTGTAACCCACCACGCTCTAACCATGTCTAAAATGGACAGACTATACGGCGTAACAATGCCAGAAAAAGGAATTAGCCAACTAGTTGCTGTAGATCTTCAAAAAGCAGAGAGTATGGTTGCTTAATAATGGATGAAGACCAATTTAAAACTCGCCTAAAAATTGCAAAAAATAAAACCGATAAAGACAAAAAAACTGAAGACGGAAATAAAGGCTCAAGTATGGGGTCAGCCTTCAAAATGAGCACGGAATTGGTATCTGCAGTGGCTGTTGGGACAATTATTGGGTTTATTTTAGACAATTGGTTTGGTACTAAACCTTGGTTAATTTTAATATTTTTTTTTATTGGTGTAGTAGCTGGAATTATGAACGTTATTAGATCAGCAAAAAAAATGCAAAAATAGTAGGCAAATGGCAGCAAATCCAATGTACCAATTCAACGTTTACCGAATTGGTCCAGAAATTAAAATAAATAACATAGATATTTCGTTCACAAACGCGAGTTTGTTTATGGTCATAAGTTCACTAGCAATATTAATTATTTTTAATTTAGGCACGAAGAGATCTATCATACCAAATAAAATTCAATTACTTGCGGAACTCAGTTACTCTTTTATTTCAAAAATGATAAGTGATACAGCTGGATCAAAAGCTAAGCCTTACTTCTCTTTCATATTTTCTTTATTCATGTTTGTTTTATTTTGTAACATGTTTGGGATGATACCATACTCTTTTACTGTCACTAGCCACATCATTGTAACTTTTGTGTTAGCAGCATTTATATTTATAGGAGTAACAATAATTGGATTTATTAAACATGGACTTGGATACTTAAAACTTTTTGTACCGAGTGGAGTTCCGATGGTTTTATTGCCATTAATAGTTGTTATAGAAATAATTTCATACTTAAGTAGACCAATTAGTTTATCAGTTAGATTGTTTGCAAATATGATGGCAGGCCATACGATGATGAAAGTTTTTGGAGGTTTCGTAGTTAGCTTAGGAATTGTTGGAGGCTGGCTACCACTAGGTTTTTCAGTTGCATTAACAGGTTTGGAGATATTAGTTGCTTTTCTTCAAGCATATGTATTTGCAATTTTAACATGTATCTATTTGAATGATGCATTAAATTTACACCATTAATTAACATAAGGAGGATATAATGGAATTAGAAGCAGCAAAAATGATAGGAGCAGGACTAGCAGCAATTGCGCTTGCAGGTGCAGGAGTTGGAATTGGGATAATTTTTGGAAATTATCTTTCAGGTGCAATGAGAAATCCATCTGCAGCTCAAAAGCAGTTTCCAAACTTACTATTAGGCTTTGCATTAGCGGAAGCGACTGGTTTATTTGGATTAGTTGTTGCATTAATTATTCTTTTCGCGTTTTAATTAATGTTGAAAAAGATAATTTTTCAATTTCTTGCTTTAAGTCTTATTTTTACTTATAGCGCTCAAAGCGCAGAGAGTGGAGGTATGCCCCAGCTTAATCCTGAGTTTTGGATATCTCAAATTTTTTGGTTAGTACTTACTTTTGGATTATTGTTTATAATTTTATCTAAATTCATACTACCAAAGATTAGTAACAATATTGAAACCAGAAAATCACAAATCTTAGAGAATATCGAAACTGCAGACAAACAACGGGAAGAAACTGAAAAAAAAGTTCAAGAATTTGATAAAATTATCAATGATACAAAAGTCGAAGCAAAAAACTTCTTTAATAGTGAAAGACAAAAAGTTTTGGACGATATAAACAATAAAAGATTATCTTTAGAAAAGGATATCGAAAAAGAAATAATAAAAGCTGAAGAAGAAATAGACCAATTAAAAAAAACTTCTCAAGAGAAAATTACTAAAATTGCAATTGAGACATCCTCCGATCTAGTTAAACAATTAATTGGTGAAGATATAAATAAAAGTAGTCTTTCAGCCATAGTTGAAGACCTTTCTAAAAAAGAAATGGAAAAACATAATGGCATTTGATGCAACATTTTGGGTAGCAGTTTCTTTTGTAATATTTTTTGGAGCGCTAATTTATTTAAAAGTTCCACAAAATGTTAATAATTTATTGAGCAAAATGATTACTGATATCAAAAATGAAATTGATGAAAGTGAAAAACTCCGAGCTGAATCTAAAAGACTATTAGATGAGGCGCAAAAGAAGCTAGATACTGCAAAAATTGAGAGTGAAAAGATTATGCAGCAGTCAAAAGATGAAACTGAAAGATTTGTAATAGAAATGAATGACAAATTTCATAAATCAGCTGAACTCAAGAAAAGTCTGGCAGAAACTAAAATATCTCAAATGAAGGATAATGCCATTAAAGAAATTAAAGATACATCAATTAACATTGCTGTAGAGTCTGTGAAAAAAATTATTACAACGTCTGTTGATAAGTCTAAACTTGACAATTTGTTTAATAAAAATCTTGAAGAAACAAAGACAGAATTAAAGAAAATTAGTTCTTAAACTAAGATAGTTTATCAAATTTTATAAAAATAATGTAAATTAAGGAATATGAATTCAATTGTAATTGGATCAGGTTTTGGTGGGATAGCGGCAGCTCTTAGACTTAGGGCAAAAGGTCATAAAGTTACTTTAATTGAAAAACAAAAAGATTTAGGTGGAAGAGCGAGAGTATTTAAAAGTAATGGGTTTACTTATGATGGTGGACCAACTGTAATAACCGCTCCTTATTTAATTTATGAAATTTTTAAACTTTTTAATAAAAATCCAGATGATTACATAAAAATAAAAGATTTGGATACTTGGTATAGATTTGTTTTTGAAGATGGAAGCCATTTTGATTATTCAGCAGATGAAAAGAAAATGGAAGAACAGATTGCAACAATTAATCATAAAGATGTTGTGGGTTACAGAAATTTACTTAAATTTACAAAAAAAATATTTGATAAGGGTTATTCAGAACTATCAGATGTGCCATTTGATAAACCTTCATTTATGTTTAAGCAAATTCCTGCATTGCTAAGTTTAAAAAGTTATAAATCTGTTTATTCTTTGGTTAGCGGTTTTATTGAAAATGAAAAACTAAGAAGGCTATTTAGTATGCACCCATTATTGGTGGGTGGAAACCCTTTTACTACAACCTCTATATATGGATTAATTTTGTATTTAGAAAAAAAATGGGGAATTCATTATTCTATGGGTGGAACGGGACAAATCATAAATGGTTTTGAGAAATTGATGTTAGAAGAAGATGTTACAATTATTAAAGGTAAAGAAGTTAAAAACTTGCTTACAGAGAATAAAAAAGTTGTCGGGGTTGTGACAAGTGAAGAAGAGGAAATTAAAGCAGATAACGTAGTTTGTAATGCAGATCCTCCCGGTGTTTACTCAAAAATGCTAAATAATCAAAAATATAACCCCCTATTTAATTGGAAGATAAATAGAATGGAATATTCAATGGGATTGTTTGTTTATTATTTTGGAACGAAAAAAAAATATGAAAATGTTGAACATCATACTATAAAGTTTGGCGATAAGTACAAAGAACACTTGGATGATATATTTGTAAATAAAAAATTAAATAACGATATAAGCTATTACCTACATAGACCTACCGCAACAGATTCGAGTATGGCACCAAAAGACCATGATTGCTTTTATGTATTAGTGCCTGTACCTAATAATAAATCAGGAATAAACTGGTCAATCGAAGGTGAGAATCTAAAAAAACTTGTGATTGATAAAATGGAAAAAAGTTTATTACCTAACTTAAGAGAAAATATTGTAGATGATTTTTATTTAACTCCTGATTATTTTGAGAATGAATTAAACACAAAATATGGCTCTGGTTTTTCAATTCAGCCAAAATTTTCACAATCAGCATACTTTAGATTTCATAATAAATCTGAGGTTTATGACGGTTTATATTTTGTTGGAGCGGGCACTCATCCTGGAGCTGGTGTTCCAGGGGTCCTATCATCCGCAAAGGTCTTAGATAAAATTTTGTAATGAATGAACAAAATTATTTGTCGATATACGCTAAATCTTTTAATTGGGCAGGTTTCTTTTTACCAAAACAAGTCTATTCTGATTGCTCTAATTTGTACGATTTTTGTAGATACATAGACAATATAGCAGATGAAAAAGGTGAACTTGATACGAAATTAAAAAATTTCAATACTTTCAAAGAAGATTTCAAATTAAAAAATGAAAATAACCAAATAATTAACAATATGTGGGCTTTAATAAATAAATTTGGAATATCGCAAAAAATAATTGATGATTTATTCGATGGCGTCGAGGCTGATATAAAATCAAAAGTAGAAATCAACACTGACAAAGATCTATATGTTTATTCATATAGAGTGGCTGGAACAGTTGGATTAATGATGGCAAAAATTTTAAATGTCAAAGAAAGATCAGCACTTTTAGGAGCGATTGACTTAGGTATTGCAATGCAATTAACTAATATTTCAAGAGATGTTATTGAAGATGAAAGCAATAATAGGTTTTATATAAAAAAGAATTTTGATGAAATTAAAAGAATTCTAAAAATCGCTGACAAATTTTATAATAATTCTTTTATATCAATTAAAAAAATTCCATTTTTTTTAAGATTTTCAATTTTGGTTGCAAGACGAGTATATAGACAAATTGGAAATGAAATCTTGAAAAAAGGAAACTTAGAAAATTATAATAAATCAGGAAAAATTTATGTAAACAATTTGGGAAAAGTCTTACATACAGTGCTATCTATTGGTGATTTAATTAAATTATATTTTGTAAAAGAAGATAAAAAACTTACAATAAAAGAGCATGAGATAATAATGCAATATATTGAGTATAATGAAAGATTTTGATTACATAATTATTGGAGGTGGCTGTGCAGGCTTAACATTGGCTTACGAGTTAGAGTATCACGATAAACTTAAAAATAAAACTTTAGCAATTATTGAAAAGAGAGATGAATATAAAAGAGATAAAACTTGGTCATATTGGAAAACTGTACCTCACAAGTTTGATGACTGTGTAAAAAAAAGATGGAAAGATTATACAATCAATTTTAAAGGAAATGTTGAATATAAAGATTGTAAAGAAACTCCTTACGAAAGTATTGATAGTGGACTGTTCTACAAAAAAATTTTAAATAAAATTAATAAAAATCCTAATATTCGATTCTTTAAAGATATTAGTGAAGTAAATACAGAAAACGCAATTTTATTTAACAGTTTGCCAAATCTTGATAATAAAGATTCTAATTTATGGCAACACTTTCAAGGTGTTGAGATTGAAACTGAAAAAGATTTTTTTGATGATCAAATAATGAATTTAATGGACTTTGATTGTGATCAAAAAAAAAGTGTTCATTTTTTCTATACACTACCCTATTCAAAAAAATCAGCTTTAATCGAAACTACGTGGCTTTCAAAAATGGAAGATGATAGTGAAAAAGATTATGATAAACAAATTACTGATTACATCGAAAATACTTTAAAATTAAAAAAATATAAAATTAATTATAAAGAAGTTGGGGTTATACCATTATTTTATCCAAAATTTAAAAACGACAAAAATACGATTAATATTGGAACTGCTGGAGGTATGACGCGTTTAAGTACTGGCTATACTTTCCTAAATATTCAAGAACAAGCAGAATATATTACCCAAAACATTGATAAAATAACCCAAACTAGAACTTTCAATATAAAAAGTAAGTATAAGTTTTTAGATAATGTTTTTTTGAAAGTTCTAGCTGAAAAGCCAGAGATCATGCCAAATATTTTCTTCAAAATGTTTAAAAGCAAGTCAAAAACAGTAATAAATTTCCTTTCCAATAAAAGTAATATTTTCGAAGACTTATCCATTATATTAAAGATGCCAAAATGGATTTTTATTAAAGCTGTATTTAAATAATGATCAACAAAATAAATTTTTTTCATTCTATTATTTTTTTTAATATCTGTATTTTTTTTTCTGCCTTTGAGGTATTGAGAGATAATTCGTTTATACTTTTTAGTTTTTTTTTAATTCTTACAATTGGTATCTCTCACGGTGCGCTGGATCATGAAAAGGGTAAAAAACTTTTAAAAATTTATAAAATTAAAAATACAGAAGTGTTCTATATAACTTATATAGGTATTGCTATTTTTGTTATTTTAATTTGGATTTTAAGTCCAATATTGTTGCTTTCGCTTTTTTTAATAGTTGCAGCATATCATTTTGGCAAAGAGGATAGTGACTTTATCGAAACAAAAAATGCTAATTTTTTAGAAATTTTTTATTTCATTAAAGGATCATTAGTTATTTCAACACCCTTACTGTTTCATAAAACTGAGACAATCGAAATTTTTAAAATGTTAAACTTTTCAATAGACGAAAATATTATGGCTAATAATTTTTTAATTCCTATAGTTATATTATCAGTGCTAAGTAATTTTCTTATATATAGAGGTAATAATAATGATTTAAGATCAATTCTTTTTTTAGACAGTTTTTCAATAATTATTTTAAACTATTTTTTTAACCCTATATTGGCTTTCACAATTTATTTCTGCTTTCTTCATTCTATAAGACACTCACTAAGTTTAATTAGTGAAATAAATAAAAATTTGATAAAAGGATTTCCTATTTTTTTAAAAAAAATTATTCCACTTACAATAATTACAGCAATAATATATTTAATAGTTTTTTATTTTATTTCAGAAAAATTTGGTATAGATGAAAGTATTATTAAAATAATATTTGTTGGATTGGCTTCATTGACCTTTCCTCATATTTTACTTGAATTCATGGTAGAAAAAAAATGAAAAATAAAACTATAAATCTAATTGGTTGGATATTGTTCATTATTTCTGCAATTGGTTTCATCATCTCAAGTGTAGGAAGTTTTTGGGCCATGTTTGGAAGCCTATTTTTTTTTATTGCTTGTATAGTATTTTTAATTCCATTTTTTAAAAAGGATGAAAATGAGTAACAAAAATTTAAAAATTTATTTAGCTGCGCCTAGAGGATTTTGTGCAGGAGTTGATAGAGCAATTGAAATTGTAAAAAAAAGTATAGATAAATTTGGAGCTCCAGTTTATGTGAGACACGAAATTGTACATAACAAACATGTTGTGGAAAGTTTAAAAAAGATAGGAGCGATATTTGTTGAAGAATTAGATGAGATTAAAGATAAATCGAGACCTGTTATATTCTCAGCCCATGGGGTTCCAAAATCTGTTCCAGAGGAAGCTTCTAATTTAAATATGATGTTTGTAGATGCAACGTGTCCTCTAGTATCTAAAGTTCATAGAGAAGCAGAAAACTTATATAAACAAGGATATCATATATTATTAATAGGACACAAAAACCATCCAGAAGTCATAGGAACTATGGGTCAATTGCCTGAAGGTTCAATAGATTTAATAGAAAATATTGAGGATGCAAATAAGTATGAAAATATCTCAAATAAACAGCTATCTTTCATAACTCAAACAACACTCTCTGTAGATGATACCAAAGATATAATTGCAGCTCTAAAATCTAAATTCCCAGATATTAAAGAACCTAAAAAAGATGACATATGTTATGCAACAACAAATAGACAATCAGCAGTTAAAGAAATAGCAGATAAATGTGATATGTTTTTTGTTATAGGAAGTAGAAATTCATCTAACTCTGTAAGACTAGTTGAAGTTGCTAAAAACTCTGGTTGCAATTCTGCTGAGTTAATACACTCAGAAAGCCCAGTGCCTATAGATAAGATAAAAGAATGTAACACAATTGGAATTTCATCAGGTGCTTCAGCGCCAGAAATACTTGTTGAAAAATTTATAGCAGAGATAAAAGATCAATTTACAGTTAACATTGAAGAAGTTGAAATCGTGAAGGAAAATATTACTTTTAAAATTCCTGGAAAATTAAATTAATGGCTGTTTATACTAAAATTAATAATAAGCAGATAAAATTTATTGAGAAAAAATATAATATTGGAAAAATAATAAACTACTCAGGTATAAAAAAGGGTATTGAAAATACCAATTATATTTTAAAGACAAAAAAAAATAAATATATTTTAACTATTTACGAAAAAAGAGTTCAAAAAAAAGATATTCCGTATTTTATTAATCTTATGTCTAGTCTATCTAGACTTAAAATTAAATGCCCAGTGCCCATAAAAGATAAAAAGGGCAAATATTTACTTAATTTAAATAGTAAAAAGGGATGTATTGTTAGCTTCTTAGAAGGAAAGGAAAAAGAACGACTAACTAGCAAAGATTGCTTCATAGTTGGCAGAAATGCAGCAATTCTCCATAAAGCTACAAAAAAATTGAAATTGTATAGAAAAAATTCTCTATCAATAAATTCATGGGGATCAATTTTAAATAAAATAAACAATAAAATTAATAAATTATCTAAAAACTTAAAAGAATTAATGAAAGATGATTTGAGAGACATCAAAAAAAAATGGCCAAAAAAATTACCAATAGGAATAATTCACGGAGATCTTTTTATCGATAATATTTTTTTTAATAAAGGTAAATTTTTTGGTTTTATAGATTTTTATTTTTCTGCTAATGAATTTTTATCTTATGAATTAGCAACATGTATTAATGCTTTATGCTTTAAAAAGAAAAATAGAAAATTTGTATTAGATAAAAAGAGATCTTCATATTTATTAAAGGGCTACCAATCTGTTAGAAAATTAAGTGAAATTGAAAAAAGAAATTTAAATACATTATGTAGAGGATCAGCTTTAAGATATCTTTTGACTAGATCTTATGATTATTTAAATACTCCTAAAAATGCTTTAATTAAAATTAAAGATCCAAAGGAGTATATAGATAAGTTAAACTTTCATAGAAATCTGAGCTCATTTAAGGATTATTCTTGACGATTAAAATCTACACAGATGGATCTTGCATTGGAAATCCAGGAAATGGTGGTTGGGCTGCAATTATTATTGAAAATGGAAAGAAAACCCAAATTAAAGGAAGTAAAAAAGAAACAACAAACAATCAAATGGAATTACTTGCGCCGATTAAAGCTTTAAAAAAAATTCCAAAAGGAAGCAAGGTTCAAATATTTACAGATTCTAAATATGTAAAATCTGGAATAACTGAATGGATACATAATTGGAAAAAAAATGGTTGGAGAACAGCAAATAAAAAAGAAGTTAAGAATAAAGAACTTTGGACTGAATTAGATAATCTTTCAAACACATTTGAGATAAAATGGAGCTGGGTAAAAGCACATTCAACAGACAAACTTAATAATGAAGTCGATTTATTAGCAAGGTCTTCTGCAACAATTTAGTTACACCTAGCAACAGAACTGCCCTGCTAATTATAATAAATCTAAAACACCCTCTGCTGAGGATAGACTACATTGCTTAGTCTCTTTCTCAACTTGAACATTAATCACTTCTAGATTTTCAATAACCATTACGTAACGATTTGATCTGATACCCATTCCTTTTGAATTTCTATCTACTTCAGCACCGATGGATTTTGTAAATAATAGATACGGATCTGATAACATTGTAATTTTACCAGATACATTGTTTGATTCTCCCCAAGCATTCATAACAAAAGGATCATTTACAGATAAACAAAATATATTATCTATTCCTTTGGCTTTTATTTTATCGGCATTAGCTACATATCCAGGAAGATGAAGTTTTGAACAAGTAGAGGTAAAAGCGCCAGGCAATCCGAATAAAATAACTTTACCTTTTCCTAATATGTCTCTAATTTTACTAGTTTGTGGTTCACCATCTATTAGATGGAAAATTTCTATATCTGGGATTTGATCTTTTATTTTTAATTTCATATTGAGTTTATTACGTATTCTTTAACTTTATTTATATCATTTGAAATAACCTCAAATTTTTCTTCTCTATCATAAACATATTTAAGACTATCTGGTAATTCTTCAGTTTTTGAGATTGCATCTTCAATTGCTTTTGGAAATTTACAGGGGTGCGCTGTAGATAAAACAACACAATTTTGCTCTAACCCAAGTTTTTTTGCAGCACCAATTCCAACTGCAGTATGTGGATCAACTACAACTTTATATTCTTTATTTATATCTTTTATCATTTGGATAGTTTCGTTTTCATCTAACATTTCAGATGTAAAATTCTTTTTTATTTCATCTAAGTCCCTATTATCAATTTGATAAGTATTCTTTTTTATTCTACTCATCACATCTTTTATAACTTCTGAGTTACAGTCTTTTACATCATATAAAAGTCTTTCAAAGTTACTTGCTATCTGGATATCCATGCTGGGGGTATTTGTTTCCTCAACTTTCTTTTGAGAATAATCCCCACCAGAAATTGCTCTATGAAGAATGTCATTTTTGTTTGTAGCTACAATAAGTTTGTCAACTGGAAGTCCAAGTTTCTTTGCTAAATAACCAGCATAAATATCTCCAAAATTTCCAGTCGGGACAGAAAAAGATAGAGGTTGTCCATTGCCTATTTTAAAATAAGCATAAAAATAATAAACAGCTTGAGCAACAATTCTTGCCCAATTAATTGAATTAACACCTGACATATTAATTGAACTAGAAAATTTTTCATCATTAAACATAGCTTTCACTAAATTTTGACAGTCATCAAAGTTACCCTCAATAGCAATATTGAAAACATTTTTTTCTTCATGGATTGTCATCAGTCTTCTTTGCACTGGTGAAATTCTGTTATTTGGATGTAATACAAAAACATTTAAATTCTTTTTGCCTTTTAAAGCATCAATAGCAGCTGCACCTGTGTCTCCTGAAGTTGCTACAATAATATTAATTTTTTTTTGCTCATTTGCTAAATGAAATTGATAAAAATTTCCTATTAATTGCATTGCAATATCTTTAAAAGCAAGTGTTGGGCCGTGATAGAGTTCTAAAACTTTTAAATTTCCTAAATCAGAGATTTTTACAACATCCTCTGCTCTAAAATTTGAGTAAGATTTTGATACTGTGGAAATTAATTCTTCTTTAGTCATAAAATCACCAATAAATGGGAAAATTATTTCGGCTGCTAATTCATTGTAATTAAGATCACCTAGTTTGTTCAATTCATCTTTACTAAATGGATTGATTGACTTTGGAACAAAAAGACCCCCATCATCAGCTAAACCTTTTAGAAATACTTTTTTAAATGAAAAATGATCTGAATTGTTTCTAGTGCTTATATATTCCATCAGTAATTTTTTTTTCTAAAATATAAATATATTAAAAAAATGGAAACGGCTAATGAAAACCATGTAAGAGCATACTTTAAGTGGTTGTTTGAAATATTGGCTCCTATTTGTTTTGACTGGGGATAAATTCCTTCTTGCTTGCTAATATTGTTGATAATGAATGGAGAAAATTCTTTACCTGTATAGGTTAATAAATCTTCATCTTTAAGCGTGAACCAATAATTCTTATTTACGTCATTATCTGGCTTGAAATAATTAAATTTGCTTTTTAATTTTAAAACTCCCTCAAATTTACTTTCATTTGAAACATACTTTTTAGATTTAAGGTCTCTTGGAACCCAACCCCGATTTATTAAATAGCTTTTATTGTTAATACTAACTGGATTTACAATGTCAAATCCTGGCTCTCCTTTTTCATTTAAGGAATATAAATAAATTATTTTTGAATTATCTAATATTCCCTCAAATTTGATTTTTTTAAAGTTAATTGGATTACTTCCATTAAATTCTACTGGATCACTTTTTAAGGATTGGTCGATTGAATTTATTAGATCAAGCTTCCAGTTTAGTCTTATAATTTGCCAAGTACCTAATGCCAAAAAAACTAAAATAAAAAAGCATACAAAGATTGAAAAAGATAGCTTATTTTTCAAGAACTATTAACTTCCCCAAATGTAAATAGCTGCAAATAAGAACAACCAGACAACGTCAACAAAGTGCCAGTACCAAGCAGCAGCCTCGAAACCAAAGTGATGTTCTTTAGTAAAATGTCCTAATTTACCTCTCCATAAGCAAACCGCTAAGAAAATAGTCCCAACTAAAACGTGGAAACCATGAAACCCTGTGGCCATGTAGAATGTAGCTCCATAAATATGACCTGAAAAACTAAATGTAGCGTGTTGGTATTCGTATATTTGCAATAACGTAAAGAATGCTCCTAAAATTACTGTACAGATTAGACCATTTATAAATCCTTTTCTATCATCCTCTAATAAAGAATGGTGTGCCCAAGTAACTGTTGTACCAGATAAAAGTAGGACAAGAGTATTTATAAGTGGGATGTCCCATGGATCAAAAGTTTCAATATCTTTTGGTGGCCATACATTTCCCATGAATTCATTTGGAAACAAACTTGCATCAAAGTATGCCCAAAACCATGCAACAAAAAACATTACCTCAGAAGCAATAAATAATGTCATTCCATATCTGTGATGAATTTGAACAACAGGTGTATGATGACCTTTGTGTTCAGCTTCAATTACAACATCTCTAAACCACATAAAGGCACAATAAATTATAAGTAAAAAACCTAAAATCATTGCCCACATAACTTTACTGTGAAAATAATAAACAGATCCAACAGCTGTAACTAGTGTTGCTATAGACGTGGCTAAAGGCCAAGGACTAGGGTCAACTAAATGATAATCATGTTTTTGACCTGATGCAGACATTTATTTTAACTCTCTTTTTTTTCGTTTTTATAATATTCAGATGAGAAAAAAGTATATGACATAGTAACATCTTCAACTCTAGATGTTTTTGGATCATTTACTAATTCTGGATCTAGGTAAAAAACTAGGGTGTAACTTGCCTTTTCCCCTGGATCTAATGTTTGTTTTTCAAAGCAAAAACAGCCTAATTTATTAAAATATGCTCCAAATGATGACGGAGAAACATTATATGTAGCTACAGCAGATGAAATTTCATCTCCCGTGTTTTCCACTTCAAATTTAATTCTGTATACCTTGCCTGGCTGAACATCCATTGTTTTTTGATCAACATCAAAATTCCAATCAAGAGCACTGTTAACGTTAGTATCTAATCTTACATTTATTTTTTTATCTAAAACAATATTAGGAGCCTCTTTCGATATTTGTGTAGTTCCACCAAAGCCAGTTACTCTGCAAAATAAATCATACAAAGGCACAGCTGCAAAAGATAATCCCAACATAAAGACAAAAATTCCTGCTAGAATTAGTGGAGTTAAAGTATTTTTTTTAATCATAGAGGTCTTTCAAATACTCCAATATTAAATAGTGTGAAAATGAATAAGAAAACTATAAATGCAACCAAACCAACTGCTGTCCATAAATTTTTCTTTTTTAATTTTTGATCTTTAACTATCATAAAACTTTATCCACTAAGAAAAAAACAAATATTAAAAATAAGTAAATAATTGAATAGCTGAAAATATGTCTAGCTTTCTTTATGTTAAATTTTCCAACTTTATAGTTGTAAAGCTGGTAACAAATTAGATTATAATAAAATGTAAGTAGCAAGCTAAGTGTTAAGAATACTTCGCCGACAAATCCAATATAATATGGGAAAATAATTGTAGGTATCATTAGTAAAGAATAAATTAGAATATTCTTTTTAGTATCCTGAATTCCATTAGTTACTGGAAGCATTGGAATACCTGCTTTTTTATAATCATCAGCTTTGTATAAGCTTAATGCCCAAAAGTGCGATGGTGTCCAAAAGAAAATTATTAAGAAAAAAGCAATCGACTCCAACGAAATAGAATTTGTTGCTATTGCCCATCCAATTACTGGTGGTAAAGCTCCTGATGCTCCACCTATAACGATATTTTGTGGAGTTTTTCTTTTTAACCAGATTGTATAAACAAATACGTAAAATAAGATCGTAAACAATAATAGAAATGCTGATAAAGCATTTGTAACAAAGTATAAGCTTACAACTGAAACAATTGACAAAGATGTTCCAAAAAATAATGCTTGGTTTCTGTTCAGCTTTCCTCTTGGAATTGGACGTAGGCAAGTTCTAGACATTAATTTATCTAAGTCAGCCTCATACCACATGTTAAGTGCTCCTGCTGCTCCAGCACCAAAGGCTACAATTAATATCCCAATCACTGATTTTTGAAAGGAAACTAAAGTAGGAGCCGTTAAAAGACCAACTGCACAAGTGAAGATAACAAGAGACATTACTCTTGGTTTCATCAATTTTAATAACTCAGGAATAATACCTAGTTCGTAATGTGATTTTTTTACTTTAGAATACGTCGTAGCCATTTTAATTTTTATATCTTAAGACGATACTAACTACTAGATTTTTCAGTACCTTCATAATCTTCAAACTTCGGTAATTCATCAAAAGTGTGAAAATTCGGTGGTGATGGAACTGTCCACTCTAATGTTGTAGCCCCTTCTCCCCATGGGTTTTGTGCTGCTTTTTTCTTTTTTGCAAAAGCGTAGATTAAATTAGCGAAAAATACCACTAAGCCAACTACAGAAATGTATGAACCAATTGAAGAGATATAATTCCAATCAGCAAATGCATCTGGATAATCGGCGTATCTTCTTGGCATTCCAGCCAATCCTAAGAAATGTTGTGGAAAGAAAACTAAATTTACACCTATGAAAGTTAACCAAAAATGAAGTTGTCCCATCCATTCAGAATATTCATACCCTGACATTTTACCAAACCAATAATAGAAGCCTGCAAATATTGCAAAAACAGCTCCCAAAGATAATACATAGTGGAAGTGAGCTACAACATAATAAGTATCATGCAATGCAGTATCTACTCCAGCGTTTGCTAAAACAACACCAGTTACTCCTCCAACGGTAAATAAAAATATAAATCCTAAAGCCCAAACCATTGGGGTTTTGAATGATATAGATCCTCCCCACATTGTAGCAATCCATGAAAATATTTTAATTCCTGTTGGGACAGCGATAATCATTGTTGCTGCTAAGAAATACGCTTTAGTATCAGTATCTAAACCAACCGTGTACATGTGGTGAGCCCAAACAACAAAACCTACTATGCCAATTGCTACCATCGCGTAAGCCATTCCTAAATATCCAAAAACCGGCTTCTTTGAAAACGTTGATACAATATGACTGATCATTCCAAATCCTGGTAGAATTAGAATATAAACTTCTGGATGGCCAAAAAACCAGAATAAATGTTGGAATAATGTTGGGTCTCCACCTGTTTGTGCATCAAAAAATGCAGTACCAAAATTTCGATCTGTTAGAAGCATTGTAATTGCTCCGGCTAATACTGGTAACGAAAGTAACAATAAAAATGCTGTGACTAATATTGACCATGCAAATAATGGCATCTTATGCAAAGTCATTCCAGGAGTTCTCATATTTAAAATAGTTGTAATAAAATTAACTGCTCCTAAAATTGAAGAAGCTCCTGCGACGTGTAAACTTAAAATTGCTAAATCCATTGCTGGACCTGGTTGACCTGCAGTAGAAGATAGAGGTGGATAAATCGTCCAGCCACCACCGACACCTTGTGCACCTGGAGGTCCATCTACAAAAATTGATGAAAGTAATAAAATAAATGCAACAGGCAATAACCAAAAAGAAATATTATTCATTCTTGGAAATGCCATATCTGGTGCTCCAATCATTATCGGCACGAACCAGTTTCCAAAGCCACCAATCATCGCTGGCATGACCATAAAGAAAATCATTATTAATCCATGACCTGTAACCAAAACATTATAAAGATGGTAGTTACCACCTAAAACATCATCACCAGGGTGCATTAATTCCATTCTCATCAAAACTGAAAAAGCTGTTCCAATAACTCCTGCAATAATTGCAAAAATTAAATACATTGTTCCAATATCTTTATGGTTTGTAGAATATGCCCATCTCTTCCAACCTGTTGGCGTATGATGATCGTGAATATGTGCTGCTTCTGAACTCATTTTTATTTACTCGCTACTAGTTTTTTATTAATTAAATTTTCATCTTTTGCAAATTTTATCTTCGCCTCTGAAAGCCAAATTTGGTAATCTTCTTCTGAAACTACTTTAACTTCAATTGGCATAAAAGCATGTTTAATTCCACATAACTCTGAACATTGTCCGTAATAGGTGCCAACTTTTTCAGCTTTGAACCAAGTTTCATTTACTCTTCCTGGCATTGCATCCCTTTTAACTCCAAATGCAGGCAATGCCCATGCATGAAGCACATCATTTGCTGTGATTAAAACTTTAACTACTTTATTTACTGGAACAACGACTACATTATCTGTTGCTAACAATCTTGGCTGGCCTTCTTTTAAATCCTTCTCTTCGATCATATAAGCATCAAAAATTATATTTTCATCTGGGTACTCGTATCCCCAATACCATTGATATCCAATTGCTTTTATAGTTACATCAGCTTTCGGAATTGCATCTTGTGAGTATAAAACCTTAAATGATGGAACTGCCATCACGATCAAAATTAAACAAGGAACTAATGTCCAAACAATTTCAACTAAAACATTATGTGTTCTTTTAGATGGATTAGGATTTCTCGATGCTCTAAATCTTACCATCACATATAGCATTAAAAATAAAACAAACGCACTTATAGCAACTATGATTGGTACTAACATATAGTCATGAAACCAAACTATATCTCTCATAGTTTGCGATGCAGGCTCTTGAAAACCTAATTGCCAATTTTTTGGTTGGTTTGCAATCGCCTCAACTGAGTAAATTAATGCTATAAAAACAAAAAATAGTTTCTTCATTTGTTTTCTATATAGATCGAAAATATTATAAAAAATACTAGAGAATTCGCGACAATTTATCAATTTTGCAAATAATTGATCACAGATAACGCGGATATAACCGCAGTTTCAGACCTTAAAATGTTATCGCTTAGTTTTATCGATTGAGACCCTTTAAAGTTTAGAATCTTTTTAATTTCACCGGCTGAATAATCCCCTTCAGGACCAATTAAAAGACAATTTGGTTTTGAATTTGAAATTTTAATTTTTTTATTATTCGTATTTAAATCTCCAAAAATTAAATTGATATCTGAATTGTTAGAAAGGAATTTATCTAATGATTGAGGTTTTTCAATTGAAGGAATATTTATTCTATTACTTTGCTCACACGACTCTATAATTATTTTATTTAATCTCTCATTATTTATTTTTCTAACAATTGTCCTTTCAGAAATAATTGGTACAAATTTTGTTACACCAAGCTCAGTTGCTTTTTGTATCATGAAGTTAAAATAATTTGATTTAATGGGTGAGAAGGCTAACCAAATATCTTGCTCTTTATCATTTTGTCTTAATTGTTCAACAACCTTAAAATGTAAGCTGCTGTTTGAAATTTCAGTTACAACTGACTTCCATTCTCCAGATTTGTTAAAAACAGAAAAGGTCTCTCCTTGTTTAATCCTCATTACTTTCAATAGATAATGGCATTGAGACTTATTTAAATTAGTTTCTAAATTAATTGATAATTTTTCTGGATAAAATATTCTAATATTGCTCATTATAATTAAATTAATTTATGAAAAATATTAAAGCAATCATATTTGATGCATACGGCACTCTATTTGATGTTTATTCTGCAGCTGAAAAATGTAAGGAAAAATTAGGAGATAAATGGGAAGGATTTGCTAATTATTGGAGAACTACACAGCTTGAATACACCTGGCTTAGAAGTTTAATGAAAAGACACAAAGATTTTTGGCAAATCACTGAAGATAGTTTGGATAAATCTATGAATTTTTACAATATTGATAATTCAATGAGATCAGAACTATTAAATTTATATAAAGTGCTTTCACCATTTAAAGAAGTAAATGATGCTTTAAATAAATTAAAACAATCAAACTATAAATTAGCAATTCTGTCAAATGGTACACCTGAACTTTTAAATCAACTTGTTGCAAGTAATAGGTTAAAAGATATTTTTGATGATATTTTTTCTGTAGAAGAAGTTGGTATTTTTAAACCAGATTCAAAAGTATATGATCTTCCAATAAATAAATATAAAATTAAAAAGAACGAAGTTTTATTCTTAAGCGCAAATACATGGGACGTATCTGGCGCTGGTAATTATGGATACAACACTGTTTGGGTGAATAGAAATAATAATATTTTTGATAAATTAGATTTTGAACCTAACAAACAAATCAGTAATTTATTAGAATTGCTTGATTTAATTTAGATATATCCTATATGAAAGACATGACAAATATAGAAGTAGAAAAAATTATAGATCCAACACCAGCATCAGATGGTGCGGGAGTTAAATTAAAAAGAAGTATTGGTGTTGAACCAAATTATTATGATCCATTTTTAATGTTAGATGAATTTGGATCAGAAAATAAAGATGATTATATTGCAGGCTTTCCTCCTCATCCACACAGAGGAATTGAAACAGTTACATACATGTTAGCTGGAAGTTTTGAACATAAAGATAGTACAGGTGGTCAAGGAAAAATGACTGCAGGAGATGTACAATGGATGAAAACTGGCAGTGGAATAATTCATTCTGAAATGCCAGCTATGAATGATGGAAAACTTCATGGTTTTCAATTATGGATTAATATGCCTGCTAGCGAAAAGATGAGCAAACCAGAATACCATTATATAGACTCTGATAAAATGAGCACACATAAGGACGAAGATAAACTTATAAAAGTAATAGCTGGAAAGTTTGAAAATTCAGAAGGTCCAATAAAAAAACACAATGTCGATCCAATTTATTTTGATGTAGAATTAAATGAGAGTAAAATTTTTAATTATCAAGTTCCATCCACACACAATTCATTCATATATCTAATTGAAGGTGAGATAGAAATTGGAAATAATAAACATGAAAGTGTTAAAGACTCTACTTTAATTTTATTATCTAAAGGTGAAAACTTGAAAGTAACTGCTTTAACAAACGCTAAATTTTTACTAATATCTGGAAAACCGATAGGAGAACAGATTGCGAGAGGTGGCCCATTCGTCATGAATACCAAACAAGAAATACTTCAAGCAATTGATGATTATCACAATGGTAATTTTGTAAAGTAAATATGAAAGCTATAAGATTTGAGAAATTTGGAGGTCCAGAAGTCTTAGAATACAAGGATATTGAAATTGGTAAACCTGGTCCAAAGGAAGTTCTAGTTAAAAATTTGTCAGTTGGACTTAATTATATTGATGTTTACCATCGAACAGGTTTGTATCCGATTGAATTACCAAGTGGACTTGGATTAGAAGCATCTGGAATAGTTGAAGAAATTGGCTCAGAAGTAAGTCTTTTTAAAGTTGGAGATAGAGTAAGTCATGCATCTGCTCCAATAAGTGGATACTCAGAAAAACAAATAATGCCAGAGGAAAAATTAGTTTCCGTGCCTGAAGGTATTTCAGATGAAATAGCCTCTTGTATTTTATTAAAAGGCATAACATCAGAATATTTATTACATAGGTCATATGCTGTTAAAAAAAGAGATAAAGTTTTGTTTCATGCTGCGGCTGGAGGTGTTGGCCAAATATTATGCCAATGGGCTAATGCTTTAGGATGTGAAGTTATTGGAACAGTTGGATCTAAAGAAAAAGTTGAAATAGCAAAAAAAAATGGATGTCATCATGTTATCAATTATACAGATCACAATTTTGTAGAGGAAGTTGAAAAAATAGTAGGTAAAAACGGAATAGATGTTGTCTATGATGGTGTGGGAGCTAAGACTTTTGAAGGATCAATAGAATGTTTAAAAATTAGAGGAATGATGGTAGCATTTGGAAATGCATCTGGTTATGTTCACACTATAGATGTCAAAAAACATATAAATACAAAAGGTCTTTTTTTTACAAGACCGTCGATAATGCATTATACAATCACAAGAGATGAATTAGAAAAATCTGCTAAATTGGTTTTTGATGCGGTTCTTTCAGGAAAAATAAAAATTGAGGTTTCTAAAAAATATAAATTAAGTGAAGCTAAACAAGCTCATATAGATTTAGAGAATAGGGTTTTAACTGGACCAGCAGTTATTATTCCTTAAATTGATCATCCATATCTGAAAGATGAAGTCTTAACGCTCTAGTCGAGATTTGTATTTCTCTTATAAAAAATATTATTGATACCATCATGGATAAACAACAAGATCCGAATATAATTCTAGCTAAAAAATATGTCTCTAAATAAAGAGCAAAAACTGTAAGCATATTAAATAAGAAACCAAATGCTGCAAAAAGTATGGTAATCCTTAAATTTTTTACTCTATCATTTAAATTAATTAGCTGCTGCTTCCACTCTGGAGGAGTATGCTTTTCAAAAACATATTCGTCGTGTATTTTTCTAATCAAACCACTTAATGTATGAAATCTGTTACTATAGACAGCCATAATAAGAGGAATGGCAGGAAACATTAATGCAGTAACAGTGTAATCAATATTCATGCGAATCAGTTTGATTATGAATCTACGCTTTGTTATTTACAAGTAAATTATGTCTGAAAAGGTAAAAATTTTTATTGAATTAACAAGACTTAATAAACCAATTGGTTTCATGCTTCTATTTTGGCCTTGTGTTTGGGGTTTGACAATTTCATATGATTTTTCTCTTTCTTTAAACACTTATTTTATTTATGCTTTTTTATTTTTTTCTGGATCTGTTCTAATGAGATCAGCAGGATGTATTGTTAACGATATAAGTGATAGAAAAATTGATAAGTTAGTCGAAAGAACAAAAAATAGACCAATCGCGTCAGAAAAAATTTCAGTATTTAATGCAGCAATATATGCCGCAATCTTATGTTTAATCGCTTTTTTAGTTTTGATAAATTTTAATAAATTTACTATTTATATGGCTCTTATTTCAATGCCATTAGCTTTTACATATCCATTAATGAAAAGATTTACTTACTGGCCTCAACTTTTTTTAGGTATTACTTTTAATTACGGTCTAGTTTTGGCATGGATATCCATTCAAAATGAAGTTTCTATAGTACCTATTATATTTTATTTAGGAGCCACATTTTGGACATTAGGTTACGACACAATATATGGATATCAAGATATTAATGATGATGAAATAATTGGAGTTAAATCAACATCGATTAAATTTAAAAATAACCCAAAAAAATTTATATCGTTTTGTTACATTATATTTTTAATATCATTGTTTCTTGTTGGCTATAAAATGAATTTTAATATCTTATATTACATTGCTTTAATAGTGCCTTTAACTCATTTGTTAATTTTTCAATCACTTAAATTAAAAACTGAAAATGGGAATGACTGCCTAGCAAAATTTAAAAGCAATAATCTTTTGGGTCTTATTATTTTAATAATTTTGTTAGTAGGAAAATTAACTTAATGAAAAATTTCGATATTATAAAAAGATTGTATAATGATTATACAACAAAACATCTCAACAAAATAATACTTGCTATAGTGTTTTCTATTTTGGTTGCTGGTGCCACATCTGCAACAGCATGGTTACTCGACCCTGCAATAGAAAAAATTTTTATAAACAAAGATCAAAGTTTAATTTTCATAATTCCACTTTTAATCATAATAGCTTTTGCTACAAAAGGAATATCTCTATATTTAGCAAAAGTTTTAATGATAAAAACCGCAGAAGAAGTGAAAAAAAATATTCAAATCGATATGTTATCTTCTTTCATAAAAGCTGATACTGAAAAAATTGAAGATAAACATTCGGGTAAATATATTTCAAATCTTAACTTTGATGTAAATCAAATAACCGGAATGTTAAGTAATGCAGTTTTAAACCTATTCAAGGATGGCTTAACGCTTATTGGCTTATTATTTGTGATGTTCTTTCAAAATTGGAGGCTTTCTCTTATAGCTTTAATTATGCTTCCAATAGCTACGATAACTGCAAAAAAATTAGGAAAACGTATTATTAAAGTTGCCACAGAAGCACAAGAAAAGTCAGGCGACTTAAATAAATATTTAATTGATCTTTTTAAAAATCATAAAATTATAAAAATTTTTCAAAGAGAGAATTATGAACATGAAAGATCAGAAAAATTCGTCAATGATCTAAAAGAAAAATCAATAAAAATTGCAACTGTTTTTATAAGATCCACTCCGATAATGGAAGTTGTAACTGGAATAATGATTGCAATATTAATTTTTTACTCAGGAAAATTAATTATGAATGACCAGCTTAGTATAAACAATTTTTTCTCTTTTTTGGCTGCAATGATGCTTGCTTATCAACCAGTAAAGTCTTTAGCAACAGTTAACGTTGCTTTTGGCCAAGGACTATCGGCAGGAAAAAGAATATTACCTATTATTGATCAACAAAATAAAATTTCAGCAAATGAAAATGGAAAAATATTAGATATAAGTAATGCATCAATAAAATTTCAAAATATTAATTTTAGTTACAAATCAAATCTTAACAACATAGTCCTTAAAGATATTAATATTGATATAACTGGCAGAAAAATGACAGCTTTGGTAGGCCACAGCGGGTCAGGAAAATCTACAATATTAAATTTAATACCAAGAATTTATGATGCAGATTCTGGGGAAATTCTAATTGATAATCAAAAAGTACAAAACCTAAATCTTAAATCATTAAGGAAAGAAATATCTATTGTAGATCAAAATACAACACTTTTTGATGATACTATTTTTAATAATATCAAATATGCCAAACCAGAAGCGAGTGAGGACGAAATTTTTGCAGCTGCAAAAATATCAATGTGTACAGATTTTATAGAAAAATTAGACAATAAATTTCAGACTGTTATAGGGGAAAATGGAGTAAAATTATCAGGTGGTGAAAAGCAAAGACTTTCGATAGCGAGAGCTTTGTTAAAAGATAGCAAAATAATTCTTCTAGACGAAGCAACTTCATCTCTTGACTCTGAAACAGAAGAAAAAATACAAAAAGCTATTGAGGAATTAACAAAAAATAAAACAACAGTAGTTATTGCTCATAGACTATCAACTATTCTTAATTCAGAAAAAATTTATGTTGTTGATAAAGGTTCTATAGAGTCATCAGGGAAACATGATGATCTAATAAACAATTCATTGCTTTATAAAAACTTCTACGAGAGACAAATAAAAAATAACTAATGTATTTTTTGTATAATATATTAGGAATTATTTTTTTTTTAATCTCTCCATTTATATTATTTTTAAGATTGATTAATGGAAAGGAAGATTGGAGAAGAATCTTAGAAAAATATGCTTATTATAATTTGAAAAAGACTGATACAACTGTATGGTTTCATGGTGCAAGTGTTGGGGAAATCATGAGTATTCTTCCTTTAATAAATAAGTTTGAAAAAGACAAATCTATAAAAAAAATTTTACTTACTTCATCTACTTTAAGTTCTGCATCAATTATTGCAAAGAAACCATTAAAGAAAACAACTCATATTTACTATCCATTTGATATTGGATTTATATGCAATAACTTTTTAAATTATTGGGAACCAAAAATCGCAATATTTGTAGATTCTGAAATCTGGCCGAATATGTATGAAAGAATAAATTCAAAAAAAATTCCTCTTATTTTAATCAATGCAAGAATTACGAGTAAAAGTTTCAAAAGATGGCAAATCTTTTCATCTTTTGCAAAGAATGTTTTTAGTAAAATAACTATAGCTTTACCTCAAAATCAAGAAACCCAAAATTATTTAAAAAGATTGGGTGTTAAAAAAATTAAATTTGTAGGAAATTTAAAGTATTTCAAAAATGATAAACAAAGTTTGAAGAAAAATGTTCAAAAATATTTTAAAAATAAAAAAGTATTCTGTGCAGCCAGCACTCATTATAATGAAGAGAAAATCATTGGAAAATTACATTTAAAATTAAAGAAAAAGTTTAAGAATTTAATTACAATATTGGTTCCGCGTCACATAAATAGATCAGAGGATATAAAGCAAGAACTTAGAAAATTAAAACTGATAGTTACCGAAAGATCAAGCGGACATAAACCGTCTGAAAATTGTGACGTATATATTGTTAATACATATGGGGAGATGTCAAAATTTTTAAGACTTTCAAATGTAACATTTATTGGTGGATCTTTAGTAAACCATGGAGGACAAAACCCATTAGAAGCTGTAAGAATGGGTAATTACGTGATGCATGGTAAAAAAGTAAATAATTTTAAAGAAATATATAAAGAATTAAAAAGTTTAAAAATATCTTCAGAGATTAAAAATATTGATCAAATGGAAAAGGTATTTGTAAAAAATCATAATTACAAAATAGCAAATAGTAAACTTAATAAAATTAATTATTTAGGTGCTAAAATTTTTGAAAATAACGTTAAAGAAATTAAAAATTATTTATAATGAAAGTAAAAAGACCCATTTTTTGGGATAGTTTCAATTTCATATCATTATTACTATTACCATTTAGTTTGATAACAATTATTTTTAATTTTTTTAAATCTTTAAGTCAAAAAAAATATTTCAAAATAAAAACAATCTGTGTTGGAAATATTTACTTAGGTGGAACTGGAAAAACACCTTTAGTTTTAAAAATAAATGATATGTTAAAACACAAGTTTAAAACTGTATTTATTAAAAAAAAATATATTGATCAAATTGATGAGCAAAATATTTTATCAAAATATGGAAATCTAATTTGTTTAAGTTTTAGAGATATTGCGCTGAGAATTGCTGAGACAAAAAAATATCAGTTAGCTATATTAGATGATGGTTTACAAGATAAAAGTTTAAATTATGATATTTCTATTGCTTGTTTTAATAGTTCAGAACTAATTGGAAATGGGCTAGTTTTGCCTTCTGGGCCATTAAGGGAAAGAATTACAAATATTTTAAATTATGATCTTGCATTTCTTAATGGTGAAAAAAATAATAAAAGTTTCGAAAAAACTCTAAAGAGATTAAATCCAAATTTAAAAATATTTAGAGCTAAATACACTCCTAGAAATCTTGATTCTTTTAAATTTAAAAATAACTTTCTAGTTTTTTCAGGCATAGGTAATCCTTTAGAATTTCAACAAACATTAAAAAAATATAATTTTAAGATAAAAAAAATAATGACTTTTCCAGACCATTATAAATATAAAAATTCTGATATAAATAATATAAAAAAAATGGCTAAGACTAACAAATTAAAAATTATAACAACCGAAAAAGACTATAATCGATTATCAAATATACAAAAAAAAAATATCCAATTTTTAAAAATAGGATTAAAAATTGAAAAAGAAAAAGAATTTAAAAATTTTTTATTAAAGAAATTATGAGGAAGTTTTTTTATTTAATTGAATTTATTTTAATAAAATTGTTTTTTTTTATACTAATTATAATTGGTTATAAAAATGGATCTAATTTGGGAGATTTTATTGGACGCTTATTTGGACCGATATTTAGATCAAAAAAGTTGATTGAAAATAATTTGGAACAATCTGGCATTGTAGACAAAAAAAATTACAATAAAATTATCAGTAAAATATATGGAAATTATGGAAGAATACTTGCTGAATATCCTTTTCTTAAAGCATTTAGAAATAGCAAATTAAATAAATTTATTGAAATAGACGGGCTTGAAAACCTAAACAAAATTAAGAGAGAAAAAAGACGAGCTGTATTTATATCTGGTCATTTCAATAATTTTGAATTAATGGCGCTCCAAATAGAAAAAGCTGGTATAAATTTGTGTGCTATTTATAGACCGCTAAATAACGTATTCCTTAACAAAACTATGGAAGAAATTAGAGAAAATTTTATATGCAAAAATCAAATTAAAAAAGGAAGATCGGGCACAAGACAGATTATTGAAAATATAAAGAAAGGTAACTCAGTAGCTCTAATGATAGACCAAAGAGTAAGAGAAGGTATAAAAATTAATTTTTTTGGTAAACCAGCTAGTACTACGACCATACCCGCACAATTAATTAAAAAATATAAATGCGATCTAGTGCCTATTTATATAGAGAGAAGAAAAAATAATTATTTTAAAATGTTTGTTTCACAACCAATTAAAATTGGGAACAATAAATCAATTAAAGAGATCACTGAACATCTAAATAAGATACTTGAAAAAATGATTAAAAAAAATGTAGACCAGTGGATCTGGACCCATGATAGATGGAAAACATAATCAGTTTTTGTCTAATAAATCTCTTTTCATTGAGGCCTCAACATACGAAAAGTAGGCCTCCTGTTCTTCAACATTCCAGTAAGTTAAGTTTTCAAGTGGTATTTTTTTTTGTGAGATAGCACAAATCACATGATCACCATCTTCAATGATCTCAAAATTATTTGCTAAGTATTTTAATTTAGCTAACTTATTTAACATATTTAAGATATATATTTACTAAATGAAAATTGCAATTATTGGTAGCGGAGGACGAGAACATGCTCTAGTTCATCAATTGAGCAAGTCAAAAAAATTAACAAAAATATACTCAATACCTGGCAATGCCGGAACTGAAGAAATATCTCTAAATATTGATCTTAATTTAGAGAATTTTCAAGACTTATATGATTTTATCTATAAGGAACAAATTGAATTAGTAATTGTTGGTCCAGAAAAACCATTAGTCGAAGGATTAGTGGATTTTCTAGAATCAAAAAATATTAAAGTTTTTGGTCCTAGAAAAAAAGTTGCTCAATTAGAAGGCTCAAAAATATTTACAAAACAAATTTGTGAGAAATTTAACATACCAACTGCTAAATTTAAAATTTGTAAATCAAAAGAAGATTCATTTTTATTTCTATCATCATCTAATTTTCCTATTGTTGTAAAGGCGGATGTTCTTGCTGCAGGTAAAGGTGTTTATATTTGTCAAAATGTTGATGAGGCTAAAACTGCTATTAATGAAATATTTGACGGTAAATTTGGGAAAGCAGATCAAGTGTTAATTGAGGAATTTCTAGAAGGAGATGAAATGAGTTTTTTTATTATTTCAGATGGAATTAGTTATAAAACTTTTAATACAGCTCAAGACCATAAAAGAGTTGGTGAGGGTGATACTGGAAAAAATACAGGAGGAATGGGAGCTTATTCACCTTCAAGCTTAATTAATGATGATTTAGAGAATAAAATTTTAAACAAAATAATTGAGCCAACGTTAAAAGCTATAAGTGAAATGAATGAGAAGTACGTCGGTTTTTTATATGCCGGCCTAATGATAAAAAGTAATGAACCATACCTAATTGAATATAATGTCAGGATGGGTGATCCTGAATGCCAAACTATATTACCTTTGGTTGACAGTGATTTATTGGAAATAATAAATTCTTGTTGTAATTCAAAATTAAAGACCCACGAAATAAAATGGAAAAATAAAAAAAGTATGTGCATTGCTTTATGCTCAAAAGGATATCCTGAAAAATATAATAAGAATGTTGAAATTAAAAATTTAAAAGAATTCAAATCAACTAAAGATAATTTTATTTTTCATGCTGGAACAAAAAGTTCTGGGAACAAAATTGTAGCAGTTGGAGGTAGGGTAATAAATTTTGTGAATATCTCAGATAGTTATTTATCAAGTAGAAAAGAAATCATCAATCAGATTAATAAATTGAATTGGGAAGATGGTTTTTACAGATCAGATATAGGTCATAAAGTCATAGATAAATGAGAGTAATTGGTGGAAAACTAAGAGGTAAATTAATTCATAATCCTACAGATAAAACAACAAGACCTTTAAAGGATATGGTTAGAGAGTCGATATTTAATATTTTAGAGCATTCTAAGAATGAAAAAATTAAATTCAAAAATGACGTAGTTTTGGATTTATTTTCCGGTTCTGGTTCGTTTGGCATTGAATGTTTGTCTAGAGGAGTAAAAAAAGTTTTTTTTTTTGAAAATTACAAACCCTCTTTGAAAATTTTAGAAAAAAACATTAAGGAGTTAGAAATTGATAAAGATTCAGTTATCAAGAAAATAAACGCATATGAAATTTCTAAAGAAAATATAGATAATGAAAAAATTAATTTAATTTATTTAGATCCACCATTTAAAGATAAAAATATAAATAAATTATTAAGGAAAATTTTAGAATTAAAAATTGCTCACAAAAGTACATTAATAGTAATACATAGAAATAAGAAATTTAAAGAAAATTTTATAGAAGATTTTAAAGTTCTTAGAGAAAAAAAATATGGTTTATCAAAAATAATATTTGGTAAATTACTATTTTAGGATTTTCTTTGTTTCTATTTTAATCAATTCAACAGAAGGTTGGTTAATTGGATTTACATTTAATAAGGAGCTTAGCATAAGTGTTTCTAAAATAAAAAATGTAAATAGTTCACCTAAAGTTTCCTCACTTTTATTTTTAATTTCAAAACTTCTAAACGATAATTTTTTCTTATTAAATACATTTTGCGAAGCTTTTTTTTGAGCATACAACACTTGATCTAAGCTGCTCTTTTTTAAGTGCTCCAATCCATCAATTAAGTAAGCATTATTAAATTTAAGAGGACTTCTCTCTCTAGTGAAAAAAAAACTAAAGAAATTATTTTTTGGACCATCTAAATAAAGTTGTAAAAGACTATGATTGTCCTTTGGCATTGTAGAGATTATAGGAAAAAAGCCCTTACCCTTTTTTCCTAAACTTTCAGCAGATAATTGCTGGTACCATTTCAAAAAGTTATTTAATTTTTCATCATAATTTAAAATTACACAATTTTTTTTTCCTTTAATAATATTTGAGTGAATTGAGGAAACATTTTCAATTAAAAAATTAATAAATGTTTTATTTTTTATTAGATAATTTAATCGTTTAAATTTTTTTTCATTTAAACCCATCAATTCTGCCGGAACCATTCCGACTTCAGATAATACTGAGTACCTACCCCCAATATAATTCTTATGGTCTATTACATCAGATTTCAGTTTATTCGCCATAGCTCTTAGGATATTATTTTTATTTTCAGTGATTATTAAATTTTTATTTTTTTTTTGTTTCGTTAAAACCAGATTTAAATTTGATAATGTTTCTAAAGTATTTCCAGATTTTGATATAATTATATTTAAACGTTTTTTATTTGATTTTGTAATTTTATATTTCTGTAAGTTATTAAAAAAGAAAAATTTTTTTTTGATTTTACGGTTAAGGAAATCGTATATAGCTTGTGCACCCAAAATAGATCCACCCATACCTATTAAATTAAACTCGTCAAATTTTTTAAAATTTAGTAAATATTTTTTTTTAAACGAATAATTATAATTATTTGTTAATGATTTTAATAAAGGATATTTTTGAATTAAAATTTTAAAATTTAGAAAATTATTAAATTTTTTTTTATTTAATTTTTTATTTTTATTATTGAATTTTTTGTAAATAATATGTTTTGTCTCCATTAATTACTGGATTTTCTTTTTCATATTATTTAATAAATCTGAGCCACTACTTGAATCCTCGGATTTATCATCGTCTTTTATTTTCAGTAAATCTTTGACTTCTTCATTATTTGGTTGACTACTTACTTCCAAATCATCTCCTGGTTTAGGAAGTTTATTCATATCTGGTGGCATTTGTAATGGATTTTTTTTCTTAACCAAGAATTCATCACTTTGTTCAGATCTTTTTTTGCCTTCTAAAGCATCTCTAACTCCACCACAAAAAGTTAATAATGGCACTAAAGCGATTAATAAGATTAAATTTAGTCTAATTTTTTTCATTATTTTTTTTATAGAATATAAATTCAGATAAAATAAGGCATATAATACCAATTGTTATAAATATGTCAGCTACATTAAAAATAAACCAATGATATCCTGCATAATTTAAATCTATAAAGTCTGGAACAGCTCTGTAATAAACCCGATCAAATAAGTTTCCTAAAGAACCTCCTAATATTATCATTAAAAAAAAAGATTTAATTTTTGTTTCAATCAAAGCGTAATACAATATTACCAAGTTTATAATAACTATAATTGCAGTAAAGAAATTATAAAAAATTTTATCTTCTGAAGAAAATAAACCAAATCCAATACCTGTATTCCAAACCAAATAAATATTTAAGTATTGATTTATATAAAAATCAACTTGTCCTTCATTATTTAAAATATTTAAAATATAGATTTTCGAAAATCTATCTAAAGCAAAACAAACCGCTAAAAATATAAAACCTTTAAGAAGTTTATTTAATTTTTCATTTCCCATTTGTATTTAAAAGTCCACAATTTGGTCTTTCACAACTCGACTCAAAAATTTTCCAACAAATAGGACATTTATTTCCTTGTGCCTTTTTTGCAACTACGTCGATACTATTTTTTAAATTTTCATCTTTAATTACAGATGCAGATGAGGTTATACAAATTTCAGAAAAATTGATATTTTTTGCCTTATCGTAAAATTCTTTATTTAACTTTATTTCAATCATTGCCTCTAAACTTGATCCAATTGATTTTTCAGCTCTCATGTTCTCAATTGAAATATTTGCCACATCTCTAATTTTTTTTACATATTCCCAATCTGAGCTTATTTCTTCATTATTCCAAGAATTTGGAACTGAGACAAAATTTTGCAAATGTATACTTTGTCTATCTTCTTCTTTTTTAACCAATTGATAAATTTCTTCAGTTGTAAATGATAATATTGGAGCAAACCATTTCAGGAGACATTGTAAAATAATATTTAAAAGAGTTATGCAGTTCTTTCTTTTATCAGAATTTAAAGCCTCACAATATAAAGTGTCTTTCCTGATATCAAAATAAAAGGCTGAAAGCTCAACTGTACAAAAATTTAGTAATTCTTTATATAAGTTATGAAAGTTATAAACTTTAAAATTATTTTTAAAATTCTCATTTATTGTATAAATTCTGTGAAGCATAAATTTTTCAAGTGAGTCAAAGTTTTCAAACTTAACTTTTTCTAAATCAAGATTTTCATATTGGTCTTGAATATTTCCTAAAAGATATCTAAACGTGTTTCTAATTTTTCTGTAAGACTCTGCATGTTGATCTAAAATTGAATAATCTATTCTAAGATCCTCAGCATAATTTGAAGATGCAACCCAAATTCTTAATATATCAGCTCCGTATTTTTTAAGTATATCCTGTGGAGCAATTACGTTACCTGTTGATTTTGACATTTTTAGACCTTTTCCATCTACAACAAAACCATGAGAAAGAATGCTTTCGAATGGAGCAACACCTCTGGTTCCACATGACTCTAACAGTGAAGAGTGAAACCAACCTCTATGTTGATCTGAACCCTCTAAATACATAGATGCTGGCCATTTAAGATCATCTCTTTTTTCTAAGACAAACGAATGGGTGGATCCACTATCAAACCAAACTTCAACTATATCTGATAATTTTTCATAATCTTCAGCTTTATACTTATCTCCAAGAAAGATCTGATAATTTTCATTAAACCAACAATCAGATCCTTCTTTTTCATAAATTTTTGCAATATTTTCAAAAACTTCATCATCAACTAAAACATCACCTGTTTTTTTTGAAATAAAAATCGGTAGCGGCACACCCCAAACTCTCTGTCTTGATACACACCAATCAGGTCTAGTTTCAATCATTGATTTTATTCTTTCTTTTCCTTTTGAAGGATAAAAATCAGTATTATCGATTGCTTTTAATGCTTTATCTCTTAAACCATGACTTTCCATTGATATAAACCATTGCGGGGTTGCTCTATGAACTAATGGAGCTTTTGATCTCCAAGAATGAGGATAAGAGTGGGTAAGTTTTCCGTTTGTTACTAAATTTTTTTGTTCATCTAATTTTTCTATGATTAAATTATTTGCCTTAAAAATATGTAAACCTTCAAAAAGTTTAATTTCATTTGTATATTTTCCATCACCATCAACTGTTTCAATTGCTTTAATATTATTATTTAAACAAAGATTGAAATCATCAGGTCCATGACTTGGAGCGCAGTGAACAACGCCTGTACCTTGCTCAGTAGTAACAAAATTAGCCTCAAGCATTGGAATATCATAATCATATCCCATTTTAGAAAATGGATGACTACAAACTGTTCCTTTTAAATCTTTTCCAAAAAATTCGTTTAAAACTTTAATATTTTCTATAGATGTATCTTTTTTAAAAGGTTCTAGTAATTCTTTTGCAATCACTATTTTTCTATCGACAAAATTTTTGTTATCATTTATTTTAAGCAAAACATATTTTAGGCCAGCATTATAAGCTAAAGCTTTATTTGCAGGAATAGTCCATGGAGTTGTGGTCCAAATTATTACATCAGCACCTTTAATAATATCTAAATTTGATACTTTCACCTTGAAGGCTGCATAAATCGTATCTGAAACATGATCCATGTATTCAACCTCAGCATCAGCTAAAGCAGTTTTTTCTACAGTTGACCATAGAACTGGTTTGTAACCTCTATAAAGGCTTCCTTCTTTAAGAAATTTTCCAAGTTCTCTAACTATTTGAGCTTCCGCATCAAATGACATTGTTGAATAGTAATTTTCCCAATCACCAATTACCCCAAGTCTTGTAAATTCTCCCTTATGAACGTCTATCCATTTATTTGCAAATTCCCTACATTCTTTTCTGAATTCAATAATTGGAACATCATTTTTATTTTTCTTATTCTTTTTGTATTGTTCTTCAATTTTCCACTCAATAGGCAAACCATGGCAATCCCATCCAGGAACATAAACTGAATCCTTGCCATCCATTTGATGAAATTTTGTAATTATATCTTTTAAAATTTTATTCAAAGCGGTACCCATGTGAATATTACCATTTGCATATGGAGGCCCATCATGGAGTACAAATTTTTCTTGCCCTTTACTTTTTTGTCTTAACAAATTGTACAGGTCAATTTTCTTCCAAAATTCAATATAATTTGGCTCCTTGTTTGGCAAATTTGCCTTCATTGAGAATTTTGTTTTAGGTAGATTAATGTGTTCCTTACTCATATAATTTTATCTTTTAGCGACTTTAATATCTTTCTTTATCTGTTTTTTTAAAGCATCAATATTTTTAAATTTAGTTTCTCCTCTAATAAATTTTGTAAAATTAATAGTTAGATTTTTATTATAAAGATTTCCAGAAAATTTAAATAAATTTACCTCTAATAATAATTTTTTTTGATTAAAAGTAGGTCTATAACCGATATTTGCTATTCCTTTGATCCTTTTTTTGTTTTTTTCAATATAAACATTAACTGCATAAACTCCTACTTTTGGTATTACATAATTTTTTATATTTATGTTGCATGTAGGAAAACCAATTTTTCTTCCCATCATTCTACCCTTTTCTACAACACCTTCTATTGACCAATTTCTTGATAAAAGTTGATTTGCATTTTTTAAATTACCATTTTCAATTAATTTTCTAATTAATGTTGAGGAAATAATTTTATTTTTTTTATATAACGGTTTTGGATTAATTAATTTATAATTATACTTTTTTTGAAATCTTTTTAATAAATTTACGTCCCCCTCTCTCCTATTTCCAAATCTAAAATTATTACTGACAAAAATGTAATCTGCACTTAACTTTTTGCATAAAATATTTTTAATAAAATTATGACAAGATATTTTGGAGAATTTTTTATCAAATTTTTTATTTATTAAAAAATCTACGTTATAATCACTAAAATATCTGCTCTTTTGATTAAGATTTGAAAGTCGATAATTCGTAATACTTTTATCAAAATACATTTTTGGTATTGGATCAAAAGTCACTACTCCAATTTTTGAATTATATTTTTTTTTATATTTTTTTGCTTCTTTGAATAATCTTTGATGGCCTAAGTGTAAGCCATCAAAATTACCAATTAATATCATGGCATTTTGATGTTTTCTTAAAATCTTGAAATTTTTATAAATTTTAATTTTGTTCACCATTTCAATTTTGTTTGAGTGTAATTCACGCTTACTCCATATTTTTTTTCTAATATATCAATATTAATACTACTTAATTCTTTTTTATGTATACCATTCGTTATTAACAAATTATCAAAATTTTGAATATTAGCTCCTTTTATATCTGTGTTCATATTATCTCCGATACATAAAACATTTTTACCATTTATATTAGCAGATAAATTATAAACCGGAGGATAAGGTTTTCCAAAGTAAATTACTTTTCCACCAATTTCTTCAAATATTTTTGCAACTGACCCAGCACAAAACTCTCTAACATCACCTCTATCAACAATTAAGTCTGGATTTGTACACACAAATTTTTTATTTGAAAACTTCTCAAGTAAATCTTCATAATATTCAAGTTTTATCTCATGATCTTCAAATAACCCTGTACAAATAAAATAATCAGCTTGATTAATATTGCTAACTTTATTTTGTTCAAGTCTTTTAAATAAGTCGAAATCTCTTGGTGGTCCAATGTGATAAAATTTTGAATTTTGAAAATTTTCTATTAAATATTTTAATGAAGCTTCTCCAGAAGTATATACATGTTCATAAAATTTTTTGAGCCCCATTTTTTTCAAAAAATCAATAACTGTTAAATTTGGTCTCGGCGCGTTAGTAAGTAATACAAACTCTTTATTATTTTTTTTTAAATTTTCTAATACTTCGATAGAATCTTCAAAAATTTCTAATCCGTTGTGGATCACTCCCCATATGTCGATAAAAAATAATTCGTAACTGTTTATTTTAGATCTTAATCCATCTTTATCTAAGTTTTGGGGCATACTTGAGGTATAGCTTAAAAATAAGCTTAATTCTTGAGTTTTTTAGACCATAATTTTTATTCAAGATCTTGAAAATTATTAAATATGTCTCTATATGACTGCTAATTTAAAGGAGAATTCGTATGAAGTTTAAACCGTTACATGACCGTGTTTTAATAGAAGTTTTAGATAGCAGCGAAAAAACTGCTGGTGGCATAATTATTCCAGATACAGCTCAAGAAAAACCTCAAGAAGGTAAAGTTGTTGCTGTTGGCGGAGGTGCAAAAACTGAAGATGGAAAACTAATACCTATGGACGTTAAAGTAGGAGATAAAGTTTTATTCGGTAAGTGGTCAGGAACAGAAGTTAAAATCGATGGTAAAGAGTACAGCATAATGAAAGAATCAGACATTATGGGTATTGCAACAGGTAAATAAATAATAAGGAGAGTTTAAATGGCTAAAATAGTAAAATTTGATTCAGATGCTAGAGCATCAATGTTAAAGGGAGTTGATATACTTGCCAACACCGTAAAAGTTACTCTTGGACCAAAAGGAAGAAATGTTGTTATCGACAAATCTTATGGTGCACCAAGAACAACTAAGGATGGTGTTTCAGTTGCAAAAGAAATTGACCTTGATGATAAGTTTGAGAATATGGGTGCACAAATGGTTAAAGAAGTTGCTAGCAAAACTAACGATGAAGCTGGTGATGGAACAACAACTGCAACAATTTTAGCTCAAGCAATTGTTAAAGAAGGTTGTAAGTATGTAACAGCAGGAATGAACCCAATGGATGTTAAAAGAGGGATTGATGCTGCTGTAGATCATGTAAAAAATAAATTAATTTCATCAGCTAAAAAAGTAAAAGATAGCGATGAAATTGCACAAGTTGGAACAATTTCAGCAAACGGTGATAAAGAAATTGGTGCAATGATTTCAAAAGCTATGCAAAAAGTTGGTAATGAAGGAGTAATTACTGTTGAAGAAGCAAAAGGAATTGAAACAGAACTTGATGTAGTTGAAGGTATGCAATTCGATAGAGGTTATCTTTCTCCTTATTTTATTACAAATGGTGATAAAATGACTACAGAGTTAGAAAATCCACTAATTCTTCTTCATGAGAAAAAATTAACAAATCTTCAACCGATGGTTCCGTTGTTAGAGGCTGTTGTACAAGCGGGGAGACCATTAATGATAATCTCAGAAGATGTCGAAGGAGAGGCATTAGCAACGCTTGTTGTTAACAAACTTAGAGGCGGTTTAAAAGTTGTTGCTGTTAAAGCACCTGGTTTTGGAGATAGAAGAAAAGCAATGTTAGAAGATATTGCAATTCTCACAGGTGGACAAGTTATCTCTGAGGATTTAGGAATTAAACTTGAAAATGTTAAACTCAACGATCTTGGATCTGCAAAACGTGTGAAAGTTGATAAGGAAAATAGTACAATTGTAAGTGGAGCAGGTAAGAAATCTGATATTGAAGCAAGATGTGCTCAAATCAAAGCTCAAGTCGAAGAAACAACATCAGACTATGATAGAGAAAAACTACAAGAGAGACTTGCTAAACTAGCAGGCGGTGTAGCTGTAATCAAAGTTGGTGGTGCTACAGAAGTTGAGGTTAAAGAAAGAAAAGATAGAGTTGAGGATGCATTAAACGCTACAAGAGCAGCAGTTGAAGAAGGTATTGTTGTTGGTGGTGGATGTGCATTGCTTTATGCTTCAAAAGAACTTGATAGTCTAAAAGTAAAAGGTGATGATCAAAAAGCGGGTGTAGAAATTGTCAAAAGCGCTTTACAAGCACCTATTAGACAAATCACAACAAATGCAGGTGTTGATGGATCAGTAGTTGTTGGTAAATTATTAGAAACCAACAAGCCTAGCAATGGTTACGATGCACAATCAGAGCAATATGTTGATATGTTTAAAGAAGGTATTATTGATCCAGTTAAAGTTGTAAGAACAGCGCTTCAAGATGCTGCTTCTATATCTGGATTGTTAGTAACAACTGAAGCCATGATAGCAGATAAACCAGATGAAAAAGACGCTGGTGCGGCTGGTATGCCTCCTGGAGGAATGGGTGGTATGGGTGGTATGGGTGGAATGGGAATGTAATCCCAATTTTACTCAAAAAAAAATTCAAAAAGGGCAGTTTTTACTGCCCTTTTTTTTTGAATTGAAAAAAAATATTTTGAATATATAAGAACGCGCAAATGACAACATCAATACGTAACATCACCATTATTGCTCATGTTGACCATGGCAAGACTACTTTGATTGATAACTTAATGAAACAGAGTGGTTCTTTTAGAGAAAATGAAGTTGTTGATGAAAGACTGATGGACTCTGGCGAACTTGAAAAGGAAAGAGGTATTACAATTCTTGCCAAACCAGCTTCAATAAATTGGAAAGATTCTAGAATTAATATTATTGATACACCTGGACACAGGGATTTTGCTGCAGAAGTTGAAAGAGTTCTTAGTATGGCTGATGGTGCATTATTGTTAATAGATTCAGCCGAAGGGGTAATGCCTCAAACTAAATTTGTATTAGCTAAAGCACTTAAACAAGGACTTAAACCAATCGTAGTTATTAATAAATTAGACAAAGCTGACCAAAGAGCCGATGAAGTTTTAAATGAGACTTTTGACTTATTTGTAAGCTTAGATGCCAACGAAGAGCAATTAGACTTTCCAGTTATTTACGCAAGTGGAAGATCTGGCTGGGCATCTAACGAAATAGATGGCCCAAGAGAGAACTTAAATCCATTATTAGATTTAGTAATAGATCATGTAAAGCCAGCAGAATTTGACAAGTCCAAGCCTTTTGCAATGCTTTCGACTCTTTTATATGCAGATAGTTTTCTAGGTAGAAGTTTAGTTGGTAGAATTTCACAAGGTACTGCAAAAGCAAATCAACAAATCAAGGCAATTAATCTTGATGGAGAAAAAGTTGATGAGGGTAGATTAACAAAAATATTTAGATATGAGGGGACAAAAAAAGTACCAATAGAAGTTGGCGAAGCTGGAGATATTGTAGTTATCGCTGGATTAGAAAAAGCAAATGTTGCTGATACAATATGTGATACTGAGGTAGATATACCAATTCAAGCAACCCCGATTGATCCTCCAACGATGTCAATTAAAATAACAGTAAATAGTTCTCCTTTAGCTGGAACTGAGGGTAAAAAACTTACAAGTACTCAAATTAGAGAGAGATTAGTTCAAGAAGCTCAAAATAATGTCGGGATTTCATTTTCAGAAAATGAAAATAAAGATTCATTTGAAATAAGCGGAAGAGGCGAATTAATGTTAGAAATATTATTAACGCAAATGAGACGTGAGGGATTTGAAATGACAGTAAGCCCTCCAAGAGTTTTATTTCAAAAAAATGAAAATGGTGAAAAATTAGAACCTATTGAAGAAATTACTATAGATCTTGACGAAGAATTTTCTTCAAAAGTTATAGACTCAATGAATAAAAGAAAAGGAAAGTTAATAGATCTTAAAGATACTGGAAAAAATAAAAAACGATTAATCTTTCATGCACCAACTAGAGGTTTAATGGGATATACTAGTAGATTTCTTACTCTAACTAAAGGAACAGGAGTAATAAACAGAATATTCCATTCATATGGAAAATTTGAGGGAGATATGGAAGGTAGAAGAAATGGTGCATTAATCTCTATGGAACAAGGAAAAGCAGTAGCATTTGCAATTTATAATCTACAGGCAAGAGGAGAAATGTTTGTTACTCATAACGATCCAGTTTATTCTGGTATGATTGTAGGATTGTCACCTAAACCTGGTGATATGATTATAAATGTCATGAAAGGTAAAAAACTTACAAATATGAGGACACAAGGAACAGATGAAAATGTTGTTTTAACTCCTGTAAGAAAGATGTCTATTGCTGAACAATTGAGCATGTTAAATTCTGATGAAGCGCTAGAAATTACGCCAAATTCATGCAGATTAAGGAAAGCTGTGCTAGATCCACACGAGAGAAAAAAGCTATCTAAATTATCAGAAGCTTCTTAAAAAATTATTATTCAGATTTATTTTTAGTAAAAGGCAGCCATTTTTCAAATGCTGATTTACTAGGTCCGTCATATGGAATTGAGTAAGAGTTTGTTTTTGTCAATACTTCAATACCTTTAGAGAAAACAAAAATAAAAACTATAACAAAAACAATTGTCATGATTTTAAATGGATCAAAGTTTTTTGTCTTAAAAACACTAACAGCTTTTGCTTCAGCTCTATGAAATTGTTTAAACGTATAATAAACAGCAAATATTAAACCTATATGAGCAACATAGGTCCCTGCCCAGCCAAATGCAAAAGTGGCATATGAAAATACATATAAACTAAATACTGTTGTCCATATAAAACTTAAAACTAATAATATTTGGAGTCTCACAGTTTTGGGAAGTGCTCTTAAATCATTTTTACTATCGTCAAATAGTATATTCGCCGATTCTTTCATCCAATTTTTTATAGACATAATTTATATTTACAATTTTTATTCAATATTAACAATCGACTAATTGTCCATCAAAAACATTTACTTTGTAACTTTATCCACAATATAAATTCCTAAAGCTACAGCAGGGCCTATCCCAAATGCAAATATTATAGTGCCCAAACCAACAGTTCCTCCCAAATACCAACCAGATATAACAGCCGAAATTTCTAAAGTAGCTCGAATTAAAGCAATAGGAAGTTGAGTTTTTTTTGTTAGACCTGTCATCAATCCATCTCTAGGACCAGGACCTAAATTTGCAATTAAGTATAT
This sequence comes from uncultured Pelagibacteraceae bacterium, assembly GCA_902598655.1. Lineage (GTDB taxonomy): Bacteria > Pseudomonadota > Alphaproteobacteria > Pelagibacterales > Pelagibacteraceae > Pelagibacter. Next base: position 127,938 of record CACKCQ010000001.1, read on the forward strand.
GCCACTTCCTAGACCGACAAGCAAAACAGAAAATACAGCAAGAATATATTTTGAAAATGTAGTCAAAGGGGGATCAAAAAGAAAAAGGGTCAGATCGATTATAGCTGCTATAATTAAAATATTTAGAATTGTACCAATTCCTGGTTTTTGTTTAAGTGGAAACCAAAACCCTAAAACAATAATACTTATTATGAATGTAGATAATCCAATCGAAATATTTAATATGTTTGATAACCCTTCTGCAAGAACAGACCATGGGGAATTACCAGTAGTAGAAACTAGTAAAAGACCCTCTCCTAACCCAAACAAAGATAAACCAATACATAAAAGTAAAAAAGTTGTAAATTTAGGTTTTAAATTTAAAGGTTTTTCTGAGCTCCAAGATTTTGAGGGTATATTTTTAATGGTTAAAAACATAATTCTTTAGACTATTTATCTTTTAAACATAAAAATTCTATATAAAGTTCTAACAAGTTAATTAAAAAATATGAAATAATGAGAAAATTCTTACTAATTTTATTGGTTTTGTCTTCTCTCTTTTTGCAGGCACATACTGATCATTATAAAAATTATTCAAACATAGAAATGGAAATTTTTAAAGATGATGAAAAAATTGGAGAAAGTATTTTCACATTTAAAAAAGAAGAAAATAAATTTATTGTAAAAAATACAACCAATTTTGAAGTGAAATTATTGGGTGTTACAGTATTCTCTATAAATAGTAGAGGAACTGAAGAATACATTGGAGATCAATTAATTTCATTTAACTCAGAAACATTTCAAAATAATAAGAGAAAATACGTAAATTTAATTTTTGACGAAAAAAAAGAGAAGTTTATAATTGATGGATCATCATATAAGGGTGAAGCGGATAAAGAAAATATAATCGGTAACTGGTGGAATCATAGAATTTTGCAAACCGAGACACAAATAAGTCCATTATCTGGAAGTGTAAAAAAACAAAACATAGAATTTTTAGGAAAAGAAAAAATTAAACTTTATAATAAAGAGTATGATGTAGAACATTTTAGACTATTTTCTACTGACCCGAATCTACCAGATGATAAAAAATTAAATTTTGAAATATGGTACGATAAGAAAAAAGCATTGATTATAAAAGTAGCTTATAAGAGATTGGGTCTATGGGAATATAGACTAAAAAAAATTAAATAATTATTTTCCTGCTACTGTCATTTGATTAATCAACAAAGTAGGAGCATTTGTTGAGTACTTCATCTCTAAATCATTTGCCAAAGTAATATTCTTAAACATTTCCTTAAAATTCCCAGCTATAGTTATTTCACTTACTGGGTAAGTCAATTCTCCATCCTCAACCATGAATCCTGAAGCTCCAACTGAGTAATCTCCAGTAATGATATTTCCTCCATGACCTATAGTCTCTGTTATGTATAGAAATTTTTTTTCTGAATTTAGCAAATCCTTAAAACTTAAAGTACCGTTTTCAAAGTATAAGTTTGTTGTTCCTCCAGATCTACCATTAGATTTTAAATTTAATTTTTTACCATAATAAGTATCAATTAAATAATTTTTTAAAATACCATTCTCAACTAGTTTCAAAGAATTGGTTTCAACACCTTCGCTATCAAAGTTTTGGGAGCCTAATCCTTTTTCAATTTTTGGATCGTCGATGATATTAATTGAATTTGGAAAAACTTCAGAATTGATTTGATCTTTTAAAAAAGAAGTTCCTCTTGCAATAGCACTCGCACTAATTGCACTTGCTAGTGTGCTTAATATTCCTTTGGAAATTCTTTTATCGAATATAACGCCAATTTTTTCACTCTTAATTTTTTTTGGTTCTAACTTTTTTATTGCTTTGTCGGCAGCTATTTTTCCAATTTCTTCTGGTTTCATCATATCTTGCAAGAATCTTGAGCTACCAAACTCATAATCTCTTTCCATTGCACCATTAATTTTTGATACAGCTACACATGAAGATGAAAAATTTGAGGTTTTGTATCCACTTAAAAAACCATTACTGTTTGCGAGTATAAAATTATTTTTATTTTCGGTAAAACCAGCTTCAGTATTAACTATTTTTTCGTCCGTAGATGCTGTCTCTTCAACTTTTTTTAAAAATTCAATCTTTTTATCATTTGAATAATGTGTTTCATCATAGAGATTAAGGTCTCTTATCTCTTTAGACATTAAATCTTTATCTGGTAACGAATTATTTTCATCTGATGGAGTGATTTTTGTAGCGTCAATACAACGTTCTATTAGTTTTTCTAAGTTTGATTTAGATAAATCTGATGAGTTAATGCTTGATTTTTTTTTCTCTATATAAGTAGTTAAATTAACTGCAAAACTATCTGCTCTATTTGACTCGTCTAATTTTTTGTTTCTAAAACTAACATTTTCTGAGACAGAGTGAATTACTTTTACACCAACATCTGTGGCTCCTAGTTTTTTAGAGTTTTCAATACAATAAGACGCTATATCTTTTAAAAATTCCTGATCCTTTATCATTTATATTAAAGTTTTGTCCCACCAACGGTCATCTTATTTATAAGAATTGATGGCTGGGCTACTCCTACTGGAACACCTTGTCCAGCTTTCCCGCATGTCCCTATACCTGGATCTAATTTCATATCATTACCAACTAACGAAACTTCTTTTAAAATTGACGGTCCATCTCCAATTAATGTAGCACCTTTGATTGGTGATCCAATTTTACCATTATTGATTTCGTATGCTTCTGTGCAATTAAATACAAATTTTCCTGAAGTTATGTCTACTTGTCCTCCCCCAAAACTTACAGCGAAAATACCTTTATCAACTGAACTTATCATTTCATCTTGCGAATATTTACCTGACAACATCATTGTATTTCTCATTCTTGGTAAAACCACATGTTTATAACTTTCTCTTCTTCCACTACCTGTTGACTTAGTTCCCATCAAACGAGCGTTTAAACGGTCTTGCATATAGTTTTTTAAAATTCCATTTTCTATTAAAACTGTATTTTCAGTAGGCGTTCCTTCATCATCTATCGTTAAACTTCCTCTTCTTTGATGTAAGGTGCCGTCATCTACAATCGTAACTCCTTCGCTAGCTACTTGCTGCCCCATTAAATTATGAAAAGCTGAAGTTTTTTTTCTATTAAAATCTCCCTCAAGACCATGTCCAATCGCTTCGTGAATTAAAATTGCCGGCCATCCAGGACCTAAAACAACTTTCATTTCTCCTGCTGGAGCTGGTTTGCTCTCTAAATTGACATTGGCGATTCTAAAAGCTTCATCACAAACATCTTTCCAGCTTCCTTCTTTTAGATAATCATCATAACTTTGTCTTCCTCCAACTCCATAAACACCTGTTTCTTTTTTTCCATCTTTCTCTAATACTACAGAAACGTTGAATCTGACTAATGGTCTATCATCTTTCAAAACTTGATTATCAGACCTAATAATTTCTATTGATTTATGTTCACCTAAAAAATTTGCAGTTACTTGATTTACAATTGAGCCTTTTGATCTTAAATAGTTATTAACACTGTTCAGTAAATCTATCTTTGAGTCGAAGGTCTTGCTTTCAATAGGATTAATGTTTTCGTAATATTTGCTATTAGTTTTAGGAATTTCATGATTATAGGTTCCTTTTTTTGACTTTAACGTATCTTTTAAATTCTCGCTTGATTTTCTTAATGATTCCTTTGAAATATCATTAGAATGAGAGTATGCAACAACTTCTCCTGTTACAGCTCTGAAACCATATCCTTGATCAGAGTTATAAGTTGAGCTCTTTATTTTATTATCATCTAAAACAATAGACTCTGATTTATAATTTTCTAAATATAATTCTCCGTCGTCACAATTTTTTAAGGTTTCGGTAACAATTGCTTCAGCTTGTGATGTATCTATATCTGTATCTTTGAAGAAATTTGACATTTGAAGAATGTAGTAGTGATTATTAATATATCAACTGCTTATTTGGCACATTTGTAAAAATAAAATATTCAAATATAGTTTGATTATGAAGGTTTTTTTTAACAATTCATGCAAAATCTGCAGAGCAGAAATTAATATTTATAAAAAAGAAAAAATAGAAAATTTGAATTGGATAGACATTACTAAAAATAAAAATGCTGAACTAGAAACAAAAAAAACTGATAAAGAGCTTCTAAGACGACTACATGTAGAACAAGATGGAAAAATCTATGTGGGTATTGATGCTTTTTTACTTATTTGGAAAAATATTCCAAAATACAAGTTTCTTTATAAATTTTTTAAACTCCCAGTCATTTACCAATTATTTTATGTCGGATATGAAATTGTAGCGTTCTTTTTGTATTTAAAAAATAGACACCAACTAAACTAATGTTGAATAGCGTATAAAATCTGGGTTACAAAAGATAAAAATATAAAAAAAGAGAAAAATAAAATAAAATACATAACTGTAACTGCTCTATTTCTCTTTCTTCTTAAAATAACAAATTTTTTATCATCAAGAAAAGAAATGTCTCTATCACCTGGCACTGGATAATCATAACTCCATCTCCATAAAGATGAACCAAATCTTTTATCTAGCTTATTGTAATAATTTACCCAGGCCAATGACCACATAAACATTAAAAATAAAAATGTTAAAGTTAAAAAAGTTGAGAACATAAATATATTAAATTATATTAAATTTTTTTTATATGTCTATCTGGGGAAGTTTAATTGGTGGGATGATCGGTTTTTCTTTAGGAGGACCTTTTGGGATGCTATTAGGTTCCTTAATTGGTGGAAAAGTATCAAGATCAAGATCGTCATTTAAATCTTTTGCGCAACCTCAACAAGTTTTTGCATTAGCTCTTATAGTTTTATCAGCTAAACTAAGTAAAGCAGACGGTCAGGTTAGTAGAGAGGAACTAATAGCGGTAAAAGATAAACTAAAAATTCCAGAACATGAATTAGATCAAGTTGGAAAAATTTTTAATAAAGCTAAAGAAGAAAGCACTGGTTACGAACCATATGCAAAACAAATAGCTCAGATCTATCAGGGAAATATAAATGTGTTGGAGGAAGTCATTAATATATTATTTTATATTGCAGAAGCTGATGGAAATATAAGTGATCAAGAATTTAGGATGATACAACATGTTTCTCAACTATTTGGTCTTAGTGATGCCCAGTTCAATGGAATAGTTGAGGGTAGGAAATCATCAGATAAACTCAATCCATATGTGGTATTAGAGAGCAAACCTGATGATAATCTTACAGATATTAGAAAAAGATATTTAAAATTAAGTAAAGAACATCATCCTGACTTACTTCTAAGTAAAGGAGTTCCTCAAGAAGTTATTGAGGAAAGTAAAAAGAAAATGAGAGCTATTAATTCAGCCTGGGATCAAATTCAAAAGCTAAAAAGTAATTAAAATTGCTCAGATTCTGTTGAGCCTTCCATTGCTGTTGTAGAGCTCTTTCCAGAACTTATTGTATTGGAAACTGCATCAAAATAAGAAGTTCCAACTTCTCGTTGATGTTTAACACTGGTATATCCATCTTTTTCTCTAGCAAATTCATTTTGTTGTATTCTAGAGTAAGCAGTCATACCTTCCTTTTTATATTTCTCTGCAAGCTCGAAAATAGCAATATTTTGCGTATGGAAACCTGCTAAAGTTATAAATTGAAATTTATATCCCATCATTCCAATTTTAGTTTGAAATGTTGCAATCTCATCATCAGATAAATGTTTCTTCCAATTAAATGATGGAGAACAATTATAAGCTAACATCTTACCAGGAAATTTTGCATGTATTGCATCAGCAAACTTTTTTGCTTCTTCTAAATTAGGTGTTGCAGTTTCACACCATATTAGATCCGCGTAAGGTGCATAAGCTAACCCTCTTGAGATTGCTTGATCAATACCATCTTTTACATAATAAAAACCTTCAGGTGATCTTCCTCCTGTTAAAAACGGTTTGTCATTTTCATCAAAATCGTTTGTTATTAGTTTCGCAGCGTTGGCATCTGTTCTTGCAAGAATAATGAGAGGAACGTCGGCAATATCAGCTGCCAATCTTGCTGCTTTTAGATTTCGGACCATGGTTCCAGTAGGAACAAGTACCTTACCACCCATATGTCCACATTTTTTTTCACTAGCTAGTTGGTCTTCAAAATGAACTCCGGCTGCGCCAGCTTTTATAAATTTTTTTGTTAGCTCAAATACATTTAACGGCCCGCCAAATCCTGCTTCGCCATCTGCAATAATTGGCAACATGTAATCAGTTCTTTCGCTGCTTTTCATATCTCCATCTGCTATTTCCATATGTTGAATTTGATCAGCTCTAATTAAAGAATTATTCATAGTCTCAACTAATTTAGGTGCGCTGTCGTAAGGATATAAAGATTGATCAGGATACATTTCACCAGCACTGTTTGCGTCTGCTGCAACTTGCCAACCACTTAAATAAATTGCTTTTAAACCTGCTTTTGCATGTTGAACAGCTTGATTTCCCGACAAAGACCCAAGTGTGTTTACATATGGCTCTGTATTTAACAATCCCCAAAGTTTTTGAGATTGCTGTTTGCACATTGAATACTCAATTTTAATGGATCCTCTTAACCTTTCAACTTCTTCTGGCTTATAATCCCTTTGTATTCCTGCAAATCTTTTCAACTCGTACGAGATTTTCTCTGCTGACATTATTTCTCCTTTAAAACTAATTCTTTTTACTTTTCGCTATATTCTTCAGTAAACTCATTCATTCCACTTGATCCCCAATCGCAGTGGTCATCTCTTATATAAACCCCTCTGCTTCTATGCTCTTGATGCTCTTGGTGATTTGTAGTTTGAGAACTAGTTTCAGTGTTTTTTAAAGTATTTTTATCCATGTAAAGTTTATAATTTACAATATTTACAAAATCTACAAAAAATGTTAAAAGTCTAGTAAATACAATAAATTTTTTGTAAATAATAATTTACAAAGTTTACAAATAGTAAATGAGTCAAGTAGAATTAAATATTGGTCCAAAAATAAAAGCTTTTAGAAGACAGCTAGGTATGCAGGCAAATAAACTAGCCTCACAACTTAACATTTCACCAAGTTATTTAGCTTTAATCGAGGGAGGTAAAAGAAAAATTGACGGGGAATTACTTTTAAAAATTTGTGATGAGTTAAGCATCAACATTAGCGATCTAACAAATAAATCAGATATCAATATGGTCAACACAATTTCAGAATTGCTTGATGATCAACTTTTTGAAGATTTGGATATAGTTGGTCCAGAAGTTAAAGATTTAGCAAATAGTAATCCAAAAATTGGTAAAGCTCTAATAAGATTAGGTGACATTTTGAAAAAAAAAGATCATGAATTGGTTAACAAAATTGAAAAACTTTCCGGAAAAATTGTAGATAATAGAAAAAATTCTTTTCCTGGAGAAGTAATTTCAGATTTTTTGCAAGAAAATAGAAATTTTTTTCCAAAACTAGAAGAATTTGCAAATCAAATCTTTGAACAAATAAAACAAAATAATAGAACAAGATATATTGCTTTATGTGATTATTTAAAATCAGAGTATAAAATTGAAGTACAAGATATAATTCCTGAAGAAGGAAAACCATTTTCAAAAATTTATGATAAAAAAAATAGAAAGTTGCTGTTGTCTGATTATTTGTCTTTGGAAACAAAGAAATTACATGCTGCAGCTCAAATTGTACAAGAGGGAGCCAGCGATATAATAAATTCTTATCTTGATACTTTTAATTATCCAAATGAAGAATCGAAAAAATTAACAAAAGTTGCTTTATTAAATTATTGTGGTGCAGCAATTTTAATGCCCTATAAATTATTTCACTCAGAATGTAAAAAGCTTAAATATGATTTAGAGTTGTTGCAAAATACTTTTGCAACTTCATTTGAACAAGTCACACATAGAGTAACATGTTTGAATGATCCAAAATTACCTGGAGTTCCTTTCCATTTTTTGAGAGTTGATGTCGCTGGTAATATTTCAAAAAGATTTTCATTGTCAGGCATTGAAATACCGCGTTATGGCGGTGCTTGTCCTCGATGGAATGTGTATTCAGCTTTTTCTAGACCTGGTGTTATTCAGGCTGCAGTAAGTAAAATGACTAATGGTGAAAAGTATGTATGTATCGCAAGAACTGTTGAAAAAGGTATAGGAAGATATGGACAAAAAAAAAGTATGTTATCTATTGGGCTTGGATGTGAAGCCAAATATGCAAGAGATTTTGTTTATACGGAAAACTTAGATTTGAATGATAAAAAATCAGAGATACCTGTTGGGGTTTCATGTAGAACTTGTGATAGACTGGATTGTTCTCAAAGAGCTTTTCCCCCATTACATAAAAAGTTTGATGTAGACATTAATTCTAGAGGAGTATCTGTATATGTCAGTGATTAAAAAACACATAAGTTTTATAATTATATTTTTATTTGTCAGTACAAATAATGTGTATTCAGACAATTTAAATATATTGTTTAAAGAATTGCTTAACGCAAAAAATTTACAACAAGCAGAAAAACTAGAGGATCAAATTTGGAATAAATGGACAAGACACCCAAACAATGATTATCTGACGAACAAATTAGAGAACGGAACTTATTCCATGTATCATCAGCAGTATAGAATGGCATTAAAACTATTTACAGACGTAATTAATGAGGACCCAAAATGGGCGGAGGGTTGGAATAAGAGAGCAACATTACTATTTATATTGGGTGATTATGAGAAATCGTTAGATGATATTGAAAAAGTTTTAGATCTAGAGCCAAGACATTTTGGAGCATTATCAGGACGAGCGCAAATATACTTAGGCTTAAAGGAATATGAAAAAGCAGTTGATGACTTGAGAAAAGCAAAATCTATTTATCCATTAATCAAAAGTGGAGAAAATATAAAGTTAATAGAAAAAATTATCAAAGACCAACAAATTTAATTATTCTTAGATCTTTTTTTTGCAATCAGCTGGGTTAATGAATCTACCATTAAATCTGAGGCTTTAAAAATTTCACTTGGTTTAAATTCATGTGAAATATTTTTTTCTTCATTTGTTTTATCTTCAATTACTATACCTTCATCTGGAGAATTATTTTTAATATAAATTAGTATCAACCACTCATCATCAATTGTCTCATCCCATTTTATAAATATCTCTCCAGTTTCGAATCTTCTGTCTATGCATCTCAAGATAGACATATGTTTAGTTATATATCTTTTGTTAAGTTGAAAAACTAAACTATTCGCACTTCTGTAGAAGCTTTCAAGTGCAAACTCAATTTTTTGCCTAGCTAAAGTATACTCCCTTTCTCTTTGAAGTAATTTTGCTCTATCGTCTCCTTCTTGTGTTTCTACACCTAGCGCCTCGACTCGTTCTCTTATTTTCTGATCTCTTATTTGTTGATATTTTAATTTTAGTTTTTCGATACGCTCTTGTAATCCTGAATAATCTTCTCTCTTTTCTCTTAAAGCTAATTTTTCTAGTTGTTCTAATTCTTTTACCTCTCTTATTCTAAATTTTTCGATTTGTTTTTCTAATTTTAATTCTTGTAAAAATTTCTTTTGTCTCTCCGCCTGCTCTTTTCTTAGTATGGCCTGTTCTTTTCTTAAAAATAATTTTATATCCTTTGCTCTTTCTCTTTCTAATTTTTCTTCTTGTTTTAACTGGATTTCCTTTTCTTTTAAAAAACTTTCCTCGTCTGCTCTCTTTTGTTTCTCAATTTCGATTTTTTCCTTTTCTGCTTGCTCAATTTTCTCAAGTTTAATTTGCCTTTTTTCCTCAGCTCTTATTTCTTTAAAACGAATTAATCTAAATTCTATACTTTGAAAAAATTTTTGTATTAATTTATCAATTGCTAATAAATTAAAACTAAATTTGAAAGAAAACTTATTTTTTAAATCTTCCTCAAGTCTGACCGTTCTTGAAATAATACCCTTTTCAGTACTTGTCTTTAACTTAACTTTTTTTATTTTTTTTCTTCGATTTAATCTTTTTGTTATTTTTTTTTTTAATTTTGGTCTTTTTTTCTTTATTTTTGACTTGGATTTATTTTTTGATTTTTTAATCTTTGTTTTTAAATTTTTTTTTTTGGGTTTTTTTTTCTTTTTTTTCATTTAAGAAATACAGCTTTATCAGCTAATTTTTAATAAATATAGTCTCTAGTATTAGGAACAGATCTTATATCTTTAGTTAGCTGCAGTTGAAATACAACTTGATCTCCCCATTTAAAAGCCATTTCACAACTTGTAAGATAAAATTCCCACATCCTTAAAAATTTTTCGTCAAACATTTCTAAAACTTGATCTTTTTTTGATAGAAATCTCTCTTTCCAATTTCTTAAAGTATGAGCATAGTGCATCCTTAAAATCTCTATATCTGTAGCTATAAGTCCAGAATCCTCTATTGGCCTTGCTATTTCGCTTAAACTAGGGGTATATCCACCAGGAAATATATATTTTGTTATCCAAGGCTGTGGGTCTCTGGGTGGTAAATTCGATCCAATTGTGTGTATCAAAGCTACTCCATCCTGTTTTAACATTTGAGACACTCTATTAAAATAGGTTTGATAGAATTTTTTTCCAACGTGTTCAAACATTCCAACGCTAACTATCCTATCAAATTTTTCATTCAATTGTCTGTAATCTATTAATTTAAATTCAACTTGATTATCTAAATTTAATTCTTTAGCTTTTTCTTGACTATATTTTAATTGATTTTGTGAAAGTGTAATTCCTGTAACTGAAGCTTTTGTTTTTTTTGCAATATCGATTGCAAGTGTACCCCACCCTGAGCCAATATCCAAAACTTTTTGGTTAGGTTGTATATGAAGTTTTTTAATTATGTGATCAATTTTATTTTCTTGAGCAGTTTCTAAAGTGTCATTTTCATTTTTGAAGTATGCGCATGAATATTGTCTTTTTTTATCAAGAAATAAATCGTATAATTTTTCTGAAATATCATAATGATGTGCAACATTTTGTTTAGATTTAACAATTTTATTAAAACTTGTTAAGTATTTTAAAGTTCCCTTTATTTTATTTAATGTCTTTCCATAAATATTTATATCTGCTCTTCCAATATTTTTAAATGCTATATCAAGAAATTCTGTCAAAGTTCCATTTCTTAATCTTAAAGAACCATTTGTATACGCCTCACCAAAATATAGATCTGGATGGAAAAGTAATTTTTTATGCAAACTTTTATCTAACAACTGTAATTCTATAGGAATTTCTTTCAAAGGCTTTCCTATAACATACCTGTTAGAATTATAATCTATTAATATAAAGCCATCTTCTTTAAATAAATCATTTAAAAAGTTTATAAGTTTCATTAAGCTGCTTTAAGGTTTTTTATATTAAAATTTAATTTATCTAATTCTGAAAAAAATAATTTTTCTTCATCTTTGGATAAAAGTTTTAAAGGTGGAATTAAATTTTTAAAATCAGAGTCTTCTGTGCTCATAAATGTATGTAGGCCTGAAATGAGATTATATTTATCAAATATACTTCTCACCATACAAAGTTTTTCGTTTGATGTTTGATTTAAATTATTTTTAAATTTATCATACACGTCTCTTGCTAAATAAGAGGTGACATTTGTTGTTGCTGTAATAATACCTGAGCATCCTAATTCTAGGCCCTTCAACAACTTACTTTCAGATCCAGGCATGACAGAAAAATTTTCAATCTTTAAATTTTCATACAAGTTATAACTACTATCCTTTACTCCGAGAACATTTTTAGGGAAGCTTTTTGCTAACTTTGAAACACATTCTATGCTAAATTTATATCCAGATAACTTTTCGAAATTATACAAAATTATTCTACAATCTTTGACATTTTCTATTAATTTGGAATAAAAATTAAAAACATCATCATCGTTATATTTATAGTATGCTGGTGGCATAACTAAAAAATTTTCAAAGCCAATTGATTTTGAAATATTAAGCAAATTAATATTATCCCCTAACGAATTTAAGCCAGTTCCAATAATAAATTTATCTTTATGTTTGCTCCTAGGTAAAATATTAATGAGTTTAATTTTCTCGCTTAACGAAATTAATTGAGATTGGCCTGTGCTGCCAAAAAATATTACTCCATGGCAACCTTTTTCAATTAGATTTTCAGCATGTTTTAATGTTTTTTCGCAGTCTAACTGTAAATTATTATCAAGTATAGATAGGCTTGCCGCATAAATACCATTGAAATATCCCATACCAAAAATTTATATAAAAATATAAAATAGTAAAGGTTTTAAAAATACATGAAAATCTTAGCAATTCAAAACAGGATGGGAATTGGTGATATGGTAATATTTCTTCCATACATAGAAGCCGTTGCAAAAAAATATAACGGTCAAGTAACTTTATTAGTAAAAGAAAATTCAAAAGCCGAACACTTAATTAAAGATAATAAATACATTAATGAAATTATTATTTTAAAAAGAGATCGAACTAACAAAAATTTTCACGACGGATTGAACGGATTTTTTCGACTAGTTTCTGATATTAAAAAATATCAATTTGATAAAGTATTGATTTTTAATTCTTCACTTAGATATAAGTTAGTTTGTAAGTTTGCAGGAATTAATGATATTTATCAATATCCATTATTTAAAAAAAAAAATCAGCATATTATTGAAGCTGCTAATAAATTATTAAAAAATAATTTTAATCTAGAAATTAAAAGTGACCCAGTTATTGATATTAAAGATGAAAATGTTCAAAAAATAAAGTTAAAATTTAATTTTAGTGATGAGGTGAAAAATATATTGTTAGGAATTGGTGGATCAGGACCAACAAAAAGAATTCCACCAAAAATATTTGTAGAATTTATGAATTTATGTTTAAAAAACTTTAAATGCAGATTTTTTTTAGCTACGGGTAACAAAAATGAAGAAATTGAAATTATGAACGAAATTTTAAGTTACCATAAGAATTTATGTACTCCATTAAATGAACTTAGTATTTCTGAAACTTTACCTATAATAAAAAATTGCAATATTGCTGTTTGTAATGACTCAAGTTTCAGCCATTTATCTGCGGGGTTAGGAAAACCAACTATTGTTTTAATGTCAGATACCCCACTAATATATGGAAGTTATAGCTCCAAAATGCATCCTCTTATACCAGATGGTGTAGAGAATGTTACTCATGGAACAGAGGGTAAGGAGCGAATAAATCCGTTAAAAATCTTTGAAAAATTTCAGAACTTAATTAGCTAATATTTTTAATAACGTTCTCTTTGGCTTCATTTACCAATGTTGCAATATTATTTAATTCTGGACTTCTATCGGGATGTATTTTTTTCATTATTTTTTTGTAAGATTGCAATACTTCGTCTTTTGTATATTTTTTTTTGGGGTCTAAATTTAAAATTCTATAAGATTCATCAATAGACATTGCTTGAGATGAAACGTTTTGGTTAAATTGGTTAAAATTAAACCTCCCAGAATTTTTCAATACTCTTAAAAGGCCCCATAATCTAAACAATTGAAATAACGAAATACCAGCCTTTGTCTTTATTAATGGCAAAATGGCCAACATAAAAGGTAAAGAAAAAATGTACCTTCCCGCATATGCCATTATTACCGCTAACAATATTGAAGAAATTATAATAAATGTTCTTACAAATTTTGATATTTTTTTTGTTGAAGTTTTAGCAAACCAATTGAGTAAAATATAAAGAATTATAAAGATAATTAGTATTGCAAAAAAAATATTCATAAATTAATTAAATTTAAATGAAAATACCACAGCTTAAAAAAAAACCAGAATTAAAATCTTGTCACAACGTAACCTGGGAAGACGATTATAGTTGGATACATCAGGAAAACATACTTGAGGTATTGAAAGATAGTTCAAAATTAATACCGGAGGTTAGAAAATATCTTGAGGATGAAAATGATTATTTTAGTCATCAAATGTCAGATACAAAGGAAATTCAAAAAGTTTTGTTTGATGAGATAAAAGGTAGAATTAAACTTGATGATGAGTCTCTTCCATTTAAAGATGTAAGATATAGCTACTGGACAAAAACAACAACAGAAGGAAACTACTCTATAAAGTTAAGAAAAAAAATTGACTCTGATGAAATAGAGGAAATTTGGAATGGTGATTCAGAAAAAGAAAAGCTTAAAACAGAGTATTTTGGGCTTGGAGACTTAGAGGTAAGTTATAATGATAAATTATTAGCTTACTCCCTAGATTTAAAAGGATCTGAATATTACACCATACATATAAGAGATATTAAAAATAAAAATCAAATTGGTGAAAAAATTGAAAATACTAGTGGAGGAATAACATTTAGCTTAGATGACAAATATATTTTTTACTCAAAGCTTGATGATAATCATAGACCGAGGGAAATTTATAGGCACGAAATTGGAACTCCTACTAGTAAAGACATTCTTATCTTTAGAGAAGAAAGTGAAGCTTTTACTGTAGGCATAGGACTTAGCTCTGATGAGAAGTATTTTTTTATTACGTCATCTGATCATAATACCTCAGAACAGTATTATTTTAAATCAGATGAAATAATTCCAAAACCAAAACTGATTGATAAAAGAAAAAGAGGGATAATTTATTCAGTTAATTCATGGAATGGTAATTTCTATAAACACACAAATGAAGATGCAGAAGATTTTAAAATTGAAAAAACAAATAATTTAGAAAAAAAGATCTGGGAAACATTTATACCTGCAAGAGAAGAGGTTTTAATCGGTGGATTAATTTTCTTAGATAATTGGATTATAAGATCTGAAACTTCTAATGCATTATCAAAATTAATATTAAGAAATCCAAAAAATAATGAAGAAGAAGAAATATTTTTTTCAGATGAAAAAGTTATAGTACCAGGTGTTTCGTTAACCCAAAGAAATAGAAATACTGATACTGTTTATTTATCATATTCATCACCAAAAACTCCTGGAAGGACTTACTTATACAATCTTAAAACAAAAGAAAAAAAATTAGTTAAAGAACAAGAGATTCCTAGTGGCCATAATACTGATGATTATATAGTTGAAAGATTAGAGTGTGCCTCTCATGATGGAAGGATGGTTCCTCTTACAATAACAAGACATAAAAAAACTAAATTAGATGGTTCAGCAAAATTATTATTATATGGATACGGATCATACGGTAGTTCTATGTCACCAAGTTTTTCTTCAACCAGAATAAGTCTGATAGATCGAGATATTATATGGGTAACTTCTCATATTAGAGGCGGTATGGAAAAAGGAATGAAATGGTGGAAAGAAGGAAAATTATTAAACAAGAAAAATACATTTGAAGATTACATCGCTTCTGCAAAATTTTTAATTGAAAAAAAATTTACGTCTAAAGGTAATATTATTGGAATGGGTGGATCTGCTGGAGGTCTTTTAATGGGTGCAGTTGTTAACCAAGCGCCTGATTTATTTTTGGGTATTGTTATGGCTGTTCCTTTCGTTGACTCGTTGACCACGAACTTAGACCATTCCTTACCATTAACAGTCGGCGAATTCGATGAATTTGGAAATGCTAAAGATAAAAAAGAACACTTTGATTACATATTTTCATATGCACCTTACAACAATATTAAAAAGATGGATTACCCGAACATTTTGATAACAACAAGTCTAAGTGATAACAGGGTATTGTTTGATGAGCCAGCAAAATTTACTGCAAAATTAAGAGAGTACAAAACCGATAACAATTTACTTTTATTAAAAACAGAAATGAATGCGGGTCATGGAGGAAAATCTGGAAGAGATGGAGCAATTGAGGAGATTGCAGTAGACTACGCATTCGCTTTGAAAATAGCTGGCAAATTAAATACTTGATCTTGAAATATCAAAATTAATTACCATATGAACATTGTTAGTCGCCTAATGGGGCTATCAATAAATAAACTTGCTTAATTAAAGGAGGATAATATGACAAGTAAGGATCTATCAATTTTCAACTCACTTCGGCCTTTCTCAATTGGTTTTGACGATATGTTTGACCAATTCGAAAGCATGTTGGGCAATGGTGGTTTAAGTATGCAATCAAACTACCCACCTTACAACATAAGAAGAACTGGCAAAGATAACTACTCAATTGAGGTTGCTTTAGCTGGTTTTAACAAAAAAGATGTTGAGGTAGAGTTTGAAGATAATCTATTAACTGTAAGGACTAAACAAGTTGATAGAAGTGAAAACAAAAACCAAGATGGGGAGATAATCCACAAAGGTATATCGCAAAGACAATTTGCGAGATCATTTACAATTGCTGATGATGTAAAAGTGAATGGTGCAGAGTTAAAAGATGGTCTTTTAACAATTGCATGTGAAAGGATTATTCCAGACCATAAAAAAAAGAAACTTATTGAAATTAAATAAGTACCTTGCTTGTGGGGCTAGTCCCCACAAGATTAAATACATCCGCTAGAGCTAAATCCGATAATAACTCCTGATGCATTCACCTCAAATTTTCTTTCACAAGGAATTCCATATTTTTTTGTCTTGTAGATAAGCATTTCATTTCCAAGCTCATTGATGAAATCTTCTGAAGGTGAGCCTAATTCTAATCTCATCTCATTAACTTCTTTTCCAACGAATTGACCAAATTTCTCGTTCTCTTTTTCAGCCACTTCATCAGATTTCTTTTTAATTGTCTGGCATCCAGTTAAAAAAATTATTGTTAATGTGATAAACAGAGCAATAAACTTTTTTGATAAAGTATTATTTTTAAAAGCAATAATCATTAATACATACCTAAAGTTGAATTATGTTAACAATTTGTTCAAAACTTTCATTAAATTGTTTGAATTTAATACAAATTTGAAAAGATGGGAAATTTTAAAGATTATTGAGTTATTGATTTATTATATTAAAGAAATGCTATGGCAACAGACTTAAGAATATCAAATATATCAAAAATATATCCAGGATGTGTAGCTAATGATAATGTGTCTCTTCAATTTAAAAGTGGAAAAATATACGCACTTTTGGGAGAGAACGGAGCTGGTAAATCCACATTGGTAAAAATTTTGTCTGGTGTGATAAGCCCAGATAATGGTGAGGTTTTTTTAAATGAAAAAAATTTAAAATTAAGTTCTCCGCTCGATGCCAAAAAAAATAAAATTGGAATGGTTTTTCAGCATTTCAATTTATTTGAAACTTTGTCAGTATTTGAAAACTTAAGTATAGATGCAACTGAAGATAACAAAAGTTTAAGGGTAAGAATAAATGAAATATTAAAAAAATATAACTTTAGTATTGACCTTGATATTCCTGTATTAAATTTATCAGCAGGACAAAAGCAAAAAGTTGAGATTATAAGATGCCTTTTAAGAAGCCCTAAAGTTCTAATCATGGACGAGCCTACATCTGTTTTGACTGAGCAAGAAACAGAAGAATTATTTATATCTTTAAAAAAATTCTGTGATGAAGGAATATTAATTATTTACATTACTCACAAATTAAAAGAAGTTTTGTCTTTATGCGATGAAGTTGCAGTAATGCGAAAAGGTAAAGTCGTATCGGTTAGCCAAACACAAAATGAAAAAGTTGAAACTCTCGCAAATAAGATGGTTGGTCAAAAACTAGCGAAAATTAAGAAAAAAATTAATATTTCCAAAAATAAAGATGAGATATTTAAAGTAAAACATTTAAATTTTTATAGCGATGATCCTTTTGAAACAAATTTAGTTAATCTAAACTTTTCTGTAAAGAAAGGAGAATGTTTAGGTATAGCAGGTATTTCTGGCAATGGTCAAAACGAACTTTTTCAAATTTTGAGTGGGGAAATAATTACACCTGATACATCAATCATTTTTCGAAATAAAGAAATTGCTAAACTAAATCCAAAGCAACGACGAGAGTATTTAATGGCTTTTTCTCCTGAAGATAGAATATCTCAAGCAGCTGTACCTGAATTAAAAATATATGAAAATGTAGCTTTAAATAATTTCAAGTCGTCAAATTTTTTTGAAAAAGGTTTGGTAAATGAAAGAAAAATTAAAGAGCATTCAAAGAAAATATTATCAGATTTCTCAGTAAATACAGACAATGTTGAATTAAAAAGTCAATTTCTATCGGGTGGAAATTTACAAAAACTTATTTTAGGGAGAGAGTTAATTACAGCTCCAGAATTATTAATTTGTTACAATCCAACATGGGGGCTCGATGTGGGTGCAATCAATTATATTCATGAAACACTTATAAAAATTAACGATCAAGAAAAATCAACGATTTTAATTTCTACAGATACGGAGGAGTTATTAAAACTCAGTGATAGAATTGCAGTTATTTATAAAGGTAAGCTTTCAAAAATAATGCCTTCAGAAGAAGTCACTCCAGAAAAATTAGGAGTTCTAATGGGAGGAGGTTCCATTGATTAAAATTGAAAAAAGAAATGATGTACCAATGGCATTATATTTTTTTACTCCTTTTATTGCAATCATACTTACAATTTTAGGTGGTGGTATAATTTTTTATATTTTAGGTTTTAATCCAATAGAAGCCCTTAAGTTTTACTTTATAACTCCAATTTCAAATTTATATGGCCTCAGTGAATTGTTACTCAAAGCAACACCCCTTTGCTTAATTGCTATTGGATTATCATTTTGTTTTAAAAGTAATAATTGGAATATTGGTGCAGAAGGACAATTAACTTTTGGTGCGATTGTAGGAGGTGGAGTTGCTCTTTTATTTTATAATCAAGAAGGTTTTTATATACTGCCTTTAGTTATACTTGCTGGAGCAATCGGGGGAATGATCTTTGCGCTTATCCCAGCAGTCCTTAAAACATATTTTAATACAAACGAGATTTTAGTTAGTCTTATGTTGGTTTACGTTTCAAAGCTACTCTTAGACTACTTAGTAGTTGGACCATGGAGTAATCCTGAAGGTTTTAATTTTCCTGAAACAAGACAATTTAGTGACTCATCTAGAATGCCATTATTATTTGAGGGTTTGAGAATTCATGCTGGTATTTTTTTAGCTCTTGCAGCAGTTATGCTGAGTTGGTTTATTCTTTATAAAACCTATTTAGGCTTTCAGATTAAAGTATCTGGTCTAAGTTTAAAAACTGCTAAGTATGCTGGGTTTAAAGGAAAAACCATGATTTTGGTTGTTTTTATGATTAGTGGTGCTTGTGCGGGATTAGCTGGAGTTGGTGAAATTACTGGGCCTATTGGACAACTGCATAGAATGATATCCCCCGATTACGGTTTTACAGCAATTATTGTTGCTTTTTTAGGTCGTCTTAATCCTTTTGGCATAATTTTTGCATCTTTGGTTGTTGCATTAACATACCTCGGTGCCGAAACGGCTCAAATTTTTTTACAAATACCAAAATATACCGGCCAAGTCTTTCAGGGCATGATCTTATTTTTTTTACTCGCATCTGATTATTTGCTTTTTTTCAAAGTTAAAATTTTAAATTTAAAAAAAAATGAGCTTAGACATTAGTTTTATAGGAATTCTGATAGGATCAATAATGGCTTCATCAGTGCCATTAATACTTGCTGCGTCAGGTGAATTGATTACTGAAAGATCTGGGGTTTTAAATTTAGGTGTTGAAGGAATGATGATAATCGGAGCAATATCTGGTTTTGCTTTAATGGTAATAACAGACAACCTTTTTGTAGCAATCGTAGGCTCCATGTTATCAGGAGTTATAATTTCACTAATCTTTGGATTTTTAACGCAATCTCTTCTTACAAACCATGTTGCAACGGGTTTGGCATTAACTATTTTTGGCATTGGTTTATCCGCAATGTTAGGAAAAAATTTTGTTGGTATCCCTGGAAAAGAATTTCCAATTTTATTTTCAAGTTTAAGAGAAAGTATTCCGTTTTTTGGTCCAATATTATTTGGACACTCTATAGTTTTATATTTTGCTTTTGCTTTACCATTTTTAACTAATTATTTTTTGAAAAAAACTAAATTAGGTTTAGTTGTTAGAGCTGTTGGTGATTCGCCTGTTTCGGCATCTAATCAAGGTATAAATGTTATTCTAGTTAGATACTGTTGTATTCTTTATGGAGGAGCTATGTGTGGCTTAGCAGGTGCATATCTATCCTTAATATACACTCCACAGTGGATTGAAAATATGACAGCTGGAAGAGGGTGGATAGCTTTGGCTTTGGTTGTATTTGCAACCTGGAGTCCTATAAAAGTTTTAATTGGTGCTTTAATTTTTGGTGGGATTACAATTCTACAATTACATATGCAAGCAATTGGGTTTAGAATACCGGTTCAATTTTTAAGTGCATTGCCTTATCTGATGACAATAATAGTTTTAGTTGTAATCTCTCGTGACAGTAGAAAAATAAAACTGAATACCCCAACTTCCTTAGGAAGAATATTCTATAAGGAAAAGTAATGTTAGCTATTCGAAAATAATTATTTTTTTTTTTTTAATTTTGATTAACTTAAAGCTTCACAAAAAAAATTTAGAGGGGAAATTCAAAATGTATAAAAACTTTTTTAAATATTTAATTTCTGCAATTTTTCTACTTGGGTTTAGTGTAAACTCAAATGCAGATTTTAAAGTTGGTTTTGTCTATGTTGGCCCAACTGGTGACCATGGATGGACATTTCAACATCACGAAGGTAGAAATGCCGTAGAAGCAGCTGGAATAAAAACAACATTTGTTGAAAGTGTTCCAGAAGGTGCTGATGCAGAAAGAGTGATAAGACAACTGGCTCAATCTGGCCACGACTTAATTTTTACAACTAGTTTTGGATATATGGATCCAACTAACAAAGTTGCAAAAGATTTTCCAAATGTAAAATTTGAACACGCAACAGGTTATAAGAGAGAACACGCAAATGTTTCTACTTATTCTGCAAGATTTTACGAAGGAAGAACTCTTTTAGGCCATATTGCTGGAAAAATGACTAAAACTAACACGATTGGCTATATTGCATCTTTTCCAATTCCTGAAGTAATAAGAGGAATTAACGCAATGACTCTTGCTGCACAAAAGGTCAATCCAAATATTAAAACTAAGATTGTATGGGTATTTACTTGGTACGATCCAGGTAAAGAAGCTGAAGCAGCGCAAGCTTTAATCGATCAAGGTGCAGATGTAATTATGCAACATACAGATAGTACAGCACCAGTTCAAACAGCGGAGAAAGCAGGTGTATGGTCATTTGGTCAAGCAAGTGACATGCAGAGATTTGCTCCTAAATCAATTTTGACTTCAATTATAGATGATTGGGCACCATATTATGTTGAAAGAGCTGTTGCTGCAAGAGACGGCACATGGAAACAACAAGATACATGGCATGGATTAAAGGAAGGTATGGTGGCTATGGGACCATATAATTCTGCAATGGGCGCTGACTTAGTTAAAGAAGTAGAGCAGCTTCAAAAAGATCTAGCATCAGGAAAAGTTCATTCGTTCACAGGTCCTATATATGACCAAAAAGGTAATATATTAGTTGCAGAAGGTAAAGTTGCTGATGATGGAATGTTAGCTGGAATGAGTGTTTATGTAAAAGGTGTTGAAGGAGATATTCCAAAATAATTTTTAAAAAAAAATTAAAAAGGCCAACTTATATAGTTGGCCTTTTTTTTATGAATGTTTTTTCTTTAAACCATTAATATCTATTTCATCATAATATTCTGAAGGTTGAACTATCCAAGGATCTCCATCTAGTAAAATTGGACAAAAATCTGGAGTAAAAGAAGAGGATTTTTTTTTCCAAAGACAAGCTGTTTTTATTTCTTGAATATGGTTTTTCACTGGAGCATAATTTTTTAACCATTTAATACTTTCATTTAATGTAAGTCCGGTATCGGATAAATCATCAACTAATAAAACATTTTTAAAATCTTCATTTTTAGCTATTGAGCTTATGTCTCTTGCAAAAATAAGTTCGCCCTGTTTATTTTCTACAGTTTCTCCAGAATAACTTTGAATAACAACATAAGCAGTGGGCAATTTAAATATTCTTGATAGCATATCAATTATAGGTGCTGCACCCCTCATTATTCCGACTAAAACAGATGGTTTGTAATTTTTTTCAATTGTAAGAGCTAACTTTTCAACTGCTAATTTATAATCTTCATAATTGATTATTAATTTTTCTGCCATAAAATTTGGTAACATAAAAAAAAAAAATTAAAAAGGAGAATTATGAAAGGTTACTGGATTGCAACTTACAGTGAAATTAAAGACCCTGAGAGAATGAAAAAATATGCAGATAAAGCAAAGGAAGCTGTATTAAAACATTCTGGAAAAATTTTAGCTCGAAGTGCTAATAACATTGCACTTGAGGGTAGAGAAATGGTTAGAATAGCACTTGCAGAGTTCCCAGACGTGGAAACTGCTAAAAAATGCTACGACTCTGAAGAATATGTTGAGGCAAGAACATATCTTAAAGATAATGTAATTAGAGAACATATGATATTTGAAGGAATGGAATAACTTAGAAAAGGAGCAAATATGAAGGCATATTGGGTGAGTTTGTATACAGAGATTTCAGATCAAGATAACCTAAAAAAATATGGTGAAAATGCAATACCAGTTATAAAAAAATTTGGTGGTACTCCAGTAGTTAGAGGAGGCAAACTAAAATATTATAGTGGTGACAAAATATTAAGGACCGTCATTTGGGAATTTCCCAGTTATGACATGGCCATATCTTGTCATGACTCAAAAGATTATTTAAAAGCTTGGTCTTATGCAGAACAAACTACAAAAAGACATATGTTTATTGTGCAGGGTGCTAATACTGAATAGTATCGTCATCAATTGAACGCCACAAATACCAAGTGGCAACAGAGCAGTATGGAGAAAATCTTTTTTGAAGCTTTTTTACAAAAATTTCAGGTGGAAAATATTTTTTTTTATAGTTGTTTGATATTGCTCTTAATAACCCAATATCCTGAACTGGCCAGATATTAGATCTATTATAAGTAAATAACAAAATCATCTCTGCTGACCATCTTCCAATTTGTCTTAAAGTTGATAAGTATATAATTGCTTCTTCATCGCTCATTTTCGAAATTAATTTTGGATTAAAACTTTTATCTTTAAATTTTTGAGACATTTCCAAAATACCCCTTATTTTTTGACGACTAAGACCGCATTTTTTCAGTTGTGATATTTTAAGCTTAGAAACAATTTTTGGATTTATTTTTTTTTTACATGCCAATTCAAATTTTTTGAAGACAGAATCTGCAGCAGCAACACTTATTTGTTGTCCAATTATACTTTTGCATAAAGAATAAAAGACATCTTTTCTAGTAGTTAAATTATTATCTTTATATTTTTTAATCAATGATCTCATAATACTATCTTTTTTTGAAAGATATGTTCTAGCTTTTTTCCAATATGTCGGTGCCTTACTCATTTCTACTTACCGTTACTTGTTTATTTAAATATATTTCTCTTCGAAATATAATGATTGATGATATTATTACCAGTGAAGCACCCATCAATGTTTTAATTGTGGGAATTTCATCCCAAATAAAATATCCAAAAGATATTGCAAATATTAATCCTAAATATTTAAGAGGTGTAACCAGAGAAACCTCGGATAATTTATATGATTGACTTAATAATAAATTAGCTGTTCCTCCCAACAAGCCAATTGTACATAATAGTAAGAAATCATTGAAAGTTGGCATTATCCACCCAAATGGTATTGATAAAACTCCAACAATTGTAATTGCAAAAGAAAAAAAGAATGAGATCAACCAGACTGGTTCTGTGGATGAAAGTTTTCTAATTGTAATTGCAACGTAAGACATTCCAATACAAAAGATTATTGGAAATAAATAATAAATATTTAAACTAGAAAATCCTGGTTGGGTAATTACTAAAACACCAATAAAACCAACAAATACTGCGGCCCATCTATATACTCCTACTTTCTCACTTAGTAAAAATATTGATAGCAAGGTTGTAAATATAGGTGCAGCAAATGAAATACTTGTCACTGTTGCAAGTGGTAGGTTTCTTAGTGCCAAAAATATTGCAGCTAAAGCTATCAGTCCTGAACAACATCTAATTAAATGTAATCCTGGTCTATTTGTTTTGTAAAAATCTCTAAATCTTGTCTTAGGAACTAAAAAAATTATTGGCAAAATACCAAATAGACCTCTAAAGAACATTACCTGTCCAATTGGATAATCTGATGACCACTTGACTATTACATCCATAAATGAAAAGGCACATATTGATAAAAACATGTAAAAAAAGCCTAATTGATTTTTGGAAAGCATGATAATAACTTTAGATTAATTAAAATTTTTAGCAATGGAAATAGCAACTTTAGCACTTGGATGTTTTTGGGGACCCGAAATAAAATTTAGCAAATTAGATGGAGTAATAAATACAGAGGTTGGATATTGTGGAGGTAATACTGAGAAGACATCTTATAAAGAAGTATGTTATGGTGACACCAATCACGCAGAAGTAGTTAAAGTTGAATTTGACAATACTAAAATTTCTTATGAGGAAATAATAAGAAACTTTTTTGAATTTCATGATCCAACTACTTTAAACCGGCAAGGTCCAGATGTAGGTACTCAGTATAGAAGTGAAATATTTGTTCATGATGAAAAACAAAATAAAATCGCTAACAAAGTATTGAAAGAAATTAATGAAAAATTTAAGGGTAAAATCGTTACAAAAATATCAAAATCAAAAAATTATAACAAAGCCGAAGATTATCATCAGAAATATTTGGAAAAAAGTTTCTAATGTCACTTATATCAACTGAGTGGCTAGAAAAAAATCTCCCAAATGTAAAAATAATTGATGGCTCTTGGCATATGCCTGCAACAAATAGAAGTGGTAAAGAAGAATTTAATAAAGAGCATATACCAAATGCAATTTTTTTTGATATCGACAAAAATTGTAATAAATCAACCGACTTACCACATATGTTAACAGACATTAGTTCGTGGGAAAATATACTATCATCTATGGGCATATCTAACGAAGACGAAATTGTGATTTATGATAATTCTGATGTTTTAAGTGCTTGTAGAGTATGGTTTAATTTAATTTACTTTGGCCATGATAAAAAGAAAGTACATGTTTTAGATGGAGGTTTTAATAAATGGAAAAAAGAAAAAAGAATAACTTCTGCTAATAATATAATTATTCAAACAACTAGCTATAAAGCAAAAGAAAATAATGGAATGGTTAAGAGCAAAGATCAGATTGACCAAAATATAATTAAAAAAAAATTTGATTTAGTTGATGCGAGAAGCAAAGATCGTTTTAATGGCACAACTCCAGACCCAAGAAAAAATGTAAGAAGTGGTTCAATACCTAATTCAATTTGCTTGCCGTTTAAAACCCTTATCAATGACGATTTTACTTTTAAAAGTAAATCTGAAATTTCTTCTTATTTTAAAGATTTATCTTTAAATGACCCAGTAAATGTAGTGTTTTCGTGCGGTTCTGGGATCACAGCATGTGTTTTGGCACTTGCATATTCTCAAGTAAATAATAAGTATCTTCCAGTCATTTATGATGGTTCATGGGCTGAATATGGTAAAATATAAAATATGAAAAGATCAACAAAAATTACAAGCATAATAATAATTTTCTTTTTAATTATAGCTACAGTGATTGTTGGTAGAACAATGATTGGAAATCATTTTAAGAAGAAATTTAGTAAAAGACCACCGCCAGGAATAATTGTTACTGCAGCTGAAAATAGAGTTTTTGAAAATTTAATAAGCACATACGGAACAGCAAGACCATTTAAAACACAATCCTATAAAATTGAGAAGTATGAAATACTTAAACCTATCAACTTTAATCAAAAAGTAAAAAAAGGTGATGTAATTGCAGAACTTAAAAATAGAAAAATTACTGCTCAGTTTGATGGAACAATTGGAAAAAGAGAATTTTCAGAAGACATCGAAGTTTCAAAATCTTCAATCTTAGTTAATCTCGAAAATACCAGTATTATCTATTGTGATGTAGATATACCTGAAATGTTTGTGCCATTTATTAAGGTTGGTTTACCTGTTGACATAAAATTTTCTGGATACAAAGATAAAACATATAAAGGTCAAGTTGACTCGTTAGCTAGTCGAATTAGTGAGGATACTAGATCATTACCAACAAGGATAAAAATGGACAATAAATCTGGTGAAATTTTGCCTGGCTCATTTTTAGAAATTTCAATAAAATATGATACAAGAGAAAGTTTAAGTATCCCAGATACCAGCACAATAGTGGAAGGTGATAATATATTTATCTATAAAGTTGACGAAAAAAATAAAGTATTAAAAACAAATATTGATACCGGCGATAGATACCTGGGATTTGTTGAAGTTTTAAATGGTCTAAAAGTTGGAGACAAAGTTGTTGCAGAGGGTACAAAAAAGGTCAGACCAAATTTAATAATAAGACCTATAAAAAAAGGTGCTAAAGTAGCTAATCAAAACAAATCTAGTTGGGGTGGAAAAAAGAAAAAAGATACTAAAGAAAACAAGAATGGTATGTTTGCGTGGTTACAAAAATTAAATATATTTAAAAAGTCTGACTCTGAAAAACAAGAAAATAAAAAATAATTAATACATGTATATAACTGAAGTTAGTATTAAAAGACCTGTCGTTGCATGGGTAATGTCAATGATACTAATTATTTTTGGAATTTTTGTATTTTGGGAATTACCTGTTAGGGAATTACCAGATGGTATTCAGCCTCCAGTGGTACAGGTACAAACCGATTATAAATCTGCTTCAGCTGAAATTGTTGATGAAGAGATAACACAAAAAATAGAAGATGTTATAGGAGGAGCGGAAGGAATTAAGAACATTGATTCTAGTTCGCTTAATGGAAGAAGTAGAATAAATATTTATTTTAATACAGATATAGATTTAGATGATGCGGCAAATGACATAAGAGAAAGAGTATCAAGAGTTGCGGACAATTTGCCAGATCAAGCAAACCCACCACAAATTTTGAAACAAGCAGCAGGTTTTACAACTACAATGTGGGTTGCGCTATCATCACCAACTTGGAATGATTTAGATTTGGGTGATTATGCAGAAAGATATCTTATAGATGCCTTTTCGAGTGTACCAAATGTTGGTAGAATTTTAGTCGGTGGATTAAGAGAACTAAGTGTTAGAGTTTGGGTAGATCCTATCAAATTAGCAGCGAATAATCTTACTATTCAGGAAGTCGAGAGAGCATTAAGAAATGAAAATATAAACATCCCTGCTGGAACTTTAGAAGCTAGTAACAAAGATTTAACTCTTAATATTGATAAGTCTTACTCTAACATTGAAACAATCAAGCAGCTTCCTCTTAAGAAAAACAAAGATAAAGTCACAACCCTTTCTGATGTTGCAAATGTTGAGCTTGGTCCAGTTTCTGAGAAAACTTTATTTAAAGCTCAAAGAAAAAATGCAGCTAATTTAAAGACAGTTGGGATTGGAATATACGCAAAAAGTGGAGCATCAACTGTCGAACTTTCAAACCAAATTAAAGAGAAAATAAACGTTTTAAATCAATCTTTACCAGATGGTTTAAAGTTAGAAATAGCATTTAATAGAGCAACTTACGTAGGAACTGCAATACAGGAAGTTTATAAAAGTTTAATTATTGCTTTTATTTTGGTCGTGGTAATAATTTACTTATTTTTAGGAAACCTAAAAGCTGTAATTGTACCAGCTGTAGCTTTGCCAGTAAGTTTAATTGGTTCGTTTTTAGGTTTATATATATTTGATCTTTCTATAAATATATTTGTCCTCCTAAGTTTTATTTTAGCAATTGGAATAATAACTGATGATTCTGTAATAATGACAGATGCAATTTATACAAGAATTGAAAAAGGAGAAACGCCACTTGTAGCTGCTTATAAAGGCTCAAGACAAATAACATTTGCGATAATAGCTACAACTTTAATTTTAGTTGCAGTTTTTTTACCTTTAATTTTTATTGAGGGAATAGCTGGTACCTTGTTTAAAGAAACTGCAATAGCACTATCTTTCTCAATAGTTGTTTCTTCATTTGTGGCTTTAACACTTTCACCAATGTTAGGAAGTAAGTTTTTAAATAAAAAAGAAAAAATTAATTTTTTTGTAAAAAAATTCAATAATGGATTTAAATCTTTTACAGAATTTTATGCCGACACCTTAAAATTTTGGATTAATAAACAGAAAACAATTTCAATATTTATAATTTTATTAATTGCAGCATCTATTTATTTATTTAATTTCACAAAAAAAGAATTGATACCATTAGAAGATAGAGGGGCTTATTTAATAATTGGTTCTACAGATGAAGGAAGTTCATTCGAGTACACACAAGAAAAAGCCCAAATAATTGAGGGAAGAATATTAAAATTGTTACAAGCAGAAGACAGCCCTTACCAAAGATTAATTATGAGGGTACCTGGTTTTGGTAAGTCCGCAACTTCATATAATACCTTTATTATAATTGCACTTTTAGATGAATGGAAAAATAGAGAAAAGAGTACACAAGTTGTTTTAAGAGAGGCTATTGGTCAAGTTGTTAGTGTGCCAGAAACTTTTGCGTTTCCTATATCACCTCAATCTATAAGAGTTTCTAGCTACAATAAACCAGTTCAAATGGTGATTTATGGGACAAGTTATGAAGAGTTAGAACAAATTCAAAGCCAAGTTTTAAGAGAGCTAAGAAGAAATAGAAATATGTTTAGAATTGAAAGTGATTACACAAAAAATAAACCTGAGGTAAAATTAATTACTAACAAAAATAGAGCAAATGATTTAGGAGTTTCAATAGAAAATATTGGTAGAACTCTCGAAACATTATACGGTGGAAAGAGGGTTACAACATATAATAAAGAAGGAAGAGAATATCCCATAATTCTTCAGCAATATTTAGCAGATAGACGAGATAAAGATGGCTTATCAAAGATTTTTGTAAGATCTGAAACTACTGGAAAATTAGTATCTGTTGCAAGTTTGGTAGAATTTGAAGAGAAAGGAACTGCTGAATCATTACCTAGATATAATAGACAACGAGCAGTAACTATATCGGCAGCTTTATCTGAAGAATACACATTGTCTGAAGCTATAAAATATTTAGAAGACGTAATGTTGAGAGTTGCTCCTCAAAATCAAATAACTTGGAAAGGTAAGTCCGAAGAACTAAAAGAGACTAGTAACGAAATATTTCTTATTTTCGCTTTAGCATTAATAACTGCATATTTAGTAATGGCTGCTACTTTTAACTCGTTTGTCCATCCTTTTATTATAATATTGACTGTACCTCTTGCAGTTTTTGGAGGCCTTGTATTCATTTTATTTCTAAATAGTTCGATAAATATATTTTCACAAATCGCCTTGATTATATTAATCGGTATATCCACTAAAAATAGTATTTTAATCGTCGACTATACGAATCAAATTCGAACAACAGGTGCAAAAATTGAGGAAGCATTGATGGAAGCTTGCAAATTAAGAATAAGACCAATCATAATGACTTCATTAAGTACCATGATTGCAATGTTACCTCTTATAGTAGGTAACATAGGTCCAGGCGCAGGTGAGGCGTCTAGATTAGCAGTAGGATCAACAATCTTTGGTGGAATGATTATTTCAACATTCTTTACATTATATGTGACGCCAACTATGTACTTAACACTAGCAAAAAATACAAAGAGAATAGATGCAGTAGATCTGGAGCTAGAAAAACAGCTGATTAAAAAATAATATATTTTCTAGTAGTCAAAGATTTACTACATTTATTAAGCTGCTTCTTGAATTTGTTTGAATAACCCTCTACTTTTTTTGCCAATACTATAACTTTCTGATTGTTTTTATAATTTTTATAATTTCCCCAGCCTTCATGATAAGCAATATATTGTCTGAAAGCATCTTTTTTTGAAACCTTTAAAATTTTTTCCGTTTTGTTTGTATACCAGCCAATAAAATCAACACTATCTTTAAATCTAGATCTTAAAGCATATTTATTTCCAGTCTCATCTTTATATTGTTTCCAAGTACCTTTAATAGCTTGTGAGTATCCAAATGAACTTGAAGGTCTTTTATAAGGTATAACTTTAAATAATTTTTGACGTGCGGGCTTAGCGAGCCAGTCAAAATCAGATTCCATTTTTATTATTGCTAATTGTAAGTTAATTGGTGTTCCCCACTTTTTTTCAGTTTTTTTCGCGTGTTTATACCAAAGATATCTCTCAGAAAATATTGAACAGCCATCTGCTGTATTTTGTGGTATCGATGAGCAAGCAGTTAAAAATAATAGACCAAAAAATAAAAAATACTTTCTAAAAAGAATCACAGTTTAATATAAATTATCTATTATTTTTTCTCCATATCCATGGGTAATCAAATTCCATACTCCATAAACCTAACTTATTGTTTTTTGCATAAATTTGATCTTTAGAATATTTTTTTTTCGAATATTTTGGATAGTCGAAGGCTAATCCATTTCTTACCATGTAAGCTGAAACACTTTCATTATTGATAAAACACTCACCTAAATACCTACCAAAATAGTCCTTTTGTGGCTCGATTAGACATTTTAATTTTTTATTTATAATTTTTTCTGAAAGAGAATTTTTTGAAATTTTTCCACAATTAATTTTTTTTTTATTTTTTAGGCAAAACTGTTGCTTCCCTTTAAATTTAGTTTCTGGAGCATCTATACCTGAAAAACGAATTTTTTTATTATCTAATAAAATTGTATCACCATCAATTATTTTAATCTTATCTGAAATTAGGATTGTTTCTGATAGTAAGTAATTAGTTGCTGCAAATGTAAATAAAAATAGAAAACTAACTAACTTCAGTAGTTGCTTTTTCATTGCATTCTAGCATTTTTTTTCTAATTTGATCTTCGGATATATTTTTATCTTTTAAATCTCCATAAAGCTTTCTATACACATCTTCATCACCTGCCTCAGCAAAATCTGCTTTAATTACATCTTGAATATATTGATTTTTTTTTTCTTCATCATATCCAAGAATTTGTGAGGCCCACTCCCCTAAATATTTATTTTTTCTTGCATTAATTTTAAATTGTTTTTCCTCATCATGAGCAAATTTTTTTTCAAAACCTTTTTTTCTTTCATCGAATGAACTCATTGCAATCTACCTTTATAAATTATTTTAAAAACTAAAAACGATAAAAATACACCTATTATATTACCAAACAAATCACCTAATTCAAATCCTCTTTCTGGAATTATTAAGTGCAGAATTTCTAAAACAATAGAAATACAAATAAGATAAATAAATATATTTTTT
This sequence comes from uncultured Pelagibacteraceae bacterium, assembly GCA_902598655.1. Lineage (GTDB taxonomy): Bacteria > Pseudomonadota > Alphaproteobacteria > Pelagibacterales > Pelagibacteraceae > Pelagibacter. Next base: position 159,126 of record CACKCQ010000001.1, read on the forward strand.
AATTTATGTTTAAAAACAATTAATCCTAGAATTGATATAATAAAGAAAACATAAACGTGATTTGAAGATACTAAAAAATCTCTTGTTAATTGTGGTTGAATTTTACAATCACTATAAATAAAACATCCAAAAATACTACCGGGATATAAGTAAAAAATAAATAAAACTACGTTAGACAGATAAAAAAACTGCTTTAAGTAATTCATAGTTAATCTATATTAAATTTTCACAAATGAGTCACTTAATACTTGTTAGACATGGTCAAAGCGAATGGAATTTAGAAAATAAATTTACAGGATGGGTCGACGTTGAGCTAGCACCACAAGGTAAATTGGAAGCCTGTAAAGCTGGAGAGTTTATAAAAAAATTAAATTTAGAAATAAAACATTTTTATACTTCATATCAACAAAGATCGATTGATACCTTGAAGCTCATTTTAAATACGATCAGAGTAAAACCAAATAATATAATTAAGGCCTGGCAATTAAATGAAAGGCACTACGGGTCACTTACAGGATTAAATAAAGATGAAATGAGAAAAAAATTAGGAGAAGAAGAAGTTCACAAATTCAGAAGATCTTGGGATAATCCGCCAAAACCATTGAACACAAATAGTCCATATCATCCAAAAAATATAAGTATTTATAATGATATACCGCGTAACTTAATTCCAGATACAGAGTCCTTAAAAGATACTTATGATAGAGTTGTGCCCTATTTTGTTGAAAACATAGAGAAAAATTTGCACGATAACACAATTATATCTGCTCATGGAAATTCTATTAGATCGCTTTTAAAATATTTATTTAAAATTGATGACAATGAAATTTCTAAACTTGAAATACCAACCGGAAATCCTCTACTTTTGAAATTTGAAAAAAAGAATATAAAAGAAGCTAAATACCTAGATCAGAGTAGATCTAAGGATTTAATTAAATTCTAACCTTTTTGAAGAAGTTTTTCGTAAATATCTTTATCTGTTAAATGAAGAAACTCAATACTACTCTCGAAACCATACAAATTTTCTTTTTTGATGTAATTATCCCAAATCTCATTCATTGAAAATATTTTTTTTGATAAATTTTTAAATATTTTTTTATTTATAATTTGACACCCTGTATAAATATAATTCTTATCATGGTTCTTTTTTAAATTATTGCCATCCAGAGAAAAATCGCCTTTAAATCTTTTATCAAAACTTAAATCTTTTTTTACAACCATTAAAATATTTTCTAAGTTATTTTTAAAATATATATTTTCCATCTGGTTGATTTCATTTGCATATTGAGCGTTCCAAATTGTATCAGGATTAAAAACTACGAAATCTGTTTCAACTGAATTATTTACTACATTTAAAATACCACCCCCTGTATCTAATATTTCCTTACCATCTTCTATAATTTGAATTTCTAAACCAAAATTATTTGAAAAAATGAAATCTTTTATTTTATCACTTAAATAGAAAGTATTAATTTTTAAAGATTTTATTTCTAATAATTTTATTAAGTTTATAGTATTTTCTAATAAGCTAATCTCATTAATTTTTAAGAGTGGTTTTGGTGTTTTCTCAGTTAATGGCATTAATCTTTTTCCAAATCCTGCACATAAAATTATTGCTGTTTTAACTCTCATATTTTTTTTATTCTTGGGTTTTTTTGTAGAAAATTTTTCAAATCATGAAAATTTGTATTATTTTTGATACGATTGTCGATTAATTTCCAAGCGTAAGGTATTAATTTTAGATATTTTCTTTTTTTATCTCTTTTTGCAAGTCTTGTGAATATACCAATTATTTTTAGATTTCTTAAAACAGATAAAATTTCAAAATCATTAATAAATTGAGATTCATTTTTATATTTAAATTTACTTAGAAATACTTTTAAAATATTTGACTTAAAACTATTTGAAGTTTTAATTCTTACATCATCTATAAGTGAGGCCAAATCATATGCTGGATTACCCAAGACAGCATCTTGACTATCTATTAAAGCAATTTTATTTTTATAAAACATCATGTTTGAGACGTGAAAATCTCTATGTACAAACACTTTGTGTTTGATTTTTAAATTTAAATACAAATTATCTATTATTTTTTTGAGATTTTTTTTTAAATATCCTTTTTGAATAATTAATTTATTTGCTGCTAAGTACCAATCCAAAAAAAGGTATGACTCTTTAAGTATTTTGCCTTTTGAATAGTTTGATAAATTAAATTTTTTTTTAAGAAAATTTTGAGTCTTAAAATTTTTAATTTTTTGAATTTGATATAGAATTTTTAGTATTTTTTTGTATTCATTTAATTTATTTTTGGAGGATTTAATTTTATACAACATGTTTTTATTACCGAAATCCTCAATTTCTATAAAGTTTTTTTTATAATTTTGACTAATTAAACCTGGAGCTAATATTTTATTTTTAATCAATATTTTGTTAACTGCATCATAATTTAACAGGTTTGATCGCTTTTGAATTTTGCTATAAACTAATACTGAATTATTTGTTCTATAAAATTGTCTAAAAGATGCATCTCCTGATAGTTTTTTAAATTTTTTCAAATTCATTAAAATCAAAATCAATATTATTAGATATAATTAAGTACCTATTTTCAAGCTTTTCATCATATTCAAATTTTAATGTAAAAGTACTTTCTATATTTTTACCTAAGATTTCAGGCCATTCAATTAATCTAGCATAATCTTCTGAGTTTTCATTAAGTCCTAAGTTGTTTAATTCTTTTTTATCTTTAATTCTGTAGAAATCAAAATGTCTAACAATTAAAGAATTAATCTCATATTCATTTATAATATTAAAAGTTGGACTAGGTATTTCCGTTTTTTCTAAACCATTTTTTGTTTGAAGATAATTAATTAGATACCTAATAAATGTAGTCTTGCCAACTCCGATGTTTCCATAAAAAAGCAAAGTTGTATTTTTACTAACTTTACTTGCAATTTTTTCAGCAATTTTTTGTGTGATAATTTCTTTTGAAATATCTATTTTGCTACTTTTAGTAGCGATAGGCATCTGGTTTATAAGGTCCTTCTGGTGTTACACTTATATATTTTGCTTGATCATCTGATAATTTGGTTAATTTAGCTCCAACTTTTTCTAAATGAAGTCTGGCTACTTTCTCATCTAAATGTTTAGGTAAAACATATACTTTTTTCTCATATTTATCTGAGTTATTCCATAATTCTATCTGAGCTGTTACTTGATTTGTAAAAGAAGCACTCATTACAAAACTTGGGTGTCCTGTTGCACATCCAAGATTAACCAATCTACCTTCTGCTAATAAAATAATTCTTTTTCCATCCGGCAATGTAATTTCGTGAACTTGTGGTTTTATTTCGTCCCATTTATAATTTTTAAGCGCATCTACTTGAATCTCATTATCAAAGTGACCAATATTGCATAGAATTGCTCTATCTTTCATTTCTCTCATATGGTCAGCTGTCACAATATCTTTATTTCCTGTTGCCGTAACAACAATGTCAGCTTCTTTTATCATCTCATCCATTAAAACTACTTCATAACCTTCCATTGCAGCTTGGAGAGCACAAATTGGGTCTGTTTCTGTAACCATAACTCTTGCACCGCTTTGACGAAGAGAAGCAGCGCTTCCCTTTCCAACATCTCCAAATCCAGCTACAATAGCTACCTTACCTGACATCATGACGTCAGTAGCTCTTTTAATTCCATCAACTAAACTTTCTCTGCAACCATATAAATTGTCGAACTTAGATTTTGTTACTGAGTCATTAACATTTATTGCTGGGACAAGTAAATTGCCTTCACTTTCCATTTTTTTTAATGCTAAAACTCCTGTAGTTGTCTCTTCTGATAAACCTTTAACATCATTTAATAATTCTTTATAATCTTTGTGCATCAATGCTGTAAGATCGCCACCATCATCAAGTATCATATTTGGTTTCCAGCCATCTTTTCCTTCAATAGTTTGCTTTACACACCACCAATATTCTTCTTCTGTTTCGCCTTTCCAAGCAAATACAGGAATACCAGCTTTTGCAATTGCTGCTGCTGCGTGGTCTTGTGTCGAAAAAATATTACATGAGGACCATCTTACTTCGGCTCCTAACTCAACTAAAGTTTCTATTAAGACAGCTGTTTGTATTGTCATGTGTAAACAACCAACAATCCGAGCTCCATTTAAAGGTTTTTTACCCTTATATTCTTCTCTAAGAGCCATTAATCCTGGCATTTCAGTTTCAGCCAGTGAAATTTCTTTTCTTCCAAATTCCGCTTGGGATATATCTTTTACTTTAAAATCTTCCATAGAAAGAGGCTTTTAACAATTTCACTTAATATATCAACAAAGATTTATGCTTCTGGGAAAATTATTTCAATTCTTGCCCCTTTATCTTTATTATTAGATGCGTTGATTTCACCACCATGAATTTCAACTAAATTTTTGACAATATTTAATCCCAAACCCGAATGTTCTCCAAAGTTTTCAGGTCTATTACTATAAAATCTATTAAATATCTTATTTGTATCCTTTTCACTAAATCCAGATCCCTGATCAACGACAACTAATTTAATTTTGTCATTTTTATCTTTTGATATTTCAACGGTAATTTCTTGATTATTTTCACTAAAAGAAATTGAGTTTTCTAATAAGTTTGCGATAATTTGTTCAATTCTATTTTCTATCCCTAAGATACTATAATTTTTAATTCCATTAGATTTCAATTTAATTCCAATCGATTTTTTTGTTTCATAGATACTGTTAAAATCGTCAACAACAGATTGAGCAATCTCTTTTAAATTTAATTTTTGCATTTTCTCAGAGGAAATTGCAGCCTCATCTCTTAGCATTTGAGAGTAATCAGTTATTAATCTTTCAATTCTCTCTACGTCATGTGATACAATATTAATTAATTTGTTTCTTTGAGATTTATCATTTGTTTCAGAAATTATCTCAGAGGCACTTTTTAGAGATGCTAAAGGATTTCTGATTTCATGCAAAAGATCTGTTGAATAATTTTCTGCTGTAGTAATTCTTTTGTTTAATTCATTAGTCATTTCATCAAGAGAATTTGATAATTTTCCCAATTCGTCATTTCTTTTTTTTATATTTCCAATATTGGTCTTTTCCTTACTTTTGTTTTTTATAATATTTGTATATTGAACTAAATTTTTAATTGGTTTTAAGAAGTATCTATTTAATACATATGAAAAAATTAAAATTACTAATGCGACAAGCAAAGCAGTTCTGATTATAAAATTTCTTCTTTCATCTATTGCAACCTTTATTTCATTGGCATTTTCAGTAATAGCTAGATAGCCTATTGTTTTGTTTTCACTGACTACATTTTTAACAGTTACTAATAGAAATTGATCATAGTTTTCTTTAGAGTAAGTTAACGGTTTTCCATAATCTGATGAATATGAGTACTTTTTTAAATCTTCAAATATTTCTTTACTTTCAAAGCTTTTATTACTCTCTTCTAAATTCTTATTTTGAATACTTTGATTGTTTAAGTCACTCATTTCAATTATGTTTAGACTTCTTGAGAAAGCATTAGGATCTAAGTCTAATGTGTCGGTATCTCCTAATAGATTAAATTCACTATCAAATATCTGTACTCTATCTATACTTTGAAATAAAAATTTAGTAGAAAACAGAAACTCTCTAATATCTTCAGATGAGAAATTTATTTTTAAACGATCAATATTTTCTGTTGTATTATCAATAATTTTTATGTGCGAGGCAGTTTTATTTTTAATGAGCGTAGGTTTTACTGTGTTAAGGTAAAATAATGTTAATACACCTATCACTAAAAAAACAATAAAGTTGATAACTAAGAATTTTTTTAAAATAGATTGATTATTAGATTTTGAAGTAGCCATTATTTAACATTCCAACGATAACCACTACCATATCTGGTTTCTATCGCTGAAAAGTTATTATCTACTTTTTTAAACTTTTTTCTAATCCTTTTTACGTGACTATCTATTGTTCTATCTTCAATATCTGTGTCTTCTCTGTAAGCAACATCCATTAATTGAGATCTTTCTTTAATAATTCCAGGTCTTTTTGCTAATTCCTTTACAATTAAGAATTCTGTTGTTGTTAATTTATCTGGTAATTGCTTGCCATCCCATTCACACTCTAGCTGTGAAGGGTCAAGTTTTAATTTTCCATGTGAAATTATATTTCTATTTTCCTCTAAATTATTATCTTTTTTTCTAAGTTGGACACGAATTCTTTCAATAAGAACTTTAGTTGAAAAGCCACCTGATTTTTTTACAAAATCATCAGCCCCTAGTTTTAGTCCTAAGAGCTCATCCACCTCTTCATCTTTTGAAGTTAAAAAGATAACAGGCATAGATGTTTTTTTTCTCAATTTTTTTAACAATTCTTCTCCATCCATTCTTGGCATTTTAATATCTATAACTGCAAGGTCTGGAGGATTTCTTGACAAACCTATTAAGGCACTTTCTCCATCCAAATAAGTTTGAATATTAAAACCCTCTTTCTCTAGAGCAATACTTAAGCTAGTTAATATATTTCTATCATCATCAATAAGGGCAATTGTTTGTTTCATGTTTAACTATAAAAATACTAAAATGTTTAAAATTGGGCAATTAAATGTTTATTAATGAAGCTCTCCCCAGTTATCACCTATGTTTACATCTACCGATAACGGTATTGAAAATGAATGCAAATCACTATCTTTCACACTTGTCATAATATCTTTAATCTTTTTAGAAGCAGATTTAGTACCATTATCAATTACCTCAAAAATCAATTCATCGTGAATTTGAAGCAACATATTAAATTCATTTGTTTTTTTAGTATCAAGCTCATCGTTGATTCTAATCATAGCAAGTCGCATTATTTCTGATGCAGATCCTTGGATAGGTGCATTTATAGCTGCCCTTTCTTGAAAATTTCTAACATTAAAATTTTTGTCATTGATTCCTGGAATATGAGTTTTTCGACCAAAAATATTTCTCACATATCCACTTTTTCTACAAAATTTAATCGTGTTATTCATGTATTCTTTAATTTCTGGAAATTTAATAAAATATGAATTTAGAAATTCTTCGGCTTCATTGTTTGATACACCAATTTGTTTGGCCAAACCATATTGAGATATTCCATAAATTATTCCGAAATTAATGGCTTTCGCTTTTCTCCTCATATCAGCATCAATTTTTTTTATGTCTGCACCAAAAACCTGGCTAGCGGTTAATGAGTGAATATCCTCGTTATTTTTAAAAGCTTTTTTTAGTTCTTTTACATCAGCTAGATCAGCCAAAATTCTCATTTCGATCTGATTATAGTCTGCTGATATTAGTTTTTTATTTTTTTCTGATATGAAGGCTTTACGAATATCTTTGCCCTCCTCAGTTTTAATAGGAATATTTTGTAAATTTGGATCACTAGACGCAAGTCTACCTGTTGTAGTTGCTGCTAACAGAAAAGATGTATGCACTCTTTTTGTATTAGGATTTAAATGCTCTGGCAAAGAGTCTGAATATGTATTTTTCAGTTTACTAGATTGCCTCCATTCTAAAACCAATTTAGGAAATTCATTCCCTTTGTAAGCTAAATCCTCTAGAACTGCTGCGCCAGTTGCAAAACTCCCTTTTTTAGTCTTTTTTAGCGATGCAATTTTGAGGTCATTATACATTATTTCACCCAACTGTTTAGTCGATGCAATATTAAATTTTTTTTTTGAAATTTTAAAAATTTGTTTTTCTAAATCTTGAAGTTTTTTTTCAAACTTAACAGATAATTTTTTAAGAAAATTATTATCCAATTTTATGCCATTGATTTCCATAGATGCTAAAATTTTAATTAAAGGTTTTTCGAAAATTTCATAAATATTTAGTAATTTTTCTGATTTAAGCGATTTCAAAAATATTTTATATAAACGGTAAGTTATATCAGCATCTTCTGCCGCATAATCTTTTGCAATGTTTAACTCTACTTGACTGAATTTAATTTCTTTTTTTCCAGATCCAACAAGATCTTTATATTTAATTGTTTTGTGACCAAGATGAATATCTGAAAGGGTATCCATATTATGTCTATTTTTCCCAGCATCTAAAACGTATGACATCAACATTGTATCTTCCATGCTTTGAATATCTATATCCCTTTTACGAAATATTATGTAATCGAATTTAATATTTTGCCCAATTTTTTTTAAACTTTTATCCTCTAAATATGGTTTTAAAATTCTCAAAACATCTTTTTCATTTAGATTATTTTTATCATTATGACCTGTTGGAATGTAACAAGCTTTACCTATTTTGCTAGAAATTGAGATACCAACTAAATTTGCCTGATGTGGGTCAAGAGAATCTGTTTCAGTATCAATAGAAAATTCACCAGTTTCTTCGGCTTCTTGCATCCAATCTTTTATTTCAGATAAATTTTTTATCAAAAAATATTTATCTTTTGATATTTTAGATGTTTCTTTTTTGACTTCTATTTCATCACTAAATTTGGATTGACCATACGTCGAAATTGCCGAACTCAATAACCTATTAAATTCCATTTCTCTCAAAAAATTGTATAACTTGTCTACGTCTACTTTTTTTAAAACAAAGTCAGTTAATTTGTCTTTCACCGGAACATCATTTTTTAATGTGACCAGTTTTTTACTTACCAGAGCCTTATCTTTATTTTCTAAAAGTGTTTCTCTTCTTTTATTCTGTTTTATTTTAGTTGCGTTTTTGAGAAGGTTTTCTAAATTTCCATATTCCTTAATTAATTCTGCTGCTGTTTTTACACCAATACCTGGAACGCCAGGCACATTGTCTGTACTATCCCCCGCTAATGATTGAACATCAATTACTTTATCCGGACCAACCCCAAATTTATTGATTACATCGTCATTAGATATAAATTTATTCTTCATTGGATCGTATATACGAACCTTTTTTTTGAAAAGTTGCATTAAATCTTTGTCAGATGATACAATTGTAACCTTTGCACCTTCGTCTAATATTTGCTCTACATAGGTGGCTATCAAATCATCAGCCTCGTAATTTAACATTTCTATAGAGGGTAAATTGAATGCTAATACTGACTTTCTGATATAATCGAATTGTGGAATTAGATCATCGGGAGCATCAGACCTATTTCCTTTATAATCTGAATATATTTCGTTTCGAAAATTCTTTCTTGCAGAGTCAAAGATTACTGCAAAATGAGTTGGTTTTTCTAAATTTTCGCTAGATTTAGAGTCCTCTAATAATTTAAACAGCATGTTGCAAAATCCACTTACTGCTCCTACTGGCAAACCATCACTTTTTCGTGTTAATGGTGGCAATGCATAATAGGCTCTAAATATGTATCCGGACCCATCAATAAGATAGAAATGATCTGTTTTTTTAATTTTACCCATAATTTAATTTATAATAAATTGACGTATTATAGTAAGAATAAAACATCCTGTTAATAAATATTAGTGGATTAAACTTTATTAAAATAGTAATTTAAAGCTAATGGAATTAGTAAATTCAATTTCTAATAATAAAATAATTAAAATCATAATATTTGCATTAATAGGTTCTATTTTATTGACAATATCTGCAAAAATTAAAATACCTTTTTATCCAGTTCCTATGACTATGCAAACATTTATAGTTTTGTTTTTAGGAATTTCCTTTGGATATAAAGTCGGGGTACTTTCGGTAGTTTTTTATTTGATAGAAGGAATTATGGGATTACCGGTATTTTCTAACTCACCAGAGAAAGGTATAGGATTAGCTTATTTTGTTGGTCCCACAATGGGATATTTAATAGGTTTTATATTTGCATGTCTGATAGCAGGCATATTTACATATAATAAAAACCATATATTAAATTTTTTAAAAATTATAATTGCAACATCAGTAATATATATTTTAGGTATTTTGTGGCTTGGAAATTTAATCGGTTGGGATAAACCAATATTAGAATTTGGTGTTTACCCATTTCTTTATGCTGAATTATTTAAGATATTATTACTAACAGCTTTAGTTAATAAAATTATTAAACTTAGAAAGTATATTTAGAATTACCTTGGAGATCTTTTTGATAGAATTCTTTGAAGTGTTCTTCGGTGCATTTTAAGTCTTCTTGCAGTCTCAGATACATTTCTGTTACATAATTCAAAAACTCTGTGAATATGTTCCCATTTAACTCTATCAGCGGACATTGGATTTTCTGGTGGAGCGGCTTTTTTATTTGGATCAGCTAAAAGTGCTTTTTCTACGTCATCTGCATCTGCTGGTTTAGCTAAATAGTCTATTGCACCTTCTTTAATAGCTGCTACTGCAGTTGGTATATTTCCATAACCAGTTAGCATAACTATTCTGCTCTCTGAGTTATTTTTCTGGATTTCTTTTACAACTTCTAGTCCGTTTCCATCGTTTAGTCTCAAGTCAACAACTGCAAAAGCAGGTTTTTTAGATTTCACAGACTCTATTCCAATTTTTACACCCTCTGCTTGTGAAACAGAAAAGCCCTTTTTCTCCATTGCTCGAGCTAGTCTTTCTCTGAAAGGGTTATCATCATCTACTATAAGTAGAGATTTATCCTCAAATTCTGTTATTTTTTTTAATACTTCTGCTTCTGGCATGGGCCTTATATGGAAACATTCTAAATTATTTCAAGGGTACATTTTTACTTTACATTGGCTCATTTTCTGCATAAATGCTCGTTTTATATAAACTTGCATAGCAGTTATGCCGGTTTTTTTTGTTAAATTTTTTTTGGAGCTTTAAATGCAAAAATTTAAATCAGTTGATAAATTAGTAAATCAACTGAAACCAACAGAACCTGTTTATTGTATTAGAAGAGATTCTATAAACATAGCTTCTAAATTTTTTCAGAATAAATTTCCTGGTAAAATCCTATATGCAGTTAAAACTAACCCGCATCCATTAGTATTAAAAACTATCGTGGAAAGCGGAATTAATGATTTTGATATCGCTTCAATTAAAGAAGTTGAGGCAATTAGAAGTGTTAGCCCAGATGCAAAATGCTCCTACATGCATACTGTAAAAAGCAAGGAAAGTATAAACGAAGCATATTTCAAATATAATATTAAGACTTTTTCAATAGATACAAAAGATGAATTAATAAAAATTCTTAATAGTACTAATCAAGCTAAGGATTTAGAGTTATTTGTGAGAGTTGCAGTTTCTAATGAACACGCAGAAATAGATTTATCTAAAAAATTTGGCGCACAAACTTCTGAAGCAATAGGGCTTTATAGATTAACAAAACAGTATGCAAAAAAAATAGGATTAAGTTTTCATGTGGGTTCACAATGTATGCATCCAATATCCTATTCAAAAGGAATTAACGAAATTAAATATATAATAAAAAAAACAAAAATAGTTCCAGATGTTATAAATATAGGTGGAGGATTTCCAACAATCTATCCTGACTTAGTTCCTCAATCATTAGACTCTTATTTTGAGGAAATAAAAAATTCATTAAATAAATTAAAATTAGAAAAAAAACCAGAAATTATATGTGAGCCAGGTCGAGCAATTGTTGCAGAAAGTGGTTCGACAATTGTGAGAGTAAACTTAAGAAAAAAACAAAAGCTATATATTAATGATGGAACATACGGAACTTTATTTGATGCAGGTGTGCCTAATATAGTTTATCCATCAAGGATAATTACAAGTGGAAGAATTATATCAAAAAAATTGACTTCATTTGATTTTTATGGACCAACATGTGATAGCATGGATTATATGAAGGGACCTTTCATTCTACCTAATAATATTAAAGAAGGTGATTACATTGAACTAGGTCAATTGGGAGCATACGGTTTGACATTTAGAACTCAATTTAATGGATATTATTCTGATAGTATTTACGAAGTTTGTGATGATCCAATTATGACGATGTATGACAAAGAAACAAATAAAGAGTTTCTTGTTGCATAATGTCAGATACAAAAAATCTTAATCATAACAGAAAAAAAGACTTTTTAAGTAAAGAGGTTGAGCATATTGATATTACATCATTTGATTCTAGAAAAATTATATCTTCTATGGAAAAAATGTCTTTTGTTTCAAGAGAAACTGCTAATGCATCTAAGATATATAATGAAATGCTTAAAGATAAAGATTGTACAATATTCTTAACGCTTGCAGGGTCTACTTCTGCTGCTGGATGTATGCATATTTATAGAGATATGGTTAAATACAACATGGTAGATGCAATTGTAGCAACTGGAGCATCTATAATAGATATGGATTTTTTTGAAGCGCTTGGATTTAAACATTACCAAGGATCACAATATCAAAATGATAATGAACTTAGAGACAATTATATAGATAGGATTTATGATACTTACATCGATGAAGAAGAGCTCCAGGTTTGTGATAAAACAATAGGAGAAATAGCAGACAAACTTGAGCCGAAGTCTTACACATCGAGAGAATTTATTAAAGAGATTGGCAAATATCTAAAAACTAATTCTAAAAAGAAAGGTTCTTTAATTGAAACAGCTTTTGATAACGATGTACCTATATTCTGTCCTGCATTTACAGACTCAAGTGCAGGTTTTGGATTAGTCATGCATCAAGAGAGAAATCCAAAAAATCATATTACAATAGACTCAATTAGAGAATTTAGAGAATTAACAGAGATTAAAATTAAATCTAAAGGGTCGGGATTATTTATGATTGGTGGTGGAGTTCCTAAAAACTTTATACAAGACACAGTAATTTGTGCTGAACTTTTGGGAAAAAATGTAGATATGCACAAATATGCAATACAAATTACTGTTGCTGACTCAAGAGATGGAGCTTGCAGTAGTTCAACATTAAAAGAAGCAAGTTCATGGGGTAAAGTTGATACTACCAAAGAACAAATGGTATTTGCTGAAGCTACCAGTGTTTTACCATTAATAGCAAGTGACGCCTATCATACTGGAGAGTGGAAAAATAGAGACAGAAAAAACTTTTCCAAAATATTTTGATTGATGATCAAAAAAGTAAAAATTGGAATTATTCAAAGTAAAATTTCAGATAATATTCAAAAAAATATAAATTCAGCTATTAAAAATATAAAAAAAGCAGCATCAAAAAAAGCTAAAATAATTTGTGTACCAGAACTATTTTTATCAAATTATTTTTGTCAAACAGAAAGTCATTCCAACTTTAAGCTAGCAGAAAAAATACCTGGCAGAACTACAAAAATATTTTGTGAATTAGCCAAAGATTTACAAATAGTATTAATGATTTCATTATTTGAAAAAAAAACACATGGCTTTTATCATAATACTAGTATCGTTATTAGCGAGAAAGGTAAAATTTTATCGAAATATAGAAAAATGCATATACCAGATGATCCTGGTTATTATGAAAAATTTTATTTTACTCCTGGAGATTTAGGTTTTAAATCTGTTAAAACAAAATTTGGTAAAATTGGACCTTTAATTTGTTGGGATCAATGGTTCCCAGAAGCTGCAAGATTGACTGCACTTAAAGGTGCACAAATAATTTTTTACCCTACTGCTATTGGATGGCATCCTAAAGAGAAAAAAAAATTTGGAAAATCTCAACTAGAATCTTGGATAACAATGCAAAAATCTCACGCAATCGCAAATGGTACTTATGTGGTTGCTATAAATAGAGTTGGAACAGAAAAAAAAGGTAAGAAGAAAATAGAATTCTGGGGAAACTCAATGATCATAGATCCTAGTGGGCAAATAATTGGAAAACTTGGGAATAAAAAAGAAGAAATTTTAATTCGTGAAATAAACTATAAAAAAATTGATTCAGCCAGAGAGCATTGGCCTTTTTTAAGGGATAGAAGAATCGATTTTTATAAAGGCATACTAAAAAATCCTGCAGATGAATGAAAACTTTAATGGATTTAGAATGCCAGCTGAATGGGAGCCTCAAAATTCAGTTTGGATTGCTTGGCCTTATAATAAAAATGATTGGCCTGGATTATATCAATTTATTCCTGAAGTAATTTTAAAGATTATAAAAAAAATTTCAAAAAATCAAAAAGTTAACTTAATCGTTAGCAAAAATATAAAAAATATAAAAAAATTAATAAAACTTAATAAAATTAAAAATATCAACTTCTACCATATTAAAACTGATAGAATATGGTTAAGAGATTCTGGACCCATATTTATAACAAATAAAGTTGAAAAAAGAAAAGTAATACTAAATTTTGGTTTTAACGGATGGTCAAAGTACAATAATTATAAAAATGACAATAAAATCAATAATAGTATTAGTAAAATTGCTAATTTTAAAAAGATTGACCCAATAATCAAAAAAAAAGGCAGAATTAGAAAAATAATCATGGAAGGAGGGGCGTTTGATGTAAATGGCTCAGGTACGATTCTATTAACTGAAGAATGTTTGTTAAGCAAAATTCAAGAAAGGAATAAAAATTTTAAAAAAAAAGACTATGAACAAATGTTTAATAAATACTTAAATATAAAAAACTTTATATGGCTAAAAAAAGGGATTGCAGGCGATGATACTCATGGACATGTTGATGACATAACAAGATTTGTTTCAAGAAATACGATTATGACTGCGGTTGAAAATAATAAAAAAGATATAAATTACAAAAACTTAAATAAGAATTTAAATATATTGAAAGAAAGTAAATGTGAGAAAGGAAAGAAATTCAAAATTATAAAAGTTCCTATGCCTTCACCGATTTATATTGAGAATACAAGAGTTCCTGCAAGTTATATGAATTTTTATATTTGTAATAAAAAAATAATTCTTCCAATATTCAAAGTAAAAGAAGACAATATTGCAATTAAAATTTTCAAAAATTACTTTAGAAATAGAAAAATCGAAACAGTTGACTGTAGCAAATTGATATGGGGATTTGGTGCAATACATTGCATGACCCAACAAGAACCTAAAATTTAGTTATGCAGCTTTTAGTGTGCTGAGTAATAATCTAAAAGGTATCAACATTACAAGGGCTACAAATATTTTTACCGCAAGATCTCCTAATGATAAAGTTACCCAAGGAATTCCCGTTCCATAGAATGATATTGAGAAAAATAAAAAAGTATCAACAGTTGAACCTATCAAAGAAGATGTTAAAGGTGCTATAAACCACTTTTTTTGTCTTAATTGATCAAATATCTGAACATCTAAAAGTTGAGCAATTATAAAAGCTGTTCCTGAACCAATTGCTATTCTTATAGAAATAAGATCAGTAAAATTAGTTGAAAATATTAAAGTAAACAAAATTCCAATTGTGAAGCCTATATAGACAATTTTTCTGGCTACTAATTTTCCAAAGGATCTGTTGGCTAAATCTGTAATTAAAAATGCAATTGGATAACTAAAAGCACCGTAAGTTAAAATTTCCTCTAAACCGTAATATTTTATAGGAAATTGAACTAAATAATTAGATGCTAGCACAACCAATCCCATTAAAAATGAGAGAGTAAGGAAAACTTTATTCATTATGCTGTTTTTGCGATTATTGATTTTTTAAGCTTTTTTAATCTTAACGATAAATCTCTTGATTTTGCAGATTTTAAGAAATTATCAAAGCTACCTTTTTTATCAACAGATCTAACACCTGCATTTGAAACTGTTAATCTCATAGATTTTTTTAAAAGTTCACTTTTAAATTTTACTTTCTTTAAATTTGGAAGAAATCTTCTCTTAGTTTTATTGTTAGCGTGACTAACATTATGGCCTTTTAGAGGGATTTTGCCAGTAAGTTCGCATTTTTTAGACATAAATTTTCAAGATGTATATGGTCTTAAAGAATACCAGTCAAGATTAATTTTTTGTTCCAATAGCTTCAGAAATATTTTTAAAACCTTCTCTTTTTACAATTTCGTCGAGATCTTTATTAATCTTTGAAGCAATAGTTGGTCCTTTATAAACCATACCTGTATACAATTGCACAAGAGTTGCACCGTTTAGAATTTTATTAAAAACGCCATCGGCAGAGTCAACGCCTCCAACTCCAATTATTAAGATTTTTTTTCCAACTAATTTAAAAAATTTATTAATCAATTCATTAGAGATATTTTCAAGTGGTTTTCCAGACAAACCGCCTTTCTCTAATTTATTTATATTAGATATATTTTCTCTATTTCTATCTGTCGTATTTGAAACTATAACTATTTGAACATTATATTTTAAAAAAAGTTCTGAGATTTCATCAATACTTTTTTCATCAACATCAGGAGATACTTTGACTGCTATTGGCACATTTGAATTTAAATTTTTCTTTTCTTCATTTATGCATTTTAAAAGATTATCTAACTCTTCATTTTTGTGAAAGTTTCTTAAATTTTCTGTGTTAGGAGAAGAGATATTAATTGTAATATAGTCTGCTAAATTATGAAATTTTCTGAAACAAATTAAATAATCTTCAACTCTGTTTTCAGTATCTTTATTAGGTCCTATATTAATACCAAGTAATCCATTAGGTGAATTATTTTCAATATTTTTTTTACTTTCTTCTGATCCAATATTATTAAATCCAAGTCTATTAATTAAAGCTTCATCTTCCTCCAATCTGAACACTCTTGGCTTTGGATTTCCTATTTGTGGTTTAGGTGTAATTGTACCTACCTCAACAAAACCAAATCCTAGTTTGTATAGAGGATTGTAAACTTCTGCATTTTTATCAAATCCAGCAGCAACACCAAGAGGAGAATTTAAGGTTTTGTTTAAAAATTTAGTTTGGATAGTAACTCTGGTTGTTTTATCTATAGCTGGTATCTGATTTAACTTTAAAGCCTTTATTGCTAGTGAGTGTGCAACTTCAGGGCTAAATTTAAATATAAAAGGCCTTATAAGATTAAACATTTTCAACCTTTTTTCTTATCAATTCTTTAGTTTCATTTACTCCAAAAAAACTAATGAAGAAGCCCATTCTGGGTCCATTTTCGTCACCAAATACAACCTCATAAATAAGCTTAAACCATTCTCTTAAATTTTCTTTATAACCATTTTCTTTTCCTACGGTAAAAATATTTGTCTGAATATCTTCAGGAGCCATTTTATCATTACAATTATCTAAAGACTTAATTAATGCTTTCAGTGCAACTTTCTCTTTTTCATTTGGAGTTTTGTAAATTTTTTTTGTTTTTATAACATCATTGAAATATTTTATTGCATATTCAATTAAATTATCAAAAATTGGATGATCATTTTCATTAATTTCTGACTTGTATTTTTTTACAAATTTCCAAAGTAATTTTTTGCTGTCCGCATTACTTGTTTCAACTAAATTTAAAAGCATTGAAAAAGTCATAATTGTATTTTCCTCTGGCATTGATCCATTATGTACATGCCAAACTGGATTCATTAACTTCTGTAAATCATTTTGAGTTTTTCCTTTTTCTATAAAATCTAGATATTCATCAACAGCTTTTGGAACAACTTCTCTGTACAATTTTTTTGCTCTTTTTGGATTTTGATACATGTAAAGAGATAGACTTTGAGGAGATGCATAATTCAGCCATTCATCTATAGTTACTCCATTACCTTTTGATTTAGATATTTTTTCACCTTTTTCGTCCAAAAAAAGTTCATAAGCAAAACCAGATGGGTTAGATTTACCTAATGTTTTAATAATCTTAGTTGAAAGAATTGCACTCTCAATTAAATCCTTTCCATACATTTCAAAATCAACATCTAAAGCGTACCATCTCATTGCCCAATCAACTTTCCATTGCAATTTGCAGTTCCCGTCTAAAATACTTTTTTCCAATTTTGATCCATTATTGTCAAATATGATTTTAGAATATTTAGAATCAATTTCTAAAACAGGTATTTCAAGAACTTTTCCAGTTTCTGGACATATTGGTAAAAAGGGGGAATAGGTTTTCTGTCTTTCTTTGCCTAAAGTTGGAAGAATTATTTCCATAATTTTTTCATAATTTTCTAGAACTAATTTTAGGGTGTCATTAAAATAACCAGACTTGTAGAGTTCTGTAGAACTTTTAAATGAATATTTAAATTTAAAATTATCAAGAAATTGTTTCAACATATTATTATTATGTTCTCCAAAACTACTAAACTTTTCAAACGGATCAGGGACATCCGTTAAAGGTTTGTGAAGATTATTTTTGAGCTTTTCTTGATTTGGAACATTCTCAGGTACTTTTCTAAGACCATCCATATCATCAGAAAATGTAATAATTTCCTTTGGAATATCTGTTAAATGATCAAGAGCGTTGACAATCATTGTCGTCCTTGCAACTTCTCCAAATGTACCTATATGAGGTAGACCACTAGGGCCATAACCAGTTTGTAAAACTATTTTATTTTTTTTTTCTATGTTCGATTTTCTCTCTCTTAATAGCTTTTTAGCCTCAACAAATGGCCAGGCGTTTGTTTTGTCAAAATTTGTTTTGTCTATCACAACTACTTAAATATCCTTAATATCAGCCTTTTTAATAATTCATATAGAGTTGAAATTTATTTACCATAAAATAATGTCCATTCAAAATGTCCAATTATAAAACTGTCTTTTTTACATTAGGGGTTTTGCAAATTATTTTAGGTCTTTCAATGATTGTACCTATTTTAGTTCAATTAATATTTGATCAAATTGATGCAGGATTTATCGGATCAATGATTGTTACTATTGTTTTTGGATTTTTATTTTTCATTTCTAATTATGATCACGATAAAAAAATAAGTTTACCTCAAGCCTTTTTGCTCACAACACTTTCGTGGTTAAGTATTGCTATATTTGGTTCTTTACCTTTAATTTTTTCTAGTACGGATTTAAGTTTTACAGATGCTTTTTTTGAGAGCATGTCTGGTATTACAACAACAGGATCTACAATTATCACGAATCTAAATGAAACATCTAAAGCGATATTACTTTGGAGAGGAATGTTACAGTGGTTTGGTGGTATTGGAATTATCGTAATGGCAATCACTCTAATGCCTTTAATGAATATAGGGGGTATGCAACTTTTCAATATTTCATCTAATGATACTTCTGAAAAAATTTTTCCCAAAACTAAAGAAGTTTCTTTGAGATTATTGTCTATATATTCCTTATTAACTTTAACTTGTGCTTTTTTTTATTTTATATTTGGGATGAGTTTTTTTGATAGCATCGTGCATGCTATGACAACAATAGCGACTGGAGGTTTTGCAAATTATAATGAGTCTATAGGTTATTTTAACAGCTCGTTAATAGAAATTAATGCAATAATATTTATTATTCTTGGAAGTATACCTTTTATTAGTTACATCAAATACTTGGCTGGAGATAGGAAAATATTTTTAAAAGACACACAAATAAAAACTTTTATAATATTGGTTATTATTTCAGTTCTTTTAATGTTTTTTTATTTATCTGTTATAAATAAAAGCTTAACTGAGATAAGTTTTTTATCTGTTAGCTTTAATATAATTTCTATTTTAACTGGAACAGGATATGCTACAGAAAATTTTAGTAATTGGGGTCAATTTCCATTAGTATATTTCATAATTTTAATGTTCATTGGGGGGTGTGCGGGCTCTACAACTTGTGGAATAAAGATTTTTAGAGTTCAAATTTTGTATCAATTTATATCAAACCAGCTGAAAAAAATAATTTATCCTCGAGGAATTTTCAAAATTAAATATCAAAATAATAATGTGGATGAAAAATTTATGGACTCAATTATTTCTTTTATATTCCTTTACATATTAATATTTTTTGTTGTGACTGCGCTTTTGTCGCTTGATGGATTAAATTTTATTACAGCAATTTCAGCAGCTGCCACATCAATTTCAAATGTTGGGCCAGGTTTAGGTGATATTATTGGTCCAAACGGAAGTTTTTCAAGCCTGTCTGATTTTTCTAAATGGGTTCTCAGTGCTGCAATGATACTTGGAAGGTTGGAATTATTTGCAATTCTAGTATTATTTATTCCATCTTTTTGGAGAAAATATTAATGTTTGAAAAAAAACAAACCTGGTCGGAATCTATTTTAGTTTACAAGGATATTCGAATGCTAAGAATATTACTTCTTGGTGCAATCAGTGGATTTCCTTGGGTTTTAATTGCCAGCAGTTTAAGCCTTTGGCTAAAAGAAGAAGGTTTAAGTAGGTCAACTATTGGATGGGCAGGTTTAATATTTGGGGTGTACGCCTTTAATTATTTGTGGGCACCAATAATTGATAGAATACAAATTCCATTTTTAACAAAAAGATTAGGGCATCGGCGAGGCTGGATCGTCCTTATGCAAATTATAATTTTATTTAGTTTAATTGTTTGGAGTTTTATTAACCCTACAGAAAATTTGGCATTACTAATTAGTGTTGGATTAGTTATAGCAATTGCTTCAGCTACACAAGATATTACAGTTGATGCGTTGAGAATTGAGCAAATCAATACTGATGAAGGAAAATCTATGGCAGCAGGTGCTGCTATGGCTGTAGTTGGTTGGTGGACCGGATATAAGTTAGGTGGTGTTATAGCATTGTTTACTGCCGAATTTTTTCAAAACATTGGAATTGAAGATTACTGGCAAACTACTTTTTTAGTTCTTGGTGTTGTAGTAATACTGATGAATATAGGTTTAATGTTCATACACGAGCCTGTAACAACAGATAGGCAAAATAAACAAAAAGAAACTGACGAAATAATACAATCAAAACTTGGATCAAATAATGTAATAACAAAATTTATTGCTTATATTACTGGTACAATAGGAGGTCCAATAATTAGTTTCTTCAAAAAAAATGGTTTCTCAATTGCAGTTGGTATCCTAGGCTTTGTTTTTCTTTTTAAAATTGGAGAAGCCTTTCTTGGAAGAATGTCCATAGTTTTTTATAAAGAGGTTGGATTTTCAAAAGGTGAAATAGCGATATACTCTAAAACTTTAGGCTGGATAACTACAGTTGTATTTACATTATTAGGTGGAATATTTGCTATGAGAGCTGGCACAATAAAAACAATGTTTGTTGCCGGTGGATTTATGGCAGCAACAAATTTATTATTTGCTGCTCTCGCGTGGTCAGGAAAATCTGAATGGTTGTTTGCTTTAGCGGTTATTGCTGATGATATATCCGCAGCATTCGCAACTGTTGCTTTCGTTGCCTTTATCTCTCTTTTAGTTGATAGGACGTATACCGCTACTCAGTATGCACTTTTAGCTTCAATTGGAACTGCAGGTAGAACGACACTTGCTTCTTCATCGGGTGCTTTAGTTGATTGGCTAAATGGAGACTGGGGAACCTTTTTTATAATTACCACTTTAATGGTTATCCCATCTTTAATTTGTTTATGGTTTATAAGGAATAAAATTAAAATTGGTGCAAAATAATTTTTTTTTAAAAAAGCCTATTGTCGATATATTAGAGGAGCCAAGGAAGAACTCTAATATTAGCTCTCAACTTATCTACGGTGAGAGTTTTAAAATAATTAGTAAAAAAAATAATTATTTTAAAATAAAGACTTTATATGACAAATATTCAGGCTTTATAAAAAAAATTGATAGCTACAAAAAATTCAATCCAACTCATAAAGTTGGAATTTTAAAAGCTAGAATTTATTTGGGTAATAAAAAAGAGAAATCAAAAAAGTTTTTACCATTTACGAGCAAGATACAAATTTTAAAAAGGGATCAAAATTTTATTATGTATAAAAAAGATAAATGGCTAAGATCAAAAGACATATTTCCAATCCAAAAAAAAAATTCTGATTTTGTAAAGATATTTAAAAGTTTTCTAAATTGTAAATATAAATGGGGAGGAAAAACATTCGAAGGAATTGATTGTTCTGCTCTATTGCAGATATTTTATAAATTTAATAATAATTTTTTTCCAAGAGATACGATTGATCAAGTTAAATTAAAAAAAGGTGTAAAGTCCAAAAAAAAATTTAAAAAAGGTGATATTATTTTTTGGAAAGGACATGTTGCTATATGTATCAATACAAATGAACTTATTCATGCTTATGGTCCAAAAAAAAGAGTGATTATAATGCCAATAAAAAAAACTATAAAACTAATTAAAAAAACTGCAAAATTAGACGTAAAAAAAATAACAAGGATCTAAGTTATTCTCGACCGAAATCAGGTTTAGAAATGTCTTGCTTTTGAGAAATTATTTGTTTTCTTACTACTTTCGAATTGATTAATTTTTTTATTATCTTTGAATTTTCTTTCTTGCTTATATTCTTCTTAAAATCTTTTAAATTTTTCAAAAAAAGATTTATTGCTTCAATCATATTAGTTTTATTCTCAAAAAATATATCTCTCCACATTATTTCGTTGGATGCAGCAATTCTTGAGAAATCTCTTAATCCACCTGCACTAAATTTAATCAAATTTTTATTCTTTTTTTTCTGAAAATCCTGAGCAGTTTTTATTAAATTGTAAGCAATCAAGTGAGGTAGATGGCTAGTGACTGAAAAAATTTTATCATGTTCATCAGGGTTCATAATAATTATTTTAGATCCTAAAGATTTCCAAAATCTCTCTACTTTTTTTTGTTTTAGAACATTTTTATCTTTTATTATTATGCACCATTTGTTTTTGAACAAATTAGCATTACCATATTCGGGGCCACTAACTTCGGATCCTGAGATAGGATGGCTCATCACCCAATCAAGATTTTTTGATAATTTTTTTTTTTTTAAAGAAATAAGGTTTTTTTTTGTCGAACCAACGTCAGTTATAATTGAATTATGATTGAGATTTTTATTTAATGACGAAAAAAATTTAGGATATTCACTCATAGGAGTGCTTAAAATCACAAGATCAATTTTATTCAAATTTTTATCTAATCTTGTTAAAAAATTAATTTTTTTGTTAAATTTTTTAATAATAGATTTATATTTTTTAGATTTTTCAAATACAAAAAAATTTTTAGAAATTTTTTTTTGTATTGAAGCCTTTAATATTGATGAGCCTATCAATCCACAACCAATAATAAGAATATTATTAAACATTTTTAAAAATAGTATTCATTCTTTTAAGGAATATTTGGTTTTCTTTTGTGTTGCCAATTGTAAGTCTTAGACAATTTTTTATGCCATATGAATTCATTTCTCTTAGTATAATTCCATATTTCTGTAATTTTTTTAAAGTTGTATCTGCAGTAAATTTTGCTTTTTTGAAATCTAATAAAAAGAAATTTCCAGATATTTTGTTTGTACCAATATTATATTTTAACATCTCTTTTTTAATTTTTTTGCACCATTTAAGATTATGTATTACTGACTTTTTAACAAATTTATTGTCTTTAAGTGATTCAACAGCACAAATTTGAGCAAATTTGTTTACGTTAAAAGGTGGTTTAATTTTATATAATTCTTTAATTATAGATTTATCACCGTATCCCCAGCCAATCCTTAATGAAGCTAGACCATAGATTTTTGAAAATGTTCTTAAAATAAATACATTTTTAGAGTTTTTAAATAACTCAATTCCAGATTTATAATCCTTATTCTTCATATATTCAAAATATGCATCATCAACAACCAATAAAATATTTTTATTTAATCTTCTCCTTAAGTCTAATAGCTCGTTTTTTGTTAAATAAGTGCCTGTTGGATTATTTGGATTTGCAATAAAAACAATTTTTGTTTTTTTTGATGTCTTTTTAAGAATTTCTTTAACTGAAACTTTAAAATTAATTTCTTTAGCTAATTTTACATTTGCTCCAACGATTTTGGAGTATATCCTATACATGAGGAAACTGTACTGAGGAACAATAACTTCATCATTTTCTCTAAGAAACAATTGACAAAGCATTTGAATTACTTCGTCAGAACCAGAGCCACAAATTATCTTGGATTTGTCGCAATTATACTTTTTTGATATTTTTTGTGTAAGCTCTGAAAATTTACTATCTGGATATTTTGATATATCAAATTTAGACTTAACAATTTTTTCGACATTTTTACTAACTCCTAAGGCAGACTCATTTGCAGATAACTTAATAATTTTCTTATTACCAGCCAATAAGGATTTTCCTGGTTTGTAACTCTGTAATTTTATGTTTTTAAATCTTAGCAATGTCATAGTAAATATTTCACTATAAATAGTCTTTTAACTAGATAAAACAATAATTAATTCAGCAATATTTGACATATAAATTGCTTTGAAGTAAAAGCTGCATGCGCTGATTTATACTGAATTGCGAGCGCTATAAAAAAACCGCTAAAATGTTTTTTTCCTCACAATTCAATCAGTACAATTATTATGAATAAGAATATTGATACAAAAAAAATAATTATATCAAATCCCATTAAATTGGATTGTGGTAAGGAAATTAATAACTTTCCAATAGCATATGAGACATATGGGGAATTAAACAGTGAAAAAAGTAATGCGATATTAGTTTTTCATGCTTTGACGGGAGATCAATATGTTTCTGGAAAAAACCCAATAACTAATAAAGATGGTTGGTGGAGTTATGTTGTTGGAGAAAATAAGCCAATAGATACAAATAAATTTTTTGTGATTTGTGCAAACG
Source organism: uncultured Pelagibacteraceae bacterium (assembly GCA_902598655.1). Taxonomy (GTDB): domain Bacteria; phylum Pseudomonadota; class Alphaproteobacteria; order Pelagibacterales; family Pelagibacteraceae; genus Pelagibacter. The sequence goes on from CACKCQ010000001.1 coordinate 183,564, forward strand.
TTATTGGAGGCTGCATGGGATCTTATGGACCTAGTACTATAAATGAGTCCACCGGCAAACAAATAGGAACTGATTTTCCCATTATAACTATAAACGACATGGTTAATGCTCAATACGAACTAATTAAATATTTAGAAATTGAAAAACTTTTTGCTGTAGTAGGTGGTTCAATGGGTGGAATGCAAGTGCTTCAATTTGTTGCCAATTTTCCAGATAAAGCAAAACTCGCAATACCGATTGCTTGTACATCTAGTCACTCGGCACAAAACATAGCGTTTAATGAATTAGGAAGACAAGCAATTATGGCTGACAGTAAGTGGGAAAATGGATTTTATAGTAATTACAAATTAAATCCTGACAAAGGTTTAGCAGTAGCAAGAATGGCAGCACATATTACTTATCTTTCTGAAAAAGGATTGCAGGAAAAATTTGGAAGAAAATTACAAGATAGAGATAGCCTAAGATATGGATTTGAGGCAGATTTTCAAATTGAGAGCTATCTTAGATATCAAGGATCTGTGTTTGTTGATAGATTTGATGCTAATAGTTATCTATATATAACTCGTGCAATGGATTATTTTGACTTATCCAAACAGTACAAAGGAAATTTATCTGATGCATTCAAAAAAACCAAAACAAAATTTTTTGTAATATCATTTACATCAGATTGGTTGTATCCAACATCGGAGAATAGAGAAATAGTTATAGCATTAAATTCTATTGGTGCAGATGTCGGATTTGTTGAAATAGAATCTGATAAGGGACATGACTCTTTTTTGCTTGATGTTCCAAGTTTCCTAAAGACACTTGGCGATTATATTAATTCAACCTACAAAATTATAAATGAAAGAAGAATTTAATATTATATCTAATTTGATAGAGGAAAATACTAGAGTTCTCGATGTTGGTTGTGGCAATGGAGACTTAATGAAGTTTTTACAAGAAAACAAAACTAAAGATATTCGTGGATTAGAAATTTCTAAAGAAAAAGTTCAAAATTGTTTATCAAAAGGATTAACTGTTATAGAAGGAAATGCTGAAAGCGATTTAAAACAATTTCCTAAATCGTCTTTTGATTACGTTATTTTAAGCCAAACATTACAAGCATTTCTAAATCCTGAATTAGTAATTAATGAATTACTTAAAGTAGGAAAAAAAGTAATTGTTACCATACCTAATTTTGGTTACTGGAGAGTTAGACTACAATTATTAATAAAAGGCACAATGCCTGTAACGGAAAATTTACCTCATGAGTGGTACAACACACCAAATTTACATATGTGCACAATTAAAGATTTTTATAATTTTTGCAGTACTAAGAATATTAAAATATATAAGTCTATTGCTTTAAAAAAAAGTCGAATTTCATTAATAAACAAATCAAATTTAAATTATAAAAATCTTGACTCTCACTTAGGTATATTTTTAATAGAAAGTTAAATGAAAGTAGAAATTATTAAGTGTCTGGAAGATAATTTTTCTTACATTTTAATTAATGAAGCTAATAGAAATTGTTGTGTTATTGATCCTGGTGAAGCAGATCCAATTATAAATTATTTAGAGAGAAATAAAATAAATTTAAAATATATATTAAATACACATCATCATAATGACCATGTTGGTGGGAATGAGGAATTAAAAAAAAAATTTGATGCAGAAGTAGTAGGTTATATTGGAGATAAAAGTAGAATACCTCAAATTGATATTTGCTTAAATGATGGTGAAATTTGGAAAGAAGATATTTTTGAAGCAAAAATATATCATGTCCCAGGTCATACAATAGGTCACATCTGTTTTCATTTTTTTAAAAATAAATTAATTTTTACAGGAGATACTTTATTCTCCTTGGGATGTGGAAGAATTTTTGAAGGAAGTTATGAGCAAATGTATAACTCATTACAAGTGTTAAAAAATTTAGATAAAGATACAAAAATTTATTGTGGACATGAGTATACTTTAAAGAATTCTGAATTTTGTTTAGCACAAGATTCCAATAACAACGAATTACTTAACAAAATTAAAAAAATTAAAGAAAAAATTAAACAAGGTAAAACTAGCATGCCATCGACGATTGGTGAGGAACTTAATTGTAATATTTTTCTTAAGTCAAACGATCTAGAAAATTTCAAAAAATTGCGGGATTTAAAGGATAATTTTTAAGTTATTAAACTTGACTATAATACAACCCGGACTATATTGCTCCCTATAAAATTAGGGTTAACTATGTCATTCGCAGTAATTCAAACAGGTGGTAAACAATATAAAGTTAAAGCTGGAGAGATTCTTAAAGTTGAAAAACTCGAAGATTCAAAAGAAAATTCAAAAATAGAGTTTAATGAAATACTAGCTTACGGAGATGATAAAAATTTAGAGTTAGGAGAGCCAACTATTAGTGGAGCTAAAGTTGAAGCTGAATTAATAAAAAATGGAAAAAATAGAACAGTTCTTATATTTAAAAAAAGAAGAAGGCAAAATTCGAGAAGAAAAAATGGTCATAGACAAAAATTTACAATGTTAAGAATAAGTAAGATCTATTCAAAAGATGGTAAAGTCATTTCTGAAGCTGAAAAAAGAAAAGAAATACCATCAAAAAAAATAGTTGAAACTAAGGAAGCAGCTAAATAAAAAGTAATTTATGGCAACGAAAAAAGCAGGTGGATCGTCAAGAAACGGAAGAGATAGTGCAGGTCGTAGACTTGGTGTGAAAAAATATGGTGGCGAGATGGTTGTGCCTGGCAACATTATTGTAAGACAAAGGGGAACTAAAATATTTCCTGGAGAAAATGTTGGCATGGGTAAAGACCATTCGATATTTTCAGTTGTTAAAGGTAAAGTAGAGTTTAAAAAATCAAAATCTGATAGAACTTACGTTTCTGTAAAGCCCAATTAATAGATACAACACTCACATAGTTGTTATATGAAATTTCTAGATCAAGTTAAGATATATGTAAAAGCTGGCAACGGAGGGTCAGGATCTCCAAGTTTTCGTAGGGAAAAATTTGTAGAGTTTGGTGGCCCTGATGGCGGCGATGGAGGGAAAGGAGGATCTGTAATTCTTATTAGTGAAAGAAATCTTAATACTTTGATTGATTACAGGTATCAACAACACTTCAAAGCTGAAAGAGGAAAGGATGGCAGCGGAAAAAACAAAACTGGGAAAGGTGGTGAAGATTTATATTTAAAAGTACCTTTAGGAACACAAGTATTTGAAGAAGATAATAAAACACTTATTTATGATTTTAAAAGTCAGAAAGAGGAATTTTTAGTAGCAAGCGGAGGTAAAGGAGGATTTGGAAATACAAGATTTAAGTCCTCAACCAATAGAGCCCCAAAGAAATTTACAAAAGGGGGTCATGGAGAGGAATTTTGGATTTGGCTTCAACTAAAAACAATTGCTGATATCGGTATCATAGGATTACCCAATGCTGGGAAATCCAGCTTGCTTGCATCAATGACGAGTGCAAATCCAAAAATAGCAAACTATAAATTTACTACAATTAATCCAAATCTTGGTGTTGCTAGTTATGATGACAAAGAAGTTACTTTAGCAGATATACCAGGCTTAATTGAGGGTGCTCATACCGGAACTGGTCTTGGAATAAAGTTTTTAAAACATATAGAAAGGTGCAAAACTTTGCTGCATTTAATAGATATAACTGAAGATGATTTATTTATTTCTTACAATCAAGTCAGAAAAGAATTATCAAAATACAGTAAAGATTTAGTTAAAAAAAAAGAAATAGTAGTTTTAAATAAAACTGACTTAATTGATGAAGAGGAAAAAAAAGAGAAGATAAAAAAACTCAAGAATAAATTAAAAAAAAATATCTTTTTAATGTCAACAATGGATAAAAAATCAGTATCAGATATAAAGTCAAAGTTGGTAAACTATGTATCTTAAGGACTCCAAAACTGTAGCAATAAAAATAGGTTCATCTTTATTAATAAATGACAATAAAATTATTAGAGAAAAATGGCTTTTGGAATTTGCTAAAGATATTAAAGAGTTACAAAAACTTAAAAAGAACGTTGTTATAGTGAGTTCTGGAGCAATTGCTTTAGGGTGTAAAAAATTACAATTAAATAAAAAAAGTTTAAAGCTTGATAAAAGTCAAGCTGTTGCATCAATTGGACAAATAGAATTAATGAATCTTTTTAAAAAGACATTTAGCTCAAATAAAATAAATATTTCTCAAATTCTAATTACTTTAGAAGATACTGAACAAAGAAGAAGAGCTATAAATGCTAAAAGAACTTTCGAAAACTTATTTGAGCTTAATTTTGTACCTGTTGTTAATGAAAATGATAGTATTGCAACTTCTGAAATTAAATACGGAGATAATGACAGATTAGCATCAAGAGTTGCACAAATATCAGGCGCAGATTGCTTAATATTATTGTCTGATGTTGATGGATTGTATTCTAAAAACCCAAAAATTCATAAAAATGCTAAATTGATTAAAGAAATAAAAAATATTGATTCTAAAATTGAAAATTTTTCAAGTAAAAGCACAAGTGAGTATGGTACTGGTGGAATGAAAACGAAAATTGATGCTGCAAAAGTATGTCAAGTCTCGGGTTGCTATATGGCTATTGCAAATGGTTTAATTAAAAGACCAATTAAAAATATACTAGAAAATAATTCTGGGACATGGTTTTTGCCAAAAGTATCTAAATTAGATGCTAGAAAAAAATGGATAATTAGCTCTATATCTCCAAAAGGAGAAATTATTATAGATGATGGTGCTTTAAATGCTTTAAAAAATGGAAAAAGTTTATTAGCTGCAGGTATTAGAAAAGTTTCAGGAAAATTTGTTAAAGGTGATCATGTTAGAATTTTAGATAAAAATAACAAAGAATTTGCTAGAGGGTTGAGCAGTTTTACATCAGATGAGATATCCAAAATAAAAGGAGAACATTCTAACAAAATTAGTAATCTTTTAGGCTATGTTACAAAGTCTGAAGTTATACATAAAGATGATATGGTTAAAATTTAATGAGTAAACTACTTAAAAAAATTGGATTGAATTCTAGAAAAGCTTTGAATTCAAGTATTAGTCCAAAAAAAAAGAATAAAGTTTTAAAAGATTTTGTAAAATTAATTGAGATTAATAAGAATAAAATTATTAGCGAAAATAAGAAAGATATTTTTTATGCAAGAGGAAAAAAATTAAAAGAAAACTTAATTCAAAGACTCACTCTTAGTAATAATAAATTAAAAAGTATAGTTGACTCTGTTAAAACTATTACTTCTTTTAAAGATCCTATAGATCAAGTAACTTCCAAATGGAAAAGGCCAAATGGACTTCAAATTAGAAGAGTTACAATACCAATAGGAGTTATAGGTGTAATATTTGAAAGTAGACCCAATGTTACTTCGGATGTATCGGCACTATGTTTTAAATCTGGAAATGCTGTTATATTAAGAGGTGGTTCCGAAGCCTACAATAGTAATAAAATTTTAGTAAATTTATTTAGGAAAGCTCTAAAAAAAAATAAAGTAAACGAAAATTATGTCCAGTTTATAAATAACAAGAGCAGAAAACTTGTCGATTATTTATTATCAAAAATGGAAAACTCCATTGATGTTGTAATACCACGAGGTGGAAAAAATTTAGTAAAAAAAGTTAAACAACTTTCAAAGGTTCCAGTTATTGGTCATTTGGAAGGAATTTGTCATACATATATTGATAAAGAGGCAGAAGATAATATGGCAAACAAAATAGTATTAAATGCTAAGTTGAGAAATACTAGTATATGTGGTGCAACTGAAACTCTCTTAATACATAAAAGTAAATCGAAATCAGTGAATTTAATTTTAAATTCACTATCTAAAAGCGGTTGTAAAATTTTAGCTGATAAAAAAATAAGTAAATTATTTAAAGGCAAAACATATCCTGCAAATAATAATACTTGGTCAAAAGAACATCTTTCACCGATTATTTCAGTTAAATTAGTGAATAATGTCAAAGAAGCAGTTGCCCATATCAACAAATATGGAACTATGCATACAGATGCAATAGTAACCAAAAACAAAAATACAGCAAAATTCTTTATTAAGAATGTAAAAAGCTCTATTGCTATTCAAAATTCATCAACACAATTTGCTGACGGAGGAGAATTTGGTTTTGGTGGAGAGGTTGGAATTTCAACAAACACCTTGCCACCAAGAGGTCCTGTCGGTCTAAATCAGTTAGTAAGTTATAAATATGAAGTTTATGGTTCAGGGCAAATTAGAAAATAAAAAGATTGGTATACTCGGTGGATCGTTTGATCCAGCACATTTTGGTCATGTAAGAATTTCTAAATTAGCAAAAAAAAATTATAATTTGAACCAAGTTATATGGGCTATAACAAAACAAAATCCATTTAAAAAAAATAATCCAAATGATCTATATAAAAGAACAGCTTATGCAAAAAAAATTAATAAAAATAATAAATTTATAAAAGTTAAATGTTTTGAAGAAATAATAAAATCTAATCGTACGGTAGATTTAATTAAATATTTAAAAAAAAAATTTAAACATTCAGAAATATTTTTTTTAATGGGGGCAGATAACCTAATAAATTTTCATAAATGGAAAGGGTACAATTCAATAACTAAAATGTGCAAAATATTGGTATTTGATCGAAATGGATACAAATCAAAGGCTTTTAGATCTAAATCATTTAAGAAATATAATAAAAAAGCAGTTGAATTTATAAAGTTTAATAAAGTCAATATTTCATCTTCTCAATTAAGAAAAATTTGATACTCTTAATTTAATTAATGGAAAAAATATCAGCTCTTAAAGATGAAATAATCAAAACGCTTGATATTAATAAAGCCTTAGACATAGTTTCAATAGATCTCGAAGGAAAGTCATCAGTTGCGGACTTCATGATTATAGCTAGTGGTACATCATCAAGACATATTCAAGCTTTATCTGAACAAGTTTTTGAAAAATTAAAAATTAATGGTGTGAATAATTGTAAAATTGAAGGAAAAGATAGCAATGATTGGAAGCTTGTAGATGGAATAGACTTAATAGTTCATATTTTTAATCCTGAAAAAAGAAAATTTTACGAATTAGAAAAAATGTGGTCAGAATTAATTCCTAAAGAAAAACTGATCATATGAAAAAAGTATACTGTATAGCTTCATTATTTTTTTTCATATTTACAAATCCAATTTTGAGTAATGAAAACGATATTTACAAAAAAATTGATTTATTCAGCGAAGTCTTAGATAAAATTAATAAAGAATATGTTGATGAAGTAAACCAAAGTGAAGCAATGGATGCTGCTATAAACGGCGTTTTACAATCTTTGGATCCTTATTCAGCATATATGTCTCCGGACTCGTTTAAAAATATGCAAACTGAGACTAGTGGAGAATTTGGAGGATTGGGCATTGAAGTCAGTATGGAGGCTGGTGTCGTAAAAGTAATTTCTCCAATTGATAACTCACCAGCTGAGGAGGTTGGTGTCAAAGCCGGAGATTACATCGTTAAAATTGATGATGTTCAAGTTCAAGGAAAAACTCTTTCTGAAGCTGTAGAATTAATGAGAGGCCCAGTTGGATCTGATATAGAGATTACTGTTAGAAGAAGGGGAGAAAGAAAAGCACTTATATTTACAATTACAAGAGAAATTATACAAGTTGCATCTGTAAAGTCAGAAATTAAAAATGATCAAACAGCTTATATAAGATTAACATCATTCAATGAGAATAGTAGTAAACAAATAAAAAATAAAATCAAAGAATTTAAGAAAAATAAGAAAATTAAAAATTACATATTAGATTTAAGAAATAATCCTGGTGGATTGTTATCTCAAGCAATAAAAATTTCAGATTATTTTTTAGAAAATGGAGAAATAGTTTCTACAAAAAGTAAAAGGAAGTATGAAAATAGAAAATGGTTTGCAAAAAAAGGAGACATTATTGATGGAGAAACGATGGTTATTTTAATTAATTATGGGTCTGCATCAGCATCTGAAATTGTTGCAGGAGCACTACAAGATCACAAAAGAGCTATATTAGTAGGAGAGAGTACATATGGAAAAGGGTCAGTCCAATCAATTATTCCATTAGAAAATGAAGGTGCCATAAGACTTACTGTTTCTAAATACTATCTCCCATCGGGTAAATCAATTTCAAGAGTAGGTGTAAATCCAGATATAGTTATTGCTGAAGGCTCAGATGAATTTAGAATAAATACAGATACTGATAACCAGTTGGAATTTGCTCTTAAATTATTAAATGGTTAAGAATGAAAGAAAAATTTCAAAAACTTCCATTAAGAAATGGTGTTGGTATCGCAGTCCTAAATAAAGAAAATAAGATATTTGTTGCAAAAAGAATTGATAATCCTGCTGATTTTTGGCAGATGCCTCAGGGCGGTATTGATGAAGGTGAAAATTATTTTGATGCAGCGTTGAGGGAACTTAAAGAAGAAACAAGCATAAAGTCAGTAGAACTAGTTAAAGAGATAAGCAAATACACAACTTACGATCTTCCTGATCGCCTTTTAGGAATTATTTGGAAAGGAAAATATAAAGGCCAAAAGCAAAAGTGGTTTATTGTAAAGTTTAATGGAGAGGAAAATGAGATTAACATTAAAACTAAACATCCTGAATTTTTAGATTGGAAATGGATAGATATTAAAGATTTAACAACTAAAGTTGTAGATTTCAAACTTCATGTTTACCAAGAAATTCAAAAAGAACTAGAAAAAGTGGTTAATTAATACTTATAGATTTTAGAACTTCGACTTTGTGGTTTAAAAGAAATCTTTTTTGATCATCAATATTATCTTTTGATAATTCTGCTTCAGCACTGCTTATCGACTCAGATACAAAATTTTTATCAGCATCTTTTAAATCAAAAATTGAACTAGTTAATACAGATAATGTATTGTCTTTAAATTCGACAATACCATCTTCAACATAGAAACTTTGTTCTTCAGACTCAGAGAATACTCTGATTATACCTGGTTTTAAAAAAGAGATAATTGGAATATGGTCTTTAAGAATACCAATCTCTCCTTCTACAGCAGGTATTACAACCTCAAATACATTATCTTTGGAAAGAAAAGATTGTTCTGGATTAACAATATCTATATTAAAGAGATTACTCATTAAGCAGCTGCATCTTTTGCCATTTTTTCAGCTTTTTCTATTGCTTCTTCTATTGTGCCAACCATATAAAAAGCAGCTTCAGGAAGATGGTCATATTCTCCTTTGCATATTGCGTCAAACCCTTTAATTGTTGACTCTAAGTCTACAAGTTTACCTGGAGATCCTGTAAATACTTCAGCCACAAAGAAAGGTTGTGATAAAAATCTTTGAATTTTTCTAGCTCTAGCAACGGTTAGTTTATCATCCTCTGATAGCTCATCCATTCCTAGAATTGCAATAATATCTTGCAAGGATTTGTATGTTTGTAAAATTTTCTGAACAGATCTTGCCACTCGATAGTGTTCATCACCAACAACTCTTGGATCTAAAATTCTAGAAGTAGAATCCAAAGGGTCAACAGCTGGGTAAATACCTAATTCAGCAATTTGTCTTGATAGTACAGTCGTTGCGTCTAAGTGTGAAAAAGAAGTTGCTGGAGCTGGATCTGTTAAATCATCTGCAGGTACATAAATTGCCTGAACAGATGTAATTGATCCTTTATTAGTTGTTGTAATTCTTTCTTGCAGGTTTCCCATATCTGTTGCAAGAGTAGGCTGATAACCAACCGCTGAAGGAATTCTTCCTAGAAGAGCTGATACTTCTGAACCTGCCTGAGTAAATCTAAAAATGTTATCAACAAAGAACAAAACATCTTGACCCTCTTGATCCCTGAAATACTCTGCCACGGTAAGACCAGTTAAAGCTACTCTAGCTCTAGCTCCAGGAGGCTCATTCATTTGTCCATAAACTAATGCTGCTTTAGATCCAGTTCCCTCTGGCTTGATCACTCCTGACTCGATCATTTCGTGATATAAATCGTTCCCTTCTCTAGTTCTCTCTCCCACTCCAGCGAATACTGAAAATCCACCGTGGGCCTTAGCTATATTATTTATAAGTTCCATTATAATTACAGTTTTTCCAACTCCTGCTCCACCGAACAATCCAATTTTTCCACCTTTGGCATAAGGTGCTAATAAGTCGATTACCTTTATTCCAGTTACTAAAATTTCTGTTTCTGTAGACTGATCATTAAAAGAAGGAGCTTGTCGGTGTATAGGCCAATTTTCTTTAGTAGAAATTTGTCCTTTCTCATCGATTGGTTCACCTATAACGTTTACAATTCGTCCTAATGTTTCTGGACCTACTGGAACTTGAATTGGAGCGCCTGTATCTTTTACTTCATCACCCCTTTTGAGTCCCTCTGTACTATCCATAGCAATGGTTCTAACACTTGACTCTCCAAGGTGCTGCGCAACTTCTAAAACTAATCTATTACCTCCATTATCACACTCTAAGGCTGTTAATATTTCTGGCAGTTCTCCATCAAATTTTACGTCAACGACTGCACCAATTACTTGCGTTATGTTTCCTTTTTTGCTCATAATTATAAACTTTCTGCTCCTGATATAATTTCAATTAACTCTTTTGTTATTGCTGCTTGACGGCTTCTATTATACTCAATTGTAAGCCTATCAACCAATTCGCCTGCGTTTCTGGTTGCATTATCCATTGCTGTCATCCTCGAACCTTGCTCACTGGCAGAATTCTCTAACATTGCTTTAAATATTTGCGTTGAAATATTTTTCGGCAATAAATTACTTAAAATCTCATCTTCATCTGGTTCGAACTCATAGTCATTATCATTACCAGAAACATCTTTATCTTCATTAAGTGGAACTATTTGTTGTTCTTGTGGAATTTGTGTGATTACATTTTTAAATTTATTGTAAAATATTGCGCAAACATCAAATTCATTTTTTTCAAATTTTTCAATTATAATTTTTCCTACTTTATCTGCATCAAAGTAATTTATATTTTTTGACTCTTTGAAAGAAATGTTCTCAACAATATAACTTTTATACTGTCTTTTTAGTTGATCATATCCTTTAGATCCAACAGTAATAATTTTTAAAGTTTTATTTTCAGATATTATTTTTTCGAAATAACTTTTTGCTTTTTTAATAATGTTAGTATTAAAACCTCCGCATAAGCCTCTATCGGCAGTAAGAACAATACATAGATGAACTTTCTCTTCACCTGTCCCAACCAGTAATTTGGGAGCATTTTCTTTATCTGTTATACTTTTTGAAAGATTTAAAATTACATTGTTCATTTTTTCTGAATAAGGTCTGCCTTTTTCAGCATTCTCTTGTGCTTTTCTCAACTTAGCTGCAGCTACCATTTTCATAGCTTTTGTTATTTTCTGAGTTGATTTAACACTCGTAATTCTTTTTCTGAGATCGTCTAAACTTGGCATTTATAATTATTTAATTCCTTTAATTAATTCTACTAATTGTTTTTCAATGTCTTCCTCAATCTTCCCAGTTTTGGCAATAGACTCCATAATCTCAGGCTTATCAGATTTACACTTTTGTAGAACTTTATTTTCAAAGTCGGCTACATCTTTAAGTTCAATATCATCCAAATAACCTTTTACACCACAGAAAATTGATATAACTTGTTCTGCAACTGTCATGGGAGAATATTGTCCTTGTTTTAAAAGTTCAGTTAACTTCGAACCTCTATTTAAAAGTTTTTGTGTAGATGCATCTAAATCAGATCCAAATTGAGCAAAAGCTGCCATTTCTCTGTATTGAGCTAACTCTAATTTAATTGATCCAGCTACAGATTTCATAGCTTTAGTTTGTGCAGCTGATCCTACTCTAGATACGGATAATCCAACGTTTACTGCTGGTCTTATTCCTTGATTGAATAGTTCAGTTTCTAAAAATATTTGCCCATCTGTAATAGATATTACATTTGTTGGAATATATGCAGAAACATCACCTGCTTGTGTTTCAATAATTGGTAGCGCAGTTAAAGAACCTCCGCCATTTTCATCACTTAATTTAGCAGCTCTCTCTAATAATCTACTATGTAAATAGAACACATCCCCAGGGTATGCTTCACGCCCCGGTGGTCTTCTTAATAATAATGACATTTGTCTATATGCAACTGCTTGCTTAGATAAATCATCGTAAATAATTAAAGCATGCATTCCATTATCTCTAAAATATTCTCCCATAGTACATCCTGTGTAAGGAGCTAAAAACTGAAGAGGCGCAGAGTCTGAGGCTGTTGCGGATACTATAGTCGTATATTCCATTGCACCAGCATCCTCTAAAGTTTTTACAATCTGAGCAACTGTTGATCTTTTTTGTCCAATTGCAACATATATACAATAAAGTTTTTTACTTTCATCGTCTGACTCATTAATTTTCTTTTGATTTATAATTGTATCGATAGCTACTGCGGTTTTACCTGTTTGACGATCTCCAATTATAAGTTCCCTTTGCCCTCTTCCAACGGGAATTAAGCTATCAATTGCTTTTAAACCTGTTTGCATTGGTTCTCCAACTGATTGTCGTGGAATAATTCCTGGAGCTTTAACTTCAACTCTTTTTCTTTCTAAACTTTTATCTAAAGCTCCTTTTCCATCAATTGGATTTCCTAATCCATCAACAACTCTTCCTAAAAGTTGTTTTCCAACTGGTACATCAACAATCGCACCAGTTCTTTTTACAGTATCTCCCTCTTTAATTTCTCTATCATCACCAAATATAACAACACCAACGTTGTCACTCTCTAAGTTTAATGCCATTCCTTTAGAGCCATCGGAAAACTCAACCATTTCTCCTGCTTGAACATTATCCAGGCCATAAATTCTTGCAATTCCATCTCCAACAGACAATACTTGCCCGACCTCTGAAACTTCAGCTCTATCGCCAAGTTTTTTTATCTGCTCTTTTAATATTTTTGTTACTTCTGAAGGATTTATTTCCATTTATGCCTCTATCATTTGTTTTTGAATTTGTTGCAGTTTATTTTTAATAGAATTATCTACCATTGTACTTCCCACTTTTAATACTAAGCCACCAATTAAACTTGGATCAAATTTATAATTTAACTGTATCTTTGCTCCAAAGTTTTGAGATAGCTCTTCTTTAATTTTAGAAATATCTGTTTCATTAAGTTCTTTAGCTGAAAAAAGCTCAGCTTTTATTTCGCCTCTAGCTTTCGAACATACCTCTATAAAGTCACTTAAGACTTTTTCTAAATAAAAAAATCTTCTTTTTTGAATTAAAAAAACTAGAAATCTTTTTAAAAGATTATCAAAATTGTTTTTTTCAGAAATTGTTTCAATAACTCTAGTTAAATCCTCAATGCTTGTCGTGGGGTTTTTGATTAAATATCTAAATTCTTCACTTTCATTTATGAGCTTACTTATTGCAACGACTTGTTCCTCTATTTTTGCCAGAGATTTATCTTCGTTAGCCAGCTCAAATAATGCTTGAGCATAACTGTTGTTAGAAGTTATTGATATTTTATTTTCGCTCAATTTATACTCTCAATTGTGAAGATGTTTAAAATTTCGCTTAGATAACATACGAATTATCAGTCTTCAAGGCTCAGATTGTGAAAAATGGTAAGATTTAATGGGCTAATTGAAGCTGATAGGGTCAACATCAACTGAAAGTTTCATTCCTTTGGAGAGTTGAAAATCTTTCAATACATCTTTTAATTTTTTCTGAACACTAGATGTTTTTTTTGCCCTTATTAATAGTCTATTTCTGAATTTTTGATTAATTCTATATATTGGAGCGTTTACGGGTCCTAAAATTTTTGCATCTATAGATTTTGATAAAATATTTTTAAGTTTTACAGCATCTATATCAAGTTTTTTTTCATTTGATGAAGATAAAATTAAAGCAATAAATCTTTCGTAGGGTGGTAAATTATTCCTCTTTCTTAAATTTAATTCATTTTCTAAAAATTTAAAAGGATCTTCATTTGTAATTTGATTTATAACTTCTGGTTTTAAGTTGTATGTTTGGAAATAAATATTAGCTGGTTTTCCAGTTCTACCTGCTCTTCCCGATAACTGATGGTAAAGTTGTAAATTTTTTTCAGTGCTCCTAAGATCATGTCCTTGAGAAGTTAAATCAATGTCTAATACAACAATACAATTCAATTTTGGAAAGTGAAATCCTTTTGATATTAATTGAGTGCCTACGAGAATATCTATTTCTCCAGATATAATTTTATTCAATTTATCTTTGCCAGATGCTTTGTTCATTGTATCGCTAGAAAAAATTATTATTTTTTTATTAGGAAAGAGGTTTTTAACTTCCTCTGCAATTTTTTCTACACCAGGTCCACTAAACACAAACTCACAAACATTTCCTTTTTTACAATCTCTATTTAATTTTGAATTATATCCACAGTAATGACACAAAAGAATTTTTTTATTTTTGTGAAATACTAAATTTATAGAACACCTTGGACATGTAAAAACATTTAAACATTTTTTACATAAAACATAGGGTGCAAAACCTCTTCTATTTATGAAAAAGAGAACTTGATCTTTTTTATTTAAATGTTCTTTTACTTTTTCAAGAGTTTTAAGAGATATAGAACTTTTGGTCGCTAGTTGATTTTGATAAAGATCGATAACATGGTGTTTGGGTAAATTTGCACCTTTATATCGATTAAGCAATCTTGAGTAATTATATTTTTTAGTTTTAATATTTTCATATGTTTCGATTGATGGAACTGCAGTTACTAAATTTATTGGAATATTTTCGTGTTTAGCTCTTGATATTGCCATATCTCTAGCATTATAGATAATTCCTTCATCTTGTTTATAAGATTGATCGTGCTCTTCATCCACAGTTATCAAACCTAATTTTTTGAATGGCAGAAATAAGGATGATCTTGCTCCGATTACTACTTTAATTTTTCCTGCTGATAATCCATTCCATATAATTTTTCTTTTTTTTGGGCTGACTTTTGAATGCCAAACTGCAGCTTCAAATCCAAAATAAGATTTAAATTTTTTTTCAAATTCATTTGTTAGTCCTATTTCTGGTAATAAAATTAGAGCTTGCAATCCTATATTTATAATTTTTTCAATAGCTTTAAAATAAACTATTGTTTTTCCTGAACCGGTTGTACCTTGAAGTAAATGAACTCTAAAACTGCTATGATTTTTAGATAACTCTTTATAGGCCTTATCTTGCTCTTCAGAAAGTTGATAACTTTCTTTTTCGCTTGATAGAGCATATTTTAATAGATCGCCGTCATTTTTTATTTTTAAATTTTCGTCATTAATCAAATGTAGTTTTAAACACATTCCTAGGGGCACAAGATTGTAATTAGAAAACCACTTTAGAAAATTCATTGTCTTTTTACTTAGTGGTTCAATTTCAATTTTTTCAATTATAGATTTTAATTTAAATTCCTTCTTATTCTTTTCTTCAAAAAAATCCCAAATTACACCAATAATATTTTTCTTACCAAATGGAACTTTTACATAATCTCCTGCTTTTAATTTAATATTACTTTCATATGTAAAAGGATAATCAAATATATTTGGCAACAAAACTGGATATTTCATAAATATTTAATTTTAGTTTTTTTATATCTTAAAAATATATAAATAGATCAAATGAAATATAATTATTACTGGAGAAAATCAGGTTTAAAAAAACCTTATGGGGATAATTTTTTGAGTTTAGTTGAGGAATATAAGCCAAAAAATGTATTAGAAATTGGTGTTTTTTGTGGTGTTACATCAAGAAATATATGTGAATTATTAAAGACAAATTTTGGCAGTGATTTTAGATATTACGGATTAGATTTATTTGGATCTACTAAAACATCAAGTGTAGATGAGATCGAACCTAAATTTCTTGAAAATCAAAAGTTTTCGAATCCACTTAAAACTATCTATTATAATTTCATAAAAAAAGAAAATTTAAATTCAAAGATATCTGTTCAAAATTTTTTAAAGAAATTTTCACAAAATATTGAGCTAATAGAAGGAGACACAAGGGTGACTTTAGAAAAAGTTCCTTTAAGTGAAATTGATTTCGTATTTTTAGATGGAGGACATAGTTACGATACGGTTTTAAGTGATTTACAGAAACTTTATGACAACATGAAAAATAATTCTAAAATTGTTTGTGATGATTTTGCAGGTATTACAAAAATTGAAAGTGTTGAAAAAGCAATAAAAGACTTTACAAATAATAACAAAATAAAACTTGAAGAAAAATTTAAAAGATTTGCTTTATTGAATGTAGAAAAATAATTATTAAGAGTGAATTTGTCTTTTATCTACTGATAATGCTGCTTCTTTTATAGCTTCTGAAAATGTTGGGTGTGCGTGACATGTTCTTGCAATATCTTCGGAACTAGCTCCAAATTCCATTGCGACAGCCATCTCAGCTATCATTTCTCCTGCATGAGGACCAATAATATGCACACCAAGCACTTTATCAGTAGATTGGTCTGCCAAAATTTTTACAAAACCATCTGGCTCATCAATTGCTTTGGCTCTTGAATTTGCCATAAAAGGAAATTTACCAATTTTATAATCTATGTTTTCTTTTTTTAATTGCTCCTCGCTTTTGCCAACATAAGCAACCTCAGGGGACGTATAAACAACTCCAGGAATAATATCATAATTAACATGACCTGATTGGCCTGCAATTAATTCTGCAACTGCAATTCCTTCCTCTTCAGCTTTGTGAGCTAACATTGGGCCATCAATAACGTCACCTATTGCATAAATATTTTTAACATTTGTTTCAAAATTTTTATTTACTTTAACTCTTCCTTTTTCATCTAACTTTACACCAACTTTGTCTAAATTTAAGTTTTTAGTATAAGGTCTTCTACCTACAGAAATTAAAACGACATCAACATCATGCTTAACTTTTTGGCCATCATTTTGTGAAGTCTCAACTGTCACGCCATTAGAGTTTTTAGTTATTTTATCAACTTTAGTATTAAGGTTAAATTTTATACCTTGCTTCTTTAATATTTTCATAAATTCATTTGAAATATCTCGATCCATTCCAGGCGTGATGTGATCTAAAAATTCAACGACTGTGACTTCAGTGCCAAGTCTTGACCAAACAGATCCCATTTCCAATCCTATATATCCACCACCAACAACAATCATTTTATTGGGGAGTTTGGGAATAGATAGGGCTCCAGTTGAAGAAAGAATTCTCTCTTCATCAAAGTCTACTCCAGGCAATGAAACTGGCTCAGATCCCGTACTGATTATTGTTTTATCAGTTTGAATTATTTTAGTGCCTTCAGAACCTTCAATTTTTATTGATTTTTCATTCTCCAATGAACCTTTGCCTTTAAAATAAGTGACTTTGTTTTTTTTGAATAAAAATTCAACTCCTTTAGTCAAAACTGTTACGGCTTTATCCTTATTTTTCATCATTTTATCTAAGTTGAGTTTTATTTCTCCAGTCTCGATTCCAATCTTTTCAAAATTTTTAGCACTGTGAAATTTTTCAGATAAATTAAGCAAACTTTTTGATGGGATACATCCAATATTTAAACATGTCCCCCCTAAAGATCCTCTAGACTCTATGCATGCTGTTTTAAGTCCAAGTTGAGACAATCTAATTGCACAAACATATCCACCAGGGCCACCACCGATTACTGTAACATCAAATTTTTCTGACATATTATAAATTTAAAAATAACCTTCTTGGATCTTCTAAGTTTTCTTTAACAGTTTTTAAAAAACTTACAGATTCTTTTCCATCAATTATTCTATGATCATAAGACAATGCTAAAAACATTACAGGTCTAGCCTTTATCTCACCATCAAGAACAACAGGTCTTTCAACGATATTATGCATTCCAAGAACTGCTGATTGCGGAGGGTTTAAAATAGGAGTAGATAACATTGATCCATACACACCTCCATTGCTAATTGTAAATGTTCCACCTTGAAGATCCTCTATAGTAAGACTACCATTTTTTGCTTTGTCTGACAGATCTTTTATGTTTTTTTCAATGTCCGCAAAAGACATTTCATCGGCATTTTTTAATACGGGAACTACTAATCCTTTTTCAGTTCCGACTGCAAAGCTCACATTATAATAATTTTTGTAAACCATTTCATCATTTTCAACTTCAGCATTTATTGCAGGAAATAATTTTAATCCTACTATACAAGCTTTCACAAAAAAAGACATGAAGCCAAGTTTAATTCCGTAACTATTTTGGAAATCTTCCTGGTTATCTTTTCTCATTGAGATTATATTTGACATATCAACCTCATTAAATGTTGTGAGCATAGCAGCATTGTTTTGAGCCTCTTTTAAACGTTTAGCAATCGTTTGTCTTAGTCTTGACATTTTGATTCGTTCTTCTTCACCATATTGAATTTTTCTTTCATTAGGTTGAGGGTTAGCTCCCATTAAACTTATTAAATCACCTTTTAAAATTCTTCCATCTTTACCTGTCCCTTTTACTTCATCTAAATTAATTTTATTTTCAACAACCATTTTTCTTACAGCAGGAGAAAGTGTTTTATTTTGTTTAATGGGCTTGGTTTCTTCAACTTCATCAGTTAATACCAATGGTTCTTCGTCAAGCAATAAAGGTTCTTGGGTTTTTTTTGTATCTTTTTTCTTTTCGATTTCTAAATTTATTACATTATTTTTTTCAACGTTTCCTTTAACCGGCTCAGCTTCCTTTTCTTCTTTAAGAACACTGCCTTCTGAAATCATTCCTAATACAGTTCCAACTTCAACAGTATCACCATCTTTTGAGTTGATCTCTGATATAACACCACTCGCAGGTGCAGGAACTTCTAAGTTTACTTTGTCAGTTTCCAATTCTACTACAGCTTCATCAGCAACTACGTTATCACCCTTTTTCTTTAACCATTTCGTGACCGTAGCCTCTGTAATACTTTCTCCCAAAACTGGAACTAATATTTTTTCACTCATTTATTCAAATACTTTATTTATAATTTCTTGTTGTTCAGAATTATGTCTTCTTGCATAACCTGTAGCAGGTGTAGCATCTGGACTTCTTCCAATGTAAGAAATTGCACTGTTTTTAGCCTTAATAGTCTCTAATGTCCATTGTATATAATCTCTAACAGCAAACCAAGCACCCATATTTTTAGGCTCCTCTTGGCACCAATAAAATTTTGCATTTTTTGCAAATGGTTTTAGCTCTTTAACCAAACTTTTTGCAGGGAAGGGATATAGTTGTTCAATTCTATACAAAATCACATCATTGGTTTTTAGTTTCTCTCTTGCCGCAAGAAGATCAAAGTAAATTTTTCCAGAGCATAATATCACTTTTCTGATTTTTTTGTCGTCTTTTAACTTAATAAACCCTTTTTGCTTAATATCTCTAGCATGATCCCATAGCACTCTATGGAAAGAATTTTGTTTACTAAAATCTTCCAAATTTGATACACAATATTTATTTCTTAAAAGTGACTTAGGCGTCATTATGACTAAAGGTTTTCTAAAATCACGGTGCATCTGTCTTCTTAAAGCATGAAAATAATTTGCAGGTGTAGTACAATTCATAACTTGTAAATTATCATTTGCACATAATTGTAAAAATCTTTCTAATCTCGCAGAGGAGTGCTCTGGGCCTTGTCCTTCATAACCATGGGGTAATAACATAACCAGTCCTGAGGCTCTTTTCCACTTTCTTTCACCAGATGATATAAATTGATCAATAATTACTTGAGCACCATTTGCAAAATCACCAAATTGAGCTTCCCAAATTGTCAATGTATTCGGTTCTACTAAACTGTATCCATATTCAAATCCTAAAACTGCAAGTTCAGATAAAAAACTATCTACAATTTCAAAATTTTTTTGGTTGCTAGATATATTGTTTAAAGGTATGTACCTTGAATTATCAATTTGATTTCTTAAAACTGAGTGTCTTTGACTAAAAGTGCCTCTACCAGAATCCTGACCTACTAACCTTACTGGGTAACCTTCAACTAATAATGAACCAAATGCTAAAGACTCGGCTGTTGCCCAATCAATACCTGAACCTTCATCAATAGTTTTTTTTCTATTTTCCATAATTTTTGTTATGGTTTTGTGAATATTTTTATCAGTTGGAAAAACGTGTATTCTGTCAGAAATATTATTTAAAATTTTCAAATCTGATCCAGTTAAACCTCTTTTATCTTTACCTCTTTCGGGTTTATATCTCGACCAAGTTCCCTCAAACCATCTAATTTTAGGTTTATAATCTTTTGCATTTTTAAATTGATCATCTAATAAATTTTTAAAATCAACAATTTGTTGATCTAAATCTTGTTTCGAAAAAAGTCTTTCATTTACAAGCTTTTCACCATAAATTTTAATTGTAGATGGATGAGATCTAATTTTTTTGTACATAAGTGGTTGGGTGAAAGATGGCTCATCTCCCTCATTATGTCCAAATCTTCTGTAACATATTAAATCAATTACAACATCTCTATTAAATTTTAATCTAAACTCAGTTGCTATTCTAGTTGCGTAAACAACTGCCTCGGGATCATCTCCATTAACATGAATGATTGGTGCATCAACCATTTTACCTACGTCAGAAGGATAAGGGGAAGATCGCGCAAATCTAGGACTTGTTGTAAATCCAATTTGGTTGTTAACAATAATATGGATTGTCCCTCCAGTGTTATGACCAGGGAGTCCAGACATTGCAAAGCACTCTGCTACTATTCCTTGTCCTGCAAATGCAGCATCGCCGTGAATTAATATTGGTATAACTTTATTTCTTTGTTTGTCTTTGTGGAAAAATTGTTTAGCTCTGGTTTGGCCAAGAACAACAGGATTAACCGCCTCTAAGTGTGAAGGATTATCTGTTAAACTTACGTGTACAGGATTTCCATCAAATTCTCTATCAGATGAGGCTCCTAAATGATATTTGACATCTCCAGCACCATCTTCTGATCCATCCATTTCACCAGCAAATTCATTAAAAATTCTTTTATAAGATTTTTGTAAAACGTTTGCTAAAACATTTAGTCTTCCTCTATGTGACATTCCTATTTTAACTTCTTTTATTTTAGATTGTCCTCCAATTTTTATAATTTGCTCAAGAGCAGGTATTAGACTTTCTCCGCCATCTAAACCAAATCTTTTAGTACCAACATATTTTGTATTTAAAAATTTTTCAAAGCCCTCTGCTTGTATTAGTTTATTTAAAATCGCTTGCTTTCCATTTTTTGTAAACTTGAGTGCATTTTCGTCTTTTTCAACCCTATCTCTAAACCACATTCTCTCAGTTGGATTTGAAATATGCATATATTCATAACCTATAGGACCACAATAAGTTTTTTTTAAAAACTTGAGTATTTCTCTAATATTTGCACTTTTTTTATTTATT
The DNA here is from genome assembly GCA_902598655.1 of uncultured Pelagibacteraceae bacterium. GTDB lineage: Bacteria > Pseudomonadota > Alphaproteobacteria > Pelagibacterales > Pelagibacteraceae > Pelagibacter. The sequence continues at coordinate 204,912 of CACKCQ010000001.1, forward strand.
ATTCCGTTAAGAAAAATTTCTTTGTCATAATCTTCTTTTTTAAAACCATAGTACTCAGGATGTAATTCGTCTAAATATTCTGACTTCATCAATTCTAAAGGATCTAATTTTGATAATAGATGTCCCCTTAGCCGATAAGCTCTTATCAAGGCTACAGCACTTATTGAATTTTTATTTGAATTTGCAATTACTTGGAAATTAAACTTGCTAGAGTTATCTTTGTTTTTTTCGTTTTCTTTAGCTGTTTTCTCGACGTCCTCAATATTAATTTTTTTTGAAAAAGGTTTCCACGACGGTCCATTTATCTCGTCGACTAATATCTTCATATCCTCATCTACACTTGAGAAATATTCAATCCAACTTTCAGAGAGAGATGGATCTTTATTTATAAATTTTACATACATTTCTTCAATAAATGCACTATTGGCCTTATTTAAAAACGATGTTTTTTTATATTCCAGATTTTTAGGAGAGCTCATTTTATTTTCTTATAATACTAAATTTTGTTTTCAATTGGACAATTTATTTAACAATGTTTTTCCAATTTCTGAGGGTGATGTGGCTACTTCTATGCCACAATCTTCCATTTTTTTGATCTTATCTTTAGCCCCACCTTTACCACCTGATATTATGGCCCCTGCATGTCCCATTCTTCTACCCGGTGGTGCTGTAACTCCTGCAATAAAACCAACCATGGGTTTTTTTATTTCATGATTTTTTACAAATTCAGCTGCTTCTTCTTCAGCTGATCCACCTATTTCACCAATCATTAAAATTGATTTAGTTTCCTCGTCTTTTAAAAATAAATCTAAGCAATCAATAAAATTTGTGCCATTGATTGGATCACCACCTATACCTATACATGTTGATTGCCCCAAATCATTTTCTGTAGTTTGTGCGACAGCCTCGTAGGTCAAAGTTCCAGATCTTGATACAATACCAACAGAACCCTTTTTATGTATATTTCCTGGCATTATCCCGATCTTGCATTCATCGGGAGTGATTATCCCTGGACAATTGGGACCGATTAATCTTGATTTTGAATTAAGTAACTTTTTTTTGACCTTAATCATATCAAGAACAGGTATTCCCTCAGTGATACAAACAATTAATTCTAAGTTAGCTTCAATGGCTTCTATGATTGCTGCAGATGCAAATTTCGCAGGAACATAAATCATAGTTGCGTTGGCACCAGTTTTATCGACTGCTTCCTTTACTGTATTAAATACTGGTCTATCTAGATGAGTTTGACCACCTTTTTTTGGTGTAACTCCTCCGACTAAATTTGTTCCATATTTAATTGCTTGCTCCGAATGAAAGGTTCCATGACTACCCGTAAAACCTTGGCAAATTAACTTTGTGTTTTTATTAACTAAAACTGACATTTATTTAATAGCCTCTACAATTTTTTTAGCAGCATCAGATAAATCAGAAGCAGAAATTAACTCAAGACCTGAATTATCAAGTATTTTTTTTCCCTCTTCAAAATTTGTTCCGGCCAATCTTACAACTAAAGGAACATTCATTTTTATTTCTTTTGCTGCATCCACAACACCTTGGGCAAGAACATCACATCTCATTATTCCCCCAAAAATATTAATCAATATTCCTTTAACATTTTTATCTGATAAAATTATTTTAAAAGCAGCTGCCACTTTTTCTTTAGAAGCCCCACCACCAACATCTAAAAAATTTGCTGGTTCCTTTCCATATAATTTAATTATGTCCATAGTTGCCATTGCAAGCCCAGCTCCATTAACCATGCATCCAATTGTTCCATCAAGTTTAATATATGCTAAATCATGCTTACTAGCTTCTATCTCTGTTTCTTCTTCTTCATTGAGGTCTCTCAACTCAATTAGCTCTGGATGTCTGAATAAAGCATTTCCATCAAAATTCATTTTTGCATCTAAACAAATCAGCTCTTTTTCTTTTGTTAAAATTAAAGGATTAATTTCAATTAAATTAGCATCAGTTTCTATAAATAATTTGTATATGGACTTGATTAGACTAATTCCTTGTTCTTTTGTTTCTTCATCTAGATTAAAAATACTTATTATTTTATTACAATTTTCATCAGATATTTCGTTATCTAAATCTACTTTTGTTGTTAAAATTTTCTCAGGAGATTTGATTGCGACTTCTTCTATATCCATACCCCCTTGATCACTTGAGATAAAAGCTATCTTTGAGCTTGCACGATCTACAACGCAAGACAAATAAAATTCTTTTTCAATATTAGATGAAACTTCGACATATAATCTTTTAACAATTCTTCCACTAGGTCCTGTCTGATGAGTGATTAATTTTTTTCCAAGCAAGGATTTTGCCTCTGTTTCAAGACTTTTTAAATCATTTACTATTTTAACTCCACCAGCTTTACCTCTGCCTCCAGCATGAATTTGTGCTTTCAACACATATTTATCAGTTTTAAGATTTTTAGCTTTTTCCAATAATTCATATACATCTAGAGCATAAACTCCATCCGGAACTTTAGCTCCATATTTTCTAAGTATATTCTTTGCTTGGTGTTCGTGAATATTCATTAACTAGTTATTTAAACTAGGATCAATTTTGGATGCAGCTTCCCATAATTTTTTTACAGCATCTACTGAGTTATTAAACTCAGATTTTTCATTTTCATCTAGCTCAATTTCTTCAATTTTCTCTATACCGTTCTTTCCAACAATTACTGGCACTCCAGCGTAAATATTGCTTATTCCGTATTGTCCATTTAAATGAGCAGCACAAGGGAGCATTTTTTTGCTATCTTTTAAGTATGCTTCTGCCATTTCAACACCTGAAGCTGCCGGTGCATAAAATGCTGAACCTTTTTCTAAATATTTAACAATTTCAGCACCTCCATCTCTAGTTCTTTGATTTATACTTTCTAATTTTTCTTTTGAAATTTTTCCTTCTTTAACTAAATCTAATAAAGGTTTTCCTGAAACTTTTGTAAATCTTGGTAGAGGAACCATAGTATCTCCATGACCTCCCATTACCATTGCCTCAATTTCTCTAACAGGCACATTTAACTCTAAAGATAAAAATAGTTTAAATCTTGATGTGTCTAATATTCCGGCCATTCCAACAACTTTGTCAGGCGATAGTCCAGAAAATTTTTGAAAAGCCATAACCATTACATCTAATGGATTTGTAATACATATAACAAAGGCATTTGGTGCATGCTGCTTTATACCTTCAGCAACCTGTTTTATAATTTTTAAATTTATTCCTAATAAATCATCTCTACTCATTCCTGGTTTTCTTGGAACACCAGCTGTAATAATGATTACATCTGAATTTTTTATATCTTCATAATTATCAGTACCTGAAAATTTTACATTAAATCCATCAACAGATGAAGATTGTGCAATATCCAATGCTTTACCTTTGGCAATTCCACTTGCTACATCAAATAATACTACTTCATCAACAAGCTCCTTTAGTCCAATTAAATGTGCTAAAGTTCCACCTATTTGTCCAGCTCCTATTAATGATATTTTTGACATTTTACTATTTCATTGTTGGCATTATAAATTCAGGATCTGATCTAACACCTGAAGGCCATCTTGAAGTAATTGTTTTTAATTTAGTGTAAAATCTAACTCCTTCTGGCCCGTGCATATGTTGATCTCCAAATAATGATCTCTTCCATCCACCAAAACTATGAAAGGCAACTGGCACAGGGATAGGGATATTAATTCCAACCATTCCTACTTTAATTTGATTTGCAAATGTTCTTCCTGCATCTCCATCTCTTGTATAAATACTTGTTCCATTACCAAACTCATGGTCATTAATTAAATTTAATGCTTCGTTAAAATCTTTAGCTCTGACAACAGATAATACAGGTCCAAATATCTCCTCTTTATAAATTCTCATATCTTTTTTAACATTATCAAATAAGCAACCACCAATATAATAACCATCTTCATAACCTTGAAGTTTGATATCTCTTCCATCTACCACAAGGTCTGCTCCTTCTTTAATACCTAAATCAACATAACCTCTTACTCTTTCAAGATGCTCTTTTGTTACCAAAGGACCCATTTCAGAATTCTTATCCATGCCTGGTCCAATTTTTAAAGCTTCCACTTTTTTAGATAATTCATCGACTAGTTTGTCACCTACATTACCAACAGCAACAGCAACAGATTGAGCCATACATCTTTCTCCTGCAGAGCCATATGCTGCACCCATTAGACCGTTTACAGCTTGATCTAAATCACAATCTGGCATGACAACACAATGATTTTTAGCTCCACCAAGAGCTTGAACACGTTTTTCATTTTTGGCTGCATTTTCATAAATGTATTTAGCAATAGGTGTTGATCCAACAAAACTTACTGCAGATATATCTTTATGTTCCAAAATTGCATCTACAACTTCTTTATCTCCATTAACAACATTCAAAACCCCATCTGGTAAACCGGCTTCACTAAATAGCTCTGCAAGTTTTAATGGACAAGATGGATCTTTTTCAGAAGGTTTTAATACAAATGTATTTCCGCAAGCTATTGCCATTGGAAACATCCACATTGGAACCATTGCAGGAAAATTAAATGGTGTAATACCTGCACATACACCTAATGGCTGTCTTACTGACCAGCTATCAATGTTTGTACCTACATTTTCTGTAAAGTCACCTTTTAGCATTTGTGGAATTCCACATGCAAATTCAACTACCTCTAAACCTCTTGTGAGGGAACCTTTAGCATCATCATAAACTTTTCCATGCTCTGATACAATCATCTTGGCTAGCAAGTTAGAATTTTTTTCAATTATTTCTTTGTATTTAAATATTATTCTAGCTCTTTGTATTGGAGTTACATTTGACCATGTTTCAAATGCTTTTTTTGCTTTTTGTACTGCTAAATCAAGATCTTGTTTTGTACCAAGTCTAACCTCAGACTCTTGTTTACCTATAGCAGGATTAAATACTTTTCCTTTTCTATCAGATGTACCTGAAACAATTTTACCATCGATAAAATGCTCAATTAAATTCATGGATGTATTTAAATAAGTAATTATGTGGTTGCAAGCATTTTCTTTATCTCAGCAATAGCTTTTGCTGGATTTAATCCTTTTGGACATGCGTTAGTGCAGTTCAAAATCGTATGGCATCTATAAAGCTTAAGTTCATCTGCAACCTTTTGAAGTCTTTCCTTTCTATCTTCGTCTCTGCTATCCATTATCCATCTATAAGCTTGTAACAAAACTGCAGGACCTAAATACTTATCACCATTCCACCAATAACTAGGACATGAAGTAGAACAACAAGCACACATTATGCATTCATAAGCTCCATCAAGTTTAGCTCTATCTTCTGGAGATTGATGAATTTCTGTTGTTTCACTTTTTGAATTATTTTTTAACCAAGGTTCAATGGATTGGTATTGTTTATATAATCCACTTAAGTCTCCTATTAAATCTTTTTTTACTTTTAAGTGAGGCAAAGGATATATATCTATATCTCCCTTAATTTCTGCATGTGGCTTAGTACATGCAAGACCATTTTTTCCACCCATATTCATTGCACATGAACCACAAACTCCATGCGCACAAGATCTTCTATATGCAAGTGTTGGATCAATTTCGTTTTTAATTTTATTTAGTATATCTAAAACTTTAGATGGACAATTGTCCATATCTACTTCATATGTGTCTATCCTTGGGTTCTCTCGAGTGGTTGGATCCCATCTATAAACATTTACTTTTCTAATATTCTTTGAACCAGTTTTGTCTTTAAAATATTTACCTTTATTAACTTTTGAGTTTTGTGGTAAATTTAATTGAACCATTAATACACTCTTTCTTGTGGAGGAAAATATTGGACTTCATTTGTTAATGTTGAAGTATGTACATCTCTGTATTCAATTTTAGTATTTTTTCCATCACACCAAGATAATGTATGTTTCATAAATTTTTCATCATTTCTTTTCGGATAATCTTCACGAGCATGAGCTCCTCTGCTTTCTTTTCTGTGATATGCAGAATCTACAGTTGTTATCGCTTGTCTAATTAAATTATCAAATTCTAAAGTCTCAACTAAATCAGTATTGAATACCAACGATTTATCTTTAACAGAAATCGATTCCATGCCGTCATAGGTTTTTCTGATCTCATCTACGCCCTCTTTAAGATTCTTTTCAGTTCTAAATACAGCGCATTTAGACTGCATTGTTTTTTGCATCGCCAGTCTAAGTTCAGCAGTTCCATTATCTCCCTCTGCATACCTCAGTTTATCAAATCTATTTAGACATTTTTCAGTTTCGCTTTCACTAACTTCTTCGTGAGGCGTACCAGGTTTTACTAATTCCGCTGCTCTCTTTGCTGCAGCTCTTCCAAAAACAACCAAATCAATAAGTGAATTTGAACCTAATCTATTTGCTCCATGCACAGATACGCATGCGGCCTCACCAATCGCCATCAAGCCTGGAACTGTTTTTTGAGATCCGTTTACTGTTAAAACTTCAGCTTTATAATTTGTTGGTATACCACCCATATTATAATGAACTGTTGGGACAACTGGTATTGGTTCTTTGGTTACATCTACATTTGCAAATAATCTTGCTGCCTCAGTAATGCCTGGCAATCTATCTTCAATAACTTTTTTATCTAAATGACTTAAATATAAATGAACATGGTCTTGATCTTTACCAACACCTCTTCCCTCATTAATTTCAATAGACATTGATCTGCTAACTACATCCCTTGATGCAAGATCTTTAGCATTGGGAGCATATCTCTCCATAAATCTTTCACCTTTAGAGTTTACCAAATATCCACCTTCACCTCTTACACCTTCAGAAATAAGTGTTCCGTGTCCATATATTCCTGTTGGGTGAAATTGTACAAACTCCATATCCTGAAGAGGTAATCCAGCTCTTAATACCATTGCATTACCATCACCAGTACAAGTATGTGCAGATGTTGCTGAGTAATACACCTTCCCATATCCCCCTGTGGCTATAATTGTTATGTGAGATCTAAAACGATGAATTGTTCCATCATTTAAATTCCAAGCAATTAAACCTTTGCATTGTCCATCTTTCATAATTAAGTCTAATGCAAAATATTCAATAAAAAATTCTGTATTATGTTTAAGTGCTTGACCATACAATGTATGGAGAATTGCATGACCAGTTCTGTCTGCTGCAGCACAAGTTCTTTGTACAATTCCATTTCCATAATTTTTTGTCATTCCTCCAAATGGTCTTTGATAAATTTTTCCATCTTCTGTTCTACTAAAAGGAACACCATACTTTTCTAATTCTAGTACTGCTTTTGGAGCTTCCTTACACAAATATTCAATACTATCTTGATCGCCTAACCAGTCTGCTCCTTTTACAGTATCGTACATATGCCAACGCCAATCGTCTTCTCCCATGTTTCCAAGGGCTGCTGAAATTCCACCTTGGGCAGCTGATGTATGACTTCTGGTTGGAAAGACTTTAGAAATGCATGCGGTTTTTAATCCAGCTTCACTTAAGCCAACCGCAGCTCTTAGGCCAGAACCTCCAGCACCAAGGACAACGACATCGTATTCATGATCTATAATATTATAAGATTTCATATAGTTAGTTTAAATACCGCAAATATTGTAATTAAAGGAATTGTTATAGCAAAAAAATTTAAAGCTTTGTTTGCGGCATTTTTGATTTTTTCGTCTTTAATATAGTCTTCAAAAACCTCACTTATGCTTAATGCTGAGAAAAAGTACGCAAAAATAAGAAATAGACTAAATATAAACTTTGAAGGTTGAGAAGTTAGAAAAGTTAATATCTCTAAGTAACTTTTATCATAAATACTAACCAAATTTAAAGCAAACCATAACATCAAAGGTACTAATATGAGAGAACTCACTTTTAGAAATACCCATTTTTTTGTTACTGCTCTCATTACAATAAATTTCGTCCTATTAAATAAATTGAAATGGTTAAAACAAAAGATCCAAAGATTACAACTAAGCCAGTGATTTTTGTAGTTTTTAATTCAAATCCATAACCAAAATCCATGATTAAATGTCTTATCTCACTTAAGATTTGGAAACTAAAAGACCATGTAATACCCAATATGAAAAATTTTCCAATAATAGATTGGAGGAATAATTTTATATATTCATGACTTCCTTCACTAAATGAAAAAAATATAAAAAAAATACAAATTAAAGTTATTGCTAATATATTTATTATTCCTGTAATTCTATGAGATATTGAAACTAAAGATGAAACATGCCATCTATAAATTTGAATATGAGGAGATAAAGGATTATTTTCCATTTTGATTTGCTTTCATTATTGTTTCTGCAATTTCAACAGAATTTAATGCGGCGCCTCTTAATAGGTTATCTGAAACGATCCACAAATTAATTGAATTCTCTTTTGTTTTATCATCTCTAATTCTTGAGATAAATGTTTCATCACTACCAGTTGCTTCTATTGGAGTACTATATCCTCCATTTTCTCTTTTATCTATAACTCTACAACCATCAGCATTATTTAATGCTTCTCTGATTTGTTCTAGAGAGTAAGGATTTTCAAACTCTATATTTACTGACTCTGAATGTGATACAAGAACAGGAATTCTAACGCACGTGGCTGTTAGCTCTATATTATTATCCAGTATTTTTTTTGTTTCATTAGTCATTTTCAATTCTTCTTTTGTGTATCCATCATCCGAAAAAACATCAATGTGAGGAATTATATTGAAAGCTATTTGTTTAGTAAAATTTTTAGATTGAACAAAATTTCCATCGAGATAAGATTTAGTTTGTTCAATCAATTCATCCATAGGTGCTTTTCCGCCTCCAGAAACAGATTGATAGGTAGAAACTATCACCCTTTTTATTTTATATAAATCATGTAATGGTTTAAGAGCTAATACTAACTGAGCTGTTGAGCAGTTAGGATTTGCCACAATATTTTTTTTCATTTCATTAATTTTTTCTGCATTCACTTGAGGCACAATAAGTGGAACATCGGGGTCCATTCTAAAAAAACTGGAATTATCAATTACAGTTGTTAATTTTGCTGCACTTTCTGCATACTGTTCTGCAATTTTACCGCCAGCTGCAAAAAAAGTTATATTCGCATTTGAAAAATCATATTTTTCAAGATCATGGACTTCGTAATCTTTGCCTTTAAAACTTATTTTTTTTCCAGCACTATTAGAAGAGGCAACTAAAAAAAGGTTATCAAATTTAATATCTTTTTTTTCTATAACTTCTAGAGTCTTTCTTCCCACATTACCGGTTGCACCGATGATAGCTATATTAGTCATTTTAAAGATTTATACTAAATGAAAGGTAAATCGCAAACTGTTCCGTTAAAACTATTACCATTTATATCAATTTTGAATGTTTGCTTTGCTTCAAAATATGGTTTTTTTATCATAGCTATACCAATTACCTGTTTAAAAGTTGGATTGTAACAACCTGATCTCAATTCTCCGATTATATTATTGTTTTCATCTGTTAAGTTCATTGAACCAGTTACGCTTATTTTATCAGTATCAATTTTAACACCCATTAGTTTTCTTTTAATTCCCTCAGACTTTATTTTTTTTAATTTCTCTTTTCCTAAAAATTCAACATCACTATCAATATTAATATATTTATCAAAGCCACATTCGTAAGGATTGTCTCCATTGTCCATATCGTTTCCTTGAGAAAGTAATCCACTTTCGATACGTTCAATTAAATTAGGACATCCTGCTCTAATATTAAACTCATCTCCAATTTCAAATAGATGATCGTATAGTTTTAAACCTGAAGCATTATTCTCTACATAAATTTCATATCCACCTTGTTTAGACCATCCTGATTGAGCAATTAAATGTTTGGCTCCAGCAAAATCAAAATAATCAAAACCAAAAAATTTTAATTTTGTTATCTTTTCTCCAAAAACTTTTTCCATCAATTTAAAAGATTTAGGCCCTTGCACAGCCATAATGTCAACTTCAGGCTCTATAATATTTACATCAAATTTATTTCCAATTGCCAATCCTTTTGCAAATAAGATTACATCCGTATCTGCAATAGAAACCCACCATTTATTCTGATTAAATCTTAGAACAACTGGATCATTAATTAATCCAGCATTATCATCTATAATTGGACAGTAATAACATCTTCCATCTTTTGATTTCGAAAGATCTCTACAAGTCATAAGTTGAACTAATTTTGCAGCATCTTTTCCAGTAATCTCTACTTGCCTTTCAGCAGCCACATCCCAAACTTGAACATGCTCTTTTAAATGATGATATGAGTCTTCTAAAGAACCAAATGCAGCAGGAAGCAACATATGATTGTATATTGTGTAAGCTGTAACACCTTGTTTTTCAATTCTTGATGTATAAGGCGTACCTCTAAGTCTTCTTGATTTTGCAATAGAAAAGTTTTTCATTTTTTAGCTTAGTGTCATCTTTTTATCTATTTGTAAAGAAAGTAAGTTGTTTATTTGAAAGAAATCTAAGTTAGTTCCTTAGCTCTTTTTCTTAATTCAAATTTTTGGATTTTACCTGTTGATGTTTTTGGAAGTTCACAGAAGTCTATTTTTTTTGGAATTTTAAACCCTGCTAGAGTTTCTCTACAAAAATTGATTAATTCTTTTTCATTTGTCTCTTTATCTGCCACTTTCTCTATAAAAGCGCATGGAACTTCTCCCCATTTCTCATCTGGTTTTGCTACTACAGCAACAATTGAAACAGCTGGGTGCTTAGAAAGTGTGTTTTCAATTTCGATAGAAGAAATATTCTCTCCACCTGAAATAATAATATCTTTCGACCTATCTTTAACCTTGATGTATCCATCTGGATAAATAACTGCCAAATCGCCAGAGTGAAACCATCCATCTTTCATAGCCTTTTCAGTGGCCTCTTTGTCTTTAAAATACCCTTTCATAACAACATTACCTTTGATCATTATCTCGCCAATGGTTTCTCCATCCATGGGCACGGGTTTCATAGTTTCTGGATCTAAAACAACCACTCCTTCTGTGTTTGGAAACCTCACACCTTGCCTTGCTTTAATTTCATTAATTTTATCTTCTTCAAAACCATTCCATTCATCATTCCAAGCACATTGTAAAACATGCCCATATGTTTCTGTTAAACCATAGACATGCATTACCTCAAATCCTAATGCTTTCATTTTTTTGAAAATAATACTTGGAGGTGGTGCTCCAGCAGTTAAAACATAAACTTTGTTTTTTAATTCCTTGATATCATTTTGTGATGCACCTGTTATCATATTAAGTACAATAGGTGCACCTCCAAAATGGGTAATGTCATGCTTTTCAATTAATTCAAATATTTTTTTTACATCAATAGCTCTTAAACAAACTGTTTTTCCATTTAACATTGGTATTGTCCACGGGTATCCCCATCCATTACAGTGGAACATTGGTACAACTGTTAAAAAATTTAGTCTATTTGGCATATTCCAAGCAACGGCACTACCTGTTGACATTAAATAAGATCCTCTATGGTGATAAACAACACCTTTTGGATTTCCAGTAGTTCCAGATGTGTAACTTAAAGAAATTGCTTGCCACTCATCCTTTGGTTTTTTCCAAATATAATTTTCATCACCAGTATTTAAAAATTCTTCATATTCTCTGTCTCCAATTTTTTTTAATAAGGATTGATCTGCAAAATCATCTTGAACATCAATAACAATTGGTTTGTTTTTTAAAGTTGATAAAGCCTTTTCTGCAACAGCATGTAATTGTCTATCTATTATTAATACTTTTGCTTCACTGTGTTCTAAAATATAAGCAACAGTTTTTGCATCAAGTCTTGAATTAATTGTATTTAAAACGGCTCCTGTCATAGGAACAGAATAATGTGCTTCAAAAATCTCTGGAGTATTAAAGGTCATAACTGAGACTGTGTCTCCTTCAACAATACCAATTTTCTCTAGTGCACTTGCAAATTTGATGCACCTGTTAAATACTTCAGTCCATGTGAAAGATTTTGTTTCATATACTAAAGCCTCATAATTTGGATAAATATCTTTTGCTCTTTCTAGAAAGCTAAGCGGTGTTAACGGGACATAATTTGAAGGATTTTTATCTAAGTTCTGATTATATTTATTCATCAGTTAAATTTTGCGCTCATAGTATATTTACTACCAGAAATAGCAGATTTATAATGGCTCTCAGCTCTAGGCAAAATTTTGTCAAAATAATAATTTCCTGTATTTAATTTATCTTCATAAAACTCTTTATTGTTTTCCAAATTTTCATAGCTTTTTCTCATTGTTTTTAGCCATATAAATGAAAGACAAAAATAACCAAAAAATCTTAAATAATCGTTACATGATGCGCTTATATCGTCTTTTGGCGTATTGCCATTAGGAGATATCCAGTCCGTGAAATCTGACAATATATTTTTTAATTCAGATATTTTTTTTACATGTTCATTTAGATTATCTACTTTTGAACAATTTTGAATTTCTGTATCTACATATTTCATAAAATTTTCAAAAACTTTTTTCTGACTAATTTTTCTAAATACAAAGTCAATTGCCTGCACAGAATTAGTTCCTTCGTAAATAGGTGTAATTCTATTATCTCTAAATAATTGTTCTATCCCTTGGTCTTTTGTATAACCATAGCCACCAAAAACCTGAATTGCTTCATTGGTTATTTCCATACCCATATCTGTAAAAAATGACTTAATTACTGGGGTCATAAGACCTACAATATCCGATGCATCTTTTTTTACTTCCTCTGAACTATGACTTAAGCTTACATCTACCTGCTGAGCCATCCAAAAAGATAAGGATCTTTCTCCCTCAATTATAGACTTCATATTTAATAAACTTCTTCGAATATCTGCGTGCTTAATAATTAAATCTGTTTCTCCATTAGAATTATTATTTGATTTACCTTGTTTTCTCTCTTTTGAATAACTTAAAGCAGTTTGATAAGCTGTTTCAGATAGACCTAATCCTTGTATACCGACAACAATTCTTTCTAAGTTCATCATTGTAAACATGGAATTTAAGCCTTTGTTCTCTGGTCCAATCATATAGCCTTTGGCATCATCAAAACTTAATACACACGCGGGTGAACCTTTAATACCCATTTTTGATTCAATTGAAACAGTATTGACGCCGTTTCTTGGACCAATTGATCCATCATCATTAATTTCATATTTTGGTACTAAAAATAAACTTATCCCCTTCGTTCCTTTTGGTGCATCCTGCGTTCTTGCTAAAACAAGGTGTATAATATTTTCAGTTAAATCGTGGTCACCAGAAGTAATAAAGATTTTTTGTCCACTTATATTATAAGTACCATTTTCATTTTTAATTGCTTTTGTTTTTATTAATCCTAAATCTGTTCCACATTGAGGCTCTGTTAAACACATTGTCCCACTCCATTTACCCTCAACAATTTTAGGAAGATATGTGTTTTTGATTTCTTCAGTTGCATGACTCAAAATACAATTGTATGCACCTATACTTAATTCACTATATAATTTAAAAGATAAACTTGATGATGAAAGCATTTCATCAAAAAAAGCACTTACAGTTTTTGGCATTCCTTGGCCACCATATTTTGGATCACAAGTTAAAGATACCCATCCATCTTCTATAAATTTTGAATATGCCTCTTTATAACCTGGAGGGGTTCTAACTACTCCATTTTCATAGACACAAGGATTTTCGTCTCCAGCTTTTGCTAAAGGAAGAAGCATTTCTTCATTAATTTTTGCAGCTTCCTCTAAGATATCTTTTACTAGATCAGATGTGACTTCTTTATATTTTTCAATTTCGTTATAATTTTTATTATCTTTTAGATGTTCAAATAAGAACATCATATCTTTCACAGGTGCGGAATAAACAGTCATAAATTTAATAGTATCAAATTAAGTTAATTTTTTTATTTTTGCAAATATGCAATAATCGCATCTCCCATACCAGAAGTTGAAATTTCTTTTGTTCCTTTTGACATAATATCTTTAGTTCTTAACCCATCATCTAGTACATTTTGCACTGCTTTTTCTAAGTCATCAGCCTCTTTATCTAAGTCAAGAGAGTACCTCAGGGCCATTGCAAAACTCAAGATGGTTGCAATTGGATTTGCAATTCCTTTTCCAGCAATATCTGGAGCAGATCCATGAACAGGCTCATACATTGCTCTCATTTCACCATCTTTATTTTTTGCACCCAGAGAAGCTGAAGGTAATAAACCTAAAGATCCCGTCAGCATAGATGCTTCATCTGACAACATATCACCAAACAAATTATCTGTCACAATTACATCAAATTGCTTTGGATTTCTCAAAAGTTGCATTGCACAATTATCTGCAAGCATATGATTTAACTCAACATCTTTAAATTCTTTATCGTGAAGATTTTGAACTTCCTCTTTCCATAATTGACCTGCTTCCATAACATTTGATTTTTCACAGGAAGTAACTTTATTGTTTCTCTTCTTTGCTAGATCAAATGCAACTCTAGCAACTCTTTTAATTTCTGATGAAGTATAAGTATGAGTGTTTATTCCTTTACGTTCACCATTATCAATTGGCTTGATACCTCTCGGCTCACCAAAATAAATACCACCTGTCAATTCTCTAACAATCATGATATCTAGACCTGATACGATTTCAGGTTTTAGCGTAGATGCCTCAACTAATTGTTTAAAACAAATTGCAGGCCTCAAATTTGCAAATAATTTTAATTCTTTTCTTAGCTTAAGAAGAGCTCTCTCAGGTCTTTTGGAAAAATCTAAATTATCATATTTTGGTCCACCCACAGCTCCTAGAATGACTGCTTCACACTCTAATGATTTATAAAATACTTCATCTGTAATCGGTGTTCCGTGCTTGTCGTAAGATGCTCCTCCAACTAAAGCTTCTTCCATATCAAAATCAAGAGATTTATTTACATTAAACCAAGTTATAATCTTTTTAACTTCACCAATAACCTCGGGACCAATACCATCGCCTGGTAATAATAAGAATTTTCTTTTTTTGACTTTAATCATTAAATATCCAAGGCTTTGTGGATTTTAATTTTTCTTCAAATGAAATTATTTTATTAGACTTTTCCAAAGACAGTGCAATATCATCTAGTCCCTCAATTAAACATTTTTTTTTAAATTCATCTAATTCAAATTTGATTTCTTTATTCCCAAAAATTATTTTTTGATCTGGTAAATTTATTGCAATTTCTTCTTGTCTCTTAGAATATTCAGAAAGTTCTTTTATCTGTTCATCATTAACTTTAATAGGCAATATTCCATTTTTAAAACAATTATTATAAAATATATCTGCGTAACTAGTACTTATAACGCAAGTGATACCAAAGTCTAAAAGTGCCCATGGCGCATGTTCTCTAGAAGATCCACATCCAAAATTATTCCCTGCAATTAAAATCTTAGAATTATCATATGGGGATTTATTTAAGATAAAGTCATCTACTACTTTACCTCTTTCGTTATATCTCATTTCATAAAATAAATTTTTTCCAAGTCCTGTTCTTTTTATTGTTTTTAAAAATTGCTTTGGAATAATCATATCTGTATCGATATTTACAATTGGTAAATATGCAGGAATGCTTTTTAATGTTGAGAATTTGTTCATTTAACTATTGTATTTTCTAACATCATCTAAATTTCCTGATATAGCAGCTGCAGCAGCCATAGCTGGACTAACTAAATGAGTTCTTCCACCTCGTCCTTGTCTTCCTTCGAAATTTCTATTTGATGTTGATGCACATCTTTCTTCTGGCTTCAACTTATCTGCATTCATAGCTAAACACATTGAACAACCTGGCTCACGCCATTCAAATCCAGAATTTTTAAATATTACATCTAAGCCTTCTTGCTCTGCTTGTTGTTTTACTAATCCTGAACCAGGAACTATCATTGCATTTACATGAGAAGCAATTTTTTTGTCTTTTAAGATTTTTGCAGCTTCTCTTAAATCTTCAATTCTTCCATTTGTGCAACTTCCAATAAAAACTTTATCAATTCTAATATCTTTTATTTTAGTTTTCGGCTTTAAACCCATATATTTTAATGACCTGTTAATAGAATTTTTTCTGTCTTCGTTTTGCTCATTTTCAGGATCAGGGACAATTCCATCAATATCTACTACATCCTGAGGCGAAGTTCCCCAAGTTACCATTGGTTTAATATCTTTGCCCTCAAGACTGATTTCTTTGTCAAATACTGCATCACCATCAGACTTTAATTTACTCCAATATTCTAATGCTTTGTCCCAATTTGAATTCTTTGGAGACATTGGTTTACCTTTTAAATAATTAAAAACTTTTTCATCTGGCTCTATTAATCCAGCCCTTGCTCCACCTTCAATTGTCATATTGCAAATCGTCATTCTTTGTTCGACACTTAAATTCGAAATTAAGTTTCCAGCATATTCAATTACATAACCAGTTCCACCAGCTGTACCAATTTTTCCGATTATTTGTAATATTACATCCTTAGATGTTACTCCAACAGGAAGAGATCCGTTAACGTTTATTCTAAAATTTTTTGATTTTTTTTGAACTAAAGTCTGTGTTGCCAAGACATGTTCCACTTCCGAAGTTCCAATTCCGAATGCTAATGCACCAAATGCTCCGTGAGTAGCAGTGTGACTATCACCACAAACGATAATAGTTCCAGGTTGTGTAAATCCCTGTTCTGGACCAATAATATGAACTATTCCTTGTCTTTTATCGTTCATTCCAAAAAGATTTATTCCGAATTCTGCACAGTTTTTTTCTAGTGTCTCGATTTGTATTTTTGAATCTTTGTCAGTAATAGGAACTGATCTATCCGTTGTTGGAACATTGTGATCTGCTACTGCTAAAGTTAAAGAAGGTTGTCTAACTTTTCTATTAGAATTTCTTAAACCTTCAAATGCTTGTGGACTAGTAACTTCATGAATTAAATGTCTATCAACAAATAGAAGTGAAGTCCCATCTTCTTGTTGATGAACAAGGTGATCATTCCATATTTTATCGTATATAGTTTGAGGCATTGTAAAAAATTATTTTTTTACTTCAGGATTTTCTTTTTTTTCATCAGTTTTTTTTTCTACTGATTGGGTTTCTTCTTTAGTTTCTTTTTTATCTTCTGGTTTTTTTGCTTCTACTTTTGGAGCATCTTTATTTGTATCTTGTGGGCTGTCTGCCGTTTTTTGCTCTGTATCAGGCATAACATTTTCTTCTGTTACTTCGTGAATCTTAGTTTCGACATCTATACCTATTTTCTTTTTAATTTTTTCTGCAATTCTTGCAGATTTACCTGTTCTATCTCTCAAATAATATAACTTGGCTCTTCTAACTTTTCCTGACCTTACAACTTTAATTGTATCTACAATCGGACTATATAAAGCAAATGTTCTTTCCACACCCTCACCAAAAGAAATTTTTCTTACAGTAAAAGAAGAATTGATATCTCTATTTTTTTTTGCAATACACACACCTTCAAAATATTGAATACGATCTCTTTTTCCTTCAGTTATTCTAACTCCTACTTTAACAATATCACCTGGGAAAAATTCTGGATGCTTTCTCTCAGATATAATTTTTTTTACTTTAGATTGATTAATTTCTTCAATTGTCTTCATTTTAATTCTCTTTAGTCTTTTTATATAATTGCCACAAATCCGGTCTTCGGTCGCGTGTTATAGCCTCAGATTGAGATAAACGCCAGTCTTTAATTTTGGCGTGATCGCCTGATAATAGCACATCTGGAACACTTTTTTCCTCCCATATTTGAGGTTTTGTAAATTGAGGATACTCTAAAAGTCCGTTTTCAAAACTTTCTTCTTTAGCTGAATTTGTATTACCAAGAATACCAGGAATAAATCTTAAAATTGCATCAAGAATTACAAACGAAGCTCCTTCACCTCCAGATAAAACAAAGTCTCCTATACTTACTTCCTCAATATTTCTTGTTTCTAACAATCTTTCATCAACTCCTTCAAAGTGTCCACAAATTATATTTATTGTTTTTTCTTGAGATAGTTGTTTTGCTAATTGATGATTGAACAACTTACCCTTTGGACTTAGATAAATAATCTTTTCGCCATCTTTAACATTCTTATCTATTGATTTTGCTAATACATCTGCTTTCATTAACATACCTTCCCCTCCTCCATAAGGAGTGTCATCAACAGTTTTATGCTTATCAAATGCATACTCTCTTATATCCACAGTATCTATTTTCCATTTATTCTCTGATAGTGCTTTACCAAAAATACCTTGGCCTAAATAGCCTGGAAAAAAATCTGGATAGAGTGTGAATATACGAGCTTCTAACATTATTTTTTTTCTTCTTCCTTAGGTGCTTCTGCTGGCTTAGCTTCTTCCTTAGGTGCTTCTGCTGGTTTAGATGCATCTCCTTCTGGTTTCGATTCTCCACCTTCGTCAGCTTTTTTTCTATCTTTTTTAGGAATTGCTTTTTGAGGATTGTTTCCTTTTTCAGGCATTGGCATTATATCGTTTTCTCCCAATAACCTTGCAACTCTTGTTGTTGGCTGAGCTCCTTGACCTAACCAATATTTAATTCGCTCGGAATCTAAGCCAATTCTTTCCTTTTTATCCTTCGGTAATAACGGATTATAAAAACCTAATTTTTCTATAAACCTTCCGTCTCTTGGAAATCTACTATCAGCCACAACAATTTTATATACTGGCCTTTTTTTAGTACCTCCCATTGATAATCTCATTTTTAACATTACTTATATCTCCTTTATTTTAATTGATTAAATAGTTCAGGCGGGATCCCTTTATCCGCCATTCCTTTCATGTTTCCTTTAGACATTTTTTTCATCATTTCTGACATCATCTTAAATTGTTTTAACAACTTATTGATAGTGGCAATGTCTGTACCTGAGCCATTAGCAATTCTTTTTTTTCTTGATCCATTTATAATTTTAGGATTTTCTCTTTCTTGCTTTGTCATTGATAAAATAACAGCTTCATTTTGAGTTATAATTTTTTCATCTATTCCTGATTGGTCCATTTGTGATTTAATTTTTGAAACTCCAGGGAGAAATGACATTATGCCTTCTATTCCACCCATCTTTTTCATTTGACGTAATTGAGAAAGATAATCTTCCATCGAGAATTGACCTTTTTTAAGTTTCTCTTCTGTTTTCTTTAAATTTTCTTGATCTAAATCTTCTGAAGCTTTTTCAACTAAGGAAACGATATCTCCCATTCCCAAAATTCTATTTGCAATTCGATCAGGATGGAAAACTTCAAAATTCTCAATTTTCTCTCCAACACCAAGAAACTTTATGGGGACCTCAGCAACATATTTCATACTCAATGCAGCTCCACCTCTTCCATCTCCATCTGCTCTTGTAAGTATAATGCCGCTCAAATTTACTGTATTTTTAAATTCCTTTGCTACATTAGCAGCAACTTGACCTGTTAGAGAATCTGCTACCAGTATAGTTTCTGCAGGATTAATAATAGTTTCAATTTGTTTGATTTCATTCATCATTTGAAAATCTATTTGTGTTCTTCCAGCAGTATCAAATAAAACTACTTCACAACCATTTAAATTTGCAGCACTTAATGCTCTTCTACAAATATCAGCAGGAAGCTGGCCTTCTATAATTGGCAAAGTTTCAATATTATTTTGTTCACCCAAAAGTCTCAATTGCTCTTGCGCGGCAGGTCTGTAAACGTCTAAACTAGCCATCATTACTTTTTTCTTATTATTTTTTTCTAAAAATTTTGCTAATTTTGAGGTTGTTGTGGTTTTTCCTGAACCTTGCAATCCAACTAACATGATTGGAACTGGAGGGACAGCATTAAGGGAGATTTCAGAATTCTTATCACCTAAAAAAGATACTATTTCGTCATAAACGATTTTTACAACCATATCCCCGGGAGAAGTTGATCTTATAATTTCCTGACCTAGCGCTTTGGGCTTAACTCTACTAATAAACTCCTTAACTACGTCTAATGAAACATCGGCTTCTAACAAAGCCAACCTTATACCTTTTAAACCCTCGTCAACTTGCTTTTCATCAAGAGAAGGAGCTTTTTTTAATGAAGAAAAAATTTCTTCAAATTTATTAGTTAAATTTTCAAACATAATTTCGCACAGCAAGTATCGCACCAGTGGGCGAACCCTCGCTGACTGGTGTCGATCTCTTTGTTTCCAAAGACACCGCAAATTACTGTATTTTGCGGAAGTGCGCGTAAATTATATTAGAGGTTCAAAAAGTCAATAAATAAGTTAAGTATTATTTATATGGAATTTGAAGCATTTAAAATGGATGGATTAGGTAACGACTTTGTTATTATTGATCAGAGAATAAATAGTTTAAACTTATCAAATGACCAAATCTTAAAAATTTGTGACAGAGATTTCATAGGGTGCGATCAGTTGATCTACATAAACAAAAGTCAAAAAGCTGATGCTGATGTTGCTTTTTTTAACTCGGATGGAAGCCGCTCAGATGCATGTGGAAATGGAACTAGATGTGTTGCTTATTTACTAAGTATTGAAAAAAATAAAAAAGAAATTGAAATTTTGGTATCCTCAAAAATATTAAAATCTAAAGTTCTTAATAATAAAGATGTTGAAACGATAATTGGAACTCCAAATTTAGAGTGGAACAAAATTCCTTTAAGTAAAAATCTTGATACTAGAAATCTATCACTTGGTATGATTGATATTGACGGAAATAAAATGAATGGTGGTATTGCGGTGAATGTTGGTAACCCTCATGTAGTATATTTTTGCGAGGATATAGAAAAAATAAATTTAAAAAAATATGGACCATTAATAGAAAATCATGAAGTTTTCCCTGAGAAATGCAATGTCACAATAGCTCAGAAAATTAGTGATCAACATTACAAAATTAAAGTTTGGGAGAGGGGTGCAGGTTTAACAAAAGCTTGTGGGACTGCAGCATGTGCAACAGCAGTCGCAGCTAATTTAAATCAACTACAAAACAGTAATTCAAAAATAGAATTTTCAACAGGAATTTTAAATATTCAAATTGATAATGAATTAAATATAAAAATGAGAGGTCCTGTATCTGAAATTGAAAAGATTAATATCAAAATATAATGGGTATTTTTGAAAAATTTAAAATCGGATTTAAAAGAAGTGCAAGCAATATAGCATCAGGCCTTAAAGAAATAATAGTTAAGAAAGAAATTGACGATGCAACTCTTGATAAAATAGAAGAATTCTTGATCGGCTCAGATGTGGGCATAGATGCAGCATCAGAGATAAAATCTATAATTGCTCAAAAAAAGATTGATCCTAAAAATGATCCAATCAAGGAAGTTTTCGAAATACTTAATAATTATATTTTAGAACTAATGACACCCCTAGAAAAAAAAGATTTTTTTTTAAAAAAGGAAAAGACAAATATAATATTAGTTTCAGGTGTTAATGGAGTTGGTAAGACAACTACTATTGGAAAATTAGGAAAAATATTTATACAAAATAATAATAAAGTTCTTTTTTCAGCATGCGATACATTTAGAGCAGCTGCTATTGATCAATTAGAAGAATGGGCTAACAGGGTTGATGCTAAAATTGTAAAATCAGATCCTGGTTCAGATCCGGCTTCAGTTGCTTTTAAAGCAATGGAAATAGCTCAAAATCAAAAAATAAATCAAGTAATAGTAGACACGGCAGGAAGATTGCAAAATAAAAAGAATTTAATGGATGAATTAAAAAAAATAGGAAATGTAATTAAAAAAAGTGATGAAACAGCACCTCACGAGGTTATTTTAGTTTTAGATGCAACGTCGGGACAAAACATAATTAATCAACTCGAAGAATTTAATAAATTACTTCCAATTACAGGCATCATAATGACAAAACTTGATGGAACTGCAAAAGGTGGAATATTGATTGCGATTTCAAAGAAATATAAAGTACCTATTGTTGGTCTCGGACTTGGAGAAAAAGAGGATGACTTACAAATATTTGAAGCTGAGAAGTTTGCAAATGCTTTTACCCAAGTTAATTAAGCAAATTTTTAGAAATTAAAGGTTTATAGATATTGCACTCAAAATTATTTTTTAGAGATTTATAACCACAGTTTTCAGCATAAGAAGAGATTATAAAATTTAATTTTCCAGAAGTCTTGGCAATTTCTAGCTTATTATTTTTTATGTCATATTTTAAATTTTCATTAAAATTTTTTTTTGCACTTATCAAAATTAAAGTGTTGTTGTCATTTAATAAATAGTAAGCAAAATCCTCTGGGAAAAGTGGGTAATTATATTTTTTTGATATTTTTTTAACTTTTTTTGGAAACCAGTCATATGAAATTAAAGGGTAATCTTTATTTAAATTTTTATCATATAAGTATAAGTCCTGTGGAAAATCATTAATATAATTAGAAAATTCTCCCTTTGCTAAAATAGCTTTCTTCCGTGTTTTAAAATATAGAGTGAACTCACTATTGTAAGAGTTCATTTTTCCAATATGAAAATAATTGTTATCAAAGTACTCATTATTTATTTCTGAACTAAGTTTTGTTGGCAATATTAATAAAAAAAGTAATAAAGGGAATTTAAACATATCTAAAATTAGAATTTAAAAGTGATGTGGATTTGTTTAAATTATGTCTTAATTTAAACTTTTTATAAAATTGTCGATTGATTGAATTAAATTTTTATTAAATTCCATCATATGGTCGTCGTTGTCATTAAAATAATTTGACTTAACACCACCATATTTATTAAATATTTCTTCACCCATATAAAATGGTACAATATTATCCTTTTTTCCATGCATCACATGCATGGGAAACTTTATTTTGTTAATTTTTTCAATAGATTTGTATTTATCTTTTAAAATAATTTTTGCAGGAAGATATGGGTAATATTTTTGCGCCAGAATCTCCATGGATGTAAAAGGGGACTCTAATATTATACCTGCAAATAAATTGTTACTTGCGGTCTCTATTGCTACAGCAGTGCCAAGAGACTCTCCATAGAGAACAATATCTTTATCTTCTATATTGTTTTGATTAAGCCATTCTTTGGCTTTAATTGCATCTTTATAAAGACCAATTTCAGTTGGTTTGCCTTTGTTTCCACTAAAGCCTCTATATGCAAAAATTAAATAATTTAAATCTAAATCTGCAAACTCATTTAGTTTATAAATTCTATTATCTAATTTTCCAGCATTTCCGTGAAAAAAAAGCAAGGTTTTAAAGTTATTATTTTTTTTGTAATACCATCCAACTAGATCATTATCAGATTGAATACTTACTTTTTCGATTTTGTGAGATAGAGGTCCTTCATCTAAATAATTATTTTCACCAGGATGGTATAATAATTTTCTTTGATAAAAATAAACTATTAGAGAAACTCCAAAGTAAATAATAAAAATATAAAACAGAATTTTTGCAAATAACATTTTAGGCTTTAATTTCATTTTTACTTTTTCTTCTTACCAAATAAATACCAAAAAATACAAATATGGTACCTATTAAATGATAATTCTCTAAAATCTCTGAAAAAAATATTATTCCATAAAAAGCTCCATAAATTGTATAGAGGTATAGCGTGAAACCAGTTGTTGATGGTCCTAAATATTTAATAGTTAATGTGTATAGTGAGAAAGCGATTATACCTGGAGAAATTGCTGCAAACAAAATCCAATAATAAAATTCTTTATTGAATAAAGTTTTTTCAAAATAAAAATGCTCTATAAAATAAAAAGGCAAAATGGATAAAAAACCAAAGAAAGATATAATTGTTAGTCTTGGAAAAAATTTAAGTTCTGAATTCCATTGAAAAAGCATAACTGTATAAATTGCCCAGCCTAATGCTGCTCCTAACATCCAAAAATCTCCAGAAGCAAATTTTAATTCAAGAAGTAAATTGATATCGCCCTTTAAAATTACAGCAAACACTCCAACTAAACAAAAAAGTAAGCCAATAAATTGGAAAATATTTATCTTATCTTTAAAAAGAAAATATGAGATCAAAATTATAAATATTGGTGAAGAAGTATAAAGAATTCCCATATTAACAATGGTTGTAGATGAACCAGCCATATATGGAAATATTCCAC
The DNA here is from genome assembly GCA_902598655.1 of uncultured Pelagibacteraceae bacterium. GTDB lineage: Bacteria > Pseudomonadota > Alphaproteobacteria > Pelagibacterales > Pelagibacteraceae > Pelagibacter. Next base: position 228,956 of record CACKCQ010000001.1, read on the forward strand.
AAACACCACATCCCATCAAACCTAGAAAAAAACTTCTTTTACTCTCTTTTTTAATAGTCTGAAAATTATCAACTAAATACTTATAATTTAGGAAGAATAAAATAATGAAAAAAATAAACCATCTCCAAAAAGATAAAGATATGGGAGGAACATCATCAACACCACCTCTTGCTACAATTAAATTACTAGCCATAAAAAGTGGCTGAAACAATAATAGAAAATATCCGATAAAATTTTTATTCATTTTTATTTAATATTAAAAAAAATAAGTAACTTAAAATGCATAAAAATAAAAAAATTGAAAAAGAAATTTGATAGCTCATTGTAATAGTAGCACCTAAATTTCTGGAAAAATCTATTATTAAACCAATTATCCATTGTACAAAAAAAGTACCAGAAAACAAAAATACATTGAATGAAGTTAAAGATTTTCCTGCTAGTTTAGTAGGAAAATTTAATGCTATTGCTGGTTGGGTTAAAGAAATTACTATTGATGATAAAATATAAAGAGTAAACATGGTTGCACCAGCATTGTCTCCCATTATGACAATTAAAAATAAAATTATATAACTTACAGGAAGTGTAAATTTTACAATTCTCATACTGTCGATTCCTTTGGAAGATAGTTTTGGCAAAAAATATCCCCATATCAAAAAAGAAAAAAGCATAGTTACATTTATCCAAAATAAACCTGTCGCACTTTGTATTGCATCATAACCCGTCACATTTAGCATCCATGGGCCAGCCCACAATGTTTGTATTGCTTGAACACCTCCATAATTAAAAAATGCAAGCGGTACTAAGCTAATAAAGAATTTATTTTTCCATATGTGGGAAAGGTTTTGAAGATTATTATTTTGGTCTTCATCCCTCTTAGTTTCCCACGAAGGTATTAAAATTGATATTAATATTATGCTTATCAAAATTAAAGAGGCTATAATTAAAAAAATAGATCGCCAACCAATTATTGGTAATAAAATTTGAACTGGTAGAGTTGATGCAACAAATCCAAAATTTGCAACCATCAACATCCATGAATTTGCACGTTGTTGATATTTTTCTTCAAACCATACTCTGTAACCAGTTAAAGGACCCATTAAACAAGCAGCAACACCTACACCAATGAAAATTCTAGAAATTAATAAACCTGCAAAACTTTTAGCAAAAGCAAATGAAATAGTTCCAATAAGAGCAATGATTAATAAATATCCGATAACTTTTTTTGGACCGAATCTATCTAATAACATACCAGTAGGAATTTGCATGAGAGAAAACCCTAGAAAATATCCTCCAGCTAAAAGTCCAAGATTTGCAGCACTTAAATTGAATTCAGTTGAAAGAGCAGGTGTTAATGTTGCGGTAATTGATCTCAGTAAATTTGATATAAAAAAGCCAAAGGCAAATACAGAAAAAATTAGAATACTTTTATTTATTTTATTGATCATTTATATTTTTTATGAAATTACAGTTCTATTATGAATAATCATTCAACAAAAGATAAAGATGCCATTTCTTCAAATGGTATGGCCGCAACATCACATCCAATAGCTACAGAAGAAGCTCTTAGAATATTGCAAAAAGGTGGAAATGCAATGGATGCAGCTATTGCAGCTTCTGTTGTTCTCTCTGTTGCAGAGCCTAATGCCACAAGTATAGGTGGAGATTGTTTTGCAATAATAAAAATGAATGGCAAAGACCCTGTTTCATATAATGGATCAGGTATTGCTCCAGCAAAAGCAAATTTTGATTATTTCAAGGAAAAGAATATAGATAAAATCGGTTTAACAAGTCCTCACGCAGTAACTATTCCTGGTGCATTAGATGCTTGGAATTCAATTCATAATGATTTTGGAAAACTCGATTTTGAGGAGTTGTTTCACAAAGGTATAGATATTGCAAAGAATGGTTTTAAAGTGACTAAAGTTGTTGCTAACGCCTGGAGCAACGTACTTAATAAATTAAACGATAACCCATATTCTAGAAAACATATGCTAAATAATGGTAAGAGTTATCAATTTAACGAGGTAAATAAAAATCCTGCACTTGGAGAAACTCTTGAAAAAATTTCAAAAAATGGAGTTAAAGAATTTTATGAAGGATCAATTGCTGAAGATTTAGTTAAAACTTTAAAAGAGTTTGGGGGCTTACATACAATTGAAGATTTCCATAAGCAAAAAACTATTAAATCAGACACTTTATCAGATAGATATAGAGATATTATTATTCATCAATGTCCTCCGAGTGGCCCTGGAATAACAGTTTTAGTAATGATGAAATTATTAGAAAAGTTAGGTATTGAAAAATATGATGTGAATTCATTTCAAAGGTTCCATCTTGAAGCAGAAGTTACAAAGCAGGCTTATAAACTTAAAGAGGAAAATATTGGTGATCCAGAATTTGTAGATTTAGATTTAAAAAAAATATTAAGTGAACAAAACATAGATAATATTTCAAAAAATATATCTATTAATGGCTGCGCAGATGTAGGAGATCTAAATATTCCAAACCATCCTGAAACAGTTTATTTAAGTGTAGTAGACAGAGATTTAAATGTAGTTTCAATAATAAATTCTGTTTGCTATGCTTTTGGATCTGGAATAACAGGTGATAAATCTGGAGTGGTTCTTCACAATAGAGGAACTAATTTTAGAGTTGAAGAAGGTCATCCCAATTGTATTCAAGGATTAAAAAGACCACTACATACCATAATTCCTGGAATAGTTATGAACAACAAAGGAGAATGTGAATTATCTTATGGAGTAATGGGAGGACAATATCAACCTGTTGGACAAGTTCATGTTTTAAATAGCATTATTGATTATAACTTAACTCCTCAACAAGCCATTTCATTTCCTAGAGCTTTCCATTTCAATAACATTTATAAATTAGAGAAAAGTATTGATGAAAAAATTTTTAATAATTTAAAAGAAGTCGGTCATAATGTTGAGTATATAGATGGTACTCATGGAGGTGGACAAGCAATTCAAATAGATAGAGAAAAAGGAAATTTAGTTGGCGGTTCAGATCCAAGAAAAGATGGATACGCAAAAGGTTATTAATTTAAATGAACTCTAGAATTGTTAGGAATATTATAGAATCACAAAATGATAATCGAATTGCAATAACATCTGAAAGTAGTTCTCCACTAAAATTTGTAGATTTAAAATCATTAATAGAAAGAATTTCAAAACAATTATCAGGTAATGGTATTAATAATAAAGATCGTGCAGCAATAGTTTTGCCAAACGGTCCTTACATGGCAACTAGTTTTTTGGCGATTTCAAGCTACATGTCTGCTGCACCTTTAAACCCTAATTATAAATCTGAAGAATTTGAATTTTACCTAGAGGATTTAAAGCCAAAGATAGTGATTGTAGAGAAAAATTCTAAAAATCCAGTAGTAGAAGTCGCAAATAAATTAAAAATTCCTGTTTGCGAAATAAAATCAGACGGAAATAATTTAAGCGGAGATTTCAATCTTTTTGAAAAAAGCAGTAATTATGTTTTACCAGGCGAAAATCATGAAGCTCTTGTGCTGCATACTTCGGGCACTACATCAAGACCTAAGATTGTTCCATTAACAAATAAAAATATTTTTTCTTCGGCAGATAATATCTCCAAAAGTCTTAATTTAACTGGTAAAGATCATTGTCTAAATATTATGCCATTATTTCATATACATGGCTTAATTGCGGTTCTTGCAGCATCTATGAAGGTGGGGGCATCTGTATGTGCAAGTAGTGGATTTAATGCATTAAAATTTTTAGATAATGCAAAAAGAGAGAAAATAACTTGGTATTCTGGAGTACCAACAATGCATCAAGCAATATTGATGAGAGCAGATAAAAATCTAGAAACTGCTAAACAATTAAATCTTAGATTTTTAAGATCATCATCAGCATCTCTACCTCCAGCTGTATTTGAAAAACTAAATGAGGTATTTAATTGTCCAGTGATAGAAGCATATGGGATGACGGAAGCTACTCATCAAATGACCTCAAATCCATTACCGCCTAAGTCCCAAAAACCTGGATTTGTAGGAATTCCTGCTGGGCCAGAAGTGTGTATTATGGATACTAATAACAATATTTTAAATCAAGGAGAAGAGGGAGAGGTTTGCATTAGGGGTGAAAATGTTACTACCGGATATGAAAATAATCCAGATGCAAATAAAAATAGCTTTTCAAATGGTTGGTTTAGAACAGGCGATCAGGGATATTTTGATAAAGATGGTTATCTAAAAATCTCTGGAAGATTAAAGGAAATAATAAATAAAGGTGGCGAAAAAATTTCACCTTTAGAAGTCGATAATATTCTTATGGATCATCCAAATATTGAGCAAGCCGTTTGCTTTGGATATGAGGATAAAATGCTTGGAGAAGATATAGCTACCGCAATAATCATAAAAGAAGGCATGAAGTGTACTGAAGATGATATAAAAATTTATGCAAATGAAAAACTTGCAAAATTTAAAATTCCAAAGAAAATATTTTTTGTAAATGAAATTCCTAAAGGTGCAACAGGTAAACTACAAAGAAATACTTTAGCTAAAAAGTTTGGATTAGTGAACTGATGACTAAAATTTGTATATTTGGAGCGGGGTCTATTGGTGGATTTATTGCTACGAGTCTAAAAAAAACAAATGCACAAGTCTCTTTAATTGCTAGAGGAGAACATAAGAAAGCAATAGAGCAAAATGGATTAACTTTTATAAGGGATGATAATAAAGTTAATTTTAAATTTGATGTAACTGACAATCCTAAAGATTTGGATGAACAAGATTTCATAATTATTTCTGTAAAAGCTAATGCTATTAGTAAAATTTCAGAAAGCTTAAAACCAATTATGGGTAAAAAAACTTCAATTATATGCGCCATTAATGGATTACCTTGGTGGTACTTTCATAAAGCTAATACGGGCACCAAACTAGATAATCAAATAGTTGAAAGTGTGGATCCAGGCGGAAAGATATGGCAAACTCTAGGACCTGAAAGAGCAATTGGTTGTGTAGTTTATCCAGCCTGTCAGATATTAGAGCCAGGTGTTATTAAACATAATGGTAATGGTGAACGATTTTCTTTAGGTGAACCAGATGGAACCAGATCAGAAAGACTAAAAATAATTTCAAGTTTATTCATAGAAGGGGGTTTAAAAGCTCCTCAGAAGAAAAATTTAAGAGACGAAATTTGGGTGAAACTGTGGGGAAACTGTTCGTTCAACCCAGTAAGTGCTCTAACGAATAAAACTATGGATGAGATGGGTAATGATCCAGAGACTTACAATTTAATAAAAGTTTTAATGCAAGAATGCCAACAAGTTGGGGAAAAAATTGGAGTTAAATTCAATATATCAATTGAGGATCGAATTAAGGGTGGAGTCTCAATTATAGGACATAGACCTTCGACAGCTCAAGATCTAAATGCTGGTAAACCATTAGAAATAGATCCAATAATTGGTTCAATTATAGAAATTGCAAATAAGCTTGATTTAAATGTTCCAAAATTAAAAGAGATTAATGAAAAATTAAAGTCCAAGGCAGAAGACTTGGGTCTTTATACAAGATCAGAATTAATTGACAAATTAACAGTTTAAAAATTTAGTGAAATATCTCTATGTATTGAATTACATTTAGATACATAGATAGCTTGCTCTTTGGTTAGTTTAGACTGCAACCTTAGTCCAATTGTTTCTTTGATTGCATTATTATATTCCTCAAGTTTTGGCATTAAGTTTTCTTTAGCATTTGCTCTCCAGCTAACTTCTTTATTGAATAACTCAACAACTTCTTTTGATTTTGTTCTAATCGCCATTGGATCAAGTTCGTCTGAGTCAACCATTGATAATAAATCATCTACACTATTTAAAAATTCATCCATTCCAGAGATCTCACTCAACTTGTCAAACAATCCATCCATAATTGTAACTGATCTTTCATATACTTTTGTATTACTTTCCATAGCTATAAAATAATCTAACTGTTTAATATCTTTTGATACTTCTTGAAGTTTTACTCCATCGTTTATAAACATTGCGAACTGATCAAGTAGATCATAGGCTTCATCTACATTCTTTCTATATCTTTTTGTTGTTGTATTTTTAGCTTTATTTATTTTGTCGAATTCTGAATTCTTAGCTTGCCAAGTTTCTGGGATTGAGTTTTGAATTTCCTCAATTTCAAGTTTTACATCCTCAATTCTTAATTCTATTTTATTTTTTTCATCTAATTCGTCATCATCTAAATTTCTAATTTCTGCTTTATATTTTTCTATTTTTTTATTTAATTTAAGTATTTTCTTTTGCTTTTTTCTAACAGTGAAATGCAGATCCCTATAATCAACAGCATATGCGTTGTATTCGACCTCAACTTTTTTTAATTTATCGACTAAAGCAAAAGTTCCTAATGCACTATCAAAATGATCTTCTAAAATTTCCATTTTATCATCTGGCAGATTAGTTGGTGCCTCAGATTGAAATTTTAATATTGCATTTTTAATTGTCTCACCGTTTGTATCAAATCTTGCAAATTTGTACTCTTGCAAACAGTACTGTAATTTTGGATTCATTGGTGGAGGAGCAACATTCGAAGTTAAATATACCCTATTTGGCAGATAATTTACTAAGCTAGGGTATGCACCAACTATTCCCAATCCTATAAGCTGAAGAATTATAAAAGGCACAACACCTTTCCAAATATCAAGTGTTTTAACAATTTTGGGAGCTACACCTTTCAAATAAAAGAGTGCAAATCCAAATGGCGGCGTTAAGAATGAAGTCTGTAAGTTAACACCAATCATAACTCCCAACCAAACGGCTGTGACGTTAGCCCCTGTTTCAGCTAATAATATTGGTGCAATTATTGGAACAACAACAACTGCAATTTCAATAAAGTCTAGGAAAAATCCTAGCAAGAAAATTACAATCATCACAACAACAAATTGTGTCCAAAAACCGCCTGGTAAATCTTGTAAAAAGTCTCTTACTAATTCTTCTCCCCCAAAAGCTCTAAATCCTGAAGTAAGCATTGCTGCTCCTAAAAGGATAATAAATACCATTGAAGTAGTCACGCAAGTTTCTGTTACAACTTCTTTTAAAACATTTTCTGTTTTAAAAGTTCTCCAAAAACTCCAACCTATTCCGTATACAAGTATGACCACAAAGAAAGCGGTAATAAAGATTGCGCTTAAATCTCTTTCCTCCAAATTTTTTACATTTAATTCATAATTTGAAGCAAAGAATGTAATTGGAATTAAAGATCCAATAATTAAAATTAAAGGATAGAACGCACTTTTCTTTCCTTCATATAATCTATAACCAGCCATCAAAGTGGCACCAATTGCTCCAATTGAACCTGCTTGGTTTACTGTAGCAATACCCATTAAAATTGAACCTAATACAGCGAATATTAATGCAAGTGGTGGTATGATAATTACAACTACTCTTAACCAAAATTTTAAATCAAAATTTCCTTTAAATGGAACTGGCGGTGCAACACCTTTCTTTATTCTGGCAAAAATAAATACATAGATCATATAAAGAGCAACTAAGACAAGGCCTGGTAAAAGTGCTCCTAAGAACATATCACCTGCACTTGATGAACCTACTCTAAATTCACCTGGCATATTAAATTCACCAGTTAAGGCTTTATAATCATTTTGTCTTAAATTGTTTGCAACATCAGATGCACTTGCCAACTGGTCAGCAATAATAATTAAAACAATTGATGGAGGAATAATTTGACCCAATGTTCCTGATGAACAAACTATTCCACTAGCAAGTTGTCTGTCATACTTGTTATTTAACATCGTTGGTAACGAGATTAGTCCCATCGCAATTACAGTTGCTCCAACGATACCAGTCGTTGCTGCTAATAGAGCTCCAACAAATATAACAGAAATTCCCAAACCACCAGGAATTGGTCCAAACAATTGGCCCATTGTTATTAATAAGTCTTCGGCAATTTTTGATTTTTGAAGCATAATTCCCATGAAAATAAATAAAGGAATTGCGATCAAAGTATCTGTTTCTACATCCCAGTAATTACTCCTAAAATTTGTAATACCAGCAACGAGCCATTCTATAGGTCCATCTACAGCAAAAAAGGCACTGGAGTCTCCCTCAAATATGTAGCCAAAAAATGCAGCTAAACCAATTGCAATTATAGCTGAACCAGGTAGTGCAAAAGCAACCGGGTAACCAGATGCAAGAGCAACAATCATTATCACAACTAGAACAGCTAAAAAGAATGTTTCCATAATTTAATTTTTGACACCTTTTAAAATTTTGTGACTACTTTCCATAAAATAGCTAGTAAATTGAATTAACATCGTAACAGCAAAAACAGCTAGATAAACAGCCATCAAATATAAAAGATAGAGACCATTAGATCCTTGTTGCGTAACTTCAAAAGCTACAACAGGACCATTTATAATGCTGGCTTTTCCGTTTAGACCTAAAAATATAACTATTAATGTAAGTGGTACTCCTAGAACTGCCGATCCAACCATATTTGTCCATGCCTTCTTTTTTTCACTAAAAGAAGAATAGAGTACGTCAACTCTTACGTGCCCTTCATGAATTAAAGCGTATGCACTAGCAAATAAGTAAAGTGCAGCATACCAAAATCTAACTAGATCCCCTTGAAATGCTTGTTCGTATGAAAATATAAATCTTGATAATACAATTACGAATTCACTTACTACAACCAATACTGCTAGCCAAATAAAGCCAACTGATTTCGTAAAATATCCAATCACGAAAGAAATTAATATTATTGGAAAGTGAATATAAGTAATTCTGACTGGGGCTTTAACCATCAATGCTTTTACTTCAGGACTGAAGATTGCTTCCCATAATCTTTCAACAACCATAAAAGATATAACAAAGTCAGCTACGCCAACTAAAAATACTGCCCAAAATGATGATCTAACAAGATATGCTGAAAATCTTGATAAAATTTTTGAATCTTGCTCCAAAGTTTGACTGTATGTTTTAAAAACATAAAAAACGACTGCAGCAATACAAATCAAATACAATCCGATTTGCATATAACCATAATTTAAATCAGATCCCTCTAGAGCTTTTTTCTTATATCCAAACATCTCATGATGCGAAAAAATTTTTTTTATTCCTGGCCAATCACTCCAAACTGTTAAAACATTATTAATAAGAAATGCTAAAGTGAAAGCTAAAACTGAATAACTGATTATTCTAAGATATAGAGGAAGATTTGAATTTTTTGTCACCATAGTATTTTAAAATACCTAAGTAATACTCGATTTTGTTTAAAAAAAAAGGGCCCAATTAAGGGCCCTTTAATAACTAAATTTAGTTAGATTACATTCCTAATGCTCTGTTTCTTTGAGAAATGTAAGGTGAGTCAGACAAGTTGGTCCAAGAACCAATGTCTTTTCTAGCCTGTAAGAAACTAGAGTGGATTCTCTCAGCGAGACCACTGCTTGCTCTTGTTTCCTCAAATACTTCATTAGCAGCTTTAGCAAAACCATCATAAACTTTGTCGCTAAACTTCTCTAGTTTAACACCATGATCGTTTATTAATCTTGCAAGCGCAGCACCATTTTTAGCGTTGTACTCTGACATCATAACGTCATTTTCCATCGCAGCTGCAGCTTCAATTAATAGCTGATCTGATTTTGATAAGCTTGTAAACCAAGATTTGTTAGTACCACATGCTAACATAGATCCTGGCTCGTGCATTCCAGGATAGTAGTAGTATTTAGCAGCTTCTTGGAATTTCATAGCTTCATCATTCCATGGACCTACCCACTCTGTTGCATCAATTGCACCAGAAACAAGGTTTTCGTAAATTTGTCCACCAGGAAGTGAAACTGGAGATCCTCCAAGTTTACCGATAACTTGTCCACCTAATCCAGGCATACGCATTTTAAGACCTTTGAAGTCATTAGGGCTTCTAATTTTCTTGTTAAACCATCCACCCATTTGAACTCCTGTGCTTCCACACATAAAGTTTTTTAGACCGAATTTGTCTGATAGTTCATCCCATAATTGTTGACCACCAGCAAATCTAATCCATGCGTTCATTTCAGTGTAAGTGAAACCGAAAGGTACAGCTGTAAAGTAACCCCAAGCTGGATCTTTTTTAACCCAGTAGTAGTCAGCAGCGTGATACATTTGCGAGTTACCTGAAGCAACTTCATCAAATGAGTCAAACGCTTTAACCCTCTCGTTTGCTGCATAGTAAGTGACTTGAATTCTTCCATCACTCATGTCTGTAATTCTTTGAGCAAATCTTTGCGCACCAGTTCCTAAACCTGGGAAATCTCTTCCCCATGTAGCTACCATAGAAGCTTCAATTCTTTCTTTGGCAACGGCTGGAGCAGCTAAAGATGATGCAGCTACAGCAGCAACACCAGTCGCAGCAGCAGCCTTAAAGAATTTACGTCTTGAAGGAGTTTTACCCTTCAATAGTTTTTTTTCTTTAATCATTATTTCTCCTCTTTAAGTTAATTAACTGATGCATTTAAAGCATATATGTTTCTTAGAGTCATTTTAAAAAAGTGAGGATTTTTCACTTAATTACAATCTATGATTGTAAATGTTTATGAATTATCTTTAATTATTGAATATTTTGGCATGATTTAACATGCTTAGATCTTCAAATTGTTTGCCTATAATTTGAACTCCTAAAGGCAAATTTTTTTCGCCTTTTAAAATTGGCAGTGAAATGCAGGGCACATGTGCAAGAGACCAAATCTTATTAAATTCTGGACTCCCAGTTGTCTTAAATCCTTTATCAGCAATTCCACAACTACTTGGCGTTATAATTGCATCAAACCTTTCAAATATACTATCTAAGTTTTTTGAGTATGTTCTCATCGCATCTAAAGCTAAAGCATAATCTTTTGCCGAATGTTTTAGTCCGTTAATAATTGCTCTCTTAATTTCTATAGAAAGTTTTCCTTTTGAAGTTTTGTAATAATGATGGAAATTTTGAGCCATCTCTGTCTCATATATAATTGTATGACAATCAATCATATCTTCAAAATATTTAGGAGCAGTCTCAACCTTTACCATTTTTTTATTATTTAAAATAAATTTGTTAAATGATTTTTTTGAAATACTGTCAACATTTCTCCAGCGTTTGGTTTTATAAAAAACAAATTTTGATTTTTTTATTTTAATTTTTTTATTAAGAAAATTAATATTTGTTGTTGTTTCATCTGCATCGTCTCTAGCAAACAAAACTTTCGATAATAGTGCTACATCACTAATTGTTTTTCCAAATACTCCGACTTGATCTAAATTATATGATGTTTGCAAAACACCATTTCTAGAAATTAATCCATAGGTAGGTTTATAACCAACAACTCCACAATAAGAGGCTGGCCTGATTACAGATCCACCCGTTTGAGTTCCAATTGATAATGGTGCCATATCAGATGCAATAACAGCTGCAGAGCCACTAGATGAACCTCCTGGTGTTCTTGAATAATCATGTGGGTTTTTAGTTTTTGATGGGGATAAGAAAGCTAATTCACAAGTTACAGTTTTACCCATAATTATTGCTCCAGCCTTTTTTAAGAGCTCAACAATTTTAGCATCTGAATTATTCTTTTTTTTTAATTTTATTCTTGCACCATATTTTGTTGGCATTTCAGATGTTGAGATAATATCTTTAAGTGCTACTGGTAGACCATGCAAAACACCTAAAGATTTTAATTTTTTTCTCTGATTATCAGATTTTTTTGCGTCACTTAGGAGTTTTTTTTCATTAAAATATTCCCAAGCTTGAATATTCTTATCATATTTTTTTTTTTGATTGATATATGCTTTACAAAGTTCAACGGAAGTTAATTGTTTATTTTTAAGTTTTTTTAAAAGTTGTTGTGCTGATAAATTTAGGAGTTTCATTTATCTCTTAAACTAATTTTTCATCAGAATAAACGCAACATTTCTCTGGTGGAAAATATAAATTTAATTCTCCGTCTGGAATGGGTTTTTCTCTTTCTACTTTTGACTTAATCACTAAATCACCCATTTTTCCTGTGAGGAGCTTAAAATTACCAAAGTCCTCAACTCTTGTGAGTTTAATTTTAACTGTATTACTTTTTTCTTTTTCAGCCAATTCTATGAACTCGGATCTAATTCCCAGTTTAACATTTTTATCTTTTAAATTTCCTAAATTTGAATTTGTCTTAATAGTGGTATCATTAATTTTTACTTCATGATCAGAGGATACAGTTGAATGAAAAATATTCATCGCAGGAGAGCCAATAAAATAACCGACAAAAGTTGTTTTAGGTTTTTCAAATAAATCTTTTGGCAATCCAACTTGCACGATTTCACCTTGATCCATAACAATTATATTTTCGGCAAAAGTCATAGCTTCGTTTTGATCATGAGTTACATAAACCAATGTTGTTTTATATTGTTCATTGATTTCTTTTAAGTTTCTTCGAAGTCTAAATTTTAAATCTGGGTCTATAACCGTAAGAGGTTCGTCCATTAAAACAGCAGCAACATCTTCTCGAACTAAACCTCTGCCTAAAGAGATAAGTTGTTTTTGATCAGCCGTTAATTTTCTTGCTGGTGAGTTTAAAAATGAAGATAAATTTAAAGTATCTGAAACTGCTTTTACTCTTTCTTCAATTTTTTCTTTTGTAAATTCCCTACATCTTAGTGGGAAAGCTAAATTATCATAAACTGTCATTGTATTGTAAATTACTGGGAATTGGAAAACCTGTGCAATATTTCTATCTTCTGTTTTTAAATCGGTTACAGGGGTTTCATCGAATAATATTTCACCTTTTGATGGCCTCACTAGTCCAGAAACAATGTTTAACATTGTAGTTTTTCCACACCCAGAAGGTCCCAAAATTGCATACCGCTTGCCATTTTCCCAAGTCATTGAAAACGGATTAAGGGCATATGTTGGTTTTGGATCTAGAGGATTATAAGTATGAGAAATATTAGATAAATCAATTTTAGCCATTTGTTCCTCCATATGGCGATGAAACTAATTTTTCATCTTCTCCAAAAGCATAAAACTTATTTGCATTAAAATTTATTTTTACTTTCTCATGTATTTTAAAATTCATTACTTCCTCGATTAATGCAATTATTTTTGAGTTTCCTCTTTTTAGGTGGAGCAATGTTTCTGACCCACTAATTTCTGCTAATTCTATTTCGAATTCTTCACCATTCTCATCAAGTTTAATTTCTGAAGCTCTAATTCCAAAATTATAATCTCTATCTTCTAAATTCTTAAAATGATTTGGAATTTCTAAAGAAATATTCTCAAAATTTAGATTTTTTGAATTTTTTGAACCCTTCAGAACATTCATTGGTGGATCATTTGATATTTCTGCAACTTTTAAATTAGATGGATTTTCAAAAATCTCTTTGGCAGGCCCTTTTTGTAATACC
>CACKCQ010000002.1 GCA_902598655.1 uncultured Pelagibacteraceae bacterium
TCTTTTAATTTTTTTAAAGCTTGAATTCCAGTTCCACCAGCCTTTATTCCAATAGTTTCGTCTTTAATTTGATCTTCACACAATTTTCTAAGTTTGTTAGCTAAATTAATATTTTTACAATATTTTAGTGGGATAGGATTAATGACAGTATTTGTGTTGTAAGCTTTGACTAATCTGCCAGCAATACGATTAATTTCATTTTTCATAGCCAGAACTTATTGAAGAATGCTCATAGGATCAAGTCTAGTTTGAAACCAATTTATCCTAAAATCTAAATGAGGTCCTGTTGATCTTCCAGTGGATCCAACAGTACCTATAATTTCTCCTTGTTTAACTTCATCACCAACTTTAACCATTACATTTTCTAGATGTGAATATATCGTTGAAATTCCATGTCCATGGTCCATTATTACAGTACCACCTGTATAATAAAGATCATCTTCTGCCATAGTCACTATTCCAGTTCCAGATGATTTAATTTTAGTTCCTTGTTTAGCTGCAATATCAATTCCATAGTGAGGCCACTTTGGTTTGCCATTAAGAATTCTTTGGCTACCGTAAACTCCACTAATTATCCCTTTAACTGGCATAATAAATTGTTCAGAAAAGAAAGTTAAGTCTGAATTTATTGCTCTTGCTTTTCCAATTCTTCCATTTTCTTCTTTAATCCTTTTATAAACAGACTCTGGTGGTGTAACTTTATTTTCAGGCAGACCATCTATTCTTTGAATATTATATTTTCTTTTAAAAACTTTTTTTATAATTTTGTTTTTTTTACCATTCTTTATTTCAGTAATGGCTAGATCGAATTTTCGATCTCTATCTATACCGAATACGAAATATCCATCCTCAGATACTTTAACTTGTGTTTTATCTACAAATATCTTTGATCCAGCTTCTGCCTTACCTAAAATAAAATGTCCTTGTAAAAATTTACCTTGAAACTCTAAAGCATGAGAGTGTGTAGAAAATATAATTGCTAAAAAAAGCAAAAATTTTTTCATTATTTTGCTGTCCAACCACCATCAATTATAATTGATGTCCCGGTTATCATACTCGCTGCATCTGAAGCTAAAAAACATACTGCTGTAGCCACATCAGACTCTGTTGCAACTTTTCCCATTGGAATGTTACTTAAAGCTAGTTGTTTAAATTTCTTATTTTTAAAGAATTTTTTAACCATTGGAGTTTCAACAAATGTAGGTGCAACTGTATTTACTCTGATATTTTTTGTTGCAAGTTCAACACCCATTCCCTTTGTTAATCCCTCAATTCCAAATTTTGTCATGTTATAAATATTTCTACCTGACATACCGACATGCCCTAATTGTGAGGACATATTAATTATTGATCCACCTCTTTTTCTATTTTTTAACATTTTTAGGACTACTAATTGAGCAACATTGAATGCTGCTTTCATATTTAAATCTACAAGATAATTCATGCTTGTTTGTTTTATTTTTTCAAAAGGCTCAGGAATGTTAGTACCTGCGTTATTTACAAGTATATCTACTTTCTTAATTTTTTTTAATTTAGAAGAAAGATCTTCATAATCCACTATATCACAAGTTATTTTAACTAATTTTCCTTTAACTTTTTTTATATCTTTTTGAAGCTTATCAAGATCAGAAGTAGTTCTACTTACTCCAATTATTGTTGCACCAGCCTCTGCAAGAGCAATAGAGCATGCTCTAC
Organism: uncultured Pelagibacteraceae bacterium; assembly: GCA_902598655.1. Lineage (GTDB taxonomy): Bacteria > Pseudomonadota > Alphaproteobacteria > Pelagibacterales > Pelagibacteraceae > Pelagibacter. The sequence continues at coordinate 1,696 of CACKCQ010000002.1, forward strand.
CAATACCTTTTCCTGCACCTGTTACTAAGGCAACTTTATTTTTTAAATTTATTTTTTTTAAATACATTTATAAAAATAGTTTTACGTCTGTATATATTAACTCTATTGCAACAAATAATATTGCTAGTAATCCAACCCATCCTATCCATTTATACTTTTTAATCCAGCCAGATATCAATGTTGCCGCTGTAGCCATTAAAACAATTGATAAAACTAGACCAAATATTAATAACATGTAATGGTCTCTAGCTGCACCTGCTACTCCTAATACATTATCTAAACTCATTGTTACATCTGCTAGAATTACAGTTGTTATAGCTTTCATAAATGATGAGTTATCTACTTTTTTTACATTTTCTTCAGCATTTCCATTCATTTTAATTACATCCACGTAAAGTCTGTAACATATATAAAGAAGTAGTATTCCTCCAATAAGTCTTAGTCCTGTGATTTGTAATAGATAAGCAGTTATTAGTGTAAATATAATTCTTAAAACTACCGCTGCTCCAATTCCCCAAAAAATAATTTTTTTTCTTTGCTCGGTTGGAAATTGAGAAGCAACCATTCCAATTATAATTGCGTTGTCTCCTGCTAAAACTAAATCGATAAAAACTATTTGAAAAAAAATTACTATTTGTTCGGTCATCTTCTACTATCCTCAATTATCATATCAGCTGCTTTTTCCGCAATCATTATTGTCGGTGCATTTGTATTTCCTGATGTGATATGAGGCATAACAGAGGCATCTACAACCCTTAAATTTTCTAGTCCGTGAGCGACTAATCGATCGTTAACAACAGCATTTTCATCTTTACCCATTCTACATGTGCTTACTGGATGGAAAATAGTATTCGCAAATTTTCCAGCTTCTGTTGCTAATTGTTCATTGTCTGTAATATTGATTCCCGGTCTCAGCTCTTCAGGTTGATAATCTTTATAAGCTTTAGACTCCATAACAATTTTTCTTACAATCTTTAATGCTTTTCCAGCAATTTCACGATCTTCATCAGTTGATAAATAATTCATTTTTATTTTTGGTGAAACTCTGGTGTCTGGAGATTTTAATTCTATAGATCCTCTGCTTGTTGGTCTTACATTTGTAATTGTTGGAGTGAACGCCGGAAATTTATGTAAAGCAGATTTTCCTAAAAGATCGGTACTTGCTGGTGAAATATGAAATTGAAGATTTGGGGTTTCTAAATGTTCATCACTTTTAACAAAACCACAAACATAACTAGCACCAACTGTTAAAGGTCCTTTTCTTAAGAGAAGAAACTTTAAACCAGATAACATTTTTTTAGTAAAGCTGTAGTAAATATCATTTAAAGTTTCTAAATTTTTAATTTTGTAAACAGGTCTTAGCATTAAATGATCAGTTAGATTTCTTCCAACTCCTTGATGATCTTTTAAAACATTAATATTATTTTCTTTTAGAAGTTCTCCCGGACCAATTCCTGATGCTTGTAATATATGAGGTGATCCTATCGTACCTGCACTTAATATAATTTCTTTATTAGTCTCAACAGAAAACTCATTTCCATCTATCCAATAATTTACTTTTTTCGCTTTATTATTTTCAAATTCTATATTTTTAATATGTGCTTTAGTAATAATTTTTAAATTTTTTCTACTCTTAACTGGATTTAAATAACCTACAGCTGTACTACATCTAAAGCCATTTTTAATCGTAAATGGAAAATATCCCATTCCTTCATTATCACCGTTGTTAAAATCATCAGTTCTTTTATAACCATGCTCTTCAGCAGCTTCTAAAAATAGATCGAGAACTTTAAATGTTGCTCTAATTTTCTCAACTGCAATTGGCCCTCCAGAACCATGAAATTCATTTTCTCCAAATTGAAAATCTTCAGACTTTTTAAAATAAGGAAGAACATCATCCCACGACCAACCAACATTACCTAATTGTCTCCAGTAATTATAATCATTCGATTGACCTCTAATATAAAGCATTCCATTAATAGATGAGCTTCCACCTAATGTTTTTCCTCTTGGATAAACCATTTGCCTGTTATCGCAGTTTGGTTCTTTTTCAGTATTAAAACACCAGTCAGTATCTGGATTGTGCATGGTTTTAAAATAACCCCCCGGGATATGGATCCAAGGATTGGTATCTTTTCCTCCAGCCTCAAGTAAAAGAACTTTAGTATCAGAATTTGCTGTTAATCTATTAGCTAAAACACAGCCTGCTGAACCAGCGCCAATAATTATATAATCAAATTTATCCATATTTTTATAAATAATTTTTAATGAATATTTAATGATTTTAAACATTTTTCTAATAAAAACTTCGAAATGTCGCTTGTATCTGGCTTTGATTTTTGAGAGGATCTTCACATTATAAATAAAAAGAGAGGGATATAATGAAAAAAATCGTTTCAGCGTTGTTTGCTGCTTTCTTAGTATTTGGATTTATTTCAAATGCGAATGCTGCAAAAACGTTAAAGTGTCAGACGGTTATTAGCGCTAAAGGTGATGAAGCGGTAATGTTAAAAGACTTTACTGACAACGTAACAAAACTAACAGGTGGATCTCTAAAATTTGAAATTATGCCAGCAGGAACTGTAGTTGGAGTTAAAGAAACTCTTGATGCTGTTGATAAAGGTTTGATTGATTGCGGATTTGCTTGGACTCACTATTGGTCTGGAGAACATCCAGCTGCTATGTTATTTGGTTCGCCAGTAGCAGGTGGTGGTGTAGGAATTGATAACATCGCATTCTTATCATGGTTTTTATATGGTGGTGGAGAACAACTATATGACAGACTTTGGGGAGAAATGAAAAGAGACATTAAAGGTTTCATGCTTCAACCAGTTGGTCCAGAAGCTTTAGGATGGTTCCCAAGAAAAATCAAAGATATGGATGATTTCAGAACATTTAAGTTCAGAACTCCTCCAGGAATTCCAGGCCAAACTTATAAAGACATTGGAATAGCTTCAGTTGCAATGGGTGGTGGAGATATTCTTCCAGCATTGGAAGCAGGAACTATTGATGCTGCTGAGTGGTGTTGTCCTCAACCAGATAAAGTGTTTGGTATACATAAAGTATTAAAACACTACTATCTACAAGGATTACACCAAGTAGTCGTAAATGCTGACTTTTACTTAAATAAAAGCACTTACGATAAGTTCACTGACCATGAGAAATTTTCAATGAAGATGGCTGCTGATGCATCGTTGATGAGAGCTTTAGCTTACAGAATCAACACTAATGGATTAGCACTTAAAGATCTAACTGAAAATCATGGTGTGATACTTGAAGATACACCAGCTGATTATTTCCCAGCTTACATGGCTGCAGCGAAAGCAACTTTAGAGAAAAATGCAAAAGAAAACGCATTCTTTAAAGAAGTTTATGACTCAATGATAAGCTTTGCTAATACCGCAGTACCATTCTGGTCTGGTGCACAAACATCGAATGCTAAGCTAGGAATGGCTTATGCTAATTCGTTGAAGAAATAAATAAAGTTATTAAGCGGGCTTTTATAAGCCCGCTTTTTTTTTCTAAAATTTATATGTCGGATAATCCAAAGTTAGATATTTCAGATGAAATGATAGCCGAAAGGCGATCAGGATCTAGAAAGATGCCTGATGATATGCCAACTTGGATGGCTAAAACTATAGTTAACATAGACAAATTTAGTAAATTAATAGGAAACATTGTTTGCTGGATTACGATCCCACTAATGCTTGGGATGGTTTATGAAGTTTTAGCAAGAAAATTATTTTTAGCTCCTACAATCTGGGCTTATGATATGAGCAGATTTTTTTATGGAGCATTGTTTATGCTGGGAGCAGGATACGCTCTTTCAAAAGGTGTTCATATTAGAGCAGACTTTTTATATAGAAATTTTAAAGTTAAAACTCAAGGTAGAATAGATTTTTGGCTTTACTTATTATTTTATTTTCCAGGATTAATAGTCTTTTTGTATATGACAACAGGTTTTGTCCAAGAAAGTATAATGAGAAACGAAAGAGGGATGGATACAACATGGATGCCATATATGTGGCCGATAAAATCTTGTCTATGGATTGGAATTGTTTTTCTTCTAATCCAAGGTGTTTCAGAACTTTTTAAAAGTTATTACGCAGCTGTCAAAGGTAAATGGCCAGGTAGTTAATGCTTTCACATTTAATAGATCCAGCAATTTTAGGTTTCATACTTATTGGTGTGATGTTGTTTGCAATATTTATAGGATTTCCAATTTCATTTACTCTTATTTTTTTAGGATTTGTTTTTGGATACTTAGGTTTTGGAAAATTAGTTTTCTATTTAATGACACTACAATTTTCGATGGTAATGACCGAACAAACTCTCGCCGCCGTTCCCTTATTTGTATTTATGGGAATAATGATGGAACAAGCAGGTTTAATGGAGCGATTATTCTCAGCTTTCCAAATGATGTTGGCAAGAGTTAGAGGTTCTTTATATTATGCAGTTTTATTTGTTTCTGTAATATTTGCTGCCGCAACTGGAATAGTTGGTGCATCAGTTACAATTCTTGGAATTATGGCTGCAAAATCAATGAATAGATCAAACTATGATGTAAAATTAGCTGCTGGTACGATTACTGCTGGAGGAACCTTAGGTATATTAATTCCTCCAAGTATTATGCTTGTAGTTATGGGTCCAATTATGGAAATTCCCGTAACTGATTTATTCGCAGCAGCAATAGTTCCAGGAATATTATTGGCATGCTTATATGCTGCATACACTACATTCAGATGTATGATGAACCCAAAATTAGGTCCACCTATACCAGAAGAATTAAGAACAACAGATTTAAAAAAATTATGGCTAGAATTTTTCTTAGGATTAGTGCCACCCGCTGCATTAGTATTTGCTGCATTAGGAAGTATTTTATTTGGATTTGCCACCCCAACAGAAGCTGCAGGATGTGGAGCAGGTGGTGCATTATTACTTTCATTGGCTTACAAAAAATTAACATTAAAAAAATTACAAGATGCTTTAGTTAAAACTTTAGAAATTTCTGCACTAATTATGGTTTTAGTTGCTGCTTCTAATTTCTTTGGAGCAGTGTTTGCAAGATTAGGAACCCCAATGGTTTTAACAGATTTCCTTTTGTCACTTGAGATGAATAAATATTTAATTTTAGGAATAATCATGATTATGATTTTTCTTTTAGGATGGCCTTTAGAGTGGGTACCAATTGTTATGATAGTCGTTCCTATTATTTTACCATTAGTTGAAGCATTAGGATTTAATTTAACTTGGTTTGCAATTCTTGTTGCTGTTAATTTGCAAACCGCCTGGCTCTCACCCCCCGTAGCATTATCTGCGTATTTTTTAAAAGGAGTAGTTCCAAGTTGGGATTTAAAAGATATTTATCTTGGAATGATGCAGTTCATGGTATTGCAGATAATTGGATTAATTATAATCATAGCGTATCCAAAAATAGTACTGTGGTTGCCAACTCTCTTATATGGACAGCAGTAAATAATTGATTAATATCATTTAAGTGAATCAAAGCGAAAAATTTCAATTAAGGAATTGGGAATTAGTTTCAATAAATCCTAATAATCGAGACTGGAGTTGGAAAAATTACTTTAACTTTTGGGCTATAAATATTCAAACAATAGTTGGCTTCTCTTTAATATCAGCTTTATATTTATTCTATGATCTGAATTTTTTTGTTGTCTTAATAGGATCATTACTAGCTGGATTATTAGTATTCTTTTTTGCTAACATCATTGGAAAAATTTCTCAAAGTAGTGGATTAAGTTTTCCAACAATTCTTAGACTTTCAATGGGTTTTACTGGTGCAAGATATGTAGGGATGATCAGAGGATTAGTTGGCTTATTCATGTTTGGTGTACAAACATTCTTTATATCAAAGTCTCTAGGTTATATTGCACGGATCATTTTATTTAAAATCGATAATCAAATCTTACAGAATGAAATATTTTTATTATTCTTTTTTGGTTTGAATTTAATTGATTGGGTTTGTTTATTTTTAACTTTAATATTTCAATACATCCTTTTTACAAAAGGACAGAATTTTCTAAAATCATTTATTAATTTTTCAGGTCTTTCAATATATTTAGGGCTTTCTGTTTTATTAATTGTTATTTTATCTGAGTATTACAATGAACTACTAAATGGAATAAAACTAAGCTTAGTCTTTAGCAATTTTGCAATTCAATCGAATATAGCTCCTATAATATCAATCACAGGAACTCTATTTGCTTATTTTGCTATAGTTATTCTAACTTTTGGAGACTTTTCTAGATACTCAATGAATTACAAGGAAATGACCAAAGGAAATTTAAGTATAATATTAAATTTAATATTCTTTTCTTTTTTCTCTGTTTTGATCACTTTAGGTTCAGATATTATTCTAACTAGCAAAGGTTTAAATGCTTCAAGTCTACTTACTAATCCAAATGATATAGTTGGAAAATTTAATAATAATTTTCTAACTTTCTTTTGTTTGATATTTATTATTATCTCTTCGTTATCAACTAATTTGATAGCAAATTATATTCCTTCGCAAAATACATTGATAAATTTCTTCCCGAACTCTTTAACGTTAAAAAAAACAGGAATTGTAATATCAATTATTGGGTTAATTATTTCAACATTTTGGCTTTCAATTTTCAGTAAAGCTAATGTTTTGATATTTGTTGAAGCTGTAGCAACAACTTTTGGACCAATTTTCGGAGTATTGGTTGCAGATTATTATTTGTTTAAAAAACAACAAATTAATCATAAAGAGCTTTTTTATCCTAAAGAACATACAGAATATATTTACAGTAACGGTTGGAACCTCAAAGCATTGTATGCTCTTTTAATTGGATCAATTTTTTCTTTATCGTCTTTACTAAATGAAAACTTAATACAATATCAATCTTTTGGATGGATTATAGGAGCATTCGCATCTTATTTAGTATATTATTTATTGAATAATAAATAATAATGAAAGCGCTTGTCTACACTGGTGTTGAGGAGATGGAATTTAGGGAGGAAAAAGAACCTTCTGAAAAACCTGGAGAAAGTATTCTTAAAGTTCATGCATCAGGTATCTGTGGCTCAGATATGCATGCTTACCACGGAAAAGACGAGAGAAGAATTCCACCATTAATTTTAGGTCATGAAGTTAGTGGTCAAATAATTAACGGTAAGCTTAAAGATCAAATTTCAGTTCTTAATCCATTAATAACTTGTAGAAATTGTGAATACTGCAAGAGCGGAAGAGAACATTTATGTCCAGATAGAGTTCTTTTAGGAATGAATAGACCTTACGAAAGGCAAGGTGCATTTGCTGAACTTATAACAGTTCCAGATCATAATATTTTCAAAGTTCCTGAAAAGCTTGATGTAAAAGAGGCTGCAGTTGCAGAACCAACAGCAGTTTCATATCACGCAGTATTATTAGCAGTAGAAGCATCAAAAAAACCATTAAATGAATGTAGAACGCTTGTTCAGGGTGGTGGAGCAATTGGGCTATTATGTGCATTAATTTTATCCAAGATCCAAGGTAATACAAATTTGACAATTTCTGATCCTAATCAAAAAAGACTGAATGAATGCTCCAAATATGTAGATGCAAAAACAGTGTCGCCAGATCATAAAGATATTAAAGAGAGCAGCTTTGATTTAGTTTTTGATACTGTTGGACTCGAAGTTTCACGACAACAGGCAATCAGTGTAGTAAAACCAGGAGGAATAATAGTTCATATCGGATTAACCCAGCCTGCTGGATCTTTTAATTTTAGGAAAGCAACCCTTCAAGAAATTACTTTTATTGGAACTTACTGTTACACAAACAAAGAATTTGGTGAAACTATTGATATTTTAACTAATAACAAGCTAGGCAAGATAGAATGGATTGAGTACAGAAATCTTAAAGATGGTTGGGGAGCTTTTAAAGAAATTCATGATGGAACCTGTTCGGCACCTAAGATAGTGCTTCTGCCTTAAATTCTTGGTTTTTTAAGAGGTATTAATACCTTTTTTTCTCCGATTTTTTCTGAATTTTTTGAAATTACAGGTGCAGTTATAATTATAGACCAATAAATCATCAAACCAAAAAGAACTGTTAATTTCATATAATCTAAATAGAGAACAATAATGAATTATGCATGTTTAAATAATGTCAAAATTTTGAATTTGAAAATTATTTTATCTTTTATATAGAGAGGACATGTTTAGATTTTTATTTAAATTAATTTTAGTTACAGCGTTGTTTCAAACTACTTTGTATTCTGAGGAAGTAAAAGTATTTGAGTTCACAGAGAAAGAACTATCAGAATTGACAGTTAGAAAAGTAAGAGGGGCAGATAATAAAACTGAATATTCTGTTGGCTCTGATGAAAATGGTAATTACCTTAAAGCTATTGCTGATAATGCTGCTTCTGGCCTAGGTAAGGAGATTAAAATTGATCTAAATAAAACACCTTTCATAAATATTACTTGGAAAATTGAGAAAGACATACCAGGGATAGATGAGACAGCTAAAAAGGGTCACGATTTTGCAGCAAGAGTATTTGTTATAAAGAAAACTGGAGCAACACCTTTATCCAATAGAGCAATAAATTATGTTTTTTCAAGCAATCAAGAAGTTGGAAGCAACTTTCCAAGCCCATATACTAAAAAGTCCATAGATAATGTACTTGCTACTACCAAAACAAATTTAAATGAATGGGTAACTGTCAAAGCAAACGTTAAAGAAGATTTCAAGAAATTCCATAATTTAGATGTTAATGAGCTAGATGGTATAGCGATCATGTCAGATACAGATAATTCAAAGAAAAAATCAATTACTTACTATCAAAATATCTATTTTTCTTCTCAATAAATTTTATTAATATCAATTGATGAAAGTATTTAAGTATAATTTAAAAGTATACTATGAGGATACTGATTTTGGTGGAATAGTTTACCACGCAAATTATTTAAAGTACTTTGAAAGAGCAAGATCTGAGCTTATTTATTCCTTGGGATATTCGAATAAAAAGTTATTAGATAAACATAATGTTTTAATAGCAGTAAAAACTTGCAACGTAGATTTTAAGAAACCGGCAAAATTTGAGGATAAAATTACCGTTTTCACAAAAATAAAATCTAATACTTTGACTACAATTACAATGTCACAAGTAATTAAAAGAAAATCAGATACTTTATGTGATGCAGAGATTAAATTAGTATCTCTAAATAAGTTGGGAAAACCAGTAAAACTTCCAGTAGCACTTATTAACAAATTAAACTAGTTCTTTTACTTTTTTAAATAGTTTAGTCATTTGTTTTTCATTTATTCGTCCAGTATTTACATTTCTTGGACTTGGATGATAACACCCCATTAACAACACATTGTTAGGTAATTTAAAATATGTTCCATGACTAAATTTTACTCTCTCAGTGTAATCAAAATTTTCTCTATAAAATTTTACACAAGTATCAAACGCAATTTTCCCTAAAGCCACAATAATTTTTAGATTTTTAAGTATTTCAAATTCAGATTTAAAATAACCAAAGCAATTTTTTAACTCTTCATTTAATGGTTTATCTCCTGGAGGAACGCACTTTAGAGCTGGTGTTATAAAGGTATTTTTTATTTTTAATCCATCATTTATATGATCTGAATTACTTTGATTGGCAATTTTTACATTGTGTAAACATTTATATAAAAAATCTGAGGATTTATCGCCTGTAAATACTCTACCTGTTCTTGTTCCACCATGAGCAGCTGGTGCTAGACCAACAATCATTATTTTTCCATTTATATCTCCAAAACCTGTAACTGGTTTTCCCCAATAAGTTTGGTCCATATATTGTTTTCTTTTTTCCGTAGATATTTTTTTTCTAAACCTCACAAGTCTAGGGCATTTATTACATTTAATTATTGTTTTTTTTAATTTTTCAAATTTAACGGTCATTAAGTTTAGAGAAGCTTCTTTTTGTGTGTCCATGGACCTTTTTTTGTTTTAGGTAAAAACTTTCTAAGGTCAAAAAGGACTTTTTCAGACAATTTTCTGTAGGTGGTTAGTTTTCCTCCATATATATTCAATAAAGGTAATTTTTTTATAATTTTTAAATCAAAAACATAATCTCTTGTGACTTTTGAAGCTGTATTAAAATCTTCAATTAGAGGTCTTATCCCTGAATAAGTATCTACAATGTCCTTTGTTCTGATTTGTTTTTTTAAGTAATTATTTACTGAACGAATTAAATATGTAATTTCTTTTTTTGATATTCCTTTATTTTCTGGTGATTTAACCTCAACTTCTGTAGTTCCAATTAAAGAAAACTTCCCTTTATAAGGTATCACAAATATTATTCTTTTATCAGTATTTTGAAATGTGAATGCAACATTTTCTTTGTACAATTTTTTTGTAATAATATGACTTCCTTTAACTAATCTTATTTTTTTCTTAGATTTAATTTTTATATTTTTATTTAAGGTTTCGTTTATCCATGGTCCAGATGCATTAATTAAAATTTTTGATTTTACTTTTTCACCTTTTTCAAGACTAATAATCCATTCATTGCCAATAATTTCAGCTTTTTTAACTTTGTTATATTCTAGTATTTTAGCTTTATTTCTTTTTGCATCTTTAGCATTTAGTTTCGTTAATTTTTTATCGTCAATTTGTATGTCAAAATATTGAAAACCAGTTTTGTATTTTTGCTTAAGAATATTTGAAAATTTTTTTGTAAGATCAAACGTTTTTGATTTTGGTATATTGCTTTTGCCACCTAAATTATCATACAAAAATAAACCAATTTTAATTAACCAGGCTGGTCGAATTTTATCTGCATAAGGAATTATAAAAGGAATCGGTTTGGAAATATGTCTGGCAATTTTATAAACTATTTCTCTTTCTTTCAGAGATTCTCTAACTAGTTTGAATTCATAATTTTCTAAATAACGAAGACCACCATGTACTAATTTCGTCGACCAAGATGAGGTTGCTCCTCCAATCTCACCTTTGTCAGCTAAACAAACTGATAAACCTCTACCTGCAGCATCTCTTGCAATACCTGCACCGTTTATACCGCCACCTATTATGAATAAATCAAATATTTTAGACATTTAAATTATGATTTGTTTTAAAATATACAACCTCTTTTAGAAATTTAAAATTTTTAAATGCAATTATTTACAATTTCATAATATCTTAACATTAATAAATTATTAATAAAAAATAAAATAAACTTAATAGAAGGATAGATATGAAAAAAATACTTAGTGTTTTAACAATTCTATTTACTTTCTCTTTTACATCACACAGTTATTCAAAAACAGAAATTCATTGGTGGTACGGAAACAGTGGTTTTCTTGGTGATGTAATTATTGAAATTGCAAATAGATTTAACGCTTCACAAGATCAATATACGGTCATTCCTACAGGAAAAGGAAGTTATGAAGATAACATGGCGGCAACTATTGCTGCATTTAGAGCAGGCGACCAACCACACTATTCACAGGTTTATGATGCTGGTGCTGCAATCATGGTAGCTCAAGTAAAAAATGGTGTTGTTATCGGTTTTGAAGAAATGGCTAAGAAATATGGCATTGATGTAGATGCAGACAACTATATTCCAGGCATTAAAAATTTCTATGCCGACTCTGATGGAAAAATGATTGGTGTACCTTTCAATAGTTCAACTTGTTTGATGTATGCAAACATGGACATTTTGAAAGAGGTTGGAATTGAATCTGTGCCAAAAACTTATGAAGAATTTGAGGCCATGGCTCCAAAAATCAAAGCTGCTGGATACATTCCTTTAGTTCAAAGTCATAGTCCATGGATTTGGACTGAAAATTTCTTTTCTAGACATAATTTATTAATGTTAGATGGAAATAATGGTTACGATGCTGTTCCTACAAAAACTTTATTCGCTGAAACTGATGCATTTGTCTATCATTGGAAGAAAGTTAAAGAATGGTATGATAAAGGTTTATATGGCTATAAAGGAAGAGCGTGGGGAGACAATCAAGCACCATTTATAGCAGGTGAAGCTGCATTTTGGTTTGGTTCTGCTGCATCATTTGGTGGAATGAAAGGTGTTGTTCCAAACTTTACAGTTAATCATATTCCTTACTGGGATTCAGTAACCAAAGGAAAAGAGTATCCAACTTTTATAGGTGGTGCTGCTAACTGGATCTTAAATGGTCATACTGAGGAAGAGTACAAAGGACTTGCTAAATTTATAGAATTTATGGGTTCTCCAGAAATGGATCTGTATTATCACAATATGACTGGTTACTCTGCAGTGACTAAAGGTGGTATAGAGTTAGCTGAAACTATAAATTTCTATAGAGCTTCTCCATATCATAAAGCAGTTGGTGAACAATTAAGCTTAGAAGGTTCAACTATTCCTGGTGGATATAGAGCTGGTAACTGGCCCCAAATTCGTGAAGTAATTTACGAAAATATTGAGCCAATGTTAAACGGCAAAATATCAATCGAAAAAGGATTGCAGAATATGGACAAAGGTGCAGCTAAATTGTTAAAGCAATTTGCTAAAACTTTGTAAGAATAATTAAAACAATAAGGAGGGCATTAATTTACCCTCCTTATTTATTTTTACAAAAGTATGAAAAAAGTCCAATTCAAATCTAGCTATTCACAATATCTTTTCTTAGCTCCGCAGCTAGGTATATTGTTAATTTTTTTATATTGGCCAATCATACAAACCTTTAGAGATGCATTTACAATGCAAGATGCTTTTGGATTTGGATCGAAGTTTGTATGGTTTGACAATTTTTTATTTATTTTTGATGATCCAGCTTATTTCATAGCTTTCAAATTTACTATTATTTATAGTTTTGTTATTACGTTAATTACAGGCTCAATTGGATTATTACTTGCCGTTCAGGCTAATAATGTAATGCATGGTAAAAGCACTTACAAAACACTTTTAATTTGGCCTTATGCAATTGCGCCTGCGGTAGTCGGTGTAATGGCAAATTATTTTTTTAGTGAAAGATTTGGTCTTCTTTATCATTTATTTCACGAACTGTGGGGATTTAATTGGTACGAAAGTGTGTTCGACTCTTATATTTACGTAATCATAGCTGGTTCTTGGAAGCAAATTAGTGCTAATTTTATTTTCTTCTTGGCTGGACTTCAAGCTATACAAAAATCTGTAATTGAAGCATCAATGATTGACTGTAAAAATAGTTTTAGAAGATTTTGGACAATTACATTCCCATTATTAATGCCAACTACATTCTTTTTAATAATTATTAATATAACGTATGCTTTCTTTGATACATTTGGAATTATTGATACCACAACAATAGGTGCTCCTTCCGGTGAAACAAGAACTCTAGTTTATAAAGCTTACATGGATGGATTTAGAGGACTGGATTTAGGAAGTGCAGGAGCTCAATCAATAATGATGATGTTGATTGTATTAGTAATTACGATTTTTCAATTTAGATATATCGAAGGGAAAATACATTATAATTAATGACTAGATTTATCACATCAAGTTTTTCACATTTAATTTTACTCATTGGAATACTAATCATGGTAGTTCCTGTATGGATGATTTTTGCTAGCTCGACGCACACGAGTTCAATGATTAATATGAATGGTCTCCAAATGTTTTTAGGAGATAGCTTTTATGAAAATTACTTACGAGTTTTATTATATCAGGGTGGTTTTTTTAAAGAGATAACAGCATTAAAAATGTTTTTTAATAGTTTTATCATGGCTACAGGAGTTGCAATATTATCCGTTGTTACATCTTTAATGGCTGCTTACGCGTTGGTTTATTACAGAATAAAATATGCAACATTATTGTTTTGGATTATATTTATTACAATTTTAGTACCATTAGAGTTAAGAATTTTCCCTACTTATTCAGTAATGGCTGAGCTTAATCTAGTGAATTCTTACTTTGGATTAATAGTTCCTATTTCAGCATCAGCTATAGCAACATTATTCTTTCGACAATTTTATAAAACCGTTCCAGATGAATTACTTGAATCCGCAAAACTTGATGGAGCAAATACCTGGAGATTTTTTGTTGATTTTTTAATTCCTTTGTCAAAAACAATGATTGTAGCGATGTTAATATTTATGTTTGTTTTTGGCTACAATCAGTATCTATGGCCATTATTGGTAACAACTTCAGAACAATATTGGACAGTGGTTATGGGATTAAAAATGATGTCGGGTTCAATTGTTCATCGTTTTGCTTTCGTGATGATGTCTATGGTGCCACCAATTTTAATTATAATTGTGTTGCAGAAATATTTTATTAAGGGGGTTTTTCAAGATAAATGAAAATTAAACCACTTCAAATAATTGCTCATATTATTTTAATACTAGGAGTCTTGTTAATGGTAGTTCCTATTTGGATATCTTTTGCAAGTTCTTCGCATGACTCTGTAACTATATTAACCGAAGGTATGAAGTTTCATATAGGTGATCAGCTAGCAAGAAACTATAACGAAGTTTTAAATGAAAAAGGTGGTTGGTCAGAAGAAGTGACTGCTGCAAAAATGTTTATTAATAGTTTTATAATGGCATTAGGAATTGCAACACTTAAGGTAGTTATTTCAGCAATGTCAGCATATGCTTTGGTTTATTATAGATTTAAATTAGCTGTACCAATTTTTTGGTTAATCTTTATTACTCTACTTGTTCCTTTGGAGGTAAGGATTTTTCCAAGCTATAAAATTGTATCTGATTTAGGTTTAACAAATTCATATACAGGCCTTATCCTTCCATTAGTTGCTTCAGCTACAGCAACATTTTTCTTCAGACAATTTTATAAAACAATTCCAGATGAACTCTTGGAGTCAGCAAAATTAGACGGAGCAAATGCTTGGAGTTTTTTCATAGATTTCTTGGTTCCATTATCTAAAACCATGATAGCAGCAATGTTTATCTTTATGTTTGTATATGGATACAGCCAATATTTATGGCCACTAATAATGACAACTGCAGAAGAATACTGGACTGTTGTAATGGGAATGAAGATTATTTACACAGAAAGCTATGAAGGAGTTGCTCTGCCAAGAACTGCAGAAAGATTTGCGTATATCATTTTGTCAATGATCCCACCAGTTTTAGTGGTAGTATTTTTACAAAAATGGTTCATAAAAGGATTAATTCAAACGGAGAAATAAATGAGCTTTTTAGATTTAAAAAATGTGACTAAGATTTACCCAAATGGAACTAAGGCTGTTCATGAAACTTCATTAAGTGTTGATGAAGGTGAGTTTATGGTTTTTGTAGGACCTAGTGGATGTGGAAAATCAACTTTATTAAGAATGGTTGCAGGCTTAGAGGATATTACAGAGGGTGATATTAATCTTGATGGAAAATTAATTAATGAGGTAGATCCGTCTGAAAGAGATGTAGCAATGGTGTTTCAGAACTATGCATTATACCCACATATGAATGTTTATAATAACTTGGCTTATGGTCTAAAAAACAGAGGAATTGACAAAGAAACAATTGAGCAAAAAGTAAATGATGCAGCTAAGCTGCTACAAATTTCAGATTATTTACAGAGAAAACCTTCAATGTTATCCGGAGGTCAAAGACAAAGAGTTGCAATGGGTAGAGCAATTGTTAGAAATCCTAAAATATTCTTATTTGATGAACCTCTTTCAAACTTAGATGCAAAATTAAGAATTCAGATGAGACTTGAAATCAAAAAACTTCAGCAGAAAGTTGGAGTAACAAGCATATTTGTTACGCATGATCAAGTAGAGGCCATGACACTTGCTGATAGATTAGCAGTTATTAACAATGGAATTATTGAACAGCTTGGAACTCCTATTGAGATATATGATAATCCAAAATCATTATTTGTTGCTGGTTTTATTGGCTCACCTCAAATGAATTTTTTAGATGGTAATATAAAAAATAAAACATTATCTGCAGAAGGTTTTGAAATTAAAGATATTGATAGTGACTTTGAGGGAGAAGTAAAATTAGGAATAAGACCTGAACATTTAAGTCAAAGTGAAAATAGTTTAATTAATTTAAAAGTAGACTTAGTGGAACAACTTGGTTCGGATAATCTTGTTTATGGTCAATTAAAAGACAAAAAAGACTTTTGTTATAGGTGTCCGGGAAATCTAACTATTGAAAAAGGTGCTGATCTAAGTCTTAATATTGAGAACAATAAATATTATATTTTTGATAAAAGCACTGGCAAAAGAGTTAATTAATTTTGATTTTAAGCAAACCAAATCATATAAAAATTTATGGTCACCGAGGAGCAAGAGGAGATCTTCCCGAAAACACTCTAGAAAGTTTTAAATACTTATTTGAAAACAATATTAATGCATACGAAACTGATATTTTGATTTCAAAAGATTTTATTCCTGTGATTACTCACGACTTTAGATTAGATCCAAGTCTTACAAAAGATAACGAGGGAAATTGGATAGAGGATGAAAATATAAAAATATATGATTTAACTTATGAAGAACTTTTAAAATTTGATGTTGGATCTTTAAATAAGTTATCTAGATATGGAAGAAGATTTGTTAATCAAAAAACTTTAGAAAATCAAAAGATACCGAAACTTTCTGAATTATTAAATTTATCCTCAAAATACATATCTGAAAATCTATTAATAAATTTAGAAATTAAATCTACGCCTGATGAGGAAAATCTAACGCCGACTCCAGAAGAAATGGTTAAACTAGTTATGCAAGAGGTAAATAAGTCAACCTTACAAAATAAAATAATTGTTTCATCATTTGATTGGCGAACACTGACAGAAATGAAAAAACTTTACCCTGAAATTTCAAGAGCTTATTTAACTTTTCAACAACAGGCTGGAATTAAAATTAAAAATACAATTTATAATAGATCTCCATGGATGAGTTACATGCCCTTTTTTGAAAATCATGAATTACCGAAAATTATAAAATCACAAGGCGGAGAAGCTTGGCATCCATACCACAAAGATATTACAAAAAAACTAGTAGATATTTCTCATCAAGAAAATTTGCCAGTGAACGTTTGGACAGTAAACAAAGATTACGACATGTTAAAAATGGTTGAGTATGGTGTAGATGGTATCATGACAGATTATCCATTGAAGCTTAAAGAACTTTGTGAGAAAGAAAATATAAACTGGTTTTAGTTTATTTTAATGGATTTAAATATAGTTAGTAATGAGGAAAAATTTTTAGCTGGAAAACTTGAAGGATATACTTTAAAAGGTGCTGAAAATAAATTTGATGACAAAGGAAATCCTTTACCCTTTCCAGGTTGTACAATAATTTGTAATATTCCTCTTAATACCAATTTATCCGATGAAATTAGTAGTTTTCAAAAAAAAATAAAAAATTTTAATCCAGAAAAAACTTATTTCTATTTACCTCAATCTAGTTTTCATATGACGTTATTTGATTGTTGTAATTTAAATACAAAAAATACAAATAATTGGCCATCAGATATAGATCTTGATATGGATCACAAAGATATAGCTTTTGAATTAAATAAAAGAATTAAAAACTATAATTTTCCAAAAGAATTTAATCTTAAACTAAAAACATTTTTTGGTGGTTATAGTATTATTTTAGAACCTTTTTCTAAAAAGGATGAAAAAATTCTTAGAAATTGTAGAGATGAACTAAGTAGCTTATTAAAAATTAAATTTGAAAACCATCAAAGATATACTTTTCATATTACTTTGGCATATATCTTAAGAGAGCTTAGTGAGATTGAAATAAGTAATTTAATTGAATTTAATAAAAAACTATTTTTAGACTTTAGTAAAAAATTTCCAAAAATTACTTTTTCAAAACCTGAAATGTGTACTTTTGAGAACATGTTAGAATTTAAAAGTGTTAATCCTTCCAGTCTGTAACAGTTTTTACTTTTAGAAAAAAAAATTTAGGTATAGACTTAAATTGTGAAAAAATTTCTTGTTGCTATTGACCAAGGCACAACATCAACTAGAGCAATTCTCTTTGATTTAGATGGTAATATAAAATTTACATCCCAGTTTGAATTTAATCAATATTTTCCAAAAAATGGATGGGTGGAGCATAATCCAAACGAAATTTGGCTTACAACTCTAAAAGCGTTGAAAAAAGTAATAAAAAAAGCATCACTATTAAGAGGAAAAATATTAAGTATAGGAATAACTAACCAGAGAGAGACAACTATTCTTTGGAATAAGAAAACAGGAAAACCAGTCTACAACGCAATTGTTTGGCAAGATAGAAGAACCCAAGACTATTGTGAAGAGTTAAAGAAAAAAAATTATGAAAAAATTTTTAGAAAAAAAACTGGATTATTTATTGACCCATATTTTTCTGCAACTAAAATTAAATGGATACTAGAAAACGTAAAAAATGTTAAGAAACTTTTAAAATCAAATAATTTATTATTTGGTACTGTAGATACTTTCCTTATTTGGAAACTTACTAATGGGCAACATCATTTAACAGAAGCAACTAATGCTTGTAGGACCATGTTATTTAACATTAATAATAATAAATGGGATAAAGAAATCTTAAAAAAACTTAAAATTTCTGAAAATATTTTGCCAAAAGTTAAAAATTCAGCTGATAATTTTGGTTTAACAAGTAAGAGAATTGTCGGCAGTGAAATACCAATATCAGCAGTTCTAGGAGACCAACAAGCAGCTGCAGTAGGACAGTCATGCTTTGAAAGAGGTTCAGTAAAAAGCACATATGGAACTGGTGCCTTTGTCATAATGAATACTGGTTCAAAAAAAATTTATTCTAAAAATAAATTATTAACAACAATATGTTACAGATTGAATGGAAAAAATACTTATGCTCTTGAAGGATCTATTTTTATTGCAGGTGCAGGTGTACAATGGTTAAGAGATAAATTAAAATTTATTAACAATGCTTTTGATACGGAAACAATTGCTCAATCAAAAAAAAATAATGAGGGTGTATACGTTGTGCCTGCCTTCAGTGGAATGGGAGCACCTTATTGGAGGCCTGATGCAAGAGGGGTAATAACAGGTTTAACAAGAAATAGTGATTGGAAAACCTTAGTTAGAGCAGTATTAGAGTCAGTTGCCTATCAAAGTAATGATTTATTTAATGCAATGAAAAAAGATGGTTTAAAACCAACTAAACTTAAGATTGATGGAGGCATGGTAAAAAACAACTGGTTTTCGCAATTTTTATCTGACATCATAAATATAAATACAGAAAGACCAAAGGTATTAGAAACAACTGGTTTAGGAGTAGCTTTACTAGCTGGATATCAAATTGGATTATTTAAATCATTATATCAAATCAAGATGAAATGGAAAAAAGATAAAATTTTTAAGCCTAAAATAAACCGAAAAGTTAGGAACGATTTAATAAATGGTTGGAAATTATCAGTTCAGAAAGCTCTATTATAAAAAATACAGATAAAAATTTAATTGTCGTTTATGAAATATATAAATTTTATTCTTTTATTTTTGCTAAGTATTTTTAATTCAAATTATTCACAGGCTAATGATTTAGTAATAAGCGAACTGCAGAAGGGTGGGAAAATTGTATTTATAAGACATTCACTTGCACCTGGAAATGGAGATCCTAACAATATTGATTTAACAAAATGTGATACTCAAAGAAATTTAAATCAAGAGGGCATAGAGCAATCAAAAAATATTGGAAAATTATTTAGCGAAAATAATATTCAAATTGATAAAGTGTTATCTAGTGAATGGTGTAGATGCAAAGATACCGCAAGATTTGCCTTTAATAATTATGAAACCTTCAAAGGTTTAAACTCATTTTATCAAGAGAAGTTCTACAAATATAAGGATGAACAAATTAAAAGTTTAAAAAAATATATATCAAAATGGAATGGTGAGAAAAATCTTATTTTAGTAACACATTTTGTAGTTATTTCAGAAATGTTAAATTTTGGTACATCATCTGGTGAAATTGTTGTTATAGATAAAGATTATAAATTTATAGGAAGTATTGAAACCATGTAGTAATTATACATGAGTATTATATTTAATTATGAAAGTTGGATTTATAGGTGTTGGATGGATGGGTTTTGGTATTGCAAATAATATCCTTAAAAATAATCATGAATTATTTGTAATTGCCAATAAGAACAGAAAGCCAATTGATAGAATAGTTAAAGAAGGTGCAAAAGAAGTTAAATCCTATGATGAACTTTGTAAAAGTGAATTAGATGCTTTGTTTTTATGTGTTACGAATTCTCCTATAGCTCATGAAATTGGAAAAAAAATAGTTTCATTACTATCTGATAAAACAATTGTCATTGATATTACTACTCATAATCAAAATGGATCTCTTGAAATGGAGCAAATATTAAATGCAAACAATATTCCTTATTTAGAGTGCCCTGTAATGGGAGGTCCTGTTCAAGCGGAAGAGGGAATACTGGGAGGAATTGTTGGTGGATCTGAGGAAAATTTAAAAAGATCAGAAGAACTTTTAAAATGTTTTTGTAAAAATTATTATCATTTTGGTGGGATTGGAAATGGCGCAAAAACAAAATTATTAAATAATTTTCTATCTTTAGGAACAGCAACATATGTAATTGAATTAATAAAAGCTGCAAAAAAATTAGATATTGATTTAGATAAACTTTATAAGGTAGCTCAATTAGGCTCAGGCAATTCTAATGCTTTAAAAAGGATTTTTGATAAGGTTTTAGAGGATGATTACACAGGTTTTAAGTTTACAGCGACTAATACACTAAAAGATTTAACTTATATAACTGACTTATTAAAAGGTATGGATAATGCGGAAAAATTATCTGATTTGTCAAAATCATTTTATAAAAAAGCAGTTGATGATGGTGATGGTGAACTTTTTATAAGTGAATTAATAAAGAAGAATTAATCTTTTTTTTCTTGTTTTTCTTTTTCTGCAAAGAATAAAGCAATCGCAAATAAAGTTGTCCATGCAATTCCTAACAAAGCTTTTGGACTAGTTTCAGCACTCCATATATCTAAAAAGATTGCACCTAATGCAAGACCAACTAGATAAATAACAATTGCAATATTTGTTTTGCTCATATCAATTAAGCTAATGTTTTACACTATTATTCTAATTGGACAATTATAAACAATCATATATAAAGCACCAATAATTTGGGCGAGTGGCGGAATTGGTAGACGCGTTGGTCTTAGGAACCAATAGTGCAAACTGTGAAGGTTCGAGTCCTTTCTCGCCTACCATAATTTATGAAAGTAACAGTAGAAAATAAAAAAGGTTTAGAAAAAGATATAAAAGTTTTTATCGATAAAAAAACTATATCTGGATATCTCGAAGAAAAATACGAAGAGATAAAAAAAGATGTTGTTTTAAAAGGATTTAGACCAGGCAAAGTTCCTACAGAAATTTTAAAAAGACAATTTGGAAAAGCTGTATATGGAGAAGTAATAGATAAAGTATTAAAAGATACAACAACAAAAGCTCTTGAGGATAATAAAATTAAACCAGCTGGTCAGCCTAAAATTGATTTAAAATCGTTTGGTGAAGGAAAAGATCTTGAATACACAATTTCAGTAACAGAATTACCTAATGTAGAAATTGGATCATTAAAAGATTTAAAAGTAGACGAGTACGTTGTTAAAATTGATCCAAAAGAAACAGATAAAAGAATTGATCAAATAGCAAAAACTCAGAAAAATTTTAAAGATGCTGAAGAAAGTTATGCAGCTAAAGTGGGTGATTTAGTTGTTTTTGATTATAAAGCAACAGTTGATGGTAAAGATTTTAAAGGAAATGAAGGAAAAAATACCCAACTAGAACTTGGAAAAGATTTATTTATTAAAGGGTTTGATAAGCAATTAGAAGGAGTCAAAAACAAACAAGATAAAAAAGTAGACGTTAAACTACCAGAAAACTTTCCAGAAAAAGAAGTAGCTAATAAATCTGCAGTGTTTGAATGTAAAATTACAGCTGTAAAAAAACCAGAAGAAACAAAAATTGATGATAACTTTGCGAAAAATTTAGGAGCAAAAGACTTAAATAATTTAAAAGAATTAATATCTAAACAAATCAATGATGAATTCAAAAATTCATTAGAGATGATTTCAAAAAAACAAATTTTAGAACAGATAGAAAAACAGAAACTAGATCAGCTACCAGCTAACCTTATTGAACAAGAGGTAAATTTATTAGCTCAAGGTATGAAGGAAGAAGAAAAGAAAAAAAATATGAAATACTTTGAGGAACAAGCCAAAAAAAGAATTAAAACTGGTTTAATATTGAATGCATTTGGTGAAAAAAATAAAATTAAAGTTTCTCAAGAAGAGCTAAATGCAGAAATACAAAAGCAGTTTAGAATGATGCCTGGACAAGAAAAAATGGTGAAGGAATATTATGAGAAAAACCCAGGAGCTATTGAGAGTTTAAGAGGTTCTATTTATGAAGAAAAAATAATAGGTGAACTAAAAAAAATTGCAAAAGTAAATAAAAAGGAAATTAGTAAAGAAGAAGCTGAAAAAATATTAAAAGAGGAGAATGAAAAAAATTTAAAAGAGCAAGAAAAATTAGCAAAACTATCTGAGGGAGCTGATGATAAAGTAAAAGAGAAAAAAGAAGTTAAGTCTGAAGATAAAAAAGAAAAGAAAATAGCGAAACCATCTAAAGCTCCAAAAAAAGTAGCTAAAAAAACTAAATCGACAAAAAAAGTTAGCAAAAAGTAATCACAAGTTGTATAAGTAAATCGAATCACTTATGACAACAAAAATTCCAGAACACTTAAGCACTTTGATCCCAATGGTTGTTGAGCAATCAAGCCGCGGTGAAAGAGCTTATGATATTTATTCAAGATTATTAAAAGAGAGAATAGTTTTTGTAGTTGGACCAATTAATGATGCTGTTGCATCTTTAGTTACTGCTCAATTATTATTTTTAGAGTCTGAAGATCCTAAAAAAGAAATTTCTTTATACATTAATAGTCCAGGTGGATTAGTTACTGCAGGTTTAGGAATTTATGATACGATGCAATATATCAAACCTGAAGTTAGCACATTGTGCATTGGTCAAGCTGCAAGTATGGGATCATTTTTGTTAGCTGCAGGATCAAAAGGAAAAAGATTATCTTTGCCCAATTCAAGAATAATGGTTCACCAACCATCTGCAGGTTTTCAAGGTCAAGCAACTGATATAGAAATCCATGCTAATGAGGTTATGTCTTTGAAAAAAAGGTTAAACGAAATTTATTCTAAACATACAGGTAAGTCAGTTGATCAAATTAAAGAAGCTTTGGAGAGAGACAATTTTATGACTCCAGATAACGCAAAAGATTTTGGTTTGATCGATAAAGTAGTAGAAAAAAGAGAATAAACAACAATATATAGTTTATTCACAACCTATACTTGATTAAGAAGTAATCTTTGTAATAAAGTATTCAAATTGATTCGTTATAAAAAACTATGAGCAACAACAATAAAAATATTCTTTACTGTTCCTTCTGTGGAAAGAGTCAACATGAAGTCAGAAAATTAATTGCTGGACCAACAGTTTTTATCTGTGATGAGTGTGTTGAATTATGCATGGACATCATTAAAGAAGAGGGCAAAGATACTTTTGTAAAACATCAAGATGGATTACCATCACCAAAAGAAATCTGTGCAGTTTTAGATGATTATGTAATTGGACAAGATCATGCAAAAAAAGTTTTATCAGTTGCAGTACACAATCATTACAAAAGATTAAATTACGAAAATAAAACTAGCAAAAACGTCGAACTTTCAAAATCAAATATTTTATTAGTTGGACCAACAGGATGTGGAAAAACATTATTAGCACAAACTTTAGCAAGAATTTTAGATGTGCCTTTCACAATGGCAGATGCAACTACATTAACAGAAGCTGGCTATGTTGGTGAAGATGTTGAAAATATAATATTAAAATTATTACAAGCAGCTGATTATAATGTTGAAAAAGCGCAAAGAGGAATTGTTTATATTGATGAGGTAGATAAAATTAGCAGAAAATCAGAAAACCCATCAATTACAAGAGATGTTTCTGGTGAAGGTGTACAACAAGCTTTATTAAAAATAATGGAAGGTACAGTTGCTAGCGTACCTCCACAAGGTGGGAGAAAACATCCACAACAAGAATTTTTACAAGTAGATACGACTAACATTTTATTTATATGTGGTGGTGCGTTTGCTGGATTAGATAAAATAATTTCACAAAGAGACAAAGGTTCATCAATTGGATTTGGTGCTGAAGTGAAAAGTCTTGAAGATAAAAAAGTAGGTGAGTGGATGAAGAATCTTGAGCCAGAAGACTTATTAAAATATGGACTGATACCAGAATTTATAGGAAGATTACCTATAACTGCAACTTTAGATGATCTTGATGAAAAATCTTTAGTTAAAATTTTATTAGAGCCAAAAAATTCTTTAATCAAGCAATATCAAGAGTTATTTAAATTAGAGGGTGTCAAACTAACTTTTAAAGATCAATCAGTTAAAGACATAGCCAACAAGGCTATATCTAAAAAAACTGGAGCAAGAGGACTTAGATCGATTCTAGAAAACATATTATTGAAAACAATGTTTGATCTTCCAAGTCAAGATAACATAGAAGAAGTTATAATTGATTCTGGTGCGGCGAAAGGTGTATCAGCGCCTGTTATTGTTCATTCGAAGAACAAAACTAAAACTGATAAGACTTCAGCAGCATAATTGCACGTTAATAAACCATAATTTCCTATTGCATTATAAAATATAATATCCATATTTCTCTGATGGATATAAAAGTAACATTACCGTTGTTACCATTAAGAGATATTGTTGTCTTCCCAAGTATGGTTATCCCTTTATTTGTTGGAAGAGATAAATCCATCACTGCATTAAATGAGGTGATGAAAGGCGACAAAAAAATTGTTCTTGTTACACAAAAAAATTCTGAAGTTGATGACCCAAAAAAGAATGATGTTTTTACTTATGGATGTGAAAGCAACATTTTACAGCTTCTTAAACTTCCAGATGGAACGGTTAAAGTATTGGTTGAGGGTACTAAAAGAGTAAAAATAATAGATTTTAAAGATGATGAAAAGTTTATTAAATGTTCTTTCGAGTATCAAAAAGATATTATTTCAAAAGAAGAAGATCTGCTCCCATTAAGTTTAACTGCCATAAAAAGATTAGAAAAACTTACTACAGTTAATAAAAAAATTTCTGCTGAAACAATTAGCAATATTAAACAATTAAAAGATCCATCAAAAATTGCGGATAATATTATTTCACACATCAATGCTAGTATTTCAGAGAAACAGCAAATTTTTGAAATTTTAGATGTTAAGAAGAGACTAAATAGTGTCATTAAAATAATGGAAAATGAGGCAAGTATTATAGGTGTTGAGAAAAGAATAAGAGGAAGAGTTAAAACTCAAATGGAGAAGACTCAGAGAGAATATTATTTAAATGAGCAACTAAAAGCCATTCAAAAAGAATTAGGTGAAATTGAAGATGGTAAAGATGAGACTACAAGTTTAAAAAAATCGATACTAAAAGCAAAGATGCCAAAAGAAGTCGAAAAGAAATGCATGTCAGAATTAAAAAAATTAAAAAATATGAGTCCTATGTCGGCCGAAGCTACGGTTGTAAGAAATTATCTAGATTGGATGATAGATTTGCCGTGGTTTAAAAAAGATAAGGTAGATATAGATTTAAATAAAGCATTAAAAATTCTTGAAGAAGATCATTTTGGATTAGAAAAAGTTAAGGAGAGAATTATTGAATTTTTAGCAGTTCAAAAAAGAATGGATAAAATTAAAGGTCCTATTCTGTGTTTAGTAGGTCCTCCAGGGGTAGGTAAAACTTCATTAGGCAAATCAATAGCTAAGGCAACAAATAGACAATTTGTAAGAATGTCTTTAGGTGGTGTGAGAGATGAAGCAGAAGTAAGAGGTCACAGAAGAACTTATATTGGTTCTCTTCCTGGAAAAATAATTCAAATGATGAAAAAAGCAGGTACTAAAAATCCTTTATTTTTATTAGATGAGATTGATAAAGTTGGAAACGATTATAGAGGTGATCCATCATCAGCTTTATTAGAGGCTTTAGATCCAGAACAAAACACAACATTTAACGATCATTACCTTGAAGTTGATTATGATTTATCAGACGTAATGTTTGTAACAACAGCAAACACACTAAATATTCTTCCCCCACTTTTAGATAGAATGGAAGTCATAAGAATTCCAGGATATACAGAAGATGAGAAGATCAATATTGCAAACAAATATCTACTTCCTAAGCAAATAAAGGATAACGGTGTAAAAGAAGGTGAAATGAAGTTAGCCGACGATACAATAAAAGAGATTATAAGAAGTTATACAAGAGAAAGTGGTGTTAGAAACTTAGAGAGAGAAATTTCAAAAGTAACAAGAAAAGTTGTTAAAAAAGTTGTAAATAATGAAGAAAAGAGTGTCGAGGTTAATGAAAAAAATATACCCGACTTTCTTGGAATTAAGAAATTCAAATTCGGTGAACTAGA
This sequence comes from uncultured Pelagibacteraceae bacterium, assembly GCA_902598655.1. Taxonomy (GTDB): domain Bacteria; phylum Pseudomonadota; class Alphaproteobacteria; order Pelagibacterales; family Pelagibacteraceae; genus Pelagibacter. The sequence continues at coordinate 28,148 of CACKCQ010000002.1, forward strand.
AGCAAAAGATAAAGTGGGAATAGTTATAGGTCTAGCTTGGACAGAGTTTGGGGGAGAGATATTAAAAGTTGAAACAGTTAATATGCCAGGTAAAGGTAGAATGCAGATAACTGGTAAGTTGGGTGATGTAATGCAAGAATCTGTAAAAGCTGCAAAATCTTATGTAAGATCAAAATGTTTAGAATTTGGAGTAACGCCACCACTATTTGAGAAAAAAGATTTTCATATACATGTACCTGAAGGTGCAACACCAAAAGATGGTCCTTCAGCAGGTATAGCTATGGTTACATCAATAGTATCCTCAATTACAAAAGTTCCAGTTAAAAGAGAAATAGCAATGACGGGCGAGGTAACAATCACAGGCCAGGTTTTGCCAATTGGTGGATTAAAAGAAAAATTATTAGCAGCTCATAGAGCTGGAGTTAAGAAAGTTTTGATACCTAAAGAGAATGAAAAAGATTTAGTAGATGTTCCAAAAAAAGTTAAAGATGATATTGAAATTATTCCTGTAGAGACAGCTGATGAAGTTATAAAAATTGCTCTTACTAAAGAATTAAAACCAACTGAATGGACAGAAGTAGATAAGTTAACTGAGACTAAAAAAGACGATAAATCTCAAGCCAGTATTCAGTAATAAACAATTTACATTATTAAAACCTTGATGTAATAGTACCCTGTTTTGGGCGGTTAGCTCAGTTGGTAGAGCATCTCGTTTACACCGAGGGGGTCAAAGGTTCGAGTCCTTTACTGCCCACCAAAATACGGGGGTGTAGCTCAGTTGGTTAGAGCGATCGCCTGTCACGCGATAGGTCGAGGGTTCGAGTCCCTTCACTCCCGCCATCAAAAAAATGAATAAAATAGAGCTTTAAAATGTGACCTATCTGCTCTTTTAGTTGATCTAAAAGGTGCTATATAGACTCATCATGCTTGCGGAATTTTTAAAAGATTATTTACCAATAATTGTATTTTTACTAGTTGCGATTGTATTAAGTGTAGCATTTGTGGCAGTCAATTATTTAGCATCTCCAAAAAATCCTGATCCAGAAAAATTGTCAGCATATGAGTGTGGGTTCGAACCATTTAGCGATTCTAGAATGGAATTTGATGTTAGATTTTATCTTGTTGCAATACTATTTATTATTTTTGATTTAGAAATCGCTTTTCTGTTCCCTTGGGCAATATCTCTAGGCAAAATCGGAATATTCGGATTTACATCAATGATGATCTTCTTATTTATTCTTACTATTGGGTTTATTTATGAATGGAAAAAAGGGGCATTAGACTGGGAATAAAATGAATTTAGATGAGAGAAAAAAAAATATTCCAGAAGAATTTAAACAATTAGCACAAGATTTTAGTGATAATGGTTTTATAACAACTTCACTGGATAATCTAGTTAACTGGGCTAGAACGGGATCTTTACATTGGATGACTTTTGGTCTTGCATGTTGTGCAGTCGAAATGATGCAAACTTCAATGCCAAGATATGATTTAGAAAGATTTGGTGCTGCCCCAAGAGCTTCACCTAGACAATCAGATGTTATGATTGTTGCTGGAACTCTCACAAACAAAATGGCTCCAGCACTGAGAAAAGTTTATGACCAGATGCCAGAACCAAGATATGTAATTTCCATGGGAAGTTGTGCAAATGGTGGCGGATATTATCATTACTCTTATTCTGTTGTAAGAGGATGTGATCGAATTATACCGGTTGATGTATATGTTCCCGGGTGCCCTCCTTCTGCTGAAGCACTTTTATATGGGATAATGCAACTTCAAAAAAAAATCAGGAACAAAGGTTCTCTGGAAAGATAAAAAATGCAAAACATCCAGGATTTAGAAAAAATTTTGAACTCAGAACTAAATACTAAAATAAAAAGTTCTTTAATCAAACATAATCAAGTTTACTTAAAAATTGATGAAGCGGACTTAACAGAAGTTATTTTGTTCTTAAAAACAAATCCAAAAACTAAATTTAGACAACTGATAGATATTACAGCTGTAGATTTTCCTGAAAATGAAATTAGATTTAAATTAGTTTATCTATTATTAAGTCATGAATTTAATCAAAGAATTATAATTGAGATAGATGTAAAAGAAAAAGAGGTTGTTGGTTCAATGACATCTATATTTCCTGCTGCAAATTGGATGGAAAGAGAAGTATTTGACATGTACGGAATTGATTTTAAAGATCATCCGGACCTGAGAAGAATACTTACAGATTATGGTTTTGAAGGACATCCATTAAGGAAAGATTTTCCTTTAACTGGTCATAATGAAGTTAGATACAGTCATGAAACTAAAAAAGTTATTTATGAACCAGTAAAATTAGAGCAAAATTATAGAAACTTTGATTATGAAAGTCCTTGGGAAGGAACCAAGTATATAAAAGAACTAACTAAAGAATAATGGCAAAAGAAACTAAAACCTTGAATCTAAATTTTGGACCTCAGCATCCAGCGGCTCATGGAGTTTTGAGATTAATATTGCAGTTAGATGGCGAAATTGTTGAGAAAGCAGATCCACATATTGGTTTATTGCATAGGGGGACAGAAAAATTAATTGAAAATAAAACTTATACCCAAGCTGTTCCGTATTTTGATCGACTAGATTATGTTGCACCAATGAACCAAGAACATGCTTTTGCTTTAGCAATTGAAAAAATATTAAAAATAGAAGTACCGATAAGAGCTCAATACATAAGAGTAATGTTTTGTGAAATTGGAAGAATACTTAGTCATATTTTGAATGTCACAACACAAGCGATGGATGTTGGTGCATTAACTCCAACTTTATGGGGATTTGAAGAAAGAGAAATATTAATGGGTTTTTATGAAAAAGTTTCAGGCTCTAGATTACATGCTAACTATTTTAGAGCTGGAGGAGTACATCAAGATCTACCAAAAGGATTAGATAAAGAAATCGGAAAATTTTGTGAAAGATTTCCAAAAATAATAAATGATTTAGAATTACTTTTAACTGATAACCGAATATTTAAGCAAAGAAATGTTGATATAGGAGTTGTATCAAAACAAGATGCTCTCGATTATTCTTTTTCTGGTGTTATGTTGAGAGGATCTGGCGTTCCTTGGGATTTAAGAAAATCCCAACCTTACGATTGTTATGAACAATTCGAATTCAAAATTCCAGTAGGAAAAAACGGCGACTGTTATGACAGATATCTATGCAGAATTGAAGAAATGAAAGAAAGTGTAAATATAATAAATCAATGCTTGGCAAATTTACCTGTAGGACCAATTAAAACAGATGATGGAAAAATCAGTCCACCACCAAAAAAAGAGATAAAACAATCTATGGAAGCATTGATCCATCACTTTAAGTTATATACTGAAGGTTATAGAGTTGATAAAGATGAAATATATACAGCTGTAGAGGCTCCTAAAGGAGAATTTGGTGTTTACTTAATTTCTGATGGCTCAAGCAAACCTTACAAATGCAAAATTAGAGCTCCAGGATTTTCTCATTTGCAAGCAATGGATTACTTAATTAAAGGTCATATGTTAGCTGATGTTCCTGCAGTTTTAGGTTCAATGGATATTGTTTTTGGAGAGGTAGATAGATAATGGCTGTTAAAAAAATATCAAAAGTACAACCTGAAAAATTTGAGTTTAATAAAAAAAATAAAGAAACAGCAGACATCATTATTAAAAATTATCCTTCTGGAAAACAACAAAGTGCAGTTATGGCTTTATTGTACTTAGCACAAAAACAAAATGATAATTGGATACCTTTAAGCGCAATGAAATACATAGCAAAGTATTTAGATATGCCATACATAAAAGTATATGAGGTGGCTACATTTTATAGCATGTATAATTTAACTCCCGTTGGTAAATATTTCTTTCAAGTTTGTACTACAACCCCATGTATGTTAAGGGGCGCATATAATTTAGTAGATGTTTGTAAAAGAAAAATTGCTGAGGAAGAAAATCGTTTGTCAGAGGATGGAAAAACTTCTTGGTTAGAAGTAGAATGTTTAGGTGCTTGTGTTAATGCCCCAATGCTTCAATTAAATGAGGACTATTATGAAGATTTGGATCCAACAAAACTGGAGCAAATAATTGATAAAATAAGTAATGATGAAATTCCTCAACCAGGATCTTATAGAGGCAGATTAAGTTCTGAACCAGAAAATACTAGAAAAACATTAATAGGTAATAAAAATGCTTGAAGATAAAGATAGAATTTTTCAAAATTTATACAATGATTTTGGTGCTGATTTAACATCTGCAAAACAGAGAGGAGACTGGAAGGATACAAAAGAAATTTGTGGCAAAGGAAGAGAATGGATAATTAATGAAATTAAAACTTCAGAACTTAGAGGAAGAGGTGGTGCTGGATTTCCTACAGGATTGAAATGGTCTTTTGCTCCAAAAGAAGTTGGATCAAGACCACATTATTTAGTAATTAACGCTGATGAGTCTGAACCTGGCACATGTAAAGATAGAGATATTCTAAGATTTGAACCACACAAATTAATAGAAGGCTGTTTAATTGCATCTTACGCAGTCAATGCACACAAGTGCTATATTTATATAAGAGGAGAATATTTTAATGAAGGGCAAAAACTTCAGACAGCTATCGATGAAGCTTACAATGATGGTCTCTTAGGAAAAAATTCTGCAGGGACTGGCTGGGAATTAGATATTTATATTCATTATGGTGCTGGAGCTTATATCTGTGGTGAGGAAACTGCCTTGCTTGAGAGCATTGAAGGAAAAAAAGGTCAACCAAGATTAAAACCTCCATTTCCAGCTTTAATAGGTCTTTACGGTTGCCCGACAATAATAAATAATGTTGAAACAATTTCAGTGGTACCAACTATATTAAGAAGAGGTGGAAAATGGTTTTCATCACTGGGTAGACCAAAAAATACAGGTTCTAAAATATATTGTATTTCAGGAAATGTAAATAATCCATGCAACGTAGAAGAAGAAATGGGAATTCCATTAAAAGAATTAATTGAAAAACATGCAGGTGGAGTAATAGGTGGATGGGATAATTTAAAAGCTGTTATACCTGGTGGTTCATCAATGCCATTACTTCCAAAAGAAACATGTGAAACAATTAAAATGGACTTTGATGCATGTGTTGAAAATAAAACTGGTTTAGGAACAGCAGGTATTGTGGTTATAAATAAAGATCAAGATATTATTAAGTGTATGGCTAGAATAGCTAGATTTTATAAACACGAGAGCTGTGGTCAATGTACACCATGCAGAGAAGGTTCTGGTTGGATGTGGAGAATGTTAGAGAGAATGGCCAAAGGCGAAGCCACAAGAGATGAAGTAGATATGTTATTAGATGTGACAAAACAAATTGAAGGACATACAATTTGTGCTTTTGGAGAAGGATCTTCATGGCCTGTTCAAGGATTGATCAGAAATTTTAAAGATGAAATAATTGAAAGAAATAAGTTTGATCCAATTGTAAAAAAGCAAAAAGAAATACCATATTTAGTTGATCAACATTTATTAGAAAAAGAAAATGCTTAAACTTAAAGTAAATGACATTGATGTTGAGGTAGAAGAAGGCACAACTGTTTTACAAGCATGCGAACAAGCTGGAGCAGAGATACCAAGGTTTTGTTATCACGAAAAATTATCTATAGCTGGAAATTGTAGAATGTGTTTAGTTGAAATGGAAAAATCCCCTAAACCAATAGCATCTTGCGCTATGCCTGCTGCAGAGGGAATGGTACTTAAAACTAATACTGAAAAAGTGAAAAAAGCAAGAAAAGGTGTGATGGAATTTTTACTAGCAAACCATCCACTTGATTGCCCAGTATGTGATCAAGGTGGGGAATGTGATTTACAAGATCAATCGATGTACTATGGAATTGATAAATCAAGATTTAAAGAAAATAAAAGGCATGTACCTGAAAAATATATGGGTCCTCTTATAAAAACTCAAATGACAAGATGTATTCATTGTACAAGATGTATTAGATTTGCAACCGAAGTTGCTGGAGTTCCTGAACTTGGAGCAATTGGTAGAGGTGAGAATATGCAAATTACTACTTACCTAGAAAAGGCAATGGAGTCTGAACTTTCAGCTAATGTTATTGATTTATGTCCTGTTGGTGCACTTACATCAAAGCCTTATGTCTTCGAAGCTAGACCTTGGGAACTTAAAAAGACTGAGACAATTGATGTGATGGATGCTGTTGGATCAAATATAAGAGTAGATACATATGGATGGGAGGTTAAAAGAGTTCTTCCAAGAATTAATGAGGAAATAAATGAAGAATGGATATCTGATAAAACAAGATATGCATGTGATGGACTAAAAAATCAAAGATTAGATACGCCTTATGTAAAGATTAATAATAAATTAAAGTCATCTAGTTGGGACGAAGCTTATAAAGCTATATCTGAGAGAATTTCAAAAACAAAGTCTGAGAAAATTGCTGGATTTATAGGTGATATGACAAATATGGAAACTACATATGCAGCAAAAGATTTTTTTGAAAAAACGATCAAGTCTGAAAATTTGGAATCTAGATATGAAAAATTATATATCAATACAAATGTAAGAAGTAATTATCTATTTAACAGTTCCATTGAAGGAATAGAAAAAAGCGATTTAATAATTCTAATAGGCACAAATCCAAGATTTGAAGCAACAATATTAAACTCACGAATTCGAAAAAATTATTTAAAAAATAAGACCGAAATTATATCTTTAGGTGATGTTGGTAATTTAACTTATCCTTACCAGGTTATATCAAATAATACTGACACTATTAAAGATATTATTGATGATAAGCATGAAATTTCAGAAAAAATTAAAAAATCGAAATATCCGAGTATAATTTTTGGACAATCAGTTCTTAAGCTTAAGTCGGCACCTTATATTTTTGAAGAATTCAAAAATTACCTATTAGAAAATGATAAAATTTCTGATGATTGGAATGCATTAAATATATTATCGAAAAATTCATCCACAGTGGGCTCATATGACTTAAATGTAATGTCAAAAAATTCTAGCTACGAAATATTGGATAAATTAGAAAGTAATAACTTCGAAATTTTAATTTTATTTGGCCAGGATAATTTAAATTTTGAGAAAAAAAATGAATTTATAATATATATAGGTAGTCACGGTGATAAAGGTGCAAGTATTGCTGATGTAATTTTGCCTGGTGCTACTTACACAGAACAAGATGGTTATTTTACAAACTTAGAAGGAAAATTACAAAAAGCTTACAAGGCAACATATCCACCAGGTGAAGCAAAAGAGGATTGGCAAATAATAAATGAATTGTCCTCATTCATTAAGAGAAAAAATTTATATAAGGATAAAAATCAACTTGTCGATTCATTAATAAATTACTTAAATCTTAATAATAAAAATGAAGCTGAATTTAAGGTACCTGAGTATAATTTTAAATCAGAAAAAATTATTACTGAAGAGATTGATTATTATCACTCCAATGTGATAGCAAGAGCATCAAAAACAATGTCAGAGTGTAAAAATATTAGAATGAGTTTACCGAAAACTGGAACTGATAATTAATGGCTGAACTATTTATATTTTTTGAACAAATTTATAGAATTCTGTTTCTATTGATCCCTGTTTTAGTATCTGTTGCAATGATTGTTTGGTTAGATAGAAGAGTGTGGGCATTTGTTCAAAAAAGAAGAGGTCCTAATGTTGTTGGTCCATTTGGATTATTTCAAACATTAGCTGATGCATTAAAATATATTTTTAAGGAAATAATCATTCCTGCAAGCTCAAATAAAGTTATATTTATATTAGCGCCAATAGTTACAATGACTTTGGCTTTAATTGCTTGGGCGGTAATTCCTTTTAGCGAAACATTCGTACTAGCAAATATCAATGTCGGTATTTTATATCTTTTTGCAGTTTCATCTTTAGGTGTTTATGGAATAATTATGGGCGGATGGGCATCTAATTCAAAGTATCCTTTTCTAGGAGCAATTAGATCAGCTGCTCAAATGGTTTCTTATGAAGTTTCCATAGGTGTAATAATTATAAATGTATTACTTTGTGTAGGTTCATTAAATCTAAGTGACATCGTTTTAGCACAAAAAGATTTATGGTTTGTAATACCTCTATTTCCAATGTTTATAATATTTTTTATTTCAGCTTTAGCAGAAACTAACAGACCACCATTTGATTTGCCTGAAGCCGAAGCAGAATTAGTTGCAGGTTACCAGACAGAATACTCTGGAATGATGTATGCAATGTTTTGGTTAGGGGAATATGCTAACATTTTACTTATGTGTGCAATGGGATCTATTTTATTTCTTGGTGGCTGGTTATCTCCTATAGATTTATTTCCTTTTAACATTATTCCAGCTCCAATATGGTTAATCTTAAAAATACTCTTTTTATTTATCTTATTTGCTCTCATAAAAGCAATAGTACCTAGATACAGGTATGATCAATTAATGAAACTTGGATGGAAAATTTTTCTACCATTTTCATTGATTTATGTAGTATTAACTGCAAGTTTTTTAATGTATTTTGATTTATTACCGGGGAATTAGAATGAGCTTAATAAGAGTTTTCAAAACAATTTTTATGATTGATTTTTTGACAGGATTAATCATGGCAATAAAAGAAATATTTAAACCAAAAAAAACAATTAATTATCCATTTGAAAAAGGTTCAATTAGTCCTAGAGCAAGAGGAGAACATGCGCTAAGAAGATATCCAAATGGTGAGGAGAGATGTATTGCTTGTAAACTATGTGAAGCTGTTTGTCCTGCTCAGGCTATAACAATAGAGTCTAGTGAGAGAGAAGATGGAAGTAGAAAAACTACTCGTTATGATATTGATATGTTAAAATGTATTTATTGTGGTTTGTGCGAACAATCTTGTCCAGTTGACGCGATTGTGCAAGGTCCAAATTTTGAATTTGCTACAGAAACTAGAGAAGAACTTTACTATAACAAAGAAAAGTTGTTAGAGAATGGAGATAGATGGGAGAATATTTTAGCAGCAAATATTAATGCTGATAGCTCCCACAGATAATCAATGATTGCTCACGCAATAGTCTTTTATATATTTTCACTGATTGCAATTGTTTCTGCAATTATGGTAACTGTATCGAAAAATACAGTTAATTCAGTTTTTTTTTTAATATTGGACTTTATTAGTATTTCTTGCCTATTTATTATGATTGGTGCCGAATTTTTAGGTATGATAATGCTTATTGTGTACGTTGGAGCAGTGGCAGTATTATTTTTATTTGTCGTTATGATGTTAAATGTTGCTCAACAAAAAAATGAATGGTTCAATTCTAGTGGAAGAAGTTCCCATATTCCAGTTGGTCTATTAGTAAGTATAATTATATTTTTTGAATTAATTATTGTTATAGGTGGATGGAAATATAAACCAGACTTGTTAGATTCAATTGCGATTGAAATAAATACTGACTTAACAAATACTCAATCTTTAGGAAGTGTTATATATACTGATTATATTCATTTGTTTCAATTATCTGGAATGGTTTTATTGGTAGCCATGATTGGAGCAATTGTATTGACCTTCAGACAAAGATCTGGAGTAAAAAGACAAAGTTATCTCAAACAAATATCTAGAGATAGAAAAGATGGCATTGAATTAGTTGATGTTGAAAATAATAAGGGAGTTAAAATAGATGTTTAGTATTGGTCTTGGACATTATTTAACTCTCGCTGCTATCATATTCACAATTGGTATTGTAGGTATTTTTCTAAATAGAAAAAATATTATTGTTATATTGATGAGTATTGAATTAATACTTTTAGCTGTAAATATTAATTTAGTATCTTTTTCTATCTTTATTAATGATCTGAGTGGCCAGGTTTTCACATTATTCATATTAACAGTGGCTGCAGCTGAGGCTGCAATAGGACTTGCAATTATTGTAGTTTATTACAGAAACTCTGGAACAATAAGAGTTGAAGAAATCGACAGATTAAAAGGGTAAATGGAATATTTAATATTATTTTTACCTTTAATAGGTTCAATCATATCAGGTTTCTTTGGTAAAACTATTGGTGATAAATTATCTCAATTAATCACATGTATTTTGGTTTCTTTTTCGGCATTATTATCTTTATTTATATTTTTTAAAGTTGTTTCATCAGGATATGAGCATAATGCAATTATAGCAACTTGGATAAATTCAGGATCTTTAAATGTAAATTGGTCAATTAAAGTTGATGCTCTTTCTGCAGTAATGTTAGTCGTAGTTACTTTAGTTTCATCCTTAGTTCATATTTATTCTGTTGGTTATATGTCTCACGACCCACATAAACCAAGATTTATGTCTTATTTATCATTATTTACATTTGCTATGTTAACCTTAGTAACATCAGATAATTTTTTGCAATTATTTTTTGGATGGGAAGGAGTTGGTCTTTGCTCGTACTTTTTAATTGGTTTTTGGTATAAAAAAGAAACTGCTAATGCTGCTGCTATTAAGGCTTTTATAGTAAATAGAGTTGGAGACTTTGGTTTTGCATTGGGAATTTTTTTAATATTTTATATTTTTGGTACAGTAAATTATGATGAAGTTTTTCTTAAGATACCAGAAATAATAAGTCAAAAAATAAATTTTCTATCTTTTGAATTTAATACAATAGATTTAATTTGTTTATTACTTTTTATTGGAGCAATGGGGAAATCAGCACAATTTTTGCTTCATACATGGCTACCAGATGCTATGGAAGGTCCAACACCAGTATCAGCATTAATTCATGCAGCCACAATGGTAACGGCAGGAGTTTTTTTAGTAGTTAGATGTTCTCCAATTTATGAGTATTCAGAATTAGCTTTGTCTGTAATTACATTAGTTGGAATGACCACAGCTTTCTTCGCAGCTACAGTTGCATTAGTGCAAACAGATATAAAAAAAATTATTGCTTATTCAACATGTAGTCAATTGGGATACATGTTTTTTGCAGCAGGTGTAGGTGCATATAATGTTGCAATGTTTCATTTATTTACACATGCTTTTTTTAAAGCTCTACTTTTCTTAGGCTCTGGATCAGTAATTCATTCATTTAAAGATGAACAAGATGTTAATAAGATGGGGGGAGTGTTTAGAAAATTACCTTACACTTATGCATTAATGGTTATAGGCACTTTAGCTTTAACAGGTTTTCCTTTCTTATCAGGTTTTTATTCTAAAGATGCAATAATTGAATTTGCTTATATAAGTGACACAAAATTTGGAATTTATGCTGCTGGAATAGGTGTATTAACTGCTGTAATGACTTCTATATACTCATGGAGATTAATATTTAAAACTTTCCATGGAGACTATAAAAATAAAGATCTTAGTATTGATACAATGCACGAATCTCCATTAAGCATGATGTTACCTTTAGTATTATTATCCGTTGGTGCAATTTTTTCAGGCTTTTTATTTAAAGAATTATTTATTGGCCATGAAACAATGTATAATTTTTGGGGAGAGTCTATAAAATTTCTAGAACCGTTAGGACAAGAACATCCTCCAACTTGGTTTTTGTTTTTAACTCCTACGTTGGTAGTCCTAACAATTCCATTGTCATATTATCTATTTGTTAAAAATACTAAAATTGTAGATGAAATAGTTTCCATAAACATGCCAGTTTATATTTTTCTCCAAAAAAAATGGTATTTTGACGAATTATATGATCAAATTTTTATTAAACCTTCAAAAAGCTTTGGAACATTTCTTTGGAAAAAAATTGATGGATTAATAATCGATAAATTTGGACCAGATGGAATTTCAAATTTGGTAAAACTTTTTTCGTTTAAAGCTGTAAAGTTTCAATCAGGATATATTTATCAGTATGCCTTTATAATGCTTCTAGGTTTTTCAATTCTGTTAACTTTATTAATAGTAAAATAGTATGAATTTTCCAATTCTATCATCATTAATTTTACTTCCAACAATAGGAGCATTATTTATTTTTTTTGTTAGATCGTCTAATTCTCAATATCAAAGTAGCAAATATGTAGCCCTTTTTATAACTTTAGCTAATTTTTTCTTGTCTTTATATCTATGGATTGTTTTTGATAAATCTATAGTTGACTTTCAGTTTGTTGAAGAAAGAGAATGGATTTCAGGATTTGTTAATTATAAAGTTGGAGTAGACGGTATATCAATTTTATTTATTTTACTTACAACATTTATTACTCCAATTTGTGTAATAACTGTAAATGCAACTATTAAAAATAGATTAAAAGATTTTTTAATAGCAATCTTGATACTCGAAACATTTATGATTGGTGTGTTTTGCTCGTTGGACTTAGTTGTATTTTATTTATTTTTTGAAGCTGGTCTTATACCCATGTTTTTAATAATTGGCATATGGGGTGGAGAAAGAAGAGTTTATTCAGCATTTAAATTCTTTTTGTATACTTTGCTAGGTTCGGTTTTAATGTTGGTAGCTATCATATCAATATATTGGATAACTGGTACAACAGATGTCATTAAGTTATATGAATTGGGTATTGATGCTAAGTACCAAAATTTATTGTGGCTAGCATTTTTTAGTTCCTTTGCTGTTAAAACACCAATGTGGCCAGTGCATACATGGTTACCAGATGCTCATGTTGAGGCACCAACTGCTGGTTCAGTTTTACTAGCTGCAATACTTTTAAAAATGGCTGGATACGGATTTATAAGGTTTTCTATAGGTTTGTTTCCAGATGCTTCATTATATTTTGTTCCTTTAGTATACACACTTAGTTTGATAGCGATTATTTATACATCACTAGTAGCCTTAATGCAGGAAGATATGAAGAAACTAATAGCTTATTCGTCCGTAGCTCATATGGGATTTGTAACACTAGGTATTTTCACAATGACACAGCAAGGAATAGAAGGAAGTATCTTCCAAATGATAAGTCATGGTTTGGTATCTGCAGCACTATTTTTATGTGTTGGGGTTGTTTACGATAGACTTCATACAAGACTTATAAATAGATATGGAGGCTTAGTTTCTATAATGCCAAAGTACGCGATAGTTTTTATGGTTTTTACTTTAGGAGCTCTTGGATTACCTGGAACAAGTGGTTTTATTGGTGAATTTTTAGTTTTAATGGGCGCATTTAAAAAGAATATATTAGTAGCAACGATTGCAAGTCTAGGAGTGATTCTGGGGGCGGCATATATGCTATGGTTATATAAGAGAATTATCTTTGGAAAATTAATTAATGAAGATGTAAAAAAAATGGTTGATTTAAAAAGATTTGAAATTGTTACATTATGGCTTTTAGTATTACCGATTATATTTTTTGGTTTTTATCCAGAACCTTTGATTAACTCTATAGAAGTATCAGTTGCAAATATGATAGATATGAATGATTTAGACAAGATTAATAAATTAGCATTAGGCGAATAATGGAAAATCTACAACTTATAATTCCTGAGTTATTTATATCTATAATGATTATGTTTTTATTAATATTTGGGGTATTTAAGAAAAATAGTTCTCAACTAGTTTATAATTTAACAACAGTAAGTTTAGTTGCTGCTTTAACGTTAATAATTAACTTAGACTCCCAAATTCAATCATCATTATTCAATAACAGTTACAATATAGATAGTTTAGCTAGATTTATGAAAATTCTTTTAATTTTATCTGGGATTTTTGTCATGCTGTCATCATCAAAATACATTCAGATTAATAAAATTAGCAAAATTGAATATCCAATTCTTATTTTATGCTCAATCTTAGGTATGATGGTGATGATTAGTTCAAACGATCTTATTGTTTTTTACATGGGATTAGAATTGCAATCACTAGCATTATATGTTTTAGCATCATTTAATAGAGATAATTTACTATCAACAGAGTCTGGATTAAAATATTTTGTTTTAAGTGCTCTTTCATCTGGACTTTTATTGTATGGGTGTTCACTTATTTATGGTTTTTCAGAAACGACTAATTTTAATCAAATTATGGTTAATACAAAAGAAATAGAATATGGATTAACTTTTGGAATAGTGTTTATTTTAGTTGGATTAGCTTTTAAAATTTCTGCTGTTCCTTTCCATATGTGGGCACCTGATGTTTATCAAGGCTCACCAACATCTGTAACAGTCTTTTTCGCATTACTTCCAAAAATTGCTGCATTAACAGTATTTATTAGATTTCTATATATTCCTTTTTATGAATTAGGTGATCAGTGGCAAATGATAATTATATTTTTGTCTATTGCATCAATGGTATTCGGAGCAGTAGCAGCAATTGGTCAAAAAAATCTAAAAAGACTTATAGCCTACAGCTCAATTAGTCATATGGGATATGCTCTTGCTGGTTTATCTACAGGTACAACACAAGGTGTGCAGAGCTCAATTATATATATAACTATTTATCTAGTCATGAATTTAGCATTTTTTAGTTGTTTGTTTATGCTTAAGCGAAACGACGAATATTATGAGAAAATTGATGATTTGTCGGGCCTTTCAAAAAATCATCCGTTACTGTCATTATCATTGCTTGTTGTGCTATTCTCTTTAGCAGGAATACCACCACTAGCTGGTTTTTTTGCAAAATTTTATATTTTTGTGGCTGTAATAAATGAAAAAATGTATTTTTTAGCAATTGTTGGATTGATGGCAACAGTAATCGCTGCTTTTTATTATCTAAGAATAATCAAAATTATATATTTCGACCCAGAAAAAGAAAAATTTGAATCGAAACATAATTTAGGTTTAAAATTTACTCTAGTAGCATCAACTTTTTTTATTCTTGCTTACTTCATATATCCAAGTGGAATAATAGATATAATTTCACAAATAAATATTAATTAATGAAACTCAAAATATATTCTTATAAAGGTGTCAAAAGCACCAATGATACAGCAATAAGATTAATCAAAAAAAATATAAAACAAGGTATAGTTACTAGCGATATCCAGACTAATGGAAAAGGACAAAGGGGAAAAAAATGGGTTTCTAAAAGAGGAAATCTTTTTATTTCAATTTTTTTTCCTATTGGTGAAAGTTTAAATTTAAAAAAAATAACATTTTCAAATCTTAAAATAATAAAAAATATTTTAAAAAATATTATTCCGTATAAAATCAATATTAAACTACCAAATGATTTAAAAATAATGAATAAAAAGGTATGCGGAATTCTTCAAGAAATAATTTATTATAATGAAATTAAATTTCTTATTATTGGAGTAGGAATTAATATAAAAAGCAGCCCAACAATAAAAGAATATGAAACTACTTATGTAAATAAATATAATAATAAAATTAATAAATCTAAAATTATAAATTTTATAAAAAATAACTTCGAAAAAAATTATTCTTATTATGCTTAGCTTTTACATTATTGGAGATATTGGTAACACTGATATAAAAATCTGCGTTTATAAAAATAAACATATTGTCAAAAAAATCAGACTTTCTACAAATAAAGTAAATTTAAAATATTTAAAAAAAAATTTAAATGTTTTGAAAAAATATGACAAAAAATTAAAACAAATTTTATTCTGCTCCGTTGTTCCTAACTGTTACAAAAAAATTAAAAATTATTTTAAATTATATTTTGATACAAATTGTAATGAATTAAAAAATCTTAATTTAAGTAAATTATTGAGTATAAAAGTTAATAGAAAACAAATTGGTTCTGATAGGTTAGCTAATGCAATATCAGTAATTGACAATAAAAATAATTATATTGTTGTAGATTTTGGAACAGCAACTAATTTTGATGTAATCTCAGCAAATAGTTATAACGGAGGTGTAATTGCTCCTGGAATAAATTTATCATTAGAAAATTTATCAAAAAAAGCATCTTTAATACCTAATGTAAAATTTAAAAAATCAAACAGTGTTGTAGGTAAAAATACTATAAGTGCAATTAATTCAGGATTTTTCTTCGGTTATACTGGTCTGATTGACAATATAATTCATTCCATTATTAAACAAACCAAAAAAAAATATAAAATAATATTTACAGGCGGACTAGCAAAAATGTTTAAAAATTCGTTAAAACTAAATGTAATAATAAAATCTAATCTAACTACTGATGGAGTTTTAAAGGCAGCTATGTATTTAAATAAATGAAAGAAGAATTAATTTTTTGCCCTTTAGGGGGATCAGGAGAGATTGGGATGAATATGAATTTATTCGCCTATGGAAATTCAGATAATAGAAAATGGATAATTGTTGATATAGGAGTTACTTTTGCAGATGATGCAATTCCTGGCGTTGATTTAATATACCCTGACCCTGGATTTATTGTTGATAAAAAAGACGACTTATTAGGTATTGTTCTAACTCATGCACATGAAGATCATATCGGTGCAATTGCACACATATGGCCAAAACTAAAATGTAAAATATTTGCTACTCCTTTTACATCAGTATTAATTTTAGAAAAATTTAAAGAAAAAAAAATTGATGTAACAGGATATCTAGAAGTTGTTCAATTAAATAGTATTGTAGATTTAAGTCCTTTTAAAATAGAATTTGTTACATTAACACATTCCATACTAGAACCTAATGGTTTAAAAATAGAAACACCTGTTGGGAATATATTACACACTGGTGATTGGAAGTGTGATCCAGATCCATTAACTGGAGACAATATGAATTCAAAAAGATTAAAGGAAATTGGCGAAGAAGGTGTTTTGACAATGATATGTGATTCAACAAATGTATTTAGCGCGGGAAGAGCAGGATCTGAACTTGATGTAAGAAAAAATATGCTAAAGATAATGGAAAGACTAAAAAAAAGAATAATTATTACATCTTTCGCTTCAAATGTTGCAAGAATGGAGACAGCCTTTTATTGTGCTGAAAAAACAGGTAGGCAAATTGCTTTGGTCGGCCGTTCAATGCATAGAATTTATAAAGCTGCTAGGCAATGTGGTTACTTGCAAAATGTTATTGAACCACTTGATGCAAGAGATGCAAGAAATATCTCAAGAGAAAAAATTGTTTATTTATGTACTGGCAGCCAAGGAGAGCCAATGGGTGCAATGAATCGTATTTCAAATTACACACATCCAGATGTTTTTGTTGAGAGAGGAGATGCAGTTATATTTTCTTCAAAAATTATTCCAGGTAATGAAAAAAAGTTATATAAACTTCACAATCAATTAGTTAGAGAAGGTATAGAGGTAATTTCAGAAGATAGTGAATTTATTCATGTATCAGGACATCCTAATAGAGAAGATTTGAAGGATATGTATGATTGGATAAAGCCAAGATCTGTTATACCTGTTCATGGTGAGCATAGGCATATGATTGAACACATAAATTTTGCTAAAGAAATGCAAGTTCCATATCCAGTTAGAGTAGAAAATGGAGATATAGTAAGAATTTATCCAGGCGATAAACCTGAAGTATATGATAAAGCACCAAGCGGAAGACTTTATGTAGATGGTTCCATAAGCGTTGAAGAAGATGCACAATCTATCAAAGAGAGAAAAAATTTATCTAATAACGGATTAATAGAAGCAACACTAGTAATAACGCCAAATGGCAATATTCATAACAAACCTTTATTAACTTTTAGAGGTTTACCAATATATGAAAAAGACGAATTCATATTTAATCTTGAAGAAGAAATTGAAAAAACTGCAAATACTTTTTCTTTAAATAACAAAAAACAGGAATCAAATTTAATTGATGCTCTTAAAATAACTTGCAGAAAGTATACAAAAGAAAAATTAGGAAAAAGACCCTACACAAATATAAATTTAGTGAGGATTTAGTTGAGTATTACAGGCTCAATAGTCGTATATGTTTGCCTGTGGTGGATTGTTTTCTTTGCTATTCTTCCTATTGACGTTAATCGTGAAAAAAAGGGAAATATTGAGGGCGTAGACCCTGGGGCCCCAGAAAATCCGAAAATAACTAAAAAAATAATTTATTGTACTTTAATTACATCTGGTATTTTTATAGTTATATATCTATTAGTAATTAATGAAATTTTAAATTTACGTAACTTTTTAAATTAATGTTTTTTTCAAAATCATTTATACCAATACTAAAAAATAATCCATCTGAAGCTAAAATTAAATCCCATCAATTAATGTTAAGAGTAGGTATGATTAAACAATCCTCTGCTGGAATTTATTCTTGGTTACCACTTGGTTTTAAAGTTATGAAAAAAATTGAACAAATAGTTAGAGAAGAACAAGATCGTGTTGGTGTTCAGGAAATTTTAATGCCAACGATTCAATCATCTGAAATTTGGAAAGAAAGTGGAAGATACGAAGATTATGGTGAGGAAATGTTAAGAATTAAAGATCGTCAAAATAGAGAAATGTTATACGGTCCGACTAATGAAGAACTGGTGACAGAAATATTTAGATCTTCCTTTAAATCATATAAATCTTTACCTCAATTATTATATCATATTCAATGGAAATTTAGGGATGAGTTAAGGCCAAGATTTGGCATTATGAGATGTAGAGAATTTTATATGAAGGATGCCTATTCTTTTGATTTAACAGATAATGATGCAACTTTTTCGTATAATAAATTTTTCCTTTCATATTTAAAAACTTTTAAGAGATTAAATTTGTCTGCAATACCTATGGCTGCTGATACTGGACCTATAGGAGGAAATATATCACACGAATTTATTATTCTTGCTGATACCGGTGAAAGTAAAATTTATACGGATAAAAGAATTTTTGATGTAGATAGTTCTAAGACAATTCTAGACAAAGCATCACTAGATATATTGAGAAAACAATATGAAAAGTTTTATTCTGTAACAGATGAAAAATTTAATAAAGATGAATTTGAAAAATCTGTTCCAGAAGAATTTAGAATAAATACCAAAGGTATTGAAGTTGGACACATATTTTATTTTGGGGATAAATATTCAAAACCAATGAATGCTGCTGTTGACTTTAATGGAAAAAAAGAATTTGTTAAAATGGGATCATACGGAATAGGCGTTTCAAGACTTGTTGGTGCCATAATTGAGGCAAAATATAAAGATACAGAAGGTATTATGAAATGGCCCATGTCAGTAACGCCTTATGATTGCGCAATTATTCCAATGATAAACAAAAATGATAAATCTAATTTAGAAAAGTCTATTAAAATACATGAATTTCTAAAATCAAAAAATATAGAGACAATCATTGATGATACAGATGAAAACATCTCAGCTAAAATAAAAAAATTTAATTTAATTGGAATTCCATATCAATTGATAATTGGAAGTAAATCTGAAGGAAATTTATATGAGTTTAAGGAAATTGATGGAGAAGCTCAAAAATTAAAAGTTGAAGATATAGCATCACAAATAATAAAAGCTAAGCAAAATTGATTTCACAACTAGAAAAAGAGATTATATTAAGGTTTTTAAAAGCTAGAAAAAAAGATGGCTTTTTAAATGTAATCTCTATTTTTTCCTTCATTGGTATTGGCTTGGGGGTAGCTGTACTAATAATTGTTATGTCAGTAATGAACGGTTTTAGATCAGAGTTAATAAATAAAATTCTAGGTTTTAATGCTCATGCAGTTGTAAAACCTTACGATAAACCTTTAGTTCTTATAACTGATAAAGATTTAGCAAAAGGAATAGTTTCAAATGATGGAGAAGCAGTAATTCTCTCAAAACAAAGTACAAAAGGAATCCTTTTAAAAGGTTATTTAAAAAATGATTTTAAGAAACTACAATTATCAAATAATCAAAAATATTTTGGTTCAACAGATTTAAAAAATAATTCAATTTCAATTGGAAAAGATTTAAGTTTTTTACTTAATATAGATATAGGTGATCAAATAACAATAATGTCACCAAATGGAGTTGAAACAATAGTTGGTTCTTTTCCAAGACAAGATAAATTTGAAGTAATTTCAATATTTGATAGTGGAATAGGCGAATTTAACGAGAATGTAGCGTATGTCAATCTTAATACATTAGAGGATTTTTTTGATAAAAATAAAGACAAAAGGTTTACAGAGTACTACTTTAAAGATCCAAAAAATATTGAATATCATAAAAAAAATTTATTAGATTTATTTCCTGGCGCATATGTTTACACATGGGCAGATCTAAATGAGTCATTATTTTCTGCTTTAAAAGTCGAAAGAAATGTTATGTTTATAATTCTATCTTTAATAATAATTGTAGCTGCATTTAATATTATTTCTGGTTTGACTATATTAGTTAAAAATAAAACGAGAGACATAGGAATTCTAAAATCTATTGGAGTAACAAATACATCGATTAAAAAAATTTTCTTTTTTGTTGGATTTATTATTGGAACTTCTGCAACTTTATTTGGTATATTATTGGGCACTTTATTTTCATACTATATTGAAGATATTAGAAAATTTATTTCCAATACTTTTGATATAATGCTATTTCCTGAAGAAATTTACTTTTTAAGTACACTTCCATCAGAAATAAACGTAAATTCAATTATCTTAATTACATTATGTTCAATAATAACAACTTCTCTTGTATCAATCTATCCAGCTTCTAGAGCATCAAAATTAGATACGATACAAACTTTAAAATATGAATAATTTTTTAAAATTAATTAATCTATCAAAAAGGTATAAAAAAAATAAATCTCTTAAAGTATTAAACAATATAAATTTTAAATTTGAGGCAGGAAAGGTATATTCAATTATGGGGCCTTCAGGATCTGGTAAATCAACATTATTAAATTTATTGTCATTAATTGACATTCCTTCATCAGGCTTTATTGAATTTAATGAAAAGAAAATTGATACAAATAGTTCAATTCAGAATGATTATGTAAGATCAAAAAACATTGGTATAATTTATCAAGACAAAAATTTATTGCCTGATTTTACAGCACTTGAAAATGTATTACTTCCAAATTTGTTAATTTCTAATAGTAAATCAAAATCAACAGAATTAGCAAAAAAGTTGATTAAAAAATTTGATTTAACCTCAAGATTAAATCATTATCCATCAGAGCTTTCAGGTGGGGAAAATCAAAGAATAGCAATTGCTAGAGCTTTAATAAATGAACCAAA
Organism: uncultured Pelagibacteraceae bacterium; assembly: GCA_902598655.1. Lineage (GTDB taxonomy): Bacteria > Pseudomonadota > Alphaproteobacteria > Pelagibacterales > Pelagibacteraceae > Pelagibacter. The sequence continues at coordinate 49,122 of CACKCQ010000002.1, forward strand.
TATTATTTTAGCTGACGAACCCACTGGCAGTTTAGATTTTGAAAATGCTAAGCAAATATTTAAGATTCTATTTAATCTAAAAGAAAAAAATAGAATTATAATTTATGCAACCCACAATAGATATTTTGCAAATATGGCAGATTGTAAAATTAAAATGATTGGTGGTAAGATGAGCATCACCAATGAAAGAATCAGTTCAAAAAACATTTAATCATTTTAAAATACATACTCAATATTCAATCTGTGAAGGTGCTGTAAAAATTGATCAATTAAAAAATTTCTGCAAAAAAAATAAAATTAAATCATTAGGCTTATCAGATACTTTTAATTTATCGGGTTCTTTAGAGTTTTCAGAAAGTTTGTCATCTGTTGGCACACAGCCAATTATAGGAACTCAGATATTATTTAAATACAAGGAATTTGAAGGTTTAATACCTCTTATAGCTAAAAATAATAATGGATATAAAAATATTATTAAACTCTCATCAAAATCTTATTTAGAAAATTCAGAGACAACTACCCCGCATTGTAAATTAGACGATTTATTAAATAATTCTGAAGGCATAATAATTTTGACTGGTTCTATTAAATGTTTTTTTGGTTCACTTTTTAACAAAGGTTTATTCAAAGAGATTGAAGAAATAATGATTAAGTTAAAAGAAAAATTTCAAGAAAATATTTACATAGAAATTCAAAGACATAATGACCTGAACGAGAAAGATTTTGAGAATTATAATCTAAAAGTTTCAGAAAAGTTAGAATTGCCAATCATAGCATCTCATGAAGTTTATTATTTAGATAAAAATATGTTTGAAGCTCACGATGCATTAATGTGCATTGGACAAAAAACCTATGTAAATGATACAAATAGAATAAAACTTACAAATCAACATTATTTTAAATCTTCAGAAGAGATGATTGAAGTTTTTAAAGATTTACCTGAGGCATTAGAAAATAATTTTAATTTACCATTTAGATGTTCTTTTAAACCAAATTTTTCTAAACCTATTTTGCCAAGAATTTCATCCTCTGAAAAAGATCCAAATGAAATGTTGAAACAATTATCAATTGAGGGACTAAAAGATAAATTTAAATTAGTTTTTGATATAAATGTTAAAAATATTGAAAAAGATGAAAAATATGTTGAATATAAAAAAAGATTAGATCATGAATTACAAATAATAGTTGAAATGAATTATTCTGGTTATTTCTTAATTGTTTCAGATTACATTAAGTGGGCAAAGCAGAATAAAATACCAGTAGGACCTGGTAGAGGATCTGGTGCAGGTTCTTTGGTTGCTTGGTGTTTATCCATTACTGATATTGACCCAATAAAATTTAATCTTATTTTTGAAAGATTTTTAAACCCTGATAGAATTTCAATGCCTGATTTTGATATAGATTTTTGTGAGGAAAAAAGAGATTTAGTTTTTGAATATTTAACTACAAAATATAAAGATAGTGTAGCTCATATTATTACTTTTGGTAAACTTAAGGCACGAATGGTAATTAGAGATGTTGGTAGAGTTTTAGGTTTACCATATGGTTTCATTGATAATATTTGTAAAATGATACCATTTGATCCATCTAGACCCATGTCTTTACAAGAATGTATTAATATAGAACCACGATTACAGAAATTAATAAAAGAAGATAAAAGGGTAGATCGATTAATTAATTTGTCTCTAAAATTAGAGGGCTTAAACCGTAATGTTGCTACTCATGCAGCCGGAGTTGTTATTGCAGATAAAAAATTAACAGATACAGTTCCTTTATATAAAGATAATTCTACAGATTTATTATTACCATCAACACAGTTTGATATGTATTCGGCAGAAAATGCGGGACTTATAAAATTTGATTTTTTGGGTTTAAAAACACTAACAGTTATTGATAAAGCGCAAAAATTAATAAATAAAAATAATCCTGAATTTAAAGTTGAAAAAATTGACTATGAAGATCAAAAAGTATTTGAATTATTATCAAGTGGGAAAACAGTAGGACTATTTCAACTTGAAAGTTCTGGAATGAAAGATGCTCTTATTAATATGAAACCAAATAGATTGGAGGATATAATTGCATTAGTAGCATTATATAGACCTGGGCCAATGAGCAATATTCCAATATATAATGAATGCAAACATGGCAAAAGAGAGCCAGATTATCTTCACCCAAAATTGGAGGAAATTTTAAAACCAACCTACGGAGTAATAATTTACCAAGAACAGGTTATGCAGATAGCTCAAACTCTTTCTGGATTTACAGCAGGAGAAGCTGACATTTTAAGAAGAGCAATGGGAAAAAAAAAGAGAGCAGAATTAGAAAAGCAAAAGCAAAGATTTGTTGATGGTGCTTTTTCAAATGGAATTAGCAAAGATATTGCCGCAGGAATATTTTTAAAAATAGAGCCTTTTGCTGAGTATGGATTTAATAAAAGTCATGCTGCAGCTTATGCAGTTATAGCTTATCAAACAGCTTATTTAAAAACTTATTACCCACATGAATTTTGTGTTGCTTCAATGTCAATGGAATTATCAAATCAGAAGAAATTAAGTGAATTTTATGAAGAGTTAAAAAGACTCAATATTGAAGTTGTAAGACCAGATATTAATAAATCTTTAGCTGATTTCTCATCAAATGGTAAAAAATTTTTTTATGCGCTATCAGCAATAAAAAATGTAGGATATGAAGCTATTTCTAATGTTATTAAAGAACGAGAGAATAATGGACAGTTTAAAAATTTTTCGGATTTTATAGATAGAGTAAACCCTAAAGATATTAACAAGTTACAGTTAGAGGGACTAGTACAAGCGGGAGCTTTTGATAGTATTATTAATAATAGGCAATCTTTATATAATTCTATAACAAATATATTGCTAAAATCAAAAAATATTCATGAAAATAAATCAGCAAATCAAATTGATTTATTTGGTGATAAAGAAAAAGAAAATGATGCTTTTATAGAAATTAACGAAGATTGGACTACTGAAACTAAACTAAATAAAGAGTTTGAAACATTAGGTTTTTATATTTCTGACCATCCATTGAATCAATTTAAACCTATATACAAAAAATATAATATAATTAATTTCGAGGAATTTGAAAATATTACAGAAATATTAAGTGCAAATATTGCTTGCACTGTTCTCAAAGTTCAAGAAAAAAAAACGCAAAAAGGTACTTCTTATGCAATTGTCAAATTTTCAGATTTAAATAATACTTTTGAATTATTTATTTTTTCAGATGTTTTTGAAATAAATAGAAATATATTAATTGAAGGTAATTCTTTAATGTTAACTTTAATAAAAAATTATTCAGATGAAAACAAAACCCAGAAAAGAATTAATGTTAAAAAAATTGTATCTTTAAATGAAGTAATTGATAGTCCAATAAACAATATTGCTTTAAAATTTGATGACATAAATGAAATTCAAAAATTATGTAATCTTAGCAATATAGATGCTCAAACCGATATTAATTTTACTCTTAAAAAAGATGATCAAATTATCTCATTCAGATTAAAAAATAAAAGAAAAGTCGATAATAAGCTTATAAATTCATTAAATTTAGAAAAAAATATTGTTATTAATTAAAATTAAGGTTGTATTTTCCTAATAAATTAGTATCAATTCCAAAATTAACACGCACACAATTAGTGGTTTTTAACCTCCGGTCCCATAAGGGCAATAATTGTGGTGGCTTAACCGGGAAAAATTATGAAGATACCAAAATTAACAATTGAACAATTATTAGAAGCTGGTGTTCATCTTGGTCATAAAACACTAAGATGGAATCCTAAAATGAAAAAGTATATCTTTGGAAAAAGAGATGCTATCCATATTATTGATTTAACACAAACTCTAGAGCTAACAAATGTAGCTTTAGAGAAAGTGCACAATACAATTTCAACAGGAGGTAAAATTCTTTTTATATCTACAAAAAAACAAGCATCAGAAGCAGTTGCACATCTTGCAAAAGAAACAGACCAATATTTTGTTAATTATAGATGGCTGGGTGGAATGTTGACTAACTGGGGTACTATATCCAATTCAATCAAAAAATTAAATAAAATTAATTCAGACCTTACTTCTGAAAATAGAGGTTTTACTAAAAAAGAATTATTAAAAATGAGTGGTCAAAGAGATAAATTGCAAAGATCATTGGGTGGAATAATGGAAATGAAAAAAGTTCCCGATCTCGTTTTTATAATTGACACAAATTATGAGTCATTAGCGATTAAAGAATCAATAAAATTAAACATTCCAATTATTGCGATCTTAGATACAAACTCAGATCCAGAGGGAATTGATTATCCGATTCCAGGAAATGATGATGCAAGAAGATCAATTGATTTGTATTGTAATCTGATGAAGCAAACAATTGATGATGCAAAAAAAAATATTAAAATTACTAGCGATGAAGTAAAATCAAACCAAAATAAAATTGATATAGATTTAAAAAATAAAGATAAAAAGTTAAACTAAATCTAAAGATGAGTGATATCGATAAAGTCAAACAATTAAGACAATCAACTGGAGCTGGATTTAAAGATTGTAACGCAGCTTTAAAGGAATCCAAAGGTGATCTTGAAAAAGCTGCAGAAATCTTGAGAGTTAAGGGTATTGCTAAAGCTTCAAAAAAAATGTCAAGAGATGCAAAAGAGGGGGTAGTAGTAATTAGTGGTGACACTAACAAAACTTCTATAATTGAAATAAATTGTGAAACAGATTTTGTTGCTAAAAATAACGATTTTATAACATTTGCAAAAGAAATCGGTAAAATAAATTATACTTGTTCCTCTGATACTGAAAAATTAAATAAATCTAAGATGTCTAATAACAAAACTGTAGAAGAAAACTTGGTTGGACTAATTGCTAAAATAGGAGAAAAAATAACTATTGGTAAATCTATTACACTTGAAAATTCAAATGCACAAAATTATTTTTATCAACATTCAGTTATAAGTGATAATGTTTCAAAGTTAGGAGTTATAGTATCTCTAGAAACAAATGAAAAAAATGATCAGATAAATACTTTTGGAAAACACTTGTCAATGCATATAGCAGCATCAAACCCTTTAGCTTTAAAACCAGAAAATATAAAAAAAGAAATTCTCGATAAAGAAGAGCAACTTATTTCCGAGGAGTTGAAAAATTCTGGAAAAACAGATGAAATTGTAAAAAAAATTAGTATTGGTAAAATAAATAAATTTAAAGAAGAAAATAGTTTATTAAGTCAAAGCTGGGTTATGGAGCCTAAAAAAAAAGTTAGCGACATGATAAATGAGTTGAATATCCCAAATTTTAAAATTAAAGATTTTATAAGAATAAAAATTGGTGAATGATGTTTGATGCAAATTCCTATAAATCAAAAATGTCAAAAACTATAGATGTATTTTCGAAAGAACTAAGCTCATTACGTACAGGAAGAGCAAACTCTAGCATGCTAGATATTATCAAGGTAGATGTTTATGGTCAAAAAATGCCAATAAATCAATTAGGTACAATAACAACGCCTGAGCCAAGATCTATAATTATACAAGTGTGGGACATAAATAATGTTCCATTAATAGACGCGTCTATAAAAAAATCGGAACTAGGTCTTAACCCTCAAATAGATGGTCAATTGATAAGATTACCAATTCCAGATTTAAGTGAAGAGAGAAGAATTGAAATGAAAAAAATTGTTAAATCAATGGGTGAAAAATGCAAAGTTTCAATTAGAAATATTAGAAGAGATGGTAATGATGAGTTAAAAAGACTTTTAAAATCAAAAGATATTTCAGAAGATGAAGAAAAAAAATTTGAAAAAGTTATACAAGAATGCACAGACAATAATGTTAAATTGGTTGACGATAAAGTAATATCAAAAGAAAAAGAAATAATGACAATATGAATTCTCCTAAACATGTAGCCATAATTATGGACGGCAATGGAAGATGGGGAATTAAGAAAAAAAAATCAAGAAATTTTGGACATAAAAAAGGCCTAGAGACGGTAGAGAAAATTATATCTACTGCGATTAAAGAGGAGATTAAATATTTAACTTTATTTGTTTTTTCAACAGAGAATTGGAAAAGACCGGTTAAAGAAATAAATTATTTATTAAATCTTTTAAGTAATTATATCGATAGAGAGATAAATAATCTAAATCAAAGAAATATCAAAATCAAAGTAATTGGAAATATTAATCCGTTTCCCCTAACTCTTAAAAAAAAAATTATAAATGTTGAGCGTATTACTAAAATGAATAACAAAATTCAAATAAATATGGCATTAAATTATGGATCAAGACAAGAAATTATGTCGGCATTCAAATTAATTAAAAAAAAATCAATCCCAATAACTGAAAAAAATATTAATAAACATTTACATACAAGTGGGATACCTGAACCAGATATCCTTATAAGAACAGGCAATACCAATAGGATTAGTAATTTTTTAATCTGGCAATTGGTATACACAGAGATTTTTTTTGAGAAGAAAATGTGGCCAGAATTCAATGAAAAAGATTTTTCTAAAATTATTAAAAATTTCAAAAAAATAAGCAGAAATTTTGGTGGTTTAAATGAGCGAAATTAATAAAAGATTAATTACATCATTTGTTTTAATTTCTATTCTTTTTTTTTCATTATTAAATGAATTAGTATTATTATTGGTTTTAATAATTATTTTTAATCAACTTTTTTATGAGTTTTATTTTATATTAAAAAAAATTTTTTTAAAAAGTCAAAAAAACTTATTATATCTCAGTATATTTTTAATTTTGATATACTTACTCGTTTTTATTTTTTGTATTGCAAACACTTTTTTATTTGACACTAATAATTTTATTTTTTTGATTATGACAATAACTATATGCGTCGCTTCAGATACTGGAGGCTATGTCTTTGGAAAAATTTTCAAAGGAATAAAACTTACAAAAATTAGCCCAAAAAAAACCTATTCAGGATTAATAGGGGCATATATTTTATCAATATTATCTTCCATTTTATTTTTTAATAATTATTTCACATTAAATTTCATAATTTTAATTTCAATTTTTGTTTCAACCGTTTCACAATCTGGAGATTTGTTAATTTCTTATTTAAAAAGAAAAGCAAAAATTAAAAATACTGGAATTTTTTTGCCAGGTCATGGTGGTTTATTAGATCGACTTGATGGTATTATTTTTGCTATACCTTTTTCTTTATTTTTAAAATTATATCTATGAAACAAGATATTATAATATTAGGTTCTACTGGATCAATTGGTTTATCTACACTAAAATCTATCTATAGACAAAAAAATTTTAATATCAAATTATTAACAAGTAATAAGAATTTAAATAAATTATTTAAACAAGCAATACTTTATAATGTTAAAAATGTAATTGTTGAAGATAAATTAGAATACCTCCGTTATAAAGAAAAATTCAAAAAAAAAAAAATAAATATTTATTTAGGTATAAAAAATATAAATAAGATTATAAAAAAAAAAGTTCACTACTGTGTTAATGGTATATCGGGTATCAATGGTTTATACCCAACTCTCAAATTGATACCATTAACAAAAAATATTTTAATAGCTAATAAAGAATCTATAATTTGTGGCTGGGAATTAATAAAAAAAAATTTAACAAAATTTAATACTAATTTTATCCCAATTGATTCTGAGCATTATTCAATATGGAAATTAATCAAAAATGAGAAAATTGATTGTATAGATAAAGTAGTATTGACTGCATCCGGCGGTCCTTTTTTAAACAAATCATTTAAGCAAATAAAAAATATTAAACCTAGCGAGGCTATAAAACATCCTAACTGGAAAATGGGAAAAAAAATATCAATTGATTCATCAACAATGATGAATAAAATTTTTGAATTTATTGAAGCAAAAAAAATATTTAATTTAAAAAAGAAAGATATTTTTATTTTAATACATCCCAAATCATATATTCATGCAATTGTTTATTTTAAGGGTGGCATTATAAAGTTATTAGCACATGATTCTAAAATGATAATTCCTATTTCTAATGCTCTTGGCATTAATAAAGTTAAGTCAAACAATTTATCAACTGTTCAATTAAAGAAATATAATAACTTGAATTTTTCTTTCCCAAAAAACAAAAATTTTCCTCTATTAAAAGTTTTAAAATTAATTCCAGAAAATGAATCTTATTTTGAAACCATATTGATAACTTTAAATGATAATCTTGTTGAGAAATATCTTAGTGGAAAGATTAATTATATAAGTATACACAAAAACCTGCTATATTTTATACAATGCGTTTATTTTAAAAAATTTTTTAAAGAAAAACCATTAAATATTAAAGATGTGAAAAATATGATAACAATAACTAATTTGTATTTAAATAATAATATTAAATACTATGAAAAATAGATTAATTTTTAAAAATTTTATATTATTTTTATTTCTTTTCTTTTCATTCACGACTTATTCTTTTTCGGAAATAATAAAAAAATTTACAATCACTGGAAATAATCGTGTAGCTGATGAAACTATCATAATGTTTTCAAACTTAAAAATTGGAGACAGCATTAATCAAAATAAACTAAATAAAGCATTAAAAGATTTATATTATACAGATTATTTCAAAATAGTAGAAATTAGCACTGAGAAAGAAAATGTTTTAATCAGCGTCAAAGAAAATCCTATTATTCAAAATATAATTATAAAGGGAATAAAAAAAAATAATGTAAAAGATAAAGTTACAGAAATTTCGTCAAAAATAGAAAAGTATCCATTTGTTGAAAATAAAATTAATGAACAAGTTAACCTTCTCAAAAATATTCTAAGGTCCTATGGGTATTATTTTGTTGAATTGGAAGCATTTGTTAATGAAAATTCTAATAATACAGTAAACTTAGTTTATAACTTCAATTTAGGCAATATTGCAAAAATAAAAAAAATAAATTTTATAGGTAACAAGGTTTTTAGAGATAATACACTTAGAAATATAATTATATCTGAAGAAAATAAATTTTGGAAATTTATTACAAAAAATAAATTGTTAGATAATTCAAGAATAAAAGCCGATGTTATACGTCTCAATAATTTTTATAAAAACCGAGGTTATTTCAATGTTAATATTAAATCTACGACTGCTATTATAACAGATCAAAATCAATTTGAATTAATATTTAATATCAACGCAGGAGAGAAATATTTTTTTGATAATATATCAATTAAAAATATTTCTGATGAAGTTTTGACTGAAAATTTAGATTATTTTGAAAATATATTTGCCAAATTAAAAAATAAACCATATTCAAAAAAAAAAATTAACAATGTAGTTGACGAACTTAATGATTTTGCACTTAATAATGATTTTGTTTTTTTAAATGCTAAATTTAATGAAATAGTTAAATCAGATAACAAAATAGATATATCAGTTTTCTTTGATGACCTTGAAAAACAATATGTTGAAAGAATTAATATTCTTGGTAATTTTATTACAGATGAAAAGGTCATAAGAAATAATCTTATCGTTGATGAAGGTGATGCTTATAATGAAATTTTATTTAATAAATCTATTCAAACTATTAAATCAAAAAATATTTTTAAATCAGTCAAATATAACTCAAAAAACAACTCAAATAATAATAAGATAATCGATATTACTGTTGAAGAGAAAGCTACGGGTGAAATATTTGCTGGTGCAGGAGCAGGTACCGCGGGTACAACACTTACAGCAGGTATAAAAGAAAATAATTATCTTGGTCTAGGAATACAATTAGACACCAATTTAAGTCTAACTGATGATACGATTAGAGGAAAGTTTTCTGTGCTTAATCCAAATTATAAAAACAGTGATAAATCTATAAAAACTACGATTGAAAGTTCTTCTCAAGATTTTTTGTCATCAAGTGGTTATAAAACAAAAAAAACAGGATTTTCTGTAGGTACAGAATTTGAGCAAAAAAATGACTTTTTTGTAAATCTAGAAATATCAAATTATTATGAAGATTTAGAAACTATATCTTCAGCTAGCAATATTATAAAAAAACAAGAAGGTAGTTACTTTGAAAATTTAATAACTTATGCGATTTCATATAATAAATTAGATCAAAATTTCCAACCTTCAGATGGTTTTAAAAATAATTTTTCTCAGACATTGCCAATAATTTCTGACGATTTATCTGTTGAAAACTCATTTACATCTTCAGCTTATCATTCTTTAAATGATAATTTAATACTTTCTGCTAGATTTTTTCTTAAAACAGTAAATTCTATAGATGACAATGTTAGAGTCTCAAAAAGAGTTTTTGTTCCAGGTAGGAGATTAAGAGGTTTTGAAAGTGGAAAAATAGGTCCTAAAGATGGATCTCAGTTTATAGGAGGAAACTATGCTTCTTCTTTAAATTTAAATTCAACTCTTCCAAATATTTTATTTGAAAATGACAATATTGACTTAAATTTTTTTATAGATTTAGCAAATGTATGGGAAGTTGATTTTGATAGCTCATTAGACTCCAGTAAAATTAGATCAGCAACTGGAATTGCTGTAAACTGGTATAGCACAATAGGTCCTTTAACATTTTCTTATGCGATACCTCTAAGTGAAGCTGATACAGATATTACAGAAAAATTTAGATTTCAAATTGGTACATCCTTTTAATGAAAAAATTAGTTTTATACTTTTTATTTTTGTTTCCTGTAAGTATTGCAAATGCGGATATTAATTTAGCTTATCTCGATATTCAATATATTATTGATAACTCAAATTTAGGACAAATTTATAAAAAAAATTTGCAAGATAAAAGCGATAAGTTCAAATCAAAATTATCAATTAAGGAAGATGAAATCAAAAAACAAGAAGCTGAAATTAATAATAAAAAAAATATTTTAAAAGAAAATGAGCTTAAAATTAAAATTAATAATTTAAATAAACAATTGAAAGAGTACCAAACATCAAAAAAAGAATTAAATAAAAATTTTATTCTTGAAAAACGAGAATTGAGCTCTAAAATATTAAAACTTTTAAATCCTATATTAACCAAATATGTGGATGAGAATAATATAAAGATAGTAATTGAAAAGAAAAATATTCTGGTTGGGATAAAAACTTTAGATATTACAGAAAATATTCTCAAAATATTTAATGAAGAAACAAAAAATTTGACCAATTAATGAATACAAATAAAAATTCTTTTTTTGATAAAAAATCAAACGTCTATTTATCAGATATTTTCGAAATTTTAAAAATAAAAAAAAAGATAAAAAAAAAAATTAAAATAAATAATATCTCAGATTTAATAAATTCCTCTAAAAATGATATATCATTTTTTAATAGTCTGAAGTATTTTGAATTACTTAAAAAATCAAATGCTAAATATGTCATTACAAGTAAAAAATATAATAAAATTGTAAGTAAATATTGCAAAACCATAGAAGTTGATCACGTATTAAAGTCTGTAGCCCTAATATGTAAAGTTTTTTATCCTAATTCATTAGATGATGCTGTTGATCTAAATGTAAGCAATCCATTGCAGAAAAATTTTAAAAAAGTGAAATTTGGCGTTAATGTTTTAATAGGTAAAAATGTAAAAATTGGTGTAAATTCAATAATTGGTCATAATACCATTATTGAGTCCAATGTTAGTATTGGCTCAAATTGTATAATTGGTAACAATGTTTTAATTAAAAATTCTATAATTGGAAAAAATGTAAGAATTTTAGATGGTGCGATTATAGGAAAAAAAGGTTTTGGTTTTTTACCTGAAAGAAAAAAAAATTTAAGATACCCTCATATAGGTATCGTTATTATAAAAGATAATGTTGAAATAGGATGTAACAACACTATAGATAGAGGATCAATATCAAATACAATAATAGGCAAAAATACTTTTTTAGATAATCAAGTTCACATAGCACATAATGTAAATATTGGAGAGAATTGTATCATTACTGGTCAGGTAGGTTTTGCAGGGAGCTCTAGCATAGGTAGTAATGTTTTAATAGGTGGTCAAGCTGGTATTTCAGGACACCTAAATGTTGGAAATAATGTACAAATTGGTGGTGGAAGCGGAGTTATAAAAAATATTCCAGACAATACTAAAGTGATGGGTTATCCTGCAAAAGATATTAGAAGATTTTTAAAAGAAAATAAATAGATGTCAGACAGCCTAAATAAAAAACAAATTCAAAATTTATTACCACATAGAGAGCCTATGCTTCTAATTGATGAATTAATTAATATAAAAAAACTCCAATCTGCAACCGCAATTGTTAACGTTACAAAAGAAAGTTTTTTTGTACAAGGACATTTTCCAGATGAACCTGTTATGCCAGGAGTTTTAATTGTTGAAGCATTTGGCCAAGCTGCAGCTGCACTTACTGCAGCAGGTATCGATAAGAAAACGTATGAAAATAAATTAGTTTTTTTAATGACAGTTGATAAAGCACGATTTAGAAATCCAGTAGTTCCTGATTGCAGATTGGAATTAAATATTGAAGCTGTAAGATCTCACGGAAGGGTATGGAAATACAAAGGAGAAGCTTTTGTTGATAGAAAAAAAATGGCTGATGCGCAATGGGCAGCAACTATTGTTGATAGAAAGAAATAATCAGTAGTAATTATTGATAAGCATTTAAAAAATAATTTGTTATCTATTGTATGTGATACATCATACAGCCATAGTTGATAAAAAATCTAAAATTTCTGAAAACGTCGAAATTGGACCATACTGCATAATTGGGCCAAATGTTGAATTAGGATCAAATACTAAATTGCATTCGCATGTTAGCATAAAAGGTACAACAAAAATTGGAAATAACAACGAAATTTTCCCTTTCGTTTCAATTGGAACACCGCCACAAGATTTAAAATATAAAGGAGAAGAGAATTCTATAATTATTGGAGATAATAACAAACTTAGAGAATATGTTAATATAAATCCTGGTACATCTCAAGGAGGAACAATTACTAAACTTGGAAGTAATAATTTATTAATGGTATACTGTCATGTAGCGCATGACTGCACACTTGGTAATAATATAGTTTTGGCAAATAATGTTCAAGTCGGAGGTCATGTCACTATAGAAGATGATGCAATAGTTGGTGGCAGTTGTGCAATTCATCAATTTTCAAGAATAGGACATTTGTCAATGGTCGGAGGAATGACAGGTGTTTTAAGTGATGTAATCCCTTTTGGTTTATCATTAGGAAATAGAAATAATTTAGTTGGGCTCAATCTAATAGGATTAAGAAGAGCAAAAATCTCAAATGATGATATTAAATTGTTACAAAATTTTTATAATATAGTTTTTAGCAATCAAAATTTTAGATCTAATATAGAAAATCTTGAAATAAATATAAAAGGAAATAAATATATAAAAAAAATTATTAATTTCTTAAATTCTGATAAAAAAAGACCAATATCTTTGCCCATTATTAAAAATGAAAATAACTGATAATTTTTTAGAAAAATCCGAGTTCGAAAATATAAATAAAACTTTTCATCTTTCTAATTTTCCATGGTATTTTATGCCATTTAAAGTTCATGAAGGAGATGACAATTATCAATTTTACCATTTATTTATCGCTAAAGGTAAAGTTCTTTCAAAACATTTTGATATTCTTCATCCTGTTTTAAAAAAATTAGGTGTAAAAGAAATTATTAGAATAAAAGCAAATTTAACATTAAAACAGAAAGAACACATTAAATCTGATATGCATATTGATTTTAAGGATTGCAAAACTGCAATTTTTTATCTTAATACAAACAATGGATATACATTATTTGATAAAGGAGACAAAATACATAGCCAAGAAAATCGAATTGTTGAATTTGATTCAAATCTTAAACACTGTGCAGTGGACCATACCGATACCAAATATAGAATAGTAATAAATTTTAATTATTTATAATGATAGGTTTATTCTTTGGTGAAAAGCAATTACCATTAGAAATTTTAAAAAGTTTAAAAAAAAAGAAAATTAAATATTTCATAATAGATTTATCAAAAAATAATAAATTCAAAAAAGATAACAACAGCTATTTTATTAATATTGGAAAATTTGGTAAAATTTTAGAATTAATTAAATCAAAAAAATGTAAAAAAGTTTTATTCGCAGGAAATATTATTAAACCAAGAATTTCCAAATTGAAATTAGATCTTAAAGGAATTTACTATATCCCTAGAATTATAAAGGCATCTAAATTAGGAGATGCGGCTGTATTAAAAGAACTGATTAATATTTTATCAGAAAATAATATAAAAGTTATTAAATTAAATACTTATAATCCAGAATTAACTCTTAGCAGAGGGTACTATACAAAATTGAAACCTAGTATAGTTGATAAATTAACAATAAAGAAAGGTATTCGAATATTAAAAAAGTTAAATTCATTTAATCATGTTCAAGCATTAGTAATCAATAATGAGAAAATTATTTCTCTTGAAAAAAGAAAAGGTACAAAGGATATGTTAAAATCGATTAGAAACAATAATCTAAAGAATAAAATATTAATAAAGATGCCTAAATCAAAGCAAGACTTGCGTGTAGATTTGCCGACTTTAGGTCTAGATACATTAAAAGATTGTAAAAAAGCAAATATTAAAGGCATTGTAGTTAAAGCAGGTCAACATATATTTTTAGATAAACGCAAAGGACTTCAATTCGCTGATAAAAATAATATTTTTGTAATGGCTAAATGAAAAAGATTTTTATTTTAACAGGCGAACCATCCGGTGATAAATTAGCTGCAGAAGTTATTAAAGAATTAAAAAAATCTAAAACAAATATTGAATATTTATCTGTTGGAGGTCAACATTTAAATTCTATAGGTATCAAGTCAATATATGATCAAAAGGATGTTACTTACATAGCCTTTACAGATATACTATTTAATATTTTTAAGATAAAAAGTAAAATAAGTGAAACGGTAAAGAAAATTATAGATTTCAGTCCTGATATTTTATTTAGTGTTGATAGTCCTGATTTTACTCTTCGTGTTTCAAAAATAATTAAATTAAAAAAACCAGATATCAAAACTATTCATTTTATTGCACCTAAGGTTTGGGCTTGGAGAGAGGGCAGGGTAAAAAAAATGAAAAGTTTCATAGATCATATTCTTTTATTATTTGATTTTGAAAAGAAATATTTCGATAGGGAAAAAATAAAAAATACATTTGTTGGTCATCCAATATTAGACAACACAAATCACGAAAGGATTGAAATTAATGAATTATTAAAGGGAAAAATCATTTCGATTTTTCCTGGTAGTAGATTTTCTGAATTGAAATCACATGTGCCTATACTTATCAAGTTTATAAAAAAAATGAATGAAGATAAAAATAATTATAATTATATTTTTCATGCTACCGAAGGTTCCAAAGAATATTTATCTCAAATTATTAAAAAAAATAATCTAGAAAATGTTGATCTTATCACAAATGAAAATATAAAAATTGCTACCATTAAAAAATCTATTTTTGCAATTGTTAAATCTGGTACAGTTTCACTTGAAGTTTGTAAATACGGTATACCATCAATAATAATTTATAAAATGAATTTTTTAAATTTTTTTATTGCTAAGTTATTTTTAAAAATAAAATATGCAAACATGATAAATATTATTAATAATAAAGAAATTATCCCTGAACTTTTACAAAAGGAATGTAACTCAGATGAAATATATAAGACAGTTAATTATTTATTAAAAAAACCAGAACTTATAAATGAACAATTAAAACAAGTTAATAAAACTATTAAGGAATTAAGATCGAAAACTTCATCAAGCAATGAAGCCTCCAATGTATTGTTATCTTATTTGAGATAATCTTTTAGACACTTCCTCTTTACCAAGTGCACACAATATATCATATATACCCGGTCCAAACTTTGATCCTGTGAGGCATATTCTTAGTGGTTGTCCAACTCCTTTAAAATTTGTATTATTTTTTTTTATTAGTTCATTAATTATTGGTTCTAGTGTTTCTCTAGTAAAATCTGATAGTTTGTCAATATCATCACTAAATAATTTTATAATTTTAATAGCTGATTCGTCTAAAAGTTTTTTATCTTCTTTTTCTATTTGAACGTTGTCATTTATTAAAAACTTTGAATTCTTGTAAATATCTTCCAAAGTTTTTGCTTTATTTTTTAAAAAATGTAACGATTTTCTAATTTTTTTCTGTGCTAAATCATTTATCTTTTCTTGAAAAGTTTCACAATAAGTTATTAAAAAATTAAATAGATCATTTTCATCAATATTTTTTATATAATGTTCGTTCATTGAATAAATTCTGCTAATATCTAATTTCGAAGGTGATTTCCCAATTCCTTCTAAATTGAAGTATTTGATACTTTCGTCTAAATCAAAAATTTCCTTATCTTTGTATGACCATCCTAATCTCAGAAGATAGTTTCTAAGAGCATTAGGCATTATTCCAATTTTTGAATAATCATCTAATGTTGATGCATTATCTCTTTTTGAGAGTTTTTTTCCTTCAATAGTATGAATTAGCGGTAAGTGAGCAAAGGATGGCGCTTTCCAATTCATAGCATCATAAATTTGTATTTGTTTGAATGTATTTATTTTATGATCATCACCTCTAATTATATGAGTCATACCCATCATATGATCATCTACTGATGCTGATAAATTATATGTAGGCGATCCATCTGCTCTTAATATAACAAAGTCTTCTATAGTATTATTTTCAATTTCTATATTTCCCTGGACCAAATCTTTTAAGATAGATTTTCCTTCAACTTTACTTTTAAATCTGATTACAGGTTCAATTTCTTTAGGAGCATCAGTTTCACTCTTATCTCTCCACTTTCTATTATAGATATATGGTATTTTTTTTTGTTTTGCCCTTTTTTTTTGCTCTTCAATTTCTTCTGTTGAACAATAGCATTTATAAGCCAAACCCCTTTTTAACAATTCATTTGCTACATTTATATGATCATTTATTTTATCTGATTGAATATATTCACTATCTTCGTAATTAATACCTATCCATTTTAAGGAATTAATTATTTGATTTTTGAATTCGTCTTTAGACCTTTCTTTATCTGTATCTTCTATTCTTAGATAAAATTTACCACTTTTATTTTTTGAATAAAGCCAATTGAATAATGCTGTTCTCACTCCTCCAATGTGTAAAGGTCCTGTTGGTGATGGAGCAAATCTGGTTGCTACAGTTTTCATCAGATTTATTTAGACTATTTTAGGAAAAGTTTCTATATAAAGATACTAGAATTCCTTGAACTTTTACTCTATCGGGACCAAATATTTTAGTTTCGTAATTTCTATTAGCGCTTTCTAAAGCTACTGTCTTACCTTTTCTTCTTATTCTTTTTAGCATTGCTTCATGGTCGTCAATTAATGCGACTACTATTTTTCCATTTTCAGCTGTATCAGCTTTTTTCACAATTACTGTATCACCATCATTTATTCCAGCCTCGATCATTGAGTCTCCTTGAACTTTTAGTCCAAAAAATTCTCCATTTTTCTCAATATTGGAAGGCAAAGGTATTCTAGAAACTTCGTTTTGAATTGCTTCAACGGGTGTACCAGCAGCAATTTTACCTAAAACAGGTATTTCATTTTCATCTGAATTATTTCGATTTGAACTTTCGTCAAGTCCACCTTTAATTACACTTGGTGAAAAACTGTTATAAATATCATTTGCTGAAGCTGTTTCAGGTAACTTAATGACTTCTAAAGCTCTTGCTTTATGCGCTAATCTTTTAATAAAGCCTCTTTCTTCTAAAGCACTAATTAATCTATGAATTCCAGATTTAGACTTTAGATTTAGAGATTGCTTCATTTCTTCATAAGAGGGAGATACACCACTGGATCTCAACTTTTTGTTGATAAATAAAAGCAGGTTTTTTTGTTTTTTCGTTAACATAGAACAAATTGTGTACATCAATGTTCTATAAAAGTTCTTTCAATTAAACAACAGTTAAAATGACAATAAATTCAACACTTTTTTCATAAAATAGAAAAAATATTATTATTTTTTAAATTTTTTAAAATTGATTCACCAATTAGAAATGTTTTTATTTTAGTTTCTGAGGCTATTTTTAAAACATCCTCTTTATTCTTTATCCCACTTTCTGAAATTAATGGTCCTTGATGATTAGTTAAAATATTATGAATATCATAGGTTGTATTTATATCTGTTTTAAGTGTTTTTAAATTTCTATTGTTTATCCCTATTAATGCACCTTTGTACTTTAAAGATTTCTTAGCCTCCTCAACAGTGTGAACTTCAACAATAACAGACATTTTAAGTTTCTCAGCTTCTTCATATAATTCATCCGCAGTTTTTTCATCAACGCCAGCTAAAATTATTAAAATAGCATCAGCACCATAACTCCGAGAAAGATGAACTTGAAATTTATCAACAAAAAAATCTTTACATAAAATAGGTAAATTTATTCTTTGTTTAATTTTATTAATATGAATTAGGTTTCCTAAAAAAAAATCTTCCTCAGTTAAAACTGATAAGCAGGTAGCATTATTTTTTAAATATATATCAGCAATTTCTACAGGATTATAATTTTCAATAATTACACCGGCTGATGGACTGGCTTTTTTAATTTCTGCAATAATAGAGATTTTGTCGTGATTTATATTATTTAGTATTTTTTCTTTAAAATTTACATAATTTTCTAGCTTCGAAATTTTATCATTAAGTGAACTTATTGAAACGTTTTTTTTTAATATTTCAATTTTATTTCTTTTTTTATTAATTATTTTTTCTAATATATTTTCAGGCATTTCTCAAATTTTCTAAATGTAAATATGTTTTTCCTGATAACAAATGATCTCTTGCTTTTTCATAGGCATGTTTAAAATTAACTTCTCTTTCTGATATAATTAAACCGGCTGCAGCATTTAATGATACTGCTTTAGAAAAATCGTCATCATTACCTTTAAATATATTTATAATTTTTTCTGAATTAAATTTCGCATCATTTCCAACTATTTTATCGAAACCTTCGGCATTTACATTCAATTCTTTAGGGTCAATAATTATTTCGTTAATTTCCCCATTTCTTAATTGTTTAACGATCGTTATATCATATGGTGATATTTCATCTAAACCATCATTGCTATTAACAATCCAAGCAAATTTTATTTTTAAGTCTTTCAAAGCACCAGCAAATATATCAAGTAACTTTTTCTCAAAAACTCCTACAACTTGTCTTTCAACATTAGCTGGACTACTCAAAGGACCAATCATATTAAAAATTGTTCTCTTCCCAATTTTTTTTCTTATTGGACCAACATATTTCATTGCGCTATGATAATTTGGAGCAAACATAAATCCAAAATGATTTTTTTTAATTTGACTTTCAATATCTTTAGGTTTCAGATTGATATTTATATTTAATGCTTCCAAAACATCTGCAGACCCACATTTTGATGAAACTGCTTTATTACCATGTTTAGCTATATTAATGCCCATACTTGAAAGCAATAATGCAGAAGCAGTTGATATGTTTAGTGTATCTTTGCCATCACCACCTGTTCCACAAGTATCTATGCAGTCATCTACATTCACTTTTTCCGCTTTATTTCTAAGCACTGATACACCACCTGCTATTTCTGTTGAAACTTCACCTTTTTTAGAGAGTAGAGTTAAAAAATTATAAATTTCGTTATCATTAGCTTTTCCATTCATCAGAATTTCAAAAGCTTCAATACTTTCCTGTAATGTTAAATTTTCACTTAATTCAAGTTTTTTTAAATATTTTTTCATTTATTTAATAAAATTTTTTAAAATTTTTAAACCATCTTTAGTCTTTATACTTTCAGGGTGAAATTGTACTCCATGAACATCATAAATTCTATGTTTAACACCCATAATTATTCCATCTAAAGTCATGGCTGTAATTTCTAAATCTTTAGAGAGTGTTTTCTTATCGATTATTAAACTATGGTATCTAGTTGCTTCAAATATTTTTGGTATTCCTTTTAAAATTCCTATATTTTTTGAAATGATTTTACTTGTTTTTCCATGAACCAACTCTTTAGCTTGAATAATTTTAGATCCAAATATTTGACCTATAATTTGATGACCCAAACAAACTCCAAGTATTGGAATTTTATTATACAATTCATTTACTATTGATAGACAGTTTCCAGCTTGATCAGGATTACCTGGACCAGGTGATATCACAATTTTATTATATTTTTTTTTTAATATTTCTTTTGTATTAATTTTATCATTTCTTACTACGTCTACATTTTGACAAAACTTAGATATGTAATGATACAAATTAAATGTAAAACTATCATAGTTATCAATTAAAATTATTTTCATAATTACTCAATTGCTTTTAATAATGCCTTTGCTTTATTAACTGTTTCAAGATATTCATTTTGTGGTTTGCTATCTGCAACTATTCCAGCACCAGATTGCACATAAAATTTCTTATTTTTAGCTACAGCAGTTCTAAGTGCAATACATGTATCAAATTCACCATTTGCTGAAAAATATCCAATTCCACCGGCATAAACTTTTCTTTTAGTTGTCTCTAGCTCATCTATTATCTCCATTGCTCTTATTTTTGGAGCCCCAGATACTGTTCCTGCTGGAAATCCAGACAACATAGTTTCAAATTTTGAGTATTTATTATTAAATACTCCCTCAACATTTGATACAATATGCATGACATGAGAGTATCTTTCTATTGAAAAACTTTCAGTAACTTTTACAGTATTAATCTTTGATACTTTTCCAGTGTCGTTTCTTCCTAAATCAAGAAGCATTAAATGTTCGGATAGCTCTTTTTTGTCATTCAGTAAGTCTTTTTCAAAAAATAAATCTTGTTTTTTATTTCTTCCCCTTGGTCTTGTTCCAGCAATCGGTCTAATCGTGACTTTGTTATTTCTTAACCTAACAAGTATTTCTGGACTTGCACCAATAATCTGAAAATCTTTAAAATTAAAAAAATACATAAAAGGAGAAGGGTTTGTTTTCCTTAATTTTTTATAAATTTCTATTGGGTTTTTACTTAACTTAGTTTCAAATCTTTGACTTAGAACTACCTGAAATATGTCTCCAATTTTAATATATTTTTTAGCCTTCTTTACATTTGATAAAAATTTTTGTTTAGAAATATTTGATTTTACTTTTGTTTTAACTTTTTTATTAGTTTTATCTAGATACGAACTATTATAATTAGATAAAAAAATTAAATTCTCAATTTGATTAATTATTTTTTCATATCTTATTTTATAATTATTTATTTTTTCATCACAAAAAACATTAATTATAAAATATAATTTCTTTTTTATATTATCATGTATTATTAGTTCTCTTGGTCTGATAATTCTAGCATCAGGTAATTTTAAATCATCTCTATTTTTATTAGGAATATTTTCTAGATATCTAATAATGTCATATGAAAAGTATCCTGATATTATGGAGCTAATTGAGGGTAATTCTCCAGGAATTTTAAACTTAAAACTTTCAATAACATTTTCTATATTTTTCTTTGCAGTGCCTTTCAGAATTTTAACTTTGTTATCAAAGTATATCTTGCTTACATTATTATTAAATTCCCAAATTTTATCAGGATTTTTTCCAAAAATTGTATATCTACCTTTGATAAATCCTTTTTCTACTGACTCAAATACAAAAGCATTTTTTTCAGTAAAAAAATTATTTATTAAATTTATTATTTCTTTAGAACCATCACTATCCAAAGATAAATAGAGTATTTGGTTTATTTTTTTTTTATGATTAATCTTAAATTGTTTAAGGCTTATATTAAGCATTATTTAAAATAATCTTTTATTCGATCTATATTGTTATTAAAAATTTTAACTTCATACTTGGTGTTAAGTGATGTATCATAAGAACTATAAATATCATCGATCAAATTAATATTTGTTTTAGCTAAATATTCTTGGATATTTTCATTTGTACTTTTTAAATTTTCATAATTAATCTGATTAATCTTTGCTAAAAATATATTGTTAGCTCTATTTGAAACCATAACAAAACTATTTTTTGGTAATTCGTAAATAAGCTTTAAAGATGTCTCATCAAATAAAGTATTATCATTAATTGAATTAATTATTCCTGAATTTATATTTTCCTTATTTTTTACTAGATTTTCAAAGTCAGAATCATTGAAATCTTTATTTTGAATTTTTTCAAATAAATTTTTATTAAGATCAAATTTTTTCTTTAATAAAATTCTATTTTTAACTTTATTTCTGAAGGACGTATCATTTTTATTTGGTAGTAAATTATTTATTTTTGTAATTTGATATAGTAAAAAGTAATTGTCTTTATCTTTTAAAACTATTTCTTTTTTATCTTTATTTTCGTAAATTTCTTTAAATACTTCATCCTCATTTACGAACTTAAAATTGTTTCTTTTTTGTAATTTTATTTCATTTTTTCTAGCGATATCTTCTAAAGAAAATTCATTTAATATATCATTTTCAATTTCATCAATTTTTTTGTAAAAATCCTCATTAAATTCGTTGATTTCAATTAGATTTGAGGGTTCAACTTTAGCATAACTAAAATTAATATATGCTTCTTTTAGGTTTTCCTCATTTTCGATTATATAATTATTAATTTCGACGTCTGAAATATTTTTATCGTAAGCATATTCAAGATCGTAGTATTGAATATTTATTTTTTTGTTTTCATTTATGTAAATCTTATTTTGTAAATAATATGGTGATTTAATACCACCACCAATATAATCAAATAGTCTTTTTCTTAACTCAGAATTTTTTAGTCTATTTTCAAATTCAGCAGCAATGATATTATTCTCTAAAAGAAATTTCTCATATTTTAATCTTGAAAAATTTTTGTCATCATCAAGAAAATTTATATCGTTTTGTAAATTTAATTTTAATGACCTATCTGAAACTTTTACATTTAAATCTTTATACTCCATTGACATTAAATCTTTTGATATAAGGTCACTCAAAATTCTTTCTAAGATATTTTTATCTAAATTTTCTTTTATATAATCAGGATTAATTCTTGATCGGTTTATATGATCAATGAAGTCTTTCGTTGAAATTGAATTATTATTTATCTTAGCAATATTATTTGTGTTACCACCACTAAAGACACTTCCCATTCCCCAAAAAACAAAAGGAACAATTATTATAGCCACTAGGACGCCTGCCAATTTACTATTTGTAAAACCTCTTAATTTTCCCAACATGAGTAATTCTTTATATATTGATTATAAAAAACAAACCTATAAATTAAATTATCTAAGATGACAAATAATAATATGATCTTTGTAGCTAATTGGAAGATGAATGGAGAAAAAAGTCATATCTCTGGCATCAATAAAACCATAAAATTTTTAAAACAATCAAAAAATAAAAAAAATCAAATAATTTACTGTCCACCATTTACCCTAATTTCATCGGTTAAAAATAAAGTAAAAAACACTAAAATTAAAGTAGGTGCTCAGAACCTTTCTCAATTAAACGATTATGGTGCATTTACAGGATCTGTAAATTCTAAATTAATTAAGTCAGCAGGAGGTGAGTATGTAATTGTTGGTCATTCTGAAATTAGAAATCAGGAAAATGATATACTAATAAATAAAAAAATTCATTCAGCACTCAAAGAAAAATTAAAAGTAATTCTTTGTATTGGGGAAACATATAAAGAAAAAAAAAATAATAAAACTGTCTCAGTACTTAAAAGACAAATAACCATTGCATTAAAGAATATAAAAAAAATTAATAATATTATTTTTGCATATGAACCTAGATGGGCCATCGGAACTGGAAAAATACCAAAATCACTTGAATTAAGAAAAAACTTTAAAGACATAAACAATATAATTAAAAAATTAAAAAAAAATCAAAAATATAAAATCATCTATGGAGGATCTGTTAATTCTAAAAATGTATCAGAGTTAAAAGAAATTAATGATTTAAAAGGATTTTTAATAGGAAGCGCTTCTTTGAGGGCAAAAAATTTTATTGATATAATTAAAAAATCAACTAATTAAACCTCGTGGAAAATATACTTTTAATAATTAACATTATTCTTGCAGCTATTTTAGTTGTTTTAGTTTTATTTCAAAAATCTGAGGGTGGTGCATTAGGTATTGGAGTGTCTCAAGATAACTTTATGCTTTCAAGATCTGCAGGAAATTTTTTAACCAAAGCTACAGCAATAATTGCTACTCTATTTATAATATGCAGTCTGTGTTTAACGATTCTTTCCAGAGGTGAATTAACTCCCACAACATCAGTTTTAGATAAAATAGAGGAAACTGATGATGCTCCAAAGGTTCCAGATAGCAATAATTAATACTTTGAATTTTTAAGTTTTAGGTCTATAAGATACTTCCATGGCGCGATATATCTTTGTCACTGGCGGCGTGGTATCATCACTTGGAAAAGGGTTATCCTCAGCATCACTTGCATATTTATTAAAATCACAAGGTTATAAAGTCAGGATACGTAAGATGGATCCATATTTAAATGTTGATCCAGGAACAATGAGTCCTTTTCAGCATGGAGAGGTATTTGTTACTGATGATGGAGCAGAAACTGATCTAGATTTAGGACATTACGAAAGATTTACAAATATTTCATCAAAACAATCAGATAATATTACTACTGGTAAAATTTATAGCGATGTAATCAAAAAAGAGAGACAAGGGGGCTATCAAGGTAAGACAGTTCAAGTCATTCCACACATAACAGATAGAATAAAAAAATTTATTAGCAAAGATATAAGTAACGAAGATTTTGTAATTTGTGAAATTGGTGGAACTGTTGGTGACATAGAAAGTTTACCATTTTTAGAAGCAATAAGACAATTCTCAAACGATCACGGAAGGTCCAGAACATTATTTGTTCATTTAACTTTAGTTCCATTTATGAAATCTTCTGATGAGATAAAAACTAAACCTACACAACATAGTGTTAAAGAATTAAGAAGTATCGGTATACAGCCAGATATTGTTATATGTAGATCAGAGCAACATATACCTTTAGAGCAAAGAAAAAAAATATCTTTATTTTGTAATGTTGATATTGAAAACGTTATTGAGACTGTTGATGTTAGAACAATTTATGAAGCACCAATTAGTTTTTATAACCAAAAATTAGATAAACAAGTTTTAAAATATTTTAAAATAAAATCAAAAAAGAAACCCAATTTAAATCCATGGAAAAATATCACCTCTACTGTTCTAAAAAATAATAAAGTAATTGACATTGGAATAATAGGTAAATATGTGAACTTAAAAGATGCATATAAATCCTTAGATGAAGCATTAACACACGGCGGCATAGCAAATAATGTAAAAGTTAATTTGGTAAGAATCGAATCTGATAAACTAAAAAAAAATGAAATAAGCAAAAAACTTAGAAGTGTTTCTGGAATATTAATTCCAGGTGGATTTGGCAAAAGAGGAACAGAAGGCAAGATTGCTGCAATTAAATATGCAAGAGAAAAAAAAATACCCTTTTTTGGTATTTGTTTTGGCATGCAAATGGCAATCATTGAATTTGCTAGAAATAAATTAAATATAAAAAATGCTGGTTCTACAGAGCTTGATAAAAAATGCTATCCTGTTATTGGATTAATCCATGAATGGAACAAAAATGGAAAAATTTTTAAGGGTACAGAAAAAAACTTAGGTGGGACAATGAGATTAGGTCTTTATACAGCTAAATTAAAAAATAATTCTGCCATAAAAAAAATTTATAAATCAAATGAAATAAAAGAAAGACACAGACATAGATATGAAGTTAATACTAACCAAAGATCAAAATTTGAAAAAAAGGGATTAATATTTTCGGGCATGTCTCCAGATAATAAATTACCTGAAATAATTGAATTAAAAAATCATCCTTGGTTCATTGGCGTTCAATTTCATCCAGAATTTAAATCAAGACCATTATCACCACATCCATTATTTAAATCATTTATAAAAGCTTCAAAAAATTATCATGGAAAATAGAATTGTTAAATGTCAGGATTTAAATATTTCTAACAAAAATAAAATTTGTTTAATTGCAGGACCTTGCCAATTAGAAACTGAACAGCATGCTTTAGATATGGCGGGGGAAATTAAAATTATTTCTGAAAAATATAATCTTGGATTTATATACAAAACATCGTTTGATAAAGCCAATCGGACAAGTCTTAAAGGTAAAAGAGGAGCTGGACTAGAAAAATCTTTACCAATTTTTGATAGAATAAAAAAAGAAATAAAAGTTCCTGTCCTTACTGATATTCATAACGAAAAGCAATGTTCAATTGTTGCTCCTCATATAGACGTTTTACAAATCCCAGCTTTTCTATGTCGACAAACAGATTTATTAGTTGCTGCTGCAAAAACAAAAAAAATTATTAACGTAAAAAAAGGTCAGTTTTTAGCTCCATGGGATATGGTGAATGTAACAAAAAAAATATCAGATTCAGGAAATGATAATATTCTAGTTACAGAGAGAGGTGCAAGTTTTGGATACAATACTTTAGTATCTGACATGAGATCTATTCCTATAATGGCAAAGAATGGATATCCTATTGTTTTTGATGCCACTCACTCAGTTCAACAACCTGGAGGTCAAGGAGATAAAAGTGGTGGACAAAGAGAATTTGTTGAGCATTTATCTCGAGCAGCTGTTGCGGTAGGTATTGCTGCTATATTTATTGAAACACATCAAGATCCAGATAATGCCCCCTCTGATGGTCCAAATATGGTTCCATTAAATAAATTAGACAATCTTATAAATCAGATAGTTGAGATAGATAATATAGTAAAAAAAAAAAATGTCTAAAATTTCTAAAGTTATTGCAAGACAAGTTTTTGATAGTCGGGGAAATCCAACTATAGAAACAGAGGTATTTGCGAAAAATATTAGCGCTTCTGCAATTTGTCCTTCTGGAGCATCTACTGGATCTTATGAAGCTTTTGAAAAAAGGGATACAAAAAATAAAAAATATCTCGGAAAAAGTGTTTTAAAACCTGTTGAATTTATAAATAAAGTAATATCAAAAAAGTTAAAAAATTATAATGTTCATCAACAAGAAAAAATAGATAATTTATTAATAAGACTTGATGGTACCAAACAGAAAACAAAAATTGGAGCAAATGCAATTCTTTCTGTCTCAATAGCTGTCAAAAAACTTTCATCTAAAATAAAAAAAATACCAATTTATAAAAATTTACTAGTTAGTAAAAACTTCAAATTACCATTCCCAATGATGAACATAATTAATGGTGGGGCACATGCAAATAATGGTCTTAGAATACAAGAATTTATGATCAGACCAGATAAAGCAAAATCTTTTTCAGAGGGTGTAAGAATGTGTTTTATAGTCATCAATAAACTAAGAGATTTATTAAAAAAAATGGGCCATTCCACATCAGTAGGTGATGAGGGTGGATTTGCGCCTATGATAAATGATAATGAAAGTGCTCTAAAATTAATAGTAAAGGCAATAAATCTATCTGGTTTTAATAATGGAAAAGATATAGTTATTTGCTTGGATGTAGCGGCAAATGAGTTAATCAAAAATAAACATTACTCAATTCATACTAAAAGATATGTAAATGTAGATAAAACAATTTCTGAGTACCTAAAATTAATAAGAAAATATAAAATAAAATCGATCGAAGATCCATTTGGTGAAAACGATTGGTCAGCATGGACAAAAATGTTAATACAAACAAAAGATAAAGTTCAAATTGTTGGTGATGACCTATTTGTAACTAATTTGGAACGATTAAAAATTGGTTTTTTGAATGTTTCAGCAAATTCAATTTTGATTAAATTAAATCAAATTGGAACTGTAACCGAAACATTAGAGGTAATTAAATTTGCAAAATTGATCGGGTATAAGACTATTATTTCTCACAGGTCTGGTGATAGTGAAGACACATTTATTGCAGATTTTGCTGTCGGTACTGATTCTAATCAAATAAAGACTGGATCATTATCCAGATCAGAAAGAGTTTCAAAATATAACCAATTATTGAGGATTGAACATAATCTTGGAAAAAAATCTAAAATGCATAATATTAATTAATGATAGATAAGATAAAAAAAAATTATTTTGTTTTAATAATAACATTTTTGTTTATTTATTTTTTTTTCAATTTATTGAGTGGTGATAGAGGTTTAATTTCTTATTTTAAAAAAAAAGATATTTACGAAGAATTAAAGATTAAACAGTCAGAATTACAAATCAAAATTCAAGATTTAGAGCATAAAAATTCATTATTAACTGAAAATATAGACCTTGATTTTATTGAAATTTTAATCCGAGACAAATTTTTATTTGGCAAAGAAGGAGAGACTACTTATATAATAAAAAGAAATGAAAAAAATTAAACCAAGACATCCTGAAAAAGTAAAGAACCCAATAAATCCAATTAAAAAGAAACCAAAATGGATTAGGTCTAAGCTTTCTGATAGTAAAGAATTTTTTCTTACTAAAACTGTAGTTAATCAAAATAATCTTGTTACAGTTTGTCAGGAAGCAAACTGCCCAAACATAACAGAATGTTGGAGTAAAAGACATGCAACCTTTATGATTATGGGAGATACTTGTACAAGAGCTTGCGCTTTTTGTGATGTTAAAACAGGAAAACCTGAAAAATTGGATCCATTTGAACATGTTAAAATTGCAAATGCAGTAAATAAATTAAACCTAAGACATGTCGTTATAACATCAGTTGATAGAGATGATTTACCAGATGGTGGGTCAAATCATTTTAAAGAAGTAGTTTTGATGACTAGAAAAAAAAATCCAAATACTACAATTGAGGTTTTAACACCAGATTTTTTAAGAAAAGGTGAATCTTATAAAACAATTTTAAAGTCTAATCCTGATGTTTTTAATCATAATATTGAAACAGTACCAAGATTGTATGTCAAAGTGAGACCGGGTGCTAGATACTTTGCATCCTTAGAACTTCTTAAAAATGCAAAAATAAATAATAAAAAAGTATTTACTAAATCTGGAATAATGGTTGGTTTGGGTGAAGAAAGAGATGAAATAATTCAGGTAATGGATGATCTAAGATCAGCTGATGTGGATTTTTTAACTATTGGTCAATACTTACAGCCTTCAGTAAAACATCATCCATTAGAGAAATACTATCATCCAGATGAATTTAAAGAACTAGAAATTATAGCTAAGTCAAAAGGATTTTTATTGGTTTCTTCATCTCCTTTAACAAGGTCATCGTATCATGCAGATGAAGATTTTGCTAAATTAAAACAAAACAGACTTAATTAATTTCATGCCTAAAGCATCTGTGACGCGACTTATAGAACGCGATAAAAAAACACTTATAGATTTTGTTTTAGATATTGAAAAATATCCAGAATTTATTCCTTTTTGCATAGACTCGAAAGTATATAAAAAAAAAGAGGAAAAAAATTCCATTAATATAATTGCGGATTTAACTATTGGTAAAAGACCTTTTACAGATACTTATAAAAGTGATGTGAAATTTGATAAATTAAATGATCATATTCATGTCACGAATATTGATGGACCACTTAATTATCTTGAAAATAACTGGAAATTTATTGAAAAAGACAATTTTACAGAAGTTCATTTTGATGTTGATTTTGAGATAAAAAATAAATTTTTGAATATTATTATGGTAAAATCATTTCAATTTGGTCTCAATAAAATAGCAGATGCTTTTCAAAAAAGAGCAGAGAGTCTATAAAATGTTATTTTAATTCATTAATATTTTAAAGATAAAAGGTATATAAATAAGATTCACTAATGAAATATTCAGACTAAACTATTTATTAATCTTAAAGTCTTTTTAACTGTAGAATTTTGAATAAAATACCTTTGTTTTTTATTAAACAAACATTTTCTTATTGTTAATTTTTTACCTTTTTTTAGACCTATGTAAACAAGACCTACAGGCTTATCCTTTGTACCACCATTTGGACCTGCGATACCAGTAATAGATATATTTATTTTACTTTTTGATATTTTGGATAACCCTTTCACCATAGATCTGCAACATTCAGGGCTAACTGAACCATATTTATCTATAATTTTTTTATTAATTTTTAATATTTTAATTTTTGCATTGTTTGAATAAGTTACTAATCCCATTTGGAAGTACTTTGATGAACCGCTCAATTTGGTAAATTTGCTTGATAATAAGCCTCCTGTGCATGATTCAGCTATAGATAAAGTAATTTTCTTTTTAATTAATTTCATATGCAACTTCTGTATTTTCATTAAAATTTTAGACTTATTAAGTAAATTAATATCATGGTGTATAAACCTGCCATAATATCATCCATTATTATTCCAAAAAAGTTTTTATGTTCTTTGTCGAAATAACTAACTGGAAAAGGTTTTACAATATCAAAAAATCTAAAAAAAATAAAAGAAAGTAAATAATATATTTCAACAGGTATACTTATTAAATTAAGTGAAGAAAGGTATACAATCAGTATTAAAGGCATTGCTTGTCCCAAAACTTCATCAATTACAATTTGCCTAGGATCTTTATTTTCGAACTCAGTTTCTGAATCCATTACCGCATAAAAAGAATAAAAAAATATAATTGAATATAATATTAGTATATAATTTAAATTCTTAAAATTGAATAACTCAAAAAGTATATAAAGTATTATTAAAGTACTTAAAGATGTAAACGTTCCAGGTATTTTAGAAATATATCCGTTTCCAAAAAATGTAGAAATTAATATGTTAATTTTTTTCATCTCGATAATGAACAAATCACTTCGCATGCTATGGCTTGCTCATTTCCAATTAAACCTAATTTTTCAACTGTTTTCCCTTTTAAATTTATCAAACTTTTGTTTATTGATAATAAACTAGAAATTGATTTTATAACTTTGTATCTGATTTTTGAGACTTTGGGGTTTTCACAAATTAAGTTTATATCTATATTGTTTATGTCAAAATTATTCTCCCTTATTAATTTGACAACAGGCATGAGCATATTCTTGGACCTGATATTTTTAAATTTAGTTGAATTACTTGGGAAAAGAGTTCCAATATCACCTTTTCTCATTGCCCCTAGCAGAGCATCAATTATAGCGTGGAGGATTACATCTCCATCAGAATGTCCTTTAAGTCCTGAGTGATATGGAATTTTCACTCCTCCAAGAAAAAGTTTTTTATTTTTAATTAACCTGTGTATATCAAAACCAATCCCATAATAGGTTTCTGATTTTAGATATTTTAAATCATCTATTGTTGTTATTTTAAAATTATTTTTATCTCCAAGAATAAATTTAATTTTTTTATTATTGTTTAAGTAAAGACTGGCTTCATCTGTAATCTTTTCTTTATTATTCTTATATAAATTAAAAAGTTCATTAAAATTAAAACATTGAGGCGTTTGAGTTAATAAAACTTTATCACGATTCAAGTTATTAATTCTATTATTATTTTTGTATTTTACTGAATTTTCTGAATTCAGATAAGGAACTACAGCACTATTTTTTTTTAAATTATTTTTTAATTTTCTCAATAAATTTATTGATAAATTTGGTCTTGCAGCATCATGAATATATACATTTTTAATTTTTTTGTTCTTTAAGAAATGTAGAGCATTTTGAGTAGAATTATGTCTCTCTATTCCCCCTTTTATTACATCAACACTTTTGTATTTTATTTTTTTAATTTTTTTATTTGAGACTAACAAAATTTTTTTAAATAACTTTGAGTCTTGAGCAATTTTTAATGAATGCTCAAATAGTGGCTTATTTTTATACGTTATAAATTGCTTATTATGTTTAGATTTAAATCTCTTACTTTTTCCTGCACTTAATAATATAAAACAATCACTCATGTATTTATTTATAAATTTTTATATATATTCATAGTTTATGCTAACCTTTATAAAAAGAAATTTATTTATAATAATTATATTTGTACTTACCGTTTTACTATCTTTTATTACATTTCTAACATTT
The DNA here is from genome assembly GCA_902598655.1 of uncultured Pelagibacteraceae bacterium. Classification (GTDB taxonomy): domain Bacteria; phylum Pseudomonadota; class Alphaproteobacteria; order Pelagibacterales; family Pelagibacteraceae; genus Pelagibacter. Next base: position 81,046 of record CACKCQ010000002.1, read on the forward strand.
ATTGATAGGAGCTTTATAGAGTTAAATGAACAAAATCTTCAATTTGTATTAATTTTAAATATAATTTTTTTACTTGTTTTTTTTGTTTTAATTTTTTTTGATATTAAAAATTCAATTAAAAATAATATTAATGTGAGGGGATCAGTAGCAAATAGGAAATACATAATATCATTTGGTTTATTTACTTTAATACCATCATTATTAATTGCTATCTTTTCTCTTTTTATCTTTTCTTTTGCTCTGGAAAAATATTTTGATAAAAAAATAACAACAGCAGTTAATAATTCATACGAAATTGCAAAAAACTATGTTGATGAAAAAAGAAATAAAATTGAGTCAGAAATAGTACTAATTGCATTTGATTTAAACAAGTATCATAATATATATAAAACTGATCGAGTTAGATTTAAGTCTTTTTTGAATACACAAAATCTAATTAGAGATATTGATCAACTTTATTTAATAAATTCTTCTGGTGATTTGATAATTTCGGCAAACGATTCCGAGTATGTTAAGATTGAAGACCAGGCTATTAGTATGGTACGTTCAGATGATCGTCCATTAAAAATCATAAACGCTCCAGAAAATAGATCTGCCGCAGTGATTAGATTACAGAATTTTGAAGATACATATTTATATGTAGTAAAAAAATTAGATAAAAGTATTTCTAATTATTTATTAGAGTCTGAGGAAGCTTTAAATTTTTATTACACTGTTGAAAATCAAAGTTTAGGTATTAGAATATCCTTTGCTATCATATATATTTCTCTTGTAACGCTTCTGTTATTTTTATCTATTACAATTGCAATTAGATTTTCCTCAAGATTTTTTATATCTATTAATAATCTGATAACTGCATCTGAAAAAATTGGAAAAGGAAATTTGGATGTGAAGGTTCCTGAACTTAAAGCAGATAGAGAAATGGAGTTATTAAATAGAAACTTTAATTCTATGATAGACAAATTAAAAAATCAGCAAGATAAATTATTATCAAATGAAAGACACGAAGCATGGGAAACAGTTGCAAGAAAAATGGCTCATGAAATTAAAAATCCGCTTACCCCAATACAGCTAACTATAGATAATCTTAATTCAAAATATTTACCTGATTTAAGTGTGGAAAAAAAGCAAAAGTATCAAGATAATTTAAAAACTATTTTAAAGCAAATAAAGCAAATAGAAAATCTAGTAAATGAATTTTCTGATTTTGCAAGAATGCCCAAACCTCATTTTAAAAATAATGATTTAATTAAGGTATTAAATGAAAATATTGAATTGTTAAAAAAAATTGATAGCTCAATTAATTTTAAAATTAATAATAAGATAGGTAAAAAAGTTATAATTAATTTTGATAATGAACAATTCAACAGATTATTTTTCAATTTAATTAAAAATTCAATTGAAAGCATTAAAGAAAAGGTCAAAAAAACCAATGAAACATTGAAAAATATTGATATAGAAATAAACCAAAGAAGAGATTATATAACAGTCAACCTAATTGATACAGGTGAAGGTTTTAAGGATAAAAAAACCAAGGATATTATAAAACCATATTATACAACTAAAGAAAAAGGAACTGGTTTAGGATTATCGATAGTAGATAAAATAATAAATGACCATAACGGATCAATTAAATTTTTAAATACAAAGAATGGAGCTAAGGTTCAAATCATAATACCCAAATAATTTATGGCAACAGAAATATTAATTATTGACGATAATTCGGATATTAGAAATATTCTTGATGAATTGATTCAAGATGCTGGGTATAAAACAAGATTGGCAGCAAACTTTAACCAAGGATTATCAGAAATAGATAAAAAATTACCAGACGTTGCAATTATAGATGTTAAATTAGACAAAGGTGATAATGATGGAATTCAATTGCTTGAGCATATCAAAACTAAAAATACTGACATACCTGTTATAATAATTTCTGGTCACGCTAACATTGAAATGGCCATCAACTCTCTTAGATCTGGTGCATTTGAATTTATACAAAAACCTTTTGATAAAAATCGTTTATTAAATTTTATAAAAAGGGCTGTTGAAAATTTTAATTTAAAAAAAGAGAATAAATCACTATCAAATAAACTTTTCCACTCTTTTAAAATAATAGGCAAAAGTCAAAATATTGTATCAATAAGAGATCAGATTCAAAAATTGTCACAATCAGAAAGTAGAGTATTTATAAGTGGCCCTACAGGATCAGGAAAAGAACTAGTATCAAGAAAAATTTATAAAAATTCAAAACGATCAAAAGGACCATTTATTATTATTAACGGCGCTTTATTAGATTCGAAAAAATATGAAGTAGAGCTTTTTGGTGAAGAAAAAAAAGATGGCTCAATTTTATATGGAGCTCTAGAAAAAGCTTCTGGAGGTATGTTATTAATTGATGAAGTCACAGAAATTCCGTTAGAAACACAATCAAAAATATTAAGAGTTGTAATTGATCAGAAATTTAAAAGATTAAACAGTAATCATGATATTAAAGTTGATGTAAGAATTATTTGTGCATCAAGTAAAAATATTAAAAATGAGATTAAAAATGGAAATTTTAGAGAAGACCTGTTTCATAGATTAAATGTTTTTAATATTGAAATTGAACCATTAAATAAACGAATTGAGGATATTCCTTTACTAGTCGAATATTTTATTGAAAATATTTGCAACACATATAATTATAAGAAATTTAAAATTAAAGATGATAACTATCTTTTAAATTATAATTGGCCCGGCAATGTCAGAGAACTTAGAAATCTTATTGAGAGAATAGCTATTCTTTCACCAGGAAATGATGAAGAAAAAATATTAGATATTATTAAAGAATCTTTGTCTAGATCTGCTAATGAGACTTTTTCGGTTGCTGAAAATTTATCCATTCCATTAAGAGAAGCAAGAGAGAATTTTGAAAAAGAATACTTAATTTCACAAATTAAAAAATTTGGAGGAAATATATCTAAAACAGCAAAATTTGTGGGAATGGAAAGATCTGCGCTTCATAGAAAATTAAAATTACTCGGTGTTAAGGACTTAAATTAATGAACATTATAATTTGTGGTGCTGGAAGAGTTGGGTTTACTATAGCAAAATTACTTGCTGAACAAAATCATTCAATCACAGTTATTGATCAATCTAGCGAAGATATTCAAAAAATTAATGAATCTCTTGATGTAAAAGCTATTGTTGGGAAAGCAACATCCCCTGAGATTTTGGATAACGCCAATACCTCCGAGGCAGACATGTTGATTGCAGTTACAAGAAATGATGAGATAAATATGCTTATTTGCCAAATTGCATATTCCTTATTTAAAGTTCCAAAAAAAATTGCTAGAATAAGATCTCAAGAATATTTAGATCCAAAATTTTCAACTCTTTTTAATAAAGAAAATCTTCCAATAGATTACGTTATTTCACCAGAATTAGAAATAGCAAAATCATTACAAAGAAAATTAGAGGCACCAGGTGCTTTAGATAACGTACCATTTGCAGAAAATAAAATTAGATTATTGGAAATTTTAATTGATGGAAAATGTCCAATTCATGAAATAAAATTAAAAGAATTAACTAATAAATTTCCTAGTTTAAATGCATACATCCTAGGTGTTATTAGAGAAGAGAGTTTTAAAATATTGAAGAAAGAAGATAAGCTTCAACACAATGATAAAGCATATGTGATTGTTAATTCTAATCAAATGGAGGAGACACTTAAAGTTTTTGGTCATAATGAAAAAATTTCAAGTAAAATTCTTATAATTGGTGGTGGTAATATTGGATTTAATCTTGCGTCAAATATAGAAAATAATTTTGAGGAAGCAAGGGTAAAAATTATAGAGAAAGACAAAAATAGAGCTGAATATATTGCAAATTATTTAAACGATACAATTGTTATTAATGGAAATGGCTTAGATGAGGATGTACTAAATGAAGCTAACTTAGAGGAGGTCGAAACTGTATTAGCCCTAACTAATGACGATGAAGATAATCTTATGGTAAGTGTTCTTGTTGAAAAATTTTCAAAAAATAAAAGAACAATGGCTTTAGTTAATAAACCCAATTATTCATTATTACAATCATCATTAAAAATTGATGATTTAATTGATCCTAGAATGAGTACTGTTTCAAGTATTTTAAAACACGTTCACAAAGGTACAATTGAAAATGCTTATACTATTTTAAATGGAGATTATGAAGTTATAGAAGCCGATATTTTAGAAACTTCTGAACTAGTTAATAAAGAATTAAAAAAAGCAGATTTACCTGACGAAATACGTGTTGGTGCAATTTTGAGAGATAATAAATTTATACTTCCTTCATCTAATTATGTATTTCAAAAAGATGATACAGTTGTATTGTTAGCAAAGAGAGATCAATTACCATTAGTTGAAAATTTATTTAGAATAAGCTCAATCTAATAAATGAATATTTTTGGTCTAAAATACTTTGGTATTTTTTTTATAATAATTAGTTTCTTTTCTTTTTTTAACATAATATATTCTTATTATTTCAATCTTTTAAATAATCTTAACAATTATCTATTAACCTTTATAATTAATTTATTAATTGGACTTTTTTTAATAATATTAAAAAAATATAAATTTGAGAAAATTAATTTATTTGAAAGAATTTTAATCGTTTTAATAGGTTATATAATTTTACCCATCTCTATATCCTTACCTTACTATTTTAACTTAGAATATATAAGTTTTGTTAATTGTTATTTTGAGGCAATATCTGGCTTTACGTCAACAGGATTTACAATTTTTAACGATGTAAATGATTTGGACCAAACATTAATTTTATGGAGATCTAGTTCCCAATGGATTGGTGGTTTATATTTTTTATTTTCAATATTATTGCTTATAGATTTGTTTGATGAAAACTTAAAGAGATCTCTTACAAATTATATCTCTTTCAATTCCTCTGAGATTTTCAAGCAAATATTAAAAATAATAATAATTTACTTATTATTGACAATTATAATATTCATTATTTTAAAATTAGTAAATTTACGAAATTTTGATGCTTACAATTATTCGCTATCAATAATTTCCTCTGGGGGTTTTTTACCTAACGATAATTTTGATATAACTTTTAGCTCAGATATAAGTAAAATTGTTTTATCTTTGTCTATGTTGCTATCTTTTTTTAGTCTTTTTTTTATTTTTAACTTAATTTTCTTTAAGAAAAAAAATATTAATTATTTAAGTGAGGACTTTAATATATTTATTTATTTACTAATCGTAATAGCTTTATCTTTTATTTTTTTTAATTATGATAATAACTTTTTAAAAGTATTAGTTTCTATTTGTAGTAGTGTTTCAAATATAGGTATATCATTTCAAAATATTCCTGAAAATCTTGTTTTTGTATTTCTGCTACTAGTTATTCTTGGTGGATCTTTTTTTTCTACTAGTTCAGGCTTAAGAGTTATTAAAGTTATAACTTTAATAAAATTCTCAATTAATAACTTATTATCTCACTCTAAACCCAATCAAATATATTCTAATAAATTAACGTTAAATAAAATTGGTGCTAATATTAATGATATTAATAAATATTTTCTTGCAATCATAATTTTTATTATTTCTTTATTTTTAATATCACTATTATTAACTATTTCTAAATTAGAATTTGAAACATCATTTAAATTAGGTATTTTAACAATTATGAATACTGTTAACTCTGAAATGTATGATTTAGGTAGCATTGATTTTTATAATTTTAGTGTATTTAGTAAAATATCATTAATTATATTTATGATTATTGGAAGAATTGAACTTTTATCAATAATAATTTTATTAAAAAAATTTCTTTTCAAAAATTAAATTAGTATTATAAATTAAACACGTGCGCTCTTAGCTCAGCTGGATAGAGCAACGGTTTTCTAAACCGTAGGTCGAAGGTTCGAATCCTTCAGAGCGCGCCAGCACCAAATAAAGCATAAATTTTGCGATTAATTTGTTATTGATGAGCTTCTTTGTTTCTGCTTTACTTGGCCAATTCAAAAATTAATTTGAATTATTTGTTAACAAATAAATAAACAAGAGGAAAAAATAATGTTTAAATTAGTAAAACGATTGACTTCAGTTGTCGCTATGTTTGCTGTTTTATTTACTTTTACAACAGAAACTATGGCTGCAAAAAAGTCAAAAACTCTTAAAAACACTCAGAAAAAAGGTTTTGTGAGATGTGGTGTTTCACAAGGTTTACCAGGATTTTCTAATGCTGATGCTGCGGGAAACTGGACTGGTGTTGACGTTGATGTATGTAGAGCGGTAGCTGCTGCAGTATTAGGTGATGCAAGTAAAGTAAAATTTACTCCACTAAGTGCTAAAGAAAGATTTACTGCATTAACATCTAATGAGATAGATATTCTATCTAGAAATACTACTTGGACACTTTCAAGGGATGCGGATATCGGTCTTACTTTCGTAGGAGTAAACTTCTATGACGGTCAAGGTTTTATGGTTAGAAAAAATTCAGGAATTTCATCAGTTAATGATTTTAAAGCTGGTGTTTCTGCGTGCACTAACCTTGGAACTACAACAGAGCTTAATATGAGAGATTTCTTTAATTCAAAAGGAATTAAATATGAGCCAGTCACTTTTGAAAAAGCTGATGAAGTTGTAGCAGCATATGATGCCGGAAGATGTGATACATATACTACAGATAAATCTGGTTTAGCCGCTCAAAGAATTAAATTGAGCAATCCAGATGATCATATGGTATTACCTGAAACAATTTCAAAAGAGCCATTAGGCCCAGTTGTTAGACAAGGTGATTCTGTTTGGGAAGATATCGTAAGATGGTCACTAAACACTATGATTGAAGCTGAAGAGTATGGCGTAACATCAGCAAATGCTGATATGATGAAAACTTCAGAAAATCCAGCAGTAAAAAGACTAGTTGGAGCTGAAGGTGAATTAGGAGCTGCTCTAGGTTTAGATAATGAGTGGAGTTTAAGAATAATCAAGCAAGTTGGTAACTACGGTGAAAGCTATAAAAGAAATATAGCTGATACTGGAATTCTACCTGACAGAGGTCCAAATCAGTTATGGACAAAAGGTGGAATACTATACGTACCACCAGCAAGATAATTCTTTTTAAAAAGAACATAAAGAGGGCTAGATTTTTCTAGCCCTTTTTTTTATAAACCTTACTAACAGTGAATTTTAAGAAAATATTACCCCAGTTACTTACATTAGTAGTTGTTATCCTAGTGCTTGGTTTCTTTTCATATAACGCACAAGTAAATATGGAAAATAGGGGTATCACATTTGGTTATGGTTTTTTAACTCAAGAATCTTCATTTGATGTTCAGTTTTCATTAATAGAATATGATGGTTCACATTCTTATTTTAGAGCTTATCTAGTTGGATTATTAAATACTATTTTAGTTTCAGTTATTGGAATTGTATTTGCAACTATAATTGGAGTTGTGGTTGGAATAGCTAGACTATCAAGTAATTATCTTATTGAACGAACTGCAGCAATTTATGTGGAATTTTTTAGAAATATTCCTTTGCTATTGCAGATATTCTTTTGGTATTTTGCAGCATTAAGAGCCTTGCCTTTGCCAGAGAAAGCAGAACCAATGTTTGGAGTTTTCTTTTTAACTATTAAAGGTTTTTTTGTTCCAGCCTTTGTTTGGAATAATCTAGATATTTTTATTTATTCAGTAATCGCAGCAATCATCTCAATAGTTTTTGTTAAATTATATGCTAAAAAAAAGCAGGAAAATCAAGGTATTCAAACACCAGTATTATCAATATCTATTGGTCTTTTAATTATTTTGCCATTGTTAAGTTTTTTTCTAGGTGGGGTAGATGCTTCTGTTGAAATACCAGTAATTGAACAATTATCAAAAACATCCTTTACTTTTAAAGGTGGTCTAAAATTACCACCTGAATTAATTTCTTTAGCACTAGCTTTATCTTTATATACTGCAACTTTTATTGCTGAATGTGTAAGAGCTGGTGTTCAAGGCGTAAGCAAAGGTCAAAAAGAGGCTGCTGCATCAATTGGTTTAACACCTAATCAAGTTCTTAAATTAGTAGTTATGCCTCAAGCCTTGAGGATTATAATTCCTCCAACAACCAACCAATATTTAAATTTAACAAAGAATTCATCACTTGCTGCTGCAATTGCATATCCAGACTTAGTACTTGTCTTTGCTGGAACTGCTTTAATGCAAACAGGAAGAGCAATTGAAATTGTTTCCATTACAATGTTAACTTATTTAACTTTAAGTATAACAATCTCAATATTTATGAATTGGTATAATAAAAAAATAGCTATTAAAGAAAAATAATGAATAAATTAAATTTTTTATCACCAGACAAAAATAATTTATACGCATATTTGTATTCAGGTATTGGTTTATTTTCTCTAAGTATATTAATTGTATTCTTGAATTCTTTTTTCAGTTTAGATTTGACTAGTTTTCTACCAGGAACAATAAGTTATTTTTTACCTCTAATCATAGGCTTCATTGGTCTGCATTTAATTAGAATTGAATATTCAGGTATAAAATTTTTAGACATTATTAACAAAAATATTAATACAAATAAATTTAACTCCCTTTTATCATTATTAATTATTTTTGCGGTTATAAAATCACTTCCACCGCTTTTAAGTTGGTTCATAATTGATGCAAATTTTGCTGGTGATTCAAAAGACGCTTGCTCAGGATCTGGTGCGTGTTGGGCTTACATAAAAACTTGGTTTAATAGATTTATGTATGGCATGTATCCAAATGCAGAACAGTGGAGAATAAATTTATCATTTATCGCCCTTGCTTTTCTTGGTGGAGTAGGGTTTTTTGCAACAGAAAAGTTCAAAAAATATCTAACATTATATTATGTTGTTGTTTATCCAATCATTGCATTTTTATTTATATTCTTTTTTATTTCTGGTGGCCCAATATTTTTTGATTTTTCATATGGAATTATTGCAGCAGTAATCTCTATTATAATAGGTTTCTTTATCCCTTCGAAATTTAAAATGTATTATTTTTTAATAATACCGATCACAATATATATATTATTAAAGTATGTATTTTTTTACGAAGAACTAATTGAATTAGGAAAGATACAAGCTTTCGAATGGGTTGAAACAGGAGCTTGGGGTGGATTATCCTTAACTTTTATAGTTTCATTTTTTTGTTTAATATTTTGTTTTCCAATAGGTTTATTCTTATCTTTAGGTAGAAGATCTGATTTACCAATAATTAAATATATTTCTATAGGATTTATAGAATTTTGGAGAGGCGTACCTTTAATCACAGTTTTATTTATGTCATCTGTTATGTTTCCAATGTTTTTGCCAGAAGACATGTTTATTGATAAACTAGTAAGAGTTATAATTGCTATATCACTGTTTGAAGCTGCCTATGTAGCAGAGGTAATAAGAGGTGGTCTACAGGCTTTACCTAGAGGTCAATATGATGCTGCAAAATCTTTAGGAATGGGTTATTGGAAAATGCATATTTTTGTGATTTTACCACAAGCTCTTAAACTAGTTATTCCGGGTATAGCAAATACATTTTTAGCACTTGTAAAAGATACACCTCTAATTTTTGTTGTAGGTCTTTTGGAAATCGTAGGAATGCTTAATTTAGCAAAAACAAATCCCGAATGGTTAGGTTTTGCTATGGAAGGATATGTATTTGCTTCAATAGTATTTTTTATTATTTGCTATGCAATGAGTAAATATAGTTATAATTTAGAGCAAAAATATAAAACTGAGAGATAATGTCAGATAAAATAATTCAAATAAAAGAGATGAATAAATGGTTTGGAGATTTCCAAGTCTTAAAAAACATTAATTTAGACGTAGAGAAGAATAAAAAAATTGTTGTTTGTGGTCCGTCTGGTTCAGGTAAATCTACATTAATTAGATGTATTAATAGACTTGAAGAACACCAGGAAGGATCAATTGTCGTTGATGGAACCGAATTAACTGAAGAGACAAAAAATATAGAGCAAATAAGAGCTGAGGTTGGAATGGTATTTCAACAGTTTAATTTATTTCCTCATTTATCAATATTGGATAACTGTACATTGGCACCAATATGGGTAAAAAAAATGCCAAAAAAAGATGCAGAAGCATTAGCTTTAAAACATTTAGAAAAAGTTCAAATTGCTGATCAAGCATACAAATATCCTGGTCAATTATCTGGTGGTCAACAACAAAGATGTGCAATAGCGAGAGCGTTGTGTATGGAGCCAAAAATAATGCTTTTTGATGAGCCAACGTCAGCGTTAGATCCTGAAATGATTAAAGAAGTTTTAGATGCAATGGTTAATTTAGCTAAGGCTGGTATGACTATGATTGTTGTGACACATGAAATGGGGTTTGCAAAAGAAGTTGCAGATGAAGTAATTTTTATGGATGAAGGTATGATTGTAGAACAGGCAGAAACAAAAGAGTTTTTTGCTAACCCAAAAAGCGATAGAACAAAGCTTTTTTTGAGCCAAATATTATAAAAATTATAACTAAATTGCTAAAAAGTCGCTTGACAGGTTTATAAAATCTTAAAAATTATTATTCTTTTTAAAATTATTTTACTTGAAATAACTTTTTGATTTCTATTAACTCAGCTTATTATTTTTAATTAAAGAGGGGTCTTTGATGGAAGAAAATTTCAATAAACATCTAGGTAACAAGTTAAAACTTAGACGTTTGGCTTTAGGTTTAACTCAAACCAAAGTCGCAAAAGCAATAAATGTTACATTTCAACAAATACAAAAATATGAAAAAGGAACAAATGGTGTAAGTTCGATTAGATTACTACAACTATCTAACTATCTTAAAGTACCAATAAACTATTTTTTTGAAGATTTTTCAGAATATTTGATTAATTTAGAAAAATCTAAAGAAGGTCATATGAATGTTAACTATAATTTTTTAGTTAAAGTTTATTCTGAACTTACTCAAGATCAAAAAATTAAGTTTAGTAAAAACATACAGATCAACCAGGTAAATATTTCAAAAACAGGATAACTAATATTAAATTGGCTCCTCGGGCAGGACTCGAACCTGCGACCAATTGATTAACAGTCAACTGCTCTACCAACTGAGCTACCGAGGAATGTAAAATCACAACTTACTTTTTTTTTATATTATCTCAACAAAAATAAATTGTGGAGGCAACGCCCGGAATCGAACCGGGATACAAGGATTTGCAATCCTCTGCGTAACCATTCCGCCACGTTGCCATGAATTAAATATTCAATGAGGTCATATATAATTAATTTTATAATTTAGTCTATAAATTTAACGGATAATTTCATTGTTGTTTATTGATATGATTAATTTATAAAATAATTACCCATGAGTTCAGACAAATATATTCACGAAAATGTTGAAAATAAGATTTATTCTTATTGGGAAGAAAAAAATTTATTTAAACCAAAATCTAACAAAAAACAATTTTCTATAGTTATCCCGCCACCAAATGTAACTGGTAGTCTTCATATGGGTCATGCGCTAAATAATTCTATTCAAGATTTATTAACTCGATATCATAGAATGAATAATTTTGAAACGTTATGGCAACCTGGAACTGACCATGCGGGTATTGCTACACAGGCATTAGTAGAAAAAAAGCTTAAATCTGAAGGTATCGATAAAAATGATTTAGGTAGAGAAAAGTTTATTGAAAAAGTTTGGGAATGGAAAGGTCAATATGGTGATATTATTATTAATCAATTAAAAAAATTAGGCTGTTCATGTGACTGGTCTAGAAATGCCTTTACCATGGACGATAATCTATCAAAATCTGTATTAAAAGTTTTTGTTGAAATGCACAAAAGCGGATTAATTTACAAATCAAAAAAATTAGTAAATTGGGACACAGTTTTAAAAACGGCAATATCAGATTTAGAAGTAGATCAAAGAGAAGTTAATTCAAAACTATATCACATCAAATATCCAATCGAGGGATCTGATAAATTTATAACTATTGCAACTACTAGACCAGAAACCATGTTAGGAGATACAGCAGTTGCAGTTAATCCATCAGATGAAAGATATAAATCTTTAATAAATAAAAATGTAATAGTTCCAATAGTTGATAGAAAAATAAAAATTATAGAAGATGATTATGCTGATCCTGAACAAGGGACTGGAGCTGTTAAAATTACACCAGCACATGATTTCAATGATTATGAAGTAGGAGAGAGAAATAATTTAGAAGTCATAAATGTTTTTACACCGGATGGTAAAATTAATGAAAATGCTCCTGATAATTATATTGGACTTGATCGATTTGAAGCGAGAAAAAGAATTTTAAAAGAACTTTCCGATAAAAACTTATTTGTTAAAGAAGAAAAAATTAAAAATAAAGTTCCATATGGTGACAGATCTAATTCAATAATCGAACCTTATTTAACTGAACAGTGGTTTGTAGATGCTAAAAAACTTTCAATTAAAGCTAAAGAAATAGTAAATAATAAAACAACTAATTTTTTTCCCGTTAATTGGACAAAAACTTATTTTCAATGGATGGACAATATAGAACCATGGTGTATCTCAAGACAGCTTTGGTGGGGACATCAAATACCTGCATGGTATGGACCTGATGGAGAAATATTTGTAGATGAAACAGAAGAAGGTGCAAATAAATTAGCTAAAGAACACTATAAAAAAGATGTCGAATTAATAAGAGATCCAGATGTTCTTGATACATGGTTTTCATCAGGCCTATGGCCTTTTGCAACATTAGGATGGCCAGAAAAAAATGAATATTTAGAAAAATTTTATCCAACTTCAGTATTGGTAACAGGATTTGATATCATTTTCTTTTGGGTTGCAAGAATGATTATGTTTGGAATGGAATTTCAAAATAAAGAACCTTTTAAAAATATTTATGTTCATGCATTAGTTAGAGATGAAAAAGGTCAAAAAATGTCAAAGTCAAAAGGCAATGTGATTGACCCATTAGAGTTAATTGAAAAATATAGTGCTGATGCATTAAGATTTACACTTTTATCAATGGCATCTCCAGGACGAGATGTAAAGTTATCAGAGGATAGAGTTAAAGGTTATAGAAATTTTTTAAATAAAATATGGAACGCAAATAACTTTCTTATTCAAAATGATTGTAAATTTGAAAATATAGAAACACCTAATGATTTAAAACTAAATATAAATAAATGGATATTTGTTGAATTCACTAATACTAACGAAAAGATTAAAAAATCAATTGATAGTTATCGATTTGATGAGGCTGCAAGAATTGCATATCAATTTGTATGGCATTCCTTCTGTGACTGGTATTTAGAATTATCTAAAACTGTCTTTTATTCAGAAAATAATGAAAATATCGAAGAAACAAGAAATGTAGCTAGCTTCATATTCACTCAAATTCTAGTTATTTTGCACCCATTCATTCCATTTTTAACTGAGGAAATATGGTTAAAAAATAAATTGGATAAAGACGGAAAAGATTTTCTTATGTTAAAAAACTGGTCTGAAGCCAGTACGAATAAAGATAAAGACTCTGATGAAGTAAATGAAATAATTGAATTTGTCTCATCTATACGGTCTTTTAAAAATGAAATAGAAATAAGTCCTGGATCATTTGTCAAAATATTAGTTAATAAAATAAATCCTGAAATTAAGAAATTTATTGAAAATAACTCTAATACATTAAAAAAAATTGGCAGAATTAACGAATTTGTAAATGAAGATATTAAAAAACCTTCAGCAAACTTGGTCATTAAAGGTGAAATATTTAAAATTTACTTTGATGAAGATGTAGATTTGTCAAAAATTAAAGAAACACTATTAAATAAAAAGAATAAAATTGAGAAAGAAATGGAAAAAATTAATACAAGGCTAAATAATAAAAGTTTTATGGAAAGAGCTCCAAATGATATTGTAGAACAAGAAAAGTCTAACTTTATTAATTTAGAAAAAGATGTTAATAAATTAAATTATACTTTAGAAAGTCTATAATGCGGAAATTTAATAAAAAAAAACTACCAAGTAGATATACGACAGTAGGTGCTGACAGAGCTCCTCAAAGATCCTTTTATTATGCGATGGATTTAACAGAAAAAGATGTTGCAAAACCTTTTGTTGGTGTTGTTTCAACTTGGAACGAGGCTGCACCTTGTAATATTAATTTAATGAAACAAGCTCAATTTGTAAAACAAGGTGTAAATGCATCAGGAGGAACTCCTAGAGAATTTTGTACAATAACTGTTACTGATGGTATTGCTATGGGTCATGAAGGAATGAAATCTTCATTGATTTCAAGAGATGTAATTGCAGATTCTACCGAATTAACTGTAAGAGGTCATTGTTATGATGCTTTAGTTGGTTTAGCAGGATGTGATAAATCTTTACCAGGACTAATGATGTCTATGGTGAGATTAAATATTCCTAGTGTATTTATTTATGGAGGTTCAATACTTCCAGGTAGATTTGAAGGTAAGGATGTTACTGTTGTTGATGTTTTTGAAGGTGTTGGAAAATATACATCTAAAAAAATGACAGCCCACGCTCTTAGAAAATTAGAATTAAAAGCTTGTCCTAGTGCAGGTGCTTGTGGTGGTCAATTTACTGCAAATACAATGGCATGTGTTTCAGAAGCAATTGGATTAGCTTTACCATATTCAGCTGGTACTCCTGCTCCTTATAAAGAAAGACACAAGTACGCAATTAATAGCGGTAAAGCTGTAATGAAACTTTTAGAAAAAAATATTAGACCAAGAGATATCGTTACAAGAAAAGCATTAGAAAATGCTGCAACAGTTGTTGCTGCAACTGGAGGATCTACTAATGCAGGCTTGCATTTACCTGCAATTGCAAATGAAATTGGAATTAAATTTGATTTAATGGATGTTGCAAAAATTTTTAAAAGAACTCCTTATCTTGCTGATTTAAAACCTGGTGGAAAATATGTTGCAAAAGATATGTGGGAAGCAGGTGGTGTTCCAATGCTTTTAAAAACTCTTTACGATGGTGGATATATTCATGGAGATTGTATGACCGTTACAGGAAAGACAATGAGAGAGAATTTAAAAAATGTGAAATTTAATCCAAAACAAAAAGTAATGAGAAGTTATAAAAACCCAATTACGCCAACTGGTGGTGTTGTTGGATTAAGAGGTAATTTAGCTCCAGAAGGTGGAATTGTTAAAATTGCAGGTTTGAAAAAATTACAATTTACTGGAAGAGCAAGATGTTTTGACTCTGAAGAAAAAGCTTACAAAGCTGTAAAAGAAAGAAAATACAAAGACGGTGATATAATTATAATTAGATACGAAGGTCCAAAAGGTGGTCCAGGAATGAGAGAAATGTTGCAGACAACAGCTGCAATTTATGGTCAAGGAAAAGGGGAGAAAGTAGCCCTAATAACGGACGGTAGGTTCTCTGGGGCTACCAGAGGCTTCTGTATCGGTCATGTGGGTCCTGAGGCCTCTATAGGCGGTCCAATAGCCCTTTTAAAGAACGGTGATATAATTGATATAGATGCAAAAAAGGGGACTATTAATGTTAGATTAAGTAAAAAAGAGCTTAGTTTGAGAAAAAAGAAATGGAAACAAAGAAAAATGAACTTTGGAAACGGAACTCTTTGGAAATATGCTCAAACAGTAGGTCCAGCTTACTTAGGAGCACCTACGCATCCAGGTGGTAAAAACGAGGTTAAAACATACGCAGATATTTGATGAAAATTAGACCTGTAATACTTTGTGGTGGTGCAGGAACACGACTTTGGCCCAATTTAAAAAATACTCAAGCAAAACAATTTATTGATTTTGGTGGTTGGAGTTTATTACAAAAAGCTTTTGAAAGAATAAATAATAACTCTTACGATTTTCCAATTATCAGTACAAATCTGAAATATTTAAAAGATGTTAAGAAAACATTAAAAAAATCTAAAATAAAAAAATATAAAATAATATTAGAACCAGCCAAAAAAAATACAGCACCAGCTATCTTAGTAAGTGCTTTAATTAAAGATATTCCAACTGATCAACCAATAATGTTTTTTACTTCAGATCATTTAATTGAAAATCCAAGTATTTTAACAAGATCATTAAAAAATAATGTTAAAAATTTAAGTGATCAAAATATATTTATATTTGGGATTAAACCTACAAGACCATCTAATGAGTACGGATATTTAAAAACTAAAAGTATTAATAAGTTAAATAAAGTAACTAAATTTATTGAAAAACCAACAGAGCAAAAAGCTAAAAAGATAATCAAATCCGGAGGCTTTTGGAATTCTGGTATGTTTTACTTAAAAAAATCATCAATAATTAATAATTTTAAAAAATATCAGCCTAGTATTTATAATGCATGTCTAAAATCTTTAGAAAAATCTAAGGTTAGTAATAATACATATTTTTTGAGTAAAAAATTCTTTGATAAATGTAAGGAAATTTCATTTGATTATGCAATTCTTGAAAAATCAAAAGATATAAATTCAATAAAACTTAGTATTCAATGGTCAGATCTTGGTAATTGGTTTGAAATATCAAAAATATATAAAAAAAATAAAAATAAATACTTTAAGAAAAAAAATGTTTTTCATAGACCATGGGGAAGATATACAAACCTATACGAGGGTAAAAACTTTTTGGTAAAGGAATTAGTAGTTAATCCTAACTCTAAATTAAGCTTACAAAAGCATTTTCATAGATCTGAATATTGGACTATTACTTATGGAAAACCTCTAATTACATTAAACAAGAAGAATTTCTTTAAAAAACCAGGAGAAAAAATTTTCATACCAAAAGAAGCAATCCATCGAATAGAAAATAAATTTAAGAAAAAAGTAAAAATTATTGAAATACAAACTGGACCTATTTTAAAAGAAACAGATATAGTTAGATATCAAGATATTTACGGTAGAGTGAATTAATACTCTTTATGGATACATTAGTATTTTCTGTCGTTTTATTGGCAGCACTACTTCATGCCACTTGGAATGGTATGGTCAAAAAACACTCAGATAAAGCAGTTGCTCTAGCAGGTATAATTTTAGGGCATATACCTTTTTCAATTGTTGCAATCATCTTATTACCGGCACCCTCAATAGAAAGTATACCTTATATTTTCGCAAGTATTGTTGTTCACATTGGTTATCAATGGTTCTTACTTAAATCATATGAAATTGGAGATTTGACAAAAGTCTACCCTATAGCAAGAGGCACAGGCCCCTTATTTGTAACTGTAGTCTCAATTTTATTTTTAGGCGTTGTTTTAAATAAGTTTATTTTGATCTCTATTTTCTTAATATGTTTTGGTATTTTTTTTCTTGGTATTTCTGATTATAAAAACAGTAGCTTAAATGTAATTAAATTTTCTTTTACAACAGGTTTGTTTATTGGCTCATACTCACTTGTAGATGGATATGGAGCAAGAGTGAGTAATTCTGCAATATCTTTTGTTAGCTGGTCTTTCATATTAAACGCTATGATTTTCCCATTTATTCTTAGTTTAAGAGGTCAAAAAGATATTATTAAAAGGATTTATAGAGACGGTAAAATGATATTTTTTTATGGTGTAACATTATCATATGCTAGTTATGCCTTGGCTGTATGGGCATTTACAAAAGCTCCAATACCTGTTGTTACATCTTTAAGAGAAACAAGTATTTTATTATCAATATTTATTGGATATTTTTTATTAAAAGAAAGTATCAATTTAAAAAAAATCATATCAATTTTATTTATTTTAATAGGTGTGATTGGGATTAAATTATTTTAATTAAATTGTAACAATATATAAATATTTTAGTCATTAAAGTTTACTAAAAATGATTAACAAAATTTTTAAATAATAAAATATCTTCATTTCCTCTTTGTTTAAAATTTTGTTGATTAACTACCTTCCCCTTTTTGTTATAAAAAAGGGGAGGGACAATTTTTATATATTAATTATTTACAGACGCAGGACTCTCACTGGTTTTCTTTTTAGCTAATTTTTTTGCTTTTTTTTCGGCAACTTTTTTTTCAATACCTGCAATTTTTATATTAATTTTAGCTAGTTTTTTTTCCTTTAAATTAATTTTATTTTTAAGTTTATCTATTGATTTGATAAACCTTTTTTTTCTTCTTTCATTTTTCTTTAACTTCTTACCCATCATCACCTCCTATGAAAATTTAAATTATTATATTTAATTTAAATTTCTAAGTAAAATAATTTGTCTAAAATTTTGTTATTAAAATTAAAGTAAAAAATTTACTTTTTTTTTTGAAAATTCAATATCAATCTTATTGTGACATCCAAAATTATCACCATCAACCTGAACGGGAATTTCAAAATTATTGCAATTAATTTGGATACTTTTTGAATAGGTAGTTATAACAGACTTGTTTCTTGATAAATCTCCATAAATAATTATCAAAATAATATAATACATTAATTTTAGCCTACTTAAATCTTTAAAGACATAAGTTATTAATCTATCATCAAAAATGTTTGACTTATTTATCTTATGATGACCAGCATAATATTTGGTATTAGAGCTTAATATCCAATCAGCTTGATGTTTTTGACCATCAAAGAAAACATCAAGTTTATTATTTTTCATAAATAAAAAATGCTGAAACCCTTTTAAACCAAATATTATCTTGCCAAGTATTTTTTTTATACGTGTATCAATAGAGTGAACAATTTTAGCATCCCAACCAATACCAGCCATTAAAAAAAAATAATTTTTATTTATTTTAATAAGATTAGATTGTTTATAATTATTTGATGTTAAAATATTACAAATATCGTCTACTTTTTTATTTATCGATAACTCTGCTTGAAGTAAATTGGCTGTTCCAGCCGGTATATACCCAATTGCAAATTTATCATTAAAATCAAAGTCATTTTTTATCAATTCATTGATAGCAAATGATACTGATCCATCTCCACCAGCAACTATCAATCTATCATAATTTTTATTTTTAAATTCCAAAAATATTTCTTTCGCCTCTTTTTCAGATTTAGTTTTGAAATAATCTACAGAGTTGTTAATTTTTAATTTTTCATAAATCTTATTTACAAATTTTATTTTTTTCCCTGTTGAAGAATTAAGGTTATAAATCAAACAATAATGCATAATTTTTTCGTAACTAATTTTTAATAAATCTTTAACATTTCAATGACATAAGAACTAAATGATTCGAGTTACAGTTGTGTTACAAAATAGGTTTTTTTAATGCCTCCGTTATTAAAATATAAGAGTATATTTATATCTGATGTACATCTTGGTACCAAAGGTTGTCGAGCTAATAAGCTTTTAGAATTTTTTAAGAATTCAAGATCCGAGAACCTTTATTTAGTTGGAGATATAATCGATGTTTGGGCAATGCAAAAGAGTTTCTATTGGCCTCAAGAGCATAATGATGTCATACAAAAAATATTGAGAAAAGCCAGGCACGGGACAAAAGTATTTTACATAATTGGAAATCATGATGAGATATTTAGAAAATTTATTCCAATGCATTTAGGTGATATTAAAATAGTAAATAGAGTTATTCATGAAACGCAGTTAGGAAAAAAATATTTAGTTGTTCATGGTGATGCTTGGGACGGAGTAATGAAATATGCTAAATGGCTTTCTAAATTAGGAGCCATTGCTTATGAATTGTTACTTAAAATTAATGTTATTATAAATTTTTTTAGAAAATTGAGAGGTAAAGACTATTGGTCATTAGCAAAATTTTTAAAATATAAGGTAAAAAATGCTGTAAAATTTATAGGTGAATATGAAAACACACTTTCTTCATATGCAAAAAGGAAAAAATTTGATGGAATAATTTGTGGACACATACATCATGCTGAAAATTTAAATCTTGATGGTGTTAATTATTTAAATTGTGGCGATTGGGTTGAGTCATGTACAGCCTTGGCAGAAAAATATGATGGAACTTTTGAGATAATTTATTGGGATAAAAAAAGAAACGAATATATTTCAGAAAATATTGATAATAACAGGATCGGTTCATTCAAAAAAGCATCTTAAAGAATGAAAATATTAATTGTTACCGATGCTTATTACCCTCAAGTTAATGGTGTTGTAAGAACTCTCCACGAAACTGGTGAAATTCTTAAATCACAAGGTCAAACTATTGAATATATTACTCCTCAACAATTTCTTACCGTGCCAATGCCAAAATATAATGAAATTAGATTGTCCTTAAATGTTTGGCCCCGTGTAAGTAATTTAATTAATTCAATTAAACCTGATGCAATACATATTGCAACAGAAGGACCCTTAGGGTTTATGGCACGAAGACATTGCATTAAAAATGGCTTAAAATTTACCACAAGTTTTCACACAAGATTTGATAAATACATGAAACTTTATATGCCTATCATTCCAGCTAAATGGTCAGAAAAATTTTTATGCAATTTTCATAATAAAGCTGAAAGAATTTTAGTAACAACAGAATCTATGCGTGAAGAATTAATTTCTTTAGGTATTGATAACAATAAAATGGTTACATGGACCAGAGGAGGTAATCATGGTGCATTTAAAAACCCCATTAAGAAAGACTTACCTTATAAAAGACCTATATGGATATATGTTGGAAGAGTTGCTGTTGAAAAAAATATCAAAGCATTTTTAGATTTAGATCTTGAAGGTACTAAAATTATAATTGGTAAAGGTCCTGATTTAAACAATTTAAAAAAAAAGTTTCCAAAAGACATTTTTTTAGGTGAGAAAACAAATGGAGAATTAGCTTCTCATTTTGCATCATCTGATGTTTTTGTATTTCCAAGTAAAACAGATACGTTTGGTATAGTTGTCTTAGAGTCTTTAAATTGTGGCACACCAGTCGCAGCTTACCCTGTACCGGGACCTAAAGATATATTAGGGGGTACTAATATTGATACTTTAGATAATGATTTGAAAACCTCTGCTTTAAAAGCTTTGAAGGTAAGTCGTCAAGATTGTCTTGATTTTGCAAAAAAATATTCTTGGGAGGAAACGGCAAAAATATTTTTTGAAAATATTTCACCTAATAATTAAAGACAATATACATTACATTTGTTAAAACATATCCATGTTTTGGGCAGAGTTGATACTTATAGTTATAATAATCATTTTATTATATTTTTTATTTAAAAAAAATATTAAGCCAGAAAACACAGCACCAGTTGTAAACAAGACTAATAAGGATGATTTAGGAAAAAGAGTAATTATTGAAGAATTAGAAGATCAATTCTTTGCTTTAGATAAATATAATTTAATCAAATATCTAAACAAAAGTGCAAAAAAACGTTTTGGAGAAAACCTAATTGATAAAAATATTTCAAGTGTAATTAGAGATACAAAATTATTAGAAACGATTGAAGAGGCTATCAAAGATCAAACTACAAAAAATGTCAATGTAGAAATAAATTTACCATCTTATCAACTTTACAAAATCTATGTTATTCCTGGTCCGACCCATTTGTTTCCAGAAATAAACTCTGTCGTATTGTTTCTAAAAGATTTTACAGAAATAACAAAAGCACAAAAACTAAAAACTGATTTTGTTGCAAATGTGAGTCATGAATTAAGAACACCTTTAGTTTCGATTAAAGGTTCTTTAGAAACTATTCTTGGACCAGCTTCAAAAGACCAAGAGGCGCAAAAAAAATTTATGTCTATCATGTCTGATCAAGTATTAAGAATGGAAAACCTAATCAATGATTTATTGATTTTAAGTAGAATAGAATTGGAAGAACATATCAAGCCTAATAAAATTGTGAGCTTAAATGATCTTTTTACAAATATTAAAAGTAACTTTGAATTAATTCTTAAAAAAAAGAAAATCAATTTACATATTGAACTTATGGAACCAACCTTAGTTTTTGGTGATAATGATAAATTGTTAACTGTATTTTCAAATTTAATTGATAATTCAATTAAATATTCACAAGATGGAAAAAATATATACGTAAAAAGTCAAAATAGTGAAGGTAAATTAATTGATAAAAATATTGTCATTAGCATTAAAGATGAAGGTGTCGGAATACCTCAACAGCTAATTCCAAGAATAACTGAGAGATTTTTTAGAGTAGATACAGAAAAAAGTAAAAAGGTTGGTGGTACAGGTTTAGGTTTAGCTATAATGAAACATATTATATCTCAACACAGAGGTGACTATGAGATTCTCAGTAAAGTTAATGAAGGTACTGAAATTAAGATATATCTTCCAACAAAATAATTAATTTAAAAAATTGTTTAAAATTAACTCTTATTCAACCAAGATTTAACAAATCTTTTGTTGATTCGTATCTTAGTTTATTTAAAATTAGTTTATGATTAAGATATTACATAGTATTTTAATTATTATTTTTTTTTTAATGTCGATCATTACTAAAAGTAATGCATCTGATATTTCTACAATTTTAAGAAACCAGCAATTAACTGTTTTTGATATTGGTATCTTTAGATTACAGGAAGACTTAAAAAGTGCATATCCTGAAATAAAAAAACATAAAGATGTACCATACGAAGATATATATATAGATGTTCTCAGTTCCTATTGGAGAAATACAGTAGATTTAATTGTTTCAATTCCAGTAAATGAAAATTTAAAAAAAGAGAACTACATGTCAGATTCATTGAGATGTCGAAACATATTTAATTCTGTTAGAGATCATTTACTGAGAAATGAAAATATGAGTAATTATAGGTTTACTATGGCGACAAGCTATTTAACATCTATTTTTTCTACTCCTACTAGTTGGCCAAAATGGCGTTATGACCAAAGTGTTCTTGAGGAATTAGTTAATTTGGTAAAACTGGAAGTTGTCTTAAGACCAACCCCAGATCTTGCTTTTAAGGATAACGTAAATCCAGTTTCATGCAAAGGTGGTCTAGAAACTGAAAATAGTGAGATTATTGTCTCAATGAAATACAACTAAAAAGTTAGGTTTTTAACAAAACTGTAATAATTCTGTAATATTTAAGATTCAATAAATTTATACGAGTCAGGCATCTTTTAATTAATAAATAACGAAAGGATTAAAGATAATGAAAAAACTAACTATAGTGATTGCTTCTTTAGTTGCTCTATCAATAGCAACTGTTGCTCAAGCAAGAGATCAAATTAAGATAGTTGGTTCGTCTACAGTATTCCCTTACGCGACTGTTGTTGCTGAAAGATTTGGTGGTTCAGGATTCAAAACTCCTGTAATCGAGTCGACTGGTACTGGTGGAGGAGCTAAACTATTCTGTGCTGGTGTTGGTGAGCAACATCCAGATATTACAAATGCATCAAGAGCTATGAAAGACAAAGAGAAAGCCCTATGTAAGAAAAATGGTGTAAATGATATTGTTGAGATCGTAATTGGTAACGATGGTATTACATTAGCTTACAGCAAAGATGCAAAACCAGTAAACTTTACTAAAGAACAATTATATTTAGCATTAGCTGCTCATACTGTAGTTGATGGTAAGTTAGTTCCAAATATTTATAAAACTTGGGACCAAATTGACCCTAGCTTACCAAAACAAAAAATTTCAGTAATGATCCCACCGGGAACATCAGGAACTAGAGATGCTTGGAATTCTTTAGTAATGAAAAAAGGTATGACTAAAGAAGCTAAAGCTCTTTATAAAGCTGGTTATGAGGCTGGAAATAAAAAATACAAAAAACCACAAAAACTTTACAGAGAAGATGGAGCTGCTATTGAAGTAGGAGAAAACGATAGTTTAATCATCCAAAAGTTAACTCAAGATAAAGATATGTTTGGTTTCTTTGGTTTCAGCTATTTCTTAGCTGCTAAAGATAAATTACAAGCTGCTAGCATAGATGGTGGACAACCCTCTCTAGCGAGTATTCAAGACTACAGTTATGCAGTTGCAAGACCATTATTTTTCTATGTGAAAAAAGCTCACGTTGGAGTAATCCCAGGATTACATGAGTTTGTGAAAGAATTCACAACTAAGAAAGCTATTGGAAAAGGTGGTTACTTAGCAGATATTGGTTTAGTTCCATTAGACTCTAAGTTGTATAAAACAACTAGAACTAATGCTACGAAGCTAGTTGCTATGGGTAATTAATTATTTCTCTGTTAACAAATAATTAAAAAAGGGGTCTTTTTAGACCCCTTTTTTTTGAAATAAGAGTAAAGTCCGCAATAAAGGAGATTCTTTGAACTTAATATTGTTTACATTTATTGTTCTTCTGGGTTTCACAAGTTATTATTTTGGACGTAGAAAAGCATATACAATTCAATCTACAAATAAAAGATTAACTGCATTACCACAATTTTATGGTTATTATCTTGCAATTTGGTGTGCAATACCAGCTTTTATAATTTTTTCTTTATGGGCAATTTTTGAGCCCACAATTGTAAAATTATTAATCTTAAGTGATTATTCAAATCAAGGCTATCTTGATGATGAATTAAATTTAATTTACGAAAAAACAAAAGCATTGTCTCGAGGACAATTTACCGGAGAAATTACACCTTTTATTGAGGCTTCAGCTGAAAAATATTTAAGTCTTCGATCAATAGCTCAAAGTTCAAAAGCTGTTATAGTATTATCTATAATTATTGCCTCTGTTGCTTACGCTTATAAAAAAATTTCATCTAATTCTAAAACAAGAGAACCAGTTGAAAAATTTTTGAAAGCAGTTTTATTTACAGCTTCTTTAGCTGCAATATTAACTACTGTTGGAATAGTATTTTCACTTATATTTCAAACTATAGATTTTTTTAAAGTAATTCCATTATTTGATTTTGTCTTTGGAACTCATTGGTATCCTGCAAAAGCTTTTGTTAGAGATTCTTCAGAGGCTTTAGATCCGACAATGTATTCCGATACTTTTGGAGCAGTCCCTATTTTTGCTGGTACTTTTTTTATTGCTTTCATAGCTATGTGTGTTGCTATTCCTATTGGACTAATGAGTGGAATTTATTTGGCTGAGTATGCATCAGTTAAAGTTAGACAATACGCAAAACCTTTAATTGAAATTTTAGCTGGTATACCAACAGTTGTTTATGGATTTTTTGCTGCTCTAACAGTTGGACCTTTTTTAAAGGAAATAGGTAATAGCATGGGTTTAGACGTTTCAGCTGAAAGTGCTTTAGCGGCAGGCGGAGTAATGGGCATTATGATTATACCATTCATTTCAAGTTTAAGTGACGATGTGATTACAAGTGTACCTCAAAGTTTAAGAGATGGAAGTTACGCTATGGGAGCAACTAAATCAGAAACGATAAAAAAAGTTATTTTTCCTGCAGCATTACCAGGTATTGTTGGTTCTATTTTATTAGGTGTTTCAAGAGCAATTGGAGAAACAATGATAGTTGTTATGGCCTCTGGTTTAGCTGCTAATTTAACTATAAATCCATTAGAATCTACTTCAACAATTACAGCGCAAATTGTTGTAATATTAATTGGAGATCAAGCTTTTGGCGACCCAAAAACGCAAGCTGCATTTGCTTTAGGTATGTCATTATTTTTAGTAACGCTCTGTTTGAATATTGTGGCCTTAAGAGTAGTTAAAAAATATAGAGAAAAATATGAATAAAAATAAAGAACAATTATTAAATAAAAGATATAAAGCTGAAAAGAGATTTCGATTATACGGTCAAGGTGCAATTTTTATGGCACTTTTATTTTTAACAATCTTTATTTTTAAAATTTTTTCGACAGGCTATTCAGCCTTTCAAAAAACTTGGCTTATTGTTCCAGTTACTTTTGATGCTGAATTAATGATGTTAGAGCAAAATCCTTCTAAAGAGGATTTAAAAGATGCTGATTATTACGATATAGCATTAAAATCAATGGCTGATTTGGATCCAAATGCTAATGAGGATCAAGAAAATGAGCTGAAGAGAATGGTCTCTTACTTTTTCGAAAGAGAGATTAAAAGGGAACTTTTAAACGACCCCTCATTAATTGGAAAAACTAAAGATGTTTATTTAACTGCCTCAGATGATTTAGATCAAGTATTTAAAGGCAATTATCCAAGAGATTTACCTGAAGATCAAAGAAGAGTTACGGATTATCAATTAAAGATTTTTGATCAACTTGTAGAACTAGGAAAAGTTGAAAGTAAATTCAATTTAAGTTTTTTTACATATCCTGATTCAAGAGAAGCTGAATTAGCTGGTATAGCAAGCTCATTTATGGGATCAATTTTTTCTATACTTGTTTGTTTAATGATAGCTTTTCCTGTAGCAGTTCTAGCGGCAATTTATTTAGAGGAATTTGCTCCTAAAAACAGATTCACTGATTTTATTGAGGTAAATATAAATAATTTAGCAGCAGTACCTTCAATTGTTTTTGGTCTTTTGGGACTGGGTATTTTACTGGCTGTATTTCAATTACCTAGGTCAACACCTCTAGTCGGTGGAATAACTTTATCGTTGATGACTTTACCAACAATTATTATTGCTTGTAGAGCATCTTTAAAAGCAGTTCCTCCAAGTATAAGAGAGGCAGCACTTGCAATGGGTGCTAGTAAAATGCAAACTACAATGCATCATACAGTTCCGTTATCTATGCCAGGGACTTTATCCGGTACAATAATTGGTTTGGCCCAAGCTTTAGGTGAAACCGCACCTTTGATATTGATTGGCATGGTGGCTTTTGTAAATACAATACCAGGATCTCCTTTAGATCCAGCTGCAAGTTTGCCAGTGCAAATTTATATTTGGGCAGAGAGCGCTGAAAGAGGTTTTGTCGAGAAAGTTTCTGCCTGTATTATGGTTCTATTAGGATTTTTAATTATAATGAACTTATTTGCACAAATAATTAGACATAAATTTGAAAAAAAATGGAGTTAAGATGATAAAGATAAATTCAAAAAATGTAGATGTTTACTATGGAAAAAAACAAGCTCTATTCAATATAAATTTAGATATTGAAGAAAATCAAGTTACAGCACTGATTGGGCCTTCAGGTTGTGGTAAATCTACTTTTTTAAGATGTCTAAACCGAATGAATGACGTAATTGATATATGTAGAGTAAAAGGGCAAATTATAATTAATGATTTTGATATCAATGATAAAAGTTGTGATGTTGTTAGATTAAGAGAAAAAATTGGTATGGTTTTTCAAAAACCAAATCCTTTTCCTAAAACTATTTATGAAAATATTTCTTATGGTCCAACAATTCATGGTATGGCTCAATCAAAGAATGAAATGGATGAAATAGTTGAAACTAGCTTAAAAAAGGCAGCATTATGGGAAGAGGTGAAAGATAGACTTCATGAACCAGGTACTGGTTTGTCTGGTGGACAACAACAAAGATTATGTATAGCAAGGGCAATTTCAGTTAAACCTGAAGTTATTCTAATGGACGAGCCTTGTTCTGCTTTAGATCCTATTGCTACAGCTCAAATAGAAGAACTAATTGATGAGTTAAAAAAAGACCATACTATTATAATAGTCACTCACTCAATGGCACAAGCTGCAAGAGTTTCTCAAAATACAGGTTTTTTTCACCTTGGAGAATTGATAGAACATGGTTCTACTGATAAAATATTTAAGAATCCAGAAAACAAAAAAACTCAGGATTATATCACAGGGAGGTTTGGATAATGACCGAAGCACCACATACAGTAAAGTCTTACGAAGAAGAACTTAAAAATTTAAATAGCAATATAATTAAAATGGGTGGATTTTGTGAAGAAGCTTTGGGTAAAGCTATTCAAGCAATTACTACAAGAAATAGTGATAATGCTGAGGCAGTAATTAAAGATGATGAAAAAATTGATAAATTTGAGACTTTAATTGAACAGCAAGTAGTAAATTTAATTGCTTTAAGACAACCTATGGCCATAGATCTTAGAGAAACAGTCACTGCTTTAAAGATATCTTCTGACCTTGAGAGAATAGGTGATTTAGCAAAAAATATTTCTAAAAGAACTCTTTTGTTAAATGAAAATTTACCAAAAAATTTAGTAGAAGCTATTATAAGAGTATCTTCGGATGTTCAAAAACAATTGAAATCAATATTAGATGCATATTTAGAAAGATCTTCGAGTATGGCAATTAATGTATGGGAAAGCGACGAACAAATTGATGATTTAACAAATTTATGCATGCAAGAAGTGATTAGATATTTAAAAGATAACGAAAATAACTTAAGTGATGGAACCCACTTATTATTTGTAACTAAAAATATAGAGAGAATAGGTGATCATACAACCAACATTGCTGAGCAAGTATATTATTTAGTTAAGGGAGAATATCTAGAGGGTGATCGACCAAAAGGCACAGAACCTATTGTTACTGGAGAAAAGTAAAATATGTCGGCTCATATTTTTATAGCTGAGGACGAGGCTGCTATAATAACTCTACTAAAGTATAACCTTGAAAAAGAGGGTTACAAAGTAAGTTTCTGTGAAAATGGTGAAGATGCGCTTAAACAAATTAAAGATAAGCTTCCTGACTTAATATTAATGGATTGGATGTTGCCCGATTTGTCAGGCGTTGAAATATGTAAAAATTTAAAAAAAGACAAAAAGCATAATGACATACCAGTAATAATGTTAACAGCAAAAGGCGAGGAGGAGGACAAATTAAGAGCTTTTGATACAGGTGCAGATGATTATGTAACAAAACCATTTAGTCAAAAAGAACTTAATGCAAGAATTAAATCATTACTCAGAAGATCAAAACCACAATCCACCGTTGATGTTGTTGAGTTTACAGATCTAAAAATAGATAGAATAACAAAAAGAGTTTATAGAAATAACATTGAAATATCTCTAGGACCTACAGAATTTAAATTATTAGATTTTTTTATCAAAAATCCAAAAAGGGTATATTCAAGAGAACAACTCTTAAACAATGTTTGGGGAGAAAATATTTACGTTGAAACTAGAACTGTCGATGTGCATATCAGAAGATTAAGACAGGCTATTAATATAGATAATACTAAGCCTTTAATTAGAACTGTAAGATCAGCAGGTTATTCTTTAGAATCTTGAAGGTCTTTAGGTCTAGTAAATTCTTTAATTAAACCATTTCCATCTAATTTATTCCATTCATTAAAATCAAAATAAATTTTTGCAAATGCCGATGTCGGAAATTTGTAGTTTAATAATTTAAAATGGTTGTTGTTGTGATTTTTTGTCAGTGATCGTATTAGATTTCTAACAGTAGGTTCATGGTTAATTAAAAGCACTGATTTATATTTTTTTGGTATTTTTTTTATTATATCTATAATTTTATCTTCACTTGATAAGTATAATTTTTTTGAAGAAATAATTTTTTTTGGTTTATCTATTTTTTTTAATAAAATTTTTAGGGTTTTCTTTGTTCTCTTTGATGATGAAAGTAATATGTAATCAAACTTATAATTTTTTTTAACAAAAAATTCACAAATCTTTTTTGCATTTTTCTCGCCACGCTTACTTAATGGTCTTTCATGATCATCAAGATTTGGGTGGTCCCAGCTAGATTTTGCATGACGCATAACGTATAATTTAAGCATAAATTTTAAATATATGACTGCATTAAAAAAACAAGATAAAGAAACACTAAAATCTAAATACATAAATAGAGAGCTGTCTTGGCTAAAATTCAACGACAGAGTTCTTCTTGAGGCCCAAAATTTTGAAAATCCTCTTTATGAAAGAATTAAATTTTTATCTATAGCAGGATCAAATTTAGATGAATTTTTCATGGTTCGTGTTGCAGGTTTATATAGTCAAATCAAACAAGATGTAGATTCACTTAGTTCTGATGGTCTTACTCCTGATGAACAAATGAGTGAAGTTATTTTGGAAACAAATAATCTTCTTAATAAACAAAATAAAATATATAGAGATTTAATTCTTCAATTAAAAAAAGCAAATATAAGTATAGTTAAACCTGAAAATTTAAGTAAACCTGAACAAAAAAGATTATTTAAAATTTTTAATGAAGAAATTTACCCTCTGCTAACCCCATCAGCAATAGACCCAGCTCATCCCTTTCCATTTATTGCAAATCAAGGAAGAGCATTAGTTATGAGATTAAATAAGAAAAATAAAAAAAGGACTTTAAATACAATAATAGTAATTCCAAAAGCTTTATCAAGATTTATTGAAATAGATGGAAATAAAAGTTTTAAAAAATTTTTAATTATAGATGATGTTATAAGTTTTTTTGCCTCTGAAATATTTCCTGATCATGATTTAGATAAAAAAATGTTATTTAGAGTTATAAGAGATAGTGATGTAGAAATTCAAGAGGAGGCCGAAGATTTAGTAAGATCTTTTGAATTGGCTTTAAAAAGAAGAAGAACAGGTGACATAGTACGTTTAGAAATTTTAAAAAATAGTAATAATGACTTAATTAAGTTTATAACCAATAAGTTAAACGTAAAATCTGAATACATCTATGAAATTGAAGGCATTGTTGGAATTCAAGATATAGACCAAGTTTGTAAAATTAAAAATTCTAAATTAAGATTTAAAAATTTTAATCCCAGGGAGGTTGAGAGATTAAAGGAGTTTAATAATAATTTTTTTGATACTATAAAAAAAAAAGATTTAATAGTTCATCACCCTTTTGAAACATTTGATGCTGTCGTTGAGTTTTTAAATCAAGCTGCATATGATAAAAAAGTTATAGTAATTAAACAAACTCTATACAGAACAACGCTAGATTCTCCAATTGTTAAAGCCTTAATAACAGCAGCTGAAAATGGAAAGACAGTAACCGCTTTAATAGAGATCAAAGCAAGATTTGATGAAGAAGCAAACATTCAACTTTCAAGAAGTTTAGAAAAAGCAGGAATTCAAATAGTTTATGGTTTTGCAAAATATAAAACACATGCAAAATCATCTTTAATATTAAGAAAAGAGCAGGGAAAAATTCAAACTTATATACATCTGGGAACTGGCAATTATCACCCAGTTAATGCAAAAATTTATACTGACTTATCTTTATTTAGTTCTGATAAAAAATTAGCAACTGATGTGGAAAAATTTTTTAATTATGTAACTGGTTATTCAAAACCACGAAATCTTAGTAAAATATCTATATCACCAATTAATCTTAGGGAAACCTTGAACAAATGTATTGCTAACGAGATAACAAATGTCAAAAAAGGTAAAAAAGGTGAAATATGGGCCAAAATGAATTCCTTAGTAGATCCAGCGATAATTGATAAATTTTACGAAGCTTCAAATGCTGGAGTAAAGATATTTTTATTTGTAAGAGGTGTCTGTTGTTTAAGACCTGGAGTTAAAGATAAATCTGAAAATATAATAGTTAAAAGCATGATTGGAAGATTTTTGGAACACTCAAGAATTTATTGTTTTGCAAATGGAAAAACAATGCCTAGTAGAGATGCAAAAGTTTTTATTTCATCAGCAGATTTAATGCCAA
The DNA here is from genome assembly GCA_902598655.1 of uncultured Pelagibacteraceae bacterium. Lineage (GTDB taxonomy): Bacteria > Pseudomonadota > Alphaproteobacteria > Pelagibacterales > Pelagibacteraceae > Pelagibacter. The sequence goes on from CACKCQ010000002.1 coordinate 112,349, forward strand.
GAAATTTAAATCGAAGAGTAGAACTTCTAGTTCCAATTGAAAACCAAACAGTCCACGAACAAGTTCTTGATCAAATCATGTTAGCTAATTATTTAGATAAAAAACAAAGTTGGGAACTTGATGCTAGTGGAAATTATAAAAAAATTAAATATAGTGAAAATGATTCTTTTTCAGCCCATGATTATTTTATGAATAATCCTAGTTTATCTGGAAGAGGTAAAGCTAAATTAAAAATGAAACCAAAAAAATTAAATTTAAGATTAATTAAAAGTGGAAATTAAAGTTTTAAAAAATAATCAAAATTTGAAATTAAAACCTGCTAAATTAGCAGTAATTGATATAGGTTCCAATTCTATCAGGATGTTAATCTATGAAGATTTTAACTCATCTCGTGTGCCTTTTTTCAATGAAAAAGCCGTTTGTGAACTTGGTAAAAATTTAGATAAGTCAAGAAAACTTCATAAATCTGGTGTGGATTATGCCCAAAAAGTATTGAAGAGATTTTCAGAAATTTTAAATGTTTCCAAAATTGTTAATTTAAAAATAATAGCAACTGCTGTTTTAAGAGAAGCAACAGATTCAAAACCCTTTGTTGAATACGTAGAAAACCTTTTTAAAAAAAAAATAGAAATCTTAAGTGGTGACGAAGAAGCAATTTGTTCAGCTGAAGGTGTTAAAATTGGATTTGATAATGTAGATGGGTTAGTTGCTGATCTTGGTGGAGGTAGTTTAGAATTAGCTCGAGTTGAAAATGGTTTGATTACTAATAAAACATCCTTACCCTTAGGTGTTTTAAGACTACTTAATAATCCAATTGTAAAAAAGAGAAACCTTTCTAAATATATAAAACAACTTTTGAGAGATGAGAAATGGTTATCTAAAAAAAAATTTGAAAATTTGTATTTAGTTGGAGGAACATGGAGAGCTTTATTTAAACTTCATCTGTTTCAAAATAAACATCCTGTCCATATAATTCATCAGTATTCAGTAAATTATGAAACTATATCATCATTTGTAGAAAAAATAGCATCGTTTAATAAAGCAAAACTAAAAACAGTTGAATATATATCTAAATCTAGAACACCTTATCTACCATATAGCTCTATTATTTTAGATGAGATCATGAAAGTCACAAATCCAAAAAACATAATTTGTTCTATAAGCGGTATTAGGGAGGGATCTTTGACGAAAGATTACTTTAAAAATATTGATAACTCTCAGGTTTTTGAAAAATCATTAGAATATATTTCTAAGAAAAGAGGTGATTTGGGATTAACTTACAAAAAGTATTATGAATTTATCAAACCTGTATTTGATGGTAATGAACATTTTAATGAAAAATTACTTAACTTAGCTTGTGTTTTAAGTCATATGGATTGGGGACTAGGTGCTTTTCAAAAGGCAGAATTAGTTTTTCAAGAAACATTAAATACCCCTTTATTGAGACTTTCACATAAAGAAAGAATTCAAATAGCTCTTTCATGTTATTGGAGGTACTGCAGTATTAAATACAATCCAAAAATAGAATATTTGACTTTTTTAAATAATAATGAAATTTTTTCTAGCAAACAAGTTGGTGCAGCCTTAAGATTTGCTCACTCACTAACATCTATTTCAACTATCTTTTTAGAGGAATTTAAATTGTATAAAAGAGGCAACTCTGTATTTTTAAAAATTCCAGCACAACATCAAGAAATAATTTCTAAACAAGCCACAAAAAGATTTAAAGCTTTGGCGAGAGAATTATTTTTAGAACCAAGAGTAATTTATTCAAATAATTAATATATAATTTAATTTATTACAACTTACAGGTTAGTGATTTTTCTTTTTTAATATATTTTTAATTTTATTGAAATATATCTTTAATCCAAATGTAATATTCTTCTGTGATTAAATTGTAAACATTAAACCCCTGAAATACGCTTGGTATTATTATTGAGCGTATTTCTTTTTATAAAACAAATACATTCCTATATGAGATGCATTGTTAAATTTACCATTCTCAATTAATTTAATTATTTGATGATCTGAAACTATGTGGATTTTAATTCCTTTTTCAGGCTTTGAAATTTTAATAAGATTATTACAAAAAAAACCAGTAATTTTAGTGGTGAGTCGACCTGGTTCAGAATAAAATGAAGTAATTTTTCTTAATTTATTTCTTGATTTATATCCTGTTTCTTCAATTAATTCTTTTTTAGCAGATATTAAAGCTGTTTCATGTTTTTCAATTATACCAGATGGAAACTCAAAATTAATTTGATTTATAGGAATTCTTTTTTGTGAAACCAAAATATACTTGTTCTTAATTTTGGGTATTACTATTGAAAGGTTTGAGGTTTTTAAAAAATGATAAAATTCTTTTTTTTTAAATTTTTTATTAATTAATTTAATATTGTTTGTTAGTTTTAAATTTTTCAATCTTTTTCTAAGAATAATTTTTTTGCGATATAAACAGCAATTAACATACCAATTAATTCTGCAATTATATAAAAAGGAGTGTTTAAATAACTTATACCAGTAAACGAATCTGTGAATGTTCTTGCTATTGTTACAGCAGGATTTGCAAAAGAAGTTGACGAGGTAAACCAATAACCAGCAGTGATATATAAACCAACTGATCCAGCAACAGCTATTTTACCTGATTTCATTGAACCAAAAATAATTAAAATAAGACCCAACGTAGCAACTATTTCAGAAGTAAAAATATAAATCCCACTCCTTGACTTTGTTGATAATTCAAAAACCTGATGTTCAAAAAAGAAATTAGCTAATGCTACACCTAGCAAACATCCAAGTATCTGAGCAGAAATATAAAAGGGTAGAAGGTTTTTTTTTAACTTTCCTGTAATTGTCATAGCAATACTTACAAATGGATTGAAATGAGCCCCAGATACATCAGCAAATACTGTTATTAGCACAAACAATCCAGCTCCGGTTGCCAATGTGTTTGCTATTAGCATTACTGCTATATCATTAGTTAGATTTTCTGCCATTAAACCTGATCCAACTATGATCATGACCAGAAAGCAACTTCCAATGAACTCTGAAAGAAAATATCTATTTTTATTTTTCATCTATCCAATCTTTAATTTTATTACTTATAATATTGAAAGTTTTTCTAATGATTATTTGCTTTTCTTCGTCATTTGCATTTTGAAGTTTAGCTACCGGATCTTCTATATCCCAATGTATAATTTGGTTTTTATCAGGCCAAATAGGACATACCTCATTATTTGCGTTGTTGCATACTGTTATTACATGATCCATTTTTAATTCTTTATTGATAAATTCTTCAAAGTTTTTAGAACTGTAATTAGTTAGATCATAACTTTTATTTTTTTCTAAAAAACTTTTAACATCTTCATTGATTTTTCCAGATGGATTACTACCAGCACTAAAAGCATTAAATTTATTTGAGTATTCGTTATTAATAATACTCTCAGCGATAATGCTTCTCGCTGAATTTCCTGTGCATACAAATAAAATATTTTTCATTAAAAAATAATTTTATAAATACCAATTACAAACAAAGGAATTTGTAATCCAAAATTAGTTAATATGGCCTTATCTTTTAATAAAAAACCCGATATTGTCCATCCAACTACACCAAGACCATGAAAATATATATTAATTGGATATATATTTAAATTTGTAAGCAATATTCCTGTTAAGACTAAAAACGTGCTTATCCATTTGAGATATTTTTTTAAAAACATAAAACTCCTTTCTCTATACTTATGACAGTTATGTTAAAGATTTATTAAAATTATTATTTTATATTAAATTGATTATGTATCTATGGATAAAATATCCTCCGATTAGCAATATTAAACCTGTAATATAAATTATGAAAAAATTCATATTAAAAGATTTTGCAAAAAAGAAGGGTACAAAGAATAAATAACTTGCTGGTACTGCAATAAATATACTTTTTGTAAACATTACTGTTTTTTCTGTATCATTATGCTCATAATACGAAAACAGTATCGCTATTAGTGATACCAAGGGTAATGCAATAATAAATCCAGCGAGCTTAGGATTTTGACCAGCCAACCAACTTGAAAAAGCAACAATTAAACCTGCTGCTACAACTTTAAAAATAAAAAATAACATCTGTTTTTAGCTTGTTGCAAATTCTTTAATTTTCTCAAAACTGAAGTGATCGGCTATATCTTTCTTGGCGTAGTATACTTCATCAACTGTGCCTTGTTCGTTTATCAAAACATCTGTAACAGCTATATCAAAATGACCTTTAATTTTTAAAGGAATATATCCCTTTAACATTGCAGGTATTATTTTATGAGATTTAAATAGCATTGCAGATAATGTTTTCATCATTGATCTTTCAATTTCATATTTTTGAAAATATTTAAAATCTTCATCGGCCAGTACAGTAAAAGGTAAATTGTTATGTTTTTTCATATATGACCTTAAATTATCAACCGGCGAGTGAAATATTGCAACATGTGTAAAATTATTTCCTAACTCATTAAATCTTTTATTAATTTCGTTTAATCTAAGATTGCAAAAACTACATCCAGCTATTCTGTAAAAAGTTAAAAGAACTTTCTTTCCATGTGTTTCTGATAAATTAAATGTAGACCCGTCATCTCTTGGAAGTGTAATTTCTTCTATTTTATCTCCTTTGGAGATCTTCATTTGATAGAGCATTTTTTACAAAGCCCAAAGAATTCAAGATTATATTTATTGAATTTCATACCCGCTTTGTCTTGAAAATTTTTTAAATATTTTGAAAGTTTGCTGTCACTAATTTCACTTACTTCTTCACAGCTTTCACATATTGAAAATGCTGTTGCCTTTGAGATCTGACAATTTGAATTTTTACATGCAACGAAAGCATTTCTACTTTCAATTTTGTGAATTTTTCCAATTTCAACCAATTTATCAAGCGCTCTATAAACTTGAAGAGGGGCTTTAATACCTTTTTTTTGCACATTATGTAAAATTGAATAAGCTTTTATGGGCTCATTTACTTTTTCAATGTAATCAAGAACTATTTGTTGATTTTTTGATAGTATTTCCTGTTTAAGCATAGTTTTTCTTTTATCAATTTCCCATTAGTTTTTCAATTGTATCGTCTGTTTAATTTTAAATAGAGATATTACAAATAATAATAACGCTGCAGCAATGATAGATGGACCCGAAGGAGTATTGAATTGCAATGAAGAAAATAAACCCATGATTACTGATAATAATCCTCCACATATAGAAAAAATTACCATCTTTTTGGGAGTATCTGATATGTTACGAGCCATAGCCGTTGGTATAATTAACATCCCAGTTATTAATAAAAGTCCTACAATTTTTATAGAAATTGCAATTATTGCTGCCATTAAAATAGTAAATATTGCTTTTGCTCTATCAGGATTTAATCCTTCTGCTTCTGCAAGTTCATAATTTACTGTTGAAGCAAATAAAGGTTTCCAAATTATTTTTAATACAATTAAAATTATTGCTCCTCCTCCCCATATAATTATCAAATCATCAACATTAACAGCTAATATGTCTCCAAATAATAGTCCCATGACATCAAATCTTATAAATGAGAGAAAACCAATTACCACTAAGCCAACTGCTAATGCTGAGTGAGCTAAAAGACCAAGTAAAGCATCGCCGGGCAAATTAGTATTTTTTTCAAGTTTAACTAATATGATTGCTATTACTGATGAAATGATAAATATCGAAATTGCTATATTAATTTCGAATGCCAATGCCATTGTAACACCAAGTAATGCTGAATGTGCTAATGTATCTCCGAAATAAGATAATCTTCTCCAAACTACAAAGCAGCCCAAAGGACCTGTTACAAAAGCAACACCTATACCAGCAATTAAAGCTCTTATAAAAAAATCATCAAACATTTAATTTTTTTTTATATCTCCATCATTTGAATGAACATGATCATGCTTATGTTCATATATAGAAAGAGTTTGTGAAGCTTGTTCGCCAAATAACAGTTTATACTCATTATTCATTGCAACGTCTTTTGGTGTTCCTGAACAACACACGTGGCCATTTAAACAAATAACATGATCTGTTGCTGTCATAACAGTATGCAAATCATGAGAAATTAATAAAATTCCACAATTTAATTTATCTGCTATTTCTTTTATTAATTTATACAATGCAATCTCCCCAGTAAAATCAACTCCTTGAACCGGCTCATCCAATACTAAAAGATCAGGTTTTTTTGAAACTGCTCTTGCAAGAAGCACTCTTTGAAATTCTCCACCAGATAAATTTCCTAAATTCTGGTTTTTAAGATGATCTGCACCCGTTAATTTTAAAGCTTCATTTATTTTTTCTTCATCGAGTTCATCTGTTAAAACCATAAAATCACTCACTTTAAGTGGCAATGTCCAGTCAATTGAAATCTTTTGAGGAACATATCCAATTTTATCAGTAAATTTTTCTACATTGCCTTCTATATTCTTATGAAGTCCTATCGCAATTTTTGCAGTTGTACTTTTGCCAGAACCATTTGGCCCAATTAATGTTACTATCTTTCTTCTTTCAACAATTAAAGAAACACCTTTTACAAGCCATTTATTCCGTTGTTTTAATCCAACTTCAGTTAATTTTACTAATACATTGTTCTCAATTGTCATTTATTACCTTGACTTATTAATGTTATATTATTACACAATGTTATATTATAACAATTAACACTAAATTAAATTATGAAAAACTTAAAAAAATCAACATTAATAATTACAATATTATCTTTTTTAGCTCTTTTTACATCAGCAAAAGCAGAAATAAAAGTTGTAGCTTCAATTAAGCCTATACACTCTTTAGCTAGCTATCTGATGGATGGAGTTGCTAAACCAGACCTAATAGTCGATGGATATTCTTCACCACATGGATTTCCGTTAAAACCATCTCATGCAAAGATGTTACAAGAAGCTGATATTATTTTTTGGGTAGGTGAAGATCTAGAAAATTTCATGGAAAAACCATTAGATTCAATTGCAAAAAAAGCTGAAAAAATTGAATTAATGGAAATTAAAGGTCTTAATAAATTAAAATTCAGAGAACGAAATATTTTTGGTGATCATGATGATCATGACGATCACGGACATAAAGAAGATGGCCATAAAGAAGATGATCACGATGATCATGACCATAAAAAGAAAGATGGACATGACGACCACGATGATCACGACCACAAAAAAAAAGACGGTCATAAAGAAGATGATCACGATGATCATGACCATAAAAAGAAAGATGGGCATGACGATCATGATGACCATGGACATAAAAAGAAAGATGACCATGATGACCACGATAATCATGCAGGACATGAAGGTCACCACCACGGTGAGCATGACCCACATATTTGGTTAGATCCAATGAATGCTAAAGTTATATTAAATGAAATGGCAGAGCATTTAATTGAAAATGATGCTAAGAACGCATCAAAATATAAAAGCAATTTAAAGAAAGCACTAAAAGATATTGATAAACTTGTTAGTGACGTCTCTTCTGAATTAAATCAGAGTGTTGCATCAATTGTTTTCCATGATGCTTACCAATATTTTGAGAAAAGATTTAATGTTAATATATTGGGTGCTTTTACAGTTAATACAGATGTAATGCCAGGAGCAGAACAATTGGCTGAAATCAGAGAAATAATTGAGCATGATAAAGTAGCTTGTGTATTTTCTGAACCACAGTTTAATCCAAATATCATTAAAGCTGTAGCAAAAGATATGAATATTAAAACTGGTGTTGTAGACCCATTAGGAGCTACTTTGGATCCTGGAAAAGACTTATATTTTGATTTAATCAGAAATATGTCTAAATCTTTTAAAGGTTGTTAATTAAAAATTGAACTTTTGCCGTAAATAATATCTAATATTATTTATGGCAACCGTTCCTTTAAGTTTAGAAGAAATTTTTCATTTAGCTAAAAAAACATTAATAGCTAACGGATGCGATGAAGAAACAGCAGATACTTTATCTACTTTAATCAAAAATGCTGAAAGAGATGGATCATTATCTCATGGTCTATTTAGATTACCCGCTTATGTATCTGGTTTAAAAAGCGGAAAAATTAATGGTAAGGCTAGACCAGTGATTTCAAAATTAACCCCAAGTGTTGTTAAAGCAGATGGGAAAAATAGTCTTGCCCCAATGGTTTTAAAATATGGAATACCAGAACTCGTAAAAGCTGCAAAAGAAAATGGAGTTGCAGTTTTAGCAATTACTAATTCTCATCATATGGCTGCTATGTGGCCTGAGACTGAAGCAATAGCAGAGCAAGGACTTGTTGCTTTTGCCTGTACATCATATAAGCCAGCAGTTGCACCAGCAGGAGCAATTAAACCTTTATTTGGAACAAACCCAATTTCATTTGCTTGGCCAAGAAAAAATAAACCACCTGTAGTTTATGATATGGCTACTGCATCGATGGCCATGGGAGAGGTTCAAGTTGCAAAAAGAGAAGGGCACAAGGTCCCAATAGGAACTGGTTTAACTAAAGATGGAAAAGAAACAACAGATCCTGGTGAAATAGCAGATGGTGGAGTTTTGTTGCCATTTGGCGGCTATAAAGGCTCAGGAATAGCAATGATGGTCGAATTACTTGCTGGAGCCTTAGTTGGAGATAATTTTAGTTATGAGACGGCTGAGAAGGATACAGATGATGGTGGACCACCAAGTGGTGGAGAGTTTATTTTAGCTATATCTCCTGACAAATTAACAAATTCTGATTGGGATAGTCATTCAAATAAATTCTTTGAGAAAATGAAATCAATGGGAGAGGTTAGGTTGCCTGGTGAAAGACGTCACAAAAACAGATTAGATACTGGACCTAGAAATATTAATGAGGAACTTGTTAATAAAATAAAATCATTAAGTTAATTCAATTTCAATTGGTGTGTGATCTGAAGGTTTTTGTCTTCCACGAGGAAATTTGTTAATTTTAACATCTTTCACAAGATTTATAATTGAGTTTGAAACTAAGAAATGATCAATTCTCATGCCATTATTTTTTTGCCATGCACCGCTTGTGTAATCCCAAAAAGTATATCCTTCTTTATCAGGGTGGATATATCTATATGCATCATGAAAACCTAAACTTAATAATTCTCTTAATTTTTTTCTTATCTCAAGTCTAAATAATGCATCATTTTCATATCCTTTAGGATTATGAACATCTTCTGCAGATGGAATTATATTAAAATCACCACCAATAATTATATTTTCTTTTTTTTTTAAATAATCTTTTAACTTCTTAATTAAACTTTCTAGCCAATATAATTTGTAAGTATATTTTTCTGTATCAACAGGATTTCCATTGGGTGTGTATATGTTTATTAATTTAATAGTTTTTGATTTATGTTTTAGATCTGCAGTAATAATTCTAGATTGTTTATTTTTGTCTTTAAAAATATCTTTTTCAATTTTGTCTAATTTTTTTTTAGAAATTATCGCAACTCCATTATATGATTTTTGACCAAATACATAATTCTGGTAATTTGATTTTTCAAAGTCTTCGTAAGGATAGTTTTCATCTTGAGCTTTGATCTCTTGCATCATTAAAATATCTGGTGAATATTTTTTTAAATACTCTTTAATATTTTCAATTCTTGCTCTTACAGAGTTAACATTCCAGGAACTAATTATCATTAAAGCGAGAAAGATACGCCACAACCACAAGAAGATTTGCTTTGCGGGTTGTTTATTTTAAAAGAATCTCCGATTAATTCTTTTACAAAATCAACTTCAGATCCTTTTAGTAAATCTGCCGATGTTTTGTCGATAAGAATATTATCTTGTTGTAGATCATCATCCTTAGCAGAGTTATCAAATGAGAAATCATATTGAAATCCAGAACATCCACCACCTTTAATAGCGATTCTAAAAAATGACCCTTTATCTTTTGATGAAAGAAGATGGTTTATCTGCTTTATAGCATTATCTGTAAATTTAATTTCTTTAATCATAATTAAACATTGATAAAAACAATATAATAATATTTTGCCATTTTTAAAGAATGAAAAATTACTCAAAATTAGGAACATTTGCTTCAAAAGGTAGACTGTTCAAAGAAGCGAGCAATCCTTTCAGATCACCTTTTCAAAGAGATAGAGATAGAATAATTCATTCTACCTCTTTTAGAAGATTGAAGCACAAAACTCAGGTATTTGTGAATACTGAAGGAGATCATTATAGAACCAGAATCACACATTCCATTGAAGTTTCACAAATTGCTAGAACAATTTCTAAATATTTAGGTTTAAATGATGATTTAGCTGAAACATTAAGCTTAGCTCATGATTTAGGTCATACCCCTTTTGGTCATGCGGGAGAAGATTCCCTAAATGAATGTATGTATGAATATGGGGGATTTGACCACAATCTTCAAACACTTAGGATAGTAATGTTCATTGAAAATAAATATTTTAAATTTGAAGGTCTTAATTTAACTTTAGAAACATTAGATGGACTTATTAAACATAATGGTCCGGTAACAAAGCTAGTCAAAATAAATAATTTAATTGGTTTGAAAAATTTAAAAAATAAAATTAATTTTTCAAAAAACTCCTTACTGGAGGCTCAAATTGCATCTATATCCGATGACGTTGCATACAATAACCATGATATTCAAGATGGAATAAAAGCTAAATTATTTACTTTAAACGATCTTAAACAAATCTCTTTTTTTGATGAAATTTTAAAATCATATAAAAACAAATTAAAAAGTGAAAATAATGATATTCTCGTATATCAAACTATAAGAGACTCTATAAATTTAATGGTTCAAGACTTAATAAAAACAACGACAAGAAATATTTTAATAAATAAAATATCTACAAAAAAAGATGTATCAAATAAAAAAAATCAAATTGTTGATTTTTCCAACAAATTAAAAATAACTATAAATGAGATTAGAGATTTCCTTAGAATAACTATGTACAATAATAAAGATGTACTAAAAAAAAATAATGAAGGAAAAAAGATAATTAAAAAGCTTTTTAGTGTAATTAACAAAAATCCAAAAAAATACATTAAAACTAAATATTTAAAAACTAACAAAGAAAGAGCTATATCTGATTATATTTCTGGTATGACCGATAGGTACGCCATACAATTATATAGAGCATCAAAATGAATATATTTGAGGAATACTTAAATAAAATTTTAGATAAAATTAAATTAGCAAGTGAAGAAAAGCTAATTTTATTACCTGAAAGTTTATCTGGTATAAACGTAGACATACCTCCTAAAAAATTTAAGTGCGATCTGTCAACTAATGTTGCAATGGTTTTATCTAAAACAAATAATGAACCACCAATTAAAATTGCTGAAAAATTGAAAGATATTATTTTTAAAGACGATAATAATATTGAGAAGATAGAAATAGCAAAGCCTGGATTTATAAATATTATTTTAAAAAAAGAGTTTTGGACTTCATTTCTTTTAAATATAAATAATCTTAATAATTTTGGCGCAGCACTTAATGGCTCTAAAAAGAAACATTTAATTGAATTTGTGTCTGCAAATCCCACTGGACCATTACACGTTGGTCATTGTAGAGGTGCTATTCTAGGTGATGTTATTTCTAATTTGTTAAAATTTAACAATCAAGAAGTTGTAAAAGAATATTATGTAAATGATCATGGTAATCAAATTTTACATTTTACTAGATCTGTATATTTGAGAATAAAAGAAAAATTAGATAATCAAACCTTTCCACTAAATGAGGATGACTTATATCCAGGTGAATACATCAAGGATATAGCCCAACATATTATAGATAATAATAAAGATTTACAATTTGATGATTATGAAAAAATAAAGTTAACACTTACTAAATTAGCAATTACAGAGTCACTTAAACTCATTAAGACCAATTTAAATAATTTGGGAATTATTCATGATAATTTTGCGAGTGAGACTGAAATAGTTGAAAATAAAGAGGTTGATAAGGTTATTGAGAAACTTAAAAAAGATAAATTTGTATATATAGGAAAAATCAAAGCTCCCGAAGGAGAAGACACAACTAATTGGATAGAAAGAGATCAGTTACTTTTTAGATCAACAGATTTTGGGGATGATAAAGATAGAGCATTACAAAAATCTGACAACACATGGACTTATTTTGCTGGAGATGTTGCGTATCATAATACAAAACTAAACAGAAATTTTGATAAATTAATAAATATTTTAGGAGCGGATCATGCGGGTTATATAAAAAGAATTACATCTGTTGTTGAAGCATTATCTGGAGAAAAAAATAAATTAATTTGTAAAGTAAGCCAACTTGTTAAGTTAATAAAAGATGGCAAACCTTTTAAAATGTCTAAAAGAAAAGGTGATTACATTACCGTTGAAGATTTAATTTCTGAGGTTGGAAAAGATGCAACAAGATTTATTATGCTAAGTAGAAGCAATGATGCAGAATTAGATTTTGATTTTACAAAAGTAAAAGAAAAATCTAAAGACAATCCGCTTTATTATGTTCAATATTGTTATGCTAGAATTTCATCAGTTTTTAGAAATATAAATAAAAATATTGATGACAAGATTGATAATGAAAATAACAATATGCAATTTAATAATGAAGAAATTGAAATTTTTAAAAAAATATCTGAATGGCCTAAATGTGTAGAAGTTTCCACTAAAAAACTAGAACCTCATAGGATCCCTGTATATTTATATGAGTTATCATCACAGTTTCATTCATATTGGAATATGGGAAAAGATGATGTTGAAAAAAGATTTATCAATAATGATAAAACAATAAATATAGAAAAACTAATATTTTTAAAATCTATTGCCAAAACAATTAAAACTGGAATGGATATTATAGGTGTTGATACACCTGAAAAAATGTAATGCTAAAAGAGCTCAAATATCTATTTTATTTAATAATTATATTTTTCTTTCTATTCTTTACTCTAAGATATTATTTTTCAAACGACAATTACAAGAAATCTTATAGAGCAGTTTCAAGTATTGATGAAAAAATCTCCTCTAACGAAAATAATCTATTTATTCTTAAAAATGACACGGACAACATTATTGAATATGTAGAATACAAAAATAAAAACACAAAAAAATATTCTTTTTGGGAATTGTTATATAATGATTAAAAGAACTAGAGCTTTTATATGTGGCATTAGTGGACATAATTTAAAAAAAAGTGAAGTAAGTTTTTTAAAAAAATATAAGCCATGGGGAATAATCCTTTTTTCAAGAAATATAAAATCAATCAATCAAGTTCAAAAATTAACTAGTTCGATTAAAAAAATATTTAAAAACTCTAATTATCCAATTTTAATTGATGAAGAAGGTGGAAGAGTAAGTAGATTAAGAAAATTCATAGATAATTCCATTTTTAGTGCAAAATATTTTGGTGATTTATATTCAAAAGATAGAAAAAAATTTGATATTTATTTCAATGTTTATGTTAAGCAAATATCCTATTTGTTAAGACTTATTGGTATTAATATTAATACAGTTCCCGTATTGGATTTAAGACGAAATAAGTCTCATAAAATTATAGGTGATCGATCCTATTCAAATGATAAAAAAACTCTGTCTAAAATTGGCGATATATCTATCGAAAAATTTCATGAAAATAGGGTTGGTACAGTAATTAAACATCTTCCAGGTCATGGTTTAGCTAAAGTTGATAGTCATTATAAATTACCAATTATAGACAAAGATCTAAAGTATCTTAAAAAATATGATTTTTTTCCATTTACCAAAAAAAAATCTGTTTTAGGTATGACCGGTCACTTGTTGTTTAAGAAACTTGATCCGATAAATAACGTTTCACATTCTAAAAAAATCATAAAAATGATTAGAAGAGAAATATCATTCAAGGGAATATTAATGTCAGATGATATTTCTATGGGTGCTCTTAAAGGTAATTTAAAAAATAACGTTATTAAATCTTTTCGTGCAGGTTGTAATTTGGTGCTTCATTGCAATGGAAAAATGAGAGAAATGAATGTGGTAGGTCAAAATTCACCTTATATCGATGATTTTATTGTAAAAAAAACTTCTAAATTAATTCAAATAATAAGTTAAATTTAAATCCATGAGTGATTCTTTAGAATTTAATGTTGATCTTAGTAATTACTCTGGATCATTAGAAATACTTTTAGATTTAGCAAAATCACAAAAAGTTGACTTGGAAAATATATCAATCACCAAATTAGCAGATCAATTTCATGATTTTATAACAAAAACTGAAAATTTAAATTTAGAATTAGCCTCAGAATATTTGCTAATGGCTACTTGGTTAACTTATCTTAAATCTAAACTACTATTACCAGAAACAGAAGAAGAGGAATTTAAAGCTCTTGAAGTAGCAGAGAAATTAAAGCTTCAACTTAAAAAACTAGAATTAATAAGATTATTGTCTTCTCAGATGTTGAGCAGAAAAAGATTAGGCAAAGATATTTTTATGAGAGGTTCAAAAAGTGGAATGAGATCAATTTATAATTCTCAATATTCATTAACATTGTTTGAATTATTAAAAACGTATTCAAATATCGTAATGACAAAAGATTTTCAGAGAATGAATATTCCAAAACTCCCAGTATTTACTACTGAAGAAGGTATTAAAGTTATAAAGGAGTTTTACAATAATTTAAATGATTGGAAAAATATGACTGATCTAATACCAAAAAATTTTAGAAATTCTAAAACTTTAAGTAAGACAGGTAATGCAGGAATTTTTGCTGGATCTTTAGAGCTTGCAAAAGAAGGCAATATATCTATTAAACAAGATAATTTATTTGAGGATATATATATTAAAAAAATCTAATGAATAAATTAAAAAAAAATAATGTTGTATCATTTCCATCTAAATTAAGTGATGTTGATAAAGAAATAGAAGCTATTGTTTTTGCAGCAGCAGAGCCTTTAAATATTGAAACTATTGAAAATAAAATTTCAAAAAAGACAGATGTTGAAAAATCTTTACTAAAACTTCAGAATTTTTACTCTGATCGTGGAATAAATTTAGTCTGTATATCCAATAAGTGGTCTTTTAGAACTTCACCAAATTTATCCTCATTAATGTCTCAACAAAAAACTGTTGAAAAAAAATTATCAAAGGCTGCGATAGAAACACTTGCAATTATTGTCTATCATCAACCAGTCACTAGAGCTGAAATAGAAGAAATTCGTGGAGTAGCGTTTGGAAATAATACACTTGAGATATTGATGGAATTGAACTGGGTTAGACCTCAAGGTCGAAAAGATGCCCCTGGTAAACCTATTCAATATGGAACAACAGATGACTTTTTAAGTCATTTCAATCTCCAAAAATTGTCAGATCTTCCAACCGTTGATGAATTAGGAACCGCAGGTCTTATTGATACATCTAGTGTAGATGCATCTATATTTGGAACAGGCAAATTCTATAAAGAAAAACAAGAGGATAAAAAGGAAAATATATACTCTGATATAGATGAGATGCTTAATAGCACTCTTAATACTGATAACGATAAATAAAAAAATAGTTTTAAAACTAAAATTATAAGGTTATAAGTAATCATGAGTATAGGATTTTGGCAAATTGCAATTGTAGTAATTTTAGTAGTATTACTTTTTGGTAGAGGTAAAATCTCTAGTTTAATGGGTGATGTTGCTAAAGGAATTAAAAGTTTTAAAAAAGGTATGGCTACAGATGCTACAGAAGATAGCCAACCAAAAAATATATCTGAAAATCAAGACTCAGACAAAAAAGAGTAATCAATGCCACAGATCGGCTGGTTTGAAATATTAATAATAGTATCTATTGCAATAATAGTTGTAGGACCAAAAGACTTTCCTGTGATGTTAAAAAAAGTTGGATCATGGATAGGTTCTGCTAAGAGATATTTTTCAGATGTTCAAAATCAAGTTACAGAAATAACGGATGTTTCAATTAAAGAAGAATTAAAAAAAAATACTGAAATTATGAAAGAGGATAAACCTAAAGATGACAGCTAAAAAAAAAGAAACAGGCTTTATAAGTCATCTTACTGAATTAAGACAAAGACTAATAAATTCATTTATCTTCTTAGCAGTATTATTTGTAGTTTGTTACTATTTTTCTGAATACATATATGGATTTTTAGTTGAACCTTACGCTAATGCTGTAAAGGATGATAATGTTGATAGAAGATTAATTTTTACTGCTCTTCAAGAAACATTTTTAACATATCTTAAAGTTTCTTTTTTTGCTGCTTTCTTTGTGACCAGTCCATATATCCTTATTCAAATTTGGAAATTTATTGCACCAGGATTATACACCCATGAAAAGAAAGCAATTATGCCTTACTTAGTAATTACACCAATACTTTTTTTACTAGGAGGTATGCTTGTTTATTATCTAATTATGCCACTAGCATTTAAATTCTTTTTATCATTTGAAAGTGCAGGACTTGGGACTGGCTTACCGATTCAATTAGAAGCTAAAGTTAATGAATACTTATCTCTTGTGATGAAGTTAATTTTTGCATTTGGATTAAGTTTTCAGCTACCAGTTGTATTAAGTTTGCTTGCAAGAATAGGAGTTGTAAATTCAACTTATTTAAGAGAAAGAAGAAAATATTTTGTTGTAATAATATTTGCTGCTGCTGCAATATTAACTCCACCAGATCCAATTACACAAATAGGTTTAGCAATACCTTTGTTAATTTTATATGAATTATCAATTTTTTCTGTAAATATTATCGAAAAGAAAGCTCAAGAGAGAAATGCACAATATTAAGGATATTAGAAAAGATATCGATAATTTTAAAAATACAATTAAAAATCGAAACGTTGATGTAGACTTTGACCAAATATTAAATCTTGATGAAGAAAATAGAAAATTAATTCAAGAAAAAGAAAAATTAGAAATGGAAAAAAAATCTATTTCTAAATCTAAAGATGAAACCCTTTTTGAAAAGTCAAAAGAAATTTCAAATAAAATAGATGATTTAAGTAAAAATCAAAAAAATGTTAAAGACCAACTTGATCAGATATTAAGTAATATTCCTAATTTACCATTGAATGATGTCCCTGTAGGTAAGGATGAAAATAGTAATAAAGAGGTTGTAAAATCTGGTAAAATTAAAGAAATGAGTTTTAAACCAAAATCTCATTATGAAATTGGTGAAAAACTGAATATGTTAGATTTTGATTTAGCAACAAAAACAACTGGATCAAGATTTGTTTTTGTTAAAGACAAATTAGCATCATTAGAAAGAGCAATTTCTAATTTTATGATTGATACACATGTAAATAATAATGGCTACACTGAAATCTCTCCACCTTTAATGGCTACAGACAACACTATGTTTGGAACTGGCCAATTGCCCAAATTTGAAAATGATCAATTCGAAATTAAGTTTGATGATAAAAATGATAGAAAGTTTTTAATCCCTACTGCTGAAGTGATCTTAACTAATATGGTTAAAAATCAGATATTAAATCTAAAATCTTTGCCAATGAGATTAGTTGCATCAACACCTTGTTTTAGAAAAGAAGCAGGAAGTTATGGTAAAGATACAAAGGGCATGATTAGACAACATCAATTTTATAAAGTTGAATTAGTCAGTATTGTAGAAAATAATAAATGCATTGATGAATTAGAGAGAATGACTAATTGTGCAACTAAAATTTTAGATGATTTGCAATTACCTTACAGAAAAATTATTTTAAGCACTGGTGATATGGGTTTTAGTGCAGAAAAAACTTATGACATAGAGGTTTGGCTTCCATCTGAAAATAAATATAGAGAAATATCAAGCTGTTCTTCATGTGGAACATTTCAGGCTAAAAGAATGAAAGCTAGATATAAAAATAATAAAAACGAAAATGAATTTGTTGGTACTTTAAATGGGAGCGGACTTGCCGTTGGTAGAACTTTAATTGCGATATTAGAAAATTATCAAACTGAGGATGGTTCAATAACTATTCCTGAAAAACTAAGACCATATATGAACAATATGGAGAAAATAGGTATCAATTAAGAGTTGTCTTCTAAAAGTATATAGTATAAATAATCGTTAACTTTTTAAGGACTTAACATGGACGCAGGAATTGGACAATTTATACCCCTAATTTTAATATTCGTAATATTTTACTTTTTCTTAATTAGACCCCAGCAAAAGAAAGTTAAAGAACATAAGGCTATGGTTGAAGCTTTAAAGCGTGGAGATAAAGTTATTACTTCTGGGGGTATCGTTGGCACTGTAGAACGAGTTATCGATAATGAAAAAGTAGAAGTTATGATAGCTGATAATGTTAAAGTTGAAATTGTTCGAGCTACAGGAATACAAGGACTAGTTACTAAAGCTGAACCAAAAAAATAATAACTTCCTAAAGTGTTATATTTTTCTAAATTAAGAGTTTTTAGTGTTTTAATTTTTACACTTATTATTTCATATTTTACTATTTCCAATTTTACAAAAGTTGATGATGAATTTTTCTCAAAAAATATAAAATTAGGATTAGATTTACAAGGTGGCTCTTATTTATTGTTAGAGATAGATAACGAACCAGTCATTACTCAAAGATTGCAAAGTAAAGTATTAGAGTTTAAAAAATTTTTCAAAGATAAAGATATTAAGGTTAGAAATTTTGTAATTGAGGATAAGTCAATTATATTCGATGTTGAAAATTCTAAGATTGAGGATGTTAAATCTCTTTTAGATGATGATAAAAGTGAGATAAATCCTTATTTTCAACAATATAAATCCCATCAATTTAACTTTGAAAACATGGATACCTCATTCAAGTTAGAATTTTCTGACTATGGATTAGTATTGTTAAAAAATTCATCATTAGATCAAGCAATTGAAATTGTAAGAAGAAGAGTTGATGAAGTAGGAACTAATGAGCCAAATATTTTAAAAAGAGGTAATGATAGAATTCTTGTTGAGTTGCCAGGATTAGACGATCCTGGTAGAATTAAATCTTTATTAGGTAAAACAGCAAACCTAACATTCCAATTTATATCCAGTAGTTCTGAAGAATCATTTGGAACAGAAAAACTTTCTTTTGAAGATGGCTCTAGTGAAGCCATTGTTAGTAAACGAATTGTTTTAAGTGGTGATAATCTTATGGATGCCAAGCCAACTATGAATAATCAAACTAATGAGACTGTTGTTTCATTTAGTTTAGATAGGGTAGGAGCAAAAAAGTTTGGTAAAGCGACTTCAAATGGTGTTGGAAAAAGGTTAGCAATTGTTTTGGATGGAAAAATTATTAGCGCTCCTGAAGTCAGAGAACCAATTATTGGAGGAAATGGACAGATATCTGGTAATTTCACCTTTCAATCAGCAACAGATTTAGCTTTACTTTTAAGATCGGGTGCTTTGCCGGCTCCACTTAATATTATCGAAGAAAGAACTGTAGGTCCTGACCTTGGAAAAGACTCAATTAATGCAGGAATTATGTCATTGATAATAGGATTTATCTTAGTCGTTGCCTTTATGTTTTATAAATATAGATTTTTTGGCTTAATTGCTAACTTAGCCTTAATTTCTAATTTATTTTTATTAGTCGGTATTCTAACATTATTTGAAGCAACTCTTACACTCCCTGGAATTGCAGGTATTATTTTAACAGTAGGTATGGCTGTTGATGCAAATGTTTTAATTTTTGAGAGAATTAAAGAAGAATTAAAAAATGAAAATAATTCAATTGTAGCCTTTGATTCTGGGTATACAAAATCACGAACAACAATTTTAGATGCCAATATTACAACTTTAATCGCTGCTGTAATCCTTTTTTTTATGGGATCAGGTCCAATCAAAGGCTTTTCTATAACGCTTGGAGTTGGAATACTTACAACACTATTTTCAGTATATTTCATTGCTCGTTTGATTACTGCTTACTATGTCATCAAAAATAAACATAAGGAAAAACTTATATAATGAAAACAATATATTTTAATAAGTTTTATAAAAGTTTTAATATACTTTCAGGTATATTAATTATTGCTTCCTTAGTTTTCTTAGTTTTTAAAGGATTGAATTTTGGTGTTGATTTTAAAGGGGGTACTTTAATAGAGCTAAGGACTGACAAATCTTCTGCTAATATCACAAAAATAAGAGATAGTTTTAATCAAATGAATCTTGGTGATGTTTCAGTGAAAAATTTTGGTAATGAAACAGATTTTGTAGTTAAATTTGAAAAACAAAATTCAAATGACCCACAATTTATAGAGGAGATAAAAACTAAGCTATCAAATTCGATAGGCACTGTTGATTTTAGAAGAGTAGAAAATGTTGGGCCAAAAGTTAGTGCAGAGCTTTTGAGATCAGGTGTAATAGCGATAGCTTTATCTTTAGCAGCTATGCTTTTATATATATGGATCAGATTTGAGTGGCAATTTAGTCTTGGAGCTATTTTAGCTTTATTTCATGACGTTATAATTACATTAGGAGTATTTTCTGTATTTTCATTAGAAATCAATCTTTCTATCGTTGCAGCTGTTTTAACAATAGTTGGATATTCAATGAATGATACAGTTGTAATATTTGATAGAGTTAGAGAAAATTTGCGTAAATATGCAGATGTTAAAATATTTGAACTTACAAATATCTCAATAAATGAAACTTTATCACGAACAATAATAACTTCAGTTACTACATTGTTGGCACTTTTATCTATATTTATTTTTGGTGGAGAAATATTAAAAGGATTTTCATTAGCAATGATATTAGGAGTAATTTTTGGAACTTATTCATCTATTTATATTGCAAACCCAGTGTTGGTTTCTTTAAAAGTTAGCCAAAGAACGATTGTTAAGGAAGAAAAAGAATAATTAATAAAGATTTTGTGCTGCTACCATTGTTAACAACATTGGTAATGATAAAAGTGTGTTTGTTCTAGAAAACAGCATTGCAGTCTTTGCTGACTTAGCTTTAACTTCAGGTTCACACTCAACCATACCTAAAGCTCTTTTTTGATTTGGCCAGATAACAAACCAAACATTGAATGCCATTATTAATCCTAACCACATTCCAATTCCTATTGCAGTATTTTTTCCACCGCCAGATCCAATTCCTAATGTCATCGCTTGATGAACGTATCCATTAAAATAGGCTAATAATAATCCTGATATAATTGTAAATAGCGCTGCCCATCTAAACCAAAATAATGCTGCAGGAGCTATAACTTTGCCTATTGCTGGTTTTTGTTCGTCTGGAATTTTAGCCATGTTGGGAATTTGAACAAAATTGAAATACCACAGTAAACCAATCCACATAATACTTACAGTTACATGTACGTATCTTAATAACCAGCTCCAAAATAAAACATCAAAATCAAATCCACCATTACCTATGTAAAGACCAATGAATAGTAATATTGCAATAGCCAATGATAAATGAACAGTTTTTGATAATGATTGTAATATTGAAGTCATCTATAAGATGATTTTATATTATTTTTCTATAAAGATTAAGCGGTTTTTTTAAATTTTGTATCTAATAAAGGCTTTAAAAATTTACCTGTATAGCTATCTTTCACCTTTGCAACTTCTTCGGGTTTGCCTTCAGCAATAATATTTCCACCTTTAACACCGCCCTCGGGTCCCATATCCACAATATAATCTGCAGTTTTGATAACATCTAAATTATGCTCAATAACTACAACTGAATTACCCGTTGCAACAAATGTGTGTAAAATTTCCAAAAGTTTTTTTATATCATGTTGATGCAATCCAGTAGTTGGTTCATCTAATATATACATTGTTCTTCCTGTAGATCTTTTAGATAATTCTTTAGCAAGCTTTATACGCTGAGCCTCTCCACCAGAAAGAGTTGTAGCTTGCTGACCAATTTTTATGTAGCCAAGACCAACTTTCTTTAACGTTAGAAGTTTAGTTTTGATGTTTGAAATATTTTCAAAATACTCACATCCTTCATCAACAGTCATATTTAAAACATCTGCAATACTCTTATCTTTGAATTTAATCTCTAATGTTTCTCTGTTGTATCTAGTACCTTTGCATTCATCGCATGTTATGTAAACATCAGGAAGAAAGTGCATTTCGTAAGTAATTACACCATCTCCTTCACATGCTTCACATCTCCCACCCTTTACATTGAAGGAAAATCTTCCAGGTTTATAGCCTCTACTTTTTGCTTCAGGTAAATTGGTAAACCAGTCTCTTATAGGACCAAAAGCTCCAGTATATGTAGCAGGATTTGATCTAGGAGTTCTACCAATTGGTGATTGATCTATATCTATAACTTTATCAATTAATTCTATTCCTTTAAATCCTCTAAATGGCTGAGGAATTTTTCTAGATTTATTATTATTCAAAGTAAGATTTAATGCATTGTATAAAGTTTGAAGTATCAAAGTAGATTTACCACTTCCAGATACACCAGTAACACAAGTGAAACTACCTAAAGGTATTTTTAAATTTACGTTATTTAAATTATTTCCAGATGCACCATTGATTTCTAAAAATCTACCATTTTTTGCAAGTCTTCTATTTTTTGGAATAGGTATGAAACTCTTATTTGATAAATATCTTCCAGTAATACTTTTGTCATTTTTTAAAATTTGCTCATACGTACCTTCAGCAACAATTTCTCCACCTTTATTTCCAGCTTCAGGTCCTAAATCTATTATATGATCTGCATTCTCCATTGTTTCTGTATCGTGCTCAACAACAATAACAGTATTACCTAAGTCTCTTAATCTTTTTAATGCATCTATAAGCTTAACATTATCTTTTTGATGTAAACCAATTGATGGTTCATCTAAAACGTATAGAACTCCAGTTAAACCTGATCCTATTTGTGAAGCTAGTCTAATCCTTTGTGCTTCACCACCAGATAATGTTCCAGACTCTCTAGATAAAGTTAAATAATCAAGACCAACATTTAAAAGAAAATCTAAACGTTCATTAATTTCTTTTAATATATGTTGAGCAATTTTAATTTGTCTTTTGTCTAATTTAACTTCTAAAGATCTAAACCATTCCTTAGCATCAAAAATTGATTTTTCTGTAACTTGGCTTATGTTTAATTCATTTATTTTAACACACAGAGCTTCATCTTTTAATCGATAACCATTGCATCTTTCACATTTTGTATCAGATTGATATTGAGCAATTTCTTCTCTTTTCCAATCGCTATCTGTTTCTAAATATCTTCTCTCTAGATTATTGACAACACCTTCAAAGGTTTTTTTATGCGAATACTTCTCATAGCCATCGTCATAAGTAAATTTAATTTCTTCATCATCAGATCCATACAAAATTACATCCTTAATTTTTTTTGTTAGTTTTGACCATTTATCATCTAATGAAAAACCATAATGTTTAGATAAAGATGCCAATGTTTGTGCGTAATACATTGATGTAGATTTTGCCCAAGGTTCAATTGCACCATCTGCGATAGATTTTTTTTCATTTGGAACAACTAAATTTGGATCAACATTTAGTTTCATCCCAATACCTTCACATTCTTCACAAGCTCCATACGGACTGTTGAATGAGAAAAGTCTTGGTTCAATCTCTTCAATAGTAAAACCACTTTCAGGACAAGCAAATTTGGTTGAGAAAATTAATTTTTCAATTTTTCTGTATTTTTTTGGAAGTGTTTCATTTTCATATTCAACAAAAAGTAATCCATTTGCTAAATTAACAGCTGTTTCAACACTTTCAGCTAATCTGTTTCCTAATGATGAATTTATCACAATTCTATCAACTAAGATTGAAATATCGTGTTTAAGTTTTTTATTTAATTCTGGAACACTTTCAATATCATACAATTGGTCATCAACTTTGATTTTTCTAAATCCTCTTTTTTTGTATCCCAATATATCTTTTTTATATTCACCCTTACGTCCTCGCACGACTGGAGCATATAAATATATTGTAGATTTTTTTGGTAATTCTTTAATCTTATCAACAATTTGACTAATAGTTTGTGAAGTAATTGGTTTACCAGTGAATGGAGAGTAGGGTATTCCAGCTCTTGCATAAAGTACTCTCATGTAATCGTATATTTCGGTTACAGTTGCAACTGTTGATCTTGGATTTTTAGAAGTATTTTTTTGTTCTATTGAAATTGCTGGACTCAAACCTTCGATTAAATCTACATTTGGTTTTTTCATTTTGTCTAAAAACTGTCTTGCGTATGCAGATAAACTTTCAACATATCGTCTTTGACCTTCTGCATAGACAGTATCGAATGCTAATGATGATTTTCCTGACCCAGATAGACCCGTTATTACAACAAATTTGTCTTTAGGAATCTCTAGTGAAATATTCTTTAAATTGTGCTCTTTTGCGCCCTTAATAAGTATCTTTTTAAGCATAATTTTAGTTGCTTTAGATTAATAAAATTAATATTCAAGCCTATTAATGTTATAAATAACATTTCAAATATATAAATATTATGGCAGGAAGCTTAAATAAAGTACTTTTAATCGGTCGATTAGGCGCAGATCCAGAAGTTAAACAAATGGTTAACGGTAAAAGTGTAGCAAGATTAAGCCTAGCTACCAGTCAATCATGGAAAGATAAAAATACCGGTGAAAAAAAGGAAAAAACTGAATGGCATAGAGTAGTTGTTTTCAATGAAGGACTAGTAAATGTAGTTCAACAATATTTAAAAAAAGGAGCACAAGTATACGTTGAAGGACAACTGACTACTAGAAAATGGAAAGATGAACAATCAGGTCAGGATAAATATTCTACTGAAATTTTAATTCAAGGATACAATTCATCATTAACAATGTTAGGTGGAGGAAATCAAAATTCAATTCCATCTCAAGACAACAAACAAAGTTTTGATGATAGTTCTATGGCTCAAAACGAGTTAGACGACGATATCCCTTTCTAAATAAATGCAAAAAAACGAAGTAACTAAAGATTTAAATATTAAACCAATTTCGATGTATGATGAAATGAGTTCATCATATTTATCTTACGCCATGAGCGTAATAATTAGTAGGGCATTACCCGACATAAGAGACGGACTTAAACCTGTTCACAGAAGAATTTTATATGCAATGCACAAAGGTGGTTTTGATTGGTCAAAACAATTTAGAAAATCTGCAAGAATTGTTGGAGACGTAATTGGTAAATATCATCCACATGGTGATCAAGCTGTGTATGACGCCTTGGTTAGAATGGTTCAAGATTTTTCAATGAGTGTTCCTTTAATTGATGGTCAGGGTAATTTTGGTTCAATAGATGGTGATCCACCTGCAGCAATGAGGTATACAGAAACAAAACTTGCAAAAATATCTCAATTTTTGATTGATGATATAGAAAAAAATACTGTCTCATTTAAAAGTAACTACGACGAAACTGAGCAAGAACCCACAGTATTGCCAGCTCAATATCCTAATCTTTTGGTAAATGGAGCCGGAGGTATCGCTGTTGGTATGGCTACTAGTATACCACCACATAATCTTGGTGAAATTATTGATGGAACTTTAGCGCTTATAAAAAATAAAGATATTAAAGTTAAAGAGTTAATGAAGCATATACCTGGCCCTGATTTTCCAACTGGTGGAGTTATTATCGGTAAAGATATTATTCGAGAAGGATACAAAACTGGCAGAGGTTCTTTTAAAATTAGAGGTGAGATAAATGTAGAAAATCTTAAAAATGGTAAAGATAGATTAGTAATTACTTCAATACCTTATCAAGTAAACAAATCTAACTTAAATGAAAAAATTGCAGAATTGGTTAGAGACAAAAAAATCGAGGGTATAAGTGACATTAGAGATGAATCTAATAGAGAAGGTATAAGAGTTGCAATCGATCTAAGAAGAAGCGTTGAGCCCGAGACAATCAAAAGACAACTTTATAAATATACATCCATTGAAACTTCATTCGGTTTTAATTCATTAGCCATTGTTGATAATAAACCTAAAACATGTTCATTAAAAGATTTTTTAGAAAACTTTTTAAAATTTAGAGAAGATGTAGTCATTAAAAAAACTAAATATGATTTAAAAAAAGCCGAAGATCGTGTTCATGTATTACTTGGTTTATCTGTTAGTGTAGAAAATATAGATAAAGTAATAAAAATTATTAGATCTTCAAAAAATCCAGAAGAAGCAAAAAATACTCTTATAAAAACTAAATGGAAAATAACAAAATCTGCAAAATTAATTAAATTAGTTGATAGTAAAAATTATAAAGGATCATATAATTTATCTGAGACTCAAGTTACATCAATACTAGAACTTAGATTACAAAAATTAACTGCCCTTGGAATTAATGAAATTGAAGAAGAAATAAAAAAATTATCTGAATTGATTACAAAGTATAAAAAAATAATAAATTCTAAAACTGAACTATTAAAAGTAATAAGTAATGAGTTATCTCAAATTAAAGAGAAATTCTCATCTCCGAGAAGAACCCAGATTATAGATGCTGTATTAAACTATAATATTGAAGAAACTATTCAAAAAGAGTCTGTAATAATTACAATTACTTTACAAGGATACATTAAAAGAGGCGCTTTAAGTAATGTTAAACAGCAAAAAAGAGGTGGTAAAGGCAAAACTGGAATTAAGACAAGAGATGAAGATTCTGTAGTACAAACATTATCGGTAAACACTCACACATCTGTACTATTTTTCTCTACAGAAGGATTAGCATACAAAGTTAAAGCTTGGAAAATTCCGGAAGGATCAGCTGCATCAAAAGGTAAGTCTTTATTTAATATTCTTCCTCTAAAAAATCATCAATCAATTAGTTCAATTATGCCATTTCCAGATAGTGATGTTGATACAAAAGACATGCATATCATTTTTGCAACAAGTGAAGGAAAAATTAGAAAGAATAATCTTGAAGATTTTACCTCAATTAATGCTTCAGGTAAAATTGCAATGAAACTTGACGGTAATGATAAAATTATTGGTGTTAAAATTTGTAGAGATGATCAGGATATAATTTTAAGTACTAAATTAGGAAAATGCATAAGGTTTGAGTCAAAAAAACTTAGAGTTTTCAAAGGTAGATCATCAAAAGGTATAAGAGGTATTAATTTAGCAGAAAATGATACTATCGTATCTCTGTCTATTATTGATCATGACTCAAATAAGAAAGCAAAAACTAAAGACCAAAAATCTGAAATTAAAGCTAAAGAAAAATTCATTTTGTCTATTACAGAGAATGGTTATGGTAAGAGAACATCTCATTATGATTATAGAGTTACAAATAGAGGTGGAAAGGGAATTATTGGTATTGTCAATTCACAAAGAAACGGGAATGTTTCTTCATCATTTCCAGTTTTTCAAGGAGATCAAATATTAATTTCAACAAATAAAGGTAGAGTGATAAGAACAGCTGTTAAAGAAATAAGAATAGCTGGTCGTAATACTCAAGGTGTCAGAATAATTAAACTGACTGGTGATGAAAAAGTAGTTTCTGCTATTAAATTAGATGATAATCTTATTTAATGAAAAATATAGCTATCTATCCAGGAACTTTTGATCCAATTACTTTTGGCCATATAGATGTCATTAAAAAATCACTTAAGATAGTAGATAAAGTAATTGTAGGTATTTCAGATGGAAATCAGAAAAACTTCCTATTCTCATTAGATGAAAGAATAGAAATTGTTAAAAGAGCTCTTTATGTAGATCTGAAATTTAAAAAGAATAAGGTTGATGTTATAAAATTTAATACTTTGACAACAGACCTTTGTAAAAAATATAAATCAAATATAATCTTAAGAGGCTTAAGAGCAGTTTCTGATTTTGAGTATGAGTTCCAATTAGCTGGAATGAATAGAAAACTTAATAATCAAGTTGAGACAATTTTTTTAATGTCAGATGTTGAAAATCAAATAATATCATCTAGGTTTGTTAAAGAAATCGCTCAACATAATGGTGATTTGAAAAAATTTACGACCAAAAGTACAATTAAATCATTGAAAGAGGTTTATGAATAAATTTTTAAATATTTTAATTATTTTTTTTATTTTTTTATCAACAAATTTAATAGCAAAGGAGAATATAATGATTTTAAAATTAAAAGACGGTGATGTAAAAATTGAAATGTACCCAGACGTTGCACCAAATCATGTTAAAAGAATACAAGAGTTAGCAGACTCAGGACAATATGATAATGTTGTTTTTCATAGAGTAATTGATGGGTTTATGGCACAAACAGGTGATGTAAAATTTGGAAATTCATCTTCAAAAGATTTCGATTTAAGAAGAGCGGGTATTGGTGGATCTGATTTACCAGATTTAAATCAAGAATTTAATGACCTTCCTCATGATAGAGGAACCGTTTCTATGGCAAGATCGTCAGATCCTAATAGCGCCAATAGTCAATTTTTTATATGTTTTAAACCAGCACCTTTCCTAGATAGACAATATACTGTTTTTGGAAAAGTAATAGAA
The DNA here is from genome assembly GCA_902598655.1 of uncultured Pelagibacteraceae bacterium. Taxonomy (GTDB): domain Bacteria; phylum Pseudomonadota; class Alphaproteobacteria; order Pelagibacterales; family Pelagibacteraceae; genus Pelagibacter. The sequence goes on from CACKCQ010000002.1 coordinate 140,714, forward strand.
GGAATGGAATTTGTTGATATGATTACAAAAGGTGATGGCAATAACGGAGCAGTTTCAAATCCAGATAAAATTATTAGTTTTAAATCTCAATAATTAAATAATGAATGTCATTGAAAGATTTCAATTTTAATGTTCATCATACTCAAAATTATGCAAGAGTAGGAGTTATAGAGACCCATAGAGGCAATATAAATACTCCTGCATTTATGCCAGTTGGTACTCAAGCAACTGTTAAAGGTGTTTTTTTAGAAGATATAAAAAAAACAGGTAGTGAGATCATCTTATCAAATACTTATCATTTAATGATAAGACCTGGTGTTGAAAGAATCGAAAGTGTTGGAGGACTTCATGAATTCATGAATTGTGATTTACCAATTTTAACGGACTCAGGTGGTTTTCAAGTTATGTCTCTGTCAAAATTAAATAAAATCGATAGAGATAAAGGTGCAATTTTTCAATCACATATAGATGGTAAAACTTTTATTTTAAGCCCTGAAGAAAGCATAAGAATTCAAAAAGGTTTGAACTCAGACATAGTAATGGTTATGGATGAATGCCCTAAAAATACTAAAGATTATGACAAAATTAAAAAATCAATGGAATTATCATCAGAGTGGGCAAAAAGATCAAAAGATGCATTTGGAATAAATGACCACAAAGGTTTATTTGGAATTGTACAAGGTGGATTATTTAATAATCTAAGAATCAAATCTTTAAACAATCTTATCGATATTGGATTTAATGGATATGCTCTAGGAGGATTGGCAGTAGGGGAAACACAAGATGAAATGTTTGATGTTCTTGATGGAATAAAAGATCATATGCCTAAAGAAAAACCAAGATATTTAATGGGTGTTGGTACTCCATCTGATATACTTGGTGCAGTTAAGAGAGGTGTTGATATGTTTGACTGTGTAATGCCAACTAGATCTGGGAGAACTGGTTTGGCTTTTACTTGGGAAGGACAAATTCAAATTAGAAACTCAAAATATAAAAATGATAATACTCCACTGGACAGAAGTGTCACAAAGTTCAATTTAAATAAGTATTCTAAGAATTATTTAAATCATTTATTTAATACCAACGAAATGTTGGCCTCAATGATTCTGACCCTTAATAACATCAACTTTTATCAAGATTTAATGAGAAACATCAGAGACAATATAAAACATGGTACTTTTGATGAATTTCACGATAAGTACATCAATAAATTGTAAATTTTTAACATTGATTAATAAAAAAAAATCAATATAAAAACGCTTCTTGGGGGCCCTTAGCTCAGTTGGTAGAGCAATTCCCTTTTAAGGAATGGGTCGATGGTTCGAGTCCATCAGGGCTCACCACTTATGCAATAGGCGGATATTTAATAATAATTTCGTTTATCCAATTTGTAATATTATTAATTCTATTTGTTGATGATGGGTGAGTAGACATAAATTCTGGTGGTTCTTTCCCTTTTTTAGCTTCTTTCATTCTTTCCCAAACTTTGATTGTTTCCCTAATGTCATAACCAGATAATGATGCAAATATCAAACCAAGATAATCAGCTTCACTCTCTTGCTTTCTATTGAAGGGATTCATAATTCCTATTTGTGATAATAAACCGACAGCATTCATCCCTGTGGTTCTATTTATCTGAGATACTTTACCTTTAGTGGCTATATCTAAAATAGCTGTACCAGTATTTAACAAAACACCTCTACTTGCTCTCTCTACTGAATGTTTTGCAACAGCATGAGCAATTTCATGACCCATTACAGCTGCCAATCCATCTTCATTTTTAGTTATATCTAATAGACCTGTATAAACAGCTATTTTACCTCCAGGCATACACCAAGCATTTTTAACTTTTTTTTTATCAATAAGTATATATTCCCAATCAAAATTTATAGTTGGGTCAGGTATATTATTACGGTCAAAGTATTCTGATATTGAATATTCAATTTTGGATCCAATTTCTTTTATTTGATTTAATGTTTTAGCATCATCACTTAAAGTTTCTTTCTCTTTTACCTTTTCATATAATTGAGCAGCTTTCGCATTGAGGTTAGATTCGGGAATTAATTTTAGTTGTTTTCGATCTGTTATCGGTGCACTACCACATGCAGATAGGCCAAAAGATAAGCAACTACAACCAAATAAATGTATGAAATTTCTTCTATTCACTTTTTTTACTTAATATATTACACCTTTTTTATAATTATTTATATGATACTTAATAACAAAATTTTAATAGTACTATTTGTACTGGCAGTCGTATTTGTCTTATATGCAAGTTACAGTTAATTTATGGCAAAATTAAAGAGAAGAGGCATTTCAATCCTTGGAAGACTTAGAAACTATTTTATAGCAGGAATAGTTGTTCTTGTTCCAATAGGTATCACATTATATTTAACTAGATTTTTTATATCTATATCGTCAAAATTAATACCAAACGAATTAAATCCAAATAGTTACTTGCCTTTTGCAATACCAGGTTTGGAAATATTATTAGCTATAATTTTTATTACAATAATTGGAAGTTTATCTCTTTCATTTATTGGAAAAAAAATACTTAAAATATTTAATGATATATTAAAAAGAATACCAATTCTTAGAACAATTTATTCAGCAATTGGCCAAATGACTGAAACATTAGCACCAAAAAAAGGATCAAAGAAAAGTGTAGTCTTAGTTGAGTATCCGAGAAAAGGTAGTTGGGCAGTAGGGTTTGCGACCAGAGAAAACGATGGTGAAATATCAAAAAAAACAAATACTAATCTTATTAATGTATTTGTTCCAACAACACCAAATCCTACAAGTGGATTTTTATTAATGTTTCCCAAAGATGAAGTTATTTATTTAGATATGACTTTTGAAGAAGCTTCTAAATTTATTGTTTCAGCCGGTACTTCAGATCCAAAAAAAATTTAAGAAATTTCGTTAATTATTGAGGCTCGATCGTATAATTTTAATAATTTATTATATTTACTGAAATTATCACCTTTCATCTCTAATTTTTTTACTTCTGCCTCAGCAAGTAAGAATAAATCTTCATTTAATATGGGATCAGCTAATCTAAAATTTTTAATTCCACTTTGCTTAAATCCTAACAAATCTCCATATCCACGTAATTTCATATCTTCCTCAGAAATTACAAAACCGTCATCTGAACTTTTTAGAATGTTAATTCTTTTTTTTGCATTTTCACTTAGTGAGGATTTAAACATCAATATACAGTAAGATTGTTTACTACCACGGCCGACACGACCTCGTAACTGATGTAATTGGGATAAACCATACTTATCAGCATTTTCAATAACAATTACGTTAGCATTAGGAAAATCAATTCCAACCTCAATAACAGTGGTTGAAACCAATATATCCAACTCTCTATCTAAGAAATTATTTAAAATTTTGTTCCTTTCATCCTTATCAAGTGAACCATGAATTAATCCAATTCTATTCTTAAAATATTTTTCTAAATACTTAAATTTATTTACAACAGATTGTTGTTCAACTTTTTTCGACTCTTCTATCAAAGGACAAACCCAGAAAATTTGATTTTTATTAGAAATTTCTTTTTTAACAAATCTAATTATTTCAGATATTTTATCTTCTAACTTACTATATGTTACTATTTTTTTTCTATTTTTTGGTTTTTCTTTAATTAAGGTTAAATCCATATCACCATAAACCGTCATCATCATTGTTCTTGGTATTGGAGTTGCAGACATGACTAGAACATCGCAGTTATTTCCACCTTTTTCTGATAAATCTTTACGCTGACGAACACCAAACTTATGTTGTTCATCAATTATTATTAAACCGAGTTTATTATATTCAACTTTTTTTTGGAATAACGCATGTGTTCCTATCAAAAAGTCTATTTTACCAAGTTTAAGATTTTCTAAAATTTTCTTTCTATCAGCATATTTTGACTTACCCGTTAACATTTCAATTTTTACATTTTTGGGTAGATATTTTTTAGCAAAAGAAAAATGTTGCTTTGCTAGAATTTCAGTCGGCACCATAAAGCTTGTTTGATATCCAGCATTTATACAATTTACCGCAGCTATCATCGATACTATTGTTTTACCAGATCCAACATCTCCTTGTAAAAGTCTAAACATTCTACTTTTTGACTTAAGATCTTCGTTTATTATTTTTATTGCTGCTTCTTGATCATTAGTTAATTTAAAATTTAAATCTTGTATCATTTTTTCCTTACAATCTTTAAAAATTTTTTTTGATTTCTTTATTATTTTTATTTTAGTTCTTATTTTTGAGGATAATAAAAAATGAGCAAACAATTCATCAAAAACTAACCGTTTATAATACTTAGATTTTAAAATTTCTTTAGTATCAAGACTGTGAATTTTTAAGATTGCATCTTTCCACTTAATATTATTAAATTTTTTCTTTATATCATCATTTAACCACTCATCTAAATCTGGTAATTCCTTTAAAACTTCATTAATTATATTATTATATTTATTAATCGTAAGACCATCTGTAAGACTATATTTATTTTTAGTCTCTAAGATATTTTCATTACTTTCTTTAACCTGAGTAGGATTAGTTATTTGATATTTATTTCTAAAAAAATTAATTTTTCCACTTATTATTATTTCGGTATTTAATGGTAAGATTTTTTTTATATATCCTTCATATGAATTAAAAAAAACGCAATCTATTTTTATATCATTACTTTGACACACAACTCTATTGGGTAATCTTCTTATTCTAGGAAAATTATATTTTAAAGGTGTTAATTTAATTGTTTGTAACTTACCTATTTGTATATCACCAATATTCGTTACTTTGGAATTTTCAATTTTACTCGTAGGTAGATGCCATAATAAATCAAAAATTGTATTTATATTTTTTCTTTTAAATAATTGGCTTGTTTTTTTCCCTATACCCTTAATATTCTGAATATTTGACAATAAATAGTCGTGATCATTCATGATTTATATATATAAAGATTTAATTAATGGATTCAAATAAACAAAATTTAATTAATAAAATTTTATACAGAGCTCAATATCGTGGAACTAAAGAAATGGATATCTTTGTCTCTAAATTTGTTAATTCGATAATCGATAATCTCGATCATAAAGAGTTAGTTTCTTTAGATAAGTTAATTAATTTCGATGACGAAACTTTAGCCAACTTAAGTTTAGGTAAAAATTTAAAAGATTTTGAAGATACAATTATTTTAGAAAAACTTATAGAATTTAAAAATAAATATTAGTGGCGGAGAGACTGGGATTCGAACCCAGGAAAGAGTTGCCCCTTTGCCGGTTTTCAAGACCGGTGCTTTCAACCGCTCAGCCATCTCTCCTAATTTGTAATAATTAAAATTCTATATTTCATAAACAAAATAGTTTAATTGATCAATATAATGTTAAGCAAAAATCAATTTAATAAAGGTATAATTTTAACGGCATTTGGTTCTTTCTGGTGGGGGTTTATTGGAGTTATATATTTCAAATATATTGCTTTTGCTGGTCACATCGAGGTTGTCCTACATCGAAGTGCGTGGACAACTGTTATGCTAATTTTAACAACAATCATTTTATCAAAGTGGAAAAAATTTAGCTCAGTTTTTAAAGATAAAAAAAAAATTTTGATGCTTTTTTTATCTGGATTATTAATTTTTACGAATTGGGCTGTTTGGATATATGCAATAGGGAATGATCAAGTTATAGATGCTAGTTTTGGATATTTTATAATGCCTATAATAAGTGTTTTTTTAGGTTATTTTTTTTTAAAAGAAGAATTAAGTTTTAAAACTAAAGTTTCACTTTTAATAGTAACTATATCAATTTTGTATTTAATAATATCTAGTTTTCAATCAATACCATGGGTTGGACTAATTGTAGCTTTAAGTTGGAGTTTTTATAATTTAGTAAGAAAAAAAATTAATGTAGACACAGATATTGGTTTATTAGTTGAGAGTTTATTTATTTTTCCAGCAGTAATCTTTGCATTTTATTTAATTGTACAAAATGATTTAAATGATTTCGATATATCGAATGTTAAATTAATGTTCATATTCATGATGGCAGGTCCTATGACCGTGATTCCTTTATATTTATATGTTAGGGGTGTTGAATTATGTGGTTTAGGTCCAACTGGCATGGTTTTTTACATAACACCAACTTTGCAATTTTTATTGGGTTATTTTTTATATAATGAGGATCTAGATATACATAAATTAATCAGCTTTATTTTGATATGGATTGCTGTATCGATATACCTAAAAGATTTGTATGAAAAAAATTAAATTATTTATCATATCAATATTAATTATATTAAATTCTTCAACCCTAATTGCTGATGAATTTAACAATTGGAAAATTAAATTTAAAAATAGAGCAATTAATGAAGGTATTAGTAAATCAACAGTTAATAATTTAATAGATAAAACAAAGTTTTTACCTGATGTAATAAAGTATGACAGATACCAACCTGAATTTTATGAAGACACAAATACATATATTTCAAAAAGAACATCGTCAAAAAAAGTAAAATTAGGAAAAATTATATTAAATAAAGAAAATAATATTATTAATAAAGTATCTTCTGAATACAAAGTAGATAAAAATTTGTTATTAGCGCTTATGGGAATTGAAACTAATTTTGGAAACTATTTAGGCAAAATGGATATTATTTCTTCACTTGCAACATTAAGCTTCGATCAAAGAAGAAGTGAATTTTTTACAAAAGAATTAATCACTCTTTTAAAATTAGTAGACGCAAAAATTATAGATCCAAGCACATTATTTGGATCTTGGGCAGGTGCATTTGGTAATTTTCAATTTATGCCATCCACAATTAAAAATCATGCCATTGACTATAATAAAGATGGATCAATTGATCTAAAAAATATTGAGGATTCTTTTGCATCTGCAGCCAACTATTTGAGTAATCTAGGATGGAATGATAATAAACCGTGTTTTTATAGAATTAATCTTAACGAAAATATTCCTGATAAATATTTAAATACATCAGCAAAAAAAATTAAAAATGAGAGAAAAGTAAAATATTTAAAAAATTATATAAAAAATTCATCTTTTTTGGATAAATATGACAATTTGATAGCTGCAATAGTTACTCCAGATGCTGAAATAGTTGAAAATGCAAATAAACTTAAACCTGCATATATTATTTTTAATAATTATAAGCTAATCTTAAAATGGAATAGATCATTAAGATTTAGTTTGGCGGTATGCACATTAAAAAACAGTTTTGAAAATGAAACTTAAGATAATAATTTTTTTAGCAATAATTTTAACATCATGTGAAACAACTAATAAAAAGGTAACTAGCAATAAAGATTTCAAAAATTATTCAAATGATGGCTTTGCTCTTATATTTAATAATGATATTTTCAAAAATCGAATAGTTTCAAAAAAAATTGATCAAAGATCATTAATTATTTTCAATAATAAACTTAAAAAAGATACAGATATTAAAATAACAAATTTGTTAAATGAAAAGTATTTGATTGCCAAAGTAGGAAAAAATTCTAAATATCCTGTATTTTATAATTCGGTAATTTCCGAGAGAATAGCAACTGAGCTTGATATAGACCCTGATCAGCCGTATGTTCGTGTAGAAACAATTAATTCTAATAATACTTTTGTTGCAAATAAAGCAAAAACATTTGATGAGGAAAGAAAAGTAGCTAATAAAGCTCCAGTAGACAGTATTTCAATCCAAAATATATCTATTGAAAAAGATAATAATACAAAAGTTAAAAAGGTAAAAAATACAAAATTTGAATTTATAATTAAATTTGCAGATTTATTTTTTGAAGAATCTGCAATTACATTGAAAAAAAGACTTGAGGATGAATACAAATTAAAAGATATAAATATCAAAAAAATGTCTAAAAATTTATATAGGGTTTATAAAGGTCCTTTTTATAATTTGGGATCAATTAAAAACGTATATAATGAAATAGCTAATATAAATTTTGAAAATATTGAATTAATAAAATTATGAAAATAAAAGCACTATTAAGTTTTGTCCTATCATTTTTAATTATAACTAATATTTCTTATGCAAAATTTAATATAAAAGCACGAACTGCAATTTTACAAGACTATTTATCAGGTGAAATTTTATATGAAAAAAATCCTGATGAGAGAATATTTCCTGCTTCTATGACAAAAATAATGACTTCTATCGTTGCTTTTGATTTATTGAAAAGTGGCGAAATCACTTTAGATGAAAAATTTATTGTTTCTGAAAATGCTTGGAGACTATCCTCTTCTGGTTATTCATCTATGTTTATAATGGTTGGAGATGAAGTTTCGGTCGAAGATTTATTATTAGGTATAATTGTTGCTTCAGGTAATGATGCTTGTGTAGCTTTAGCAGAGGGTATTGCAGGAACAGAGGATGAGTTTGCTTTGCTAATGACTGAGAAAGCACAGGAAATTGGAATGGAAAATACGAATTTTTCAAATTCATCAGGGATTAATGATGATAATAATTATTCAACCGTTCGAGATATTTTAATTATGTCTAATTATTTAATTAAGGAACACCCTAAATATTATGAGTATTTTAAAATTAAAGAATTTACTTGGAGTAGAACAGGTGGGGATCCAATTACACAAGGAAATAGAAATCCATTATTATATAAAAATATGGGTGTAGATGGAATTAAAACAGGCTACCTTGGTTCAGAAAAATATTCACTTGCATCTTCTATATTAAGAAAAGAGAGAAGATTAATTGCTGTCGCAAGTGGTTTTGAAACTAAAAATTCTAGATCAAAGCAATCACAAAAATTGTTAATATGGGGAATTACAAATTTTGATACAATAAAAATAAGTAATGACAACGAATATCTTTATGAACTAGATGTATGGCAGGGCAGTAAGAAAAAAGTAAAAGTTAATACTAAAGATATAATTTATAAGACTATTCCAAAAGCTAAAAAAAAATATATGAAAGTGAAGATTGTTTATGAAGGACCTATACAAGCACCAATTAAAAAGGGTGAAAAATTAGCAGAAATAAAAGTATTATATAAAGATGAAGTTATATCTAATCATGACTTATTTTCTACAGAAAATATCAAACAGCAAAATGCAATATCAAGGTTGATAACTTCTATCAATTTTTTGATATGGGGCGATGTCTAAATATCCAATTATTATATTTGAAGGCATTGAGGCCTCGGGAAAAACTACAAATTTTAAAATTGCTGCAAATTATTTAAAAAAGCGAAGAAAAAGTTTTATAAAATTAAGAGAGCCTGGTGGTTCAATTTTTTCAGAAAAAATAAGAAAATTGATTTTAGATAAGAAACTAAATTTAAATAATAAAACTGATTTATTATTATTTTATGCTGGTAGATCAGAAAATTTTGAGAAAATTATTAAAAGAAATTATAAAAAAAAAATAATACTAATTGATCGTTTTACAGATTCTACTATTGCCTATCAACACTATGGAATGAAAATTGATTTAAAAGTAATCAAAATGCTGAATAAGTTTATAATTGGAAATTTTAATCCTAATATAGTTTTTTTAAGTACTGTAAATTCAAAAAATTTACAAAAAAGGCTTAGAAATAGATCTAACCTAAATAGATATGATAAATTTAAACTTAAATTTTATAACAAAGTTCAGAACGGGTATGAAAAAATATCGAGAAATAAGAGCAAATATATTAAAATTAATTCAAACACTAATACAATTAACGAAGTAAAAACAATCATAATAAATAAACTTGAGAAATTAATATAAATGTCTGATTATAAATTAATAGGACATGAAACATATTTAGAAAAATTTGTAACACTTTACGAAAATAACGAACTTCCAAATAAAATTTTGTTATCTGGTAAGAAAGGTATTGGAAAATCATTACTTGCTGAAAAATTTTTATGCAAAATTTTTAATTCTAATAACGATAATGAGCTAATAAAAAACAAATCCCATCCTAATGTTTTAAATATAAAAAAAAATAATGATAAAAAAAATATAGAAATTGATCAAATTAGAGAAATTATAAAGTTTACTAATCAATCCTCTTTTAATAATAAGTCAAGATTTATAATTCTCGATGATGTCGAATTTTTAAATATTAATGCATCAAATGCTTTATTAAAAAATTTAGAAGAACCTAATGAAAATGTTTTTTTTATTTTAATTTTTAATTCAGAGAAGTTTTTAATAGACACAATAAAATCCCGATGTATAGAATTTAAATTAAGTATCTCTAATGAAAATACCAAATTAATTGTCAATAATTACTTTAATGAAAATATTTATGACCAAATAAATTCAAATTTGATAAATTATTATACAACACCTTATTTTTTAATATCCTTAATAAATTATATGAATGAATATGAATTATCAGTATCTAAAACCACAGTTGATGATCTGTTAGTTAATTTAATTAATAATAAGCACTATATTAAACAAGATTTTATAAAAAATAATTTAAATATGATTATTGAATTATTTTTTTATAAACATATAAACACAACAAAAAAATTGTCATATAAAGTTAAAGAATATTATTATTCAAAGCTATCTAATGTAAAAAAATTTAATCTTGATTATGAAACTTTTTTTTTAGAATTTAAGGATAAATTACTAAGTGAATAAAAATTATTATATAACAACACCAATCTACTATCCTTCAGCAAAACCTCATATGGGACATGCGTATTCAAGTATAATTGCTGACTTTTTTGCTCGCTTCAAAAAAATTGATGGTTTTAATGTCTATTTTTTAACAGGCACAGATGAGCATGGTTTAAAAATACAAAGATCTGCTGAAAAGTTAAATAAGGATCCAAAATCTTTTTGTGATGAAATAAGTAAAACTTTCGAGGATTTAACTAAAACATTAAACTTATCAAATACAGATTTTATAAGAACTACAGAAGATAGACATAAAACATCTGTGCAAAATTTGTGGAATATACTTGAAAAAAATAAGCAAATTTTTTTGTCTAAATATTCTGGTTGGTATTCTGTTTCAGATGAGGCTTTTTATAATGAAGATGAAGTTGAGGAAAAAGATGGGTTAAAAGTTGCTAAATCATCAGGTTCAGCTGTTGAGTGGGTTGAAGAAGAATCTTTTTTTTTTAAACTTTCAGAGTGGGAAAAACCGCTATTAGATTTTTATGAAAAAAATAAAAATTTTATATTACCTGAAAGCAGAAGAAATGAAGTAATTAGCTTTGTCAAAAGCGGCTTAAAAGACTTATCTGTTAGTAGAAAAACATTTTCTTGGGGTGTAAAAGTGCCGAGTGATGAAAATCATATTGTTTATGTATGGCTAGATGCATTAACAAATTATTTAAGTTCTTTAAAATATCCAGATGAAAATAATGAATTATATAAAAATTTTTGGCCAGCAGACTTACATATTATTGGTAAAGACATATTAAGATTTCATGCTATTTATTGGCCAGCTTTCTTATTAGCTGCAAAAATTGAACCACCAAAAAGGGTATACGGACATGGATGGATACTCTCTGGTGATGAAAAAATGTCAAAATCAAAAGGAAATATTTTAGATCCATTAGAAATCATAAATGTTTATGGTTTAGATCCATTAAGATATTATTTACTTAAAGAAGTTTCATTTGGTAATGATGGAAATATTTCAGAGGAAAAACTAGAAAATTGTATTAATAGTGATTTAGCAAATAATTTTGGAAACTTGTGTCAAAGAGTACTTTCTTTTGCTGAAAAAAATTGTTCCTCTTTAATACCTGAACATAAATTTAATGATGAAGATTTAGAAATTTTAAAACCATTAAATAATCTAGATAAAATAAGATCATTTATAGATAATCAAGACATAAACCAATATATGAGTTTTATTGTTGATAGACTGTTTGCGGCAAACAAATATTTTAATGATCAGGAACCTTGGAAGAAGAAAGATGATAGATTAAGGTTAAATACGATTGTTTATACTGCATTAGATTTAATTAGAAAAATTACTATCTTGCTTTATCCAGTAATGCCAGAAACATCATTAAAAGTGCTAAATGTTTTTAATGAAACAGAAAATTCTATTGATTTTACATCAATTGATAATAATGAAATTTTAAAAAAAGATTTAAAAATAAATAAATTAGATATTTTGTTTAAAAAAATTGAAAAATGATAGACTCACATTGTCATCTTGATCACGAACCCCTTTATTCAAATATTGGTGATGTTATCAAACGTTCTAAGGAAATTGGATTAAAGAAAATTCTAACCATTTCAACCAATTCTAAAAGTTTTGAAAATATTAAAAAAATAATAAATCTTGATGAAATAATTTATGGAAGTGTAGGAATTCATCCTCATGAGACTAGCATTGATAAAATGGAAAAAAAATTCATTGTTGAAAATGCTAATAAATTTAAAAAAATAATTGGAGTAGGAGAGACTGGATTAGATTTTTATTATGAAAATAGTCATAAAGATGATCAAATTAATAGTTTTGAGACACATATAGAGGCCTCTATTGAACTTAAATATCCTTTGATAGTTCATTCTAGAAGTGCTGAAAGAGAAACCTTTGATATTTTAAATAGATATAAAAATAGTGATATTAAAATACTTATGCATTGTTTTACAGGTTCAAAAGAGTTTGCAAAAAAAATGATGACATTAAATGCGTATTTTTCTGCTAGTGGAATAATAACTTTTAAAAATAGTAATGATCTTCAAGAAACTTTTAAAATGATTGAAAATGATAAAATTTTAATTGAAACAGACAGTCCTTTCTTAGCACCTATTCCAATGAGAGGTAAAAAAAACGAACCTTCTTTTATTAAATATACATTGGAAAAACTTTCAGAATTAAAATCAAAAACCTTTGATGAATTAGAAACTATTACAAATGATAATTTTGAAAGATTATTTTTTCAATAATGAGTGTTAAATTTATAATATTAGGTTGCGGAAGTTCTATGGGTGTGCCAAGACCCGATGGATTTTTTGGAAATTGTGATCCAAAAAATAAGAAAAATTATAGAACAAGATGTTCTGCACTGATTAAAACAACTGATGAAAATATTTTAATTGATACATCCCCTGACTTAAGACATCAGTTATTGCGTCATAAAATTAAGAAAATTGATAAAGTATTTTACTCACATATGCATGCTGATCAAACTCATGGCATTAATGATTTAAGATCTTTTTTTATTAATAGTAGAAAACAAGTTAATGTTTATGCTGATAATGAAACATCTAAACTACTAAAACAAAGTTTTTCATATTGTTTTAAAAGTTTCTCTAAAGAATACCCTGCAACTTTAAAATTAAATAAATTAAAAAAAAATTCTTTTATTAAACATAAAAATAAAAATCTAAAATTTAAATCAATTGTTGTTCAGCATGGTTCAGTCAAATCTAATTGTTTTATAATTGACAAAAAACTTGCATATATTACTGATGTAAGTGATATTTACAAAAAAGATTATTTTTGTTTTAAAAATCTTAAGTATTTAATAATTGATTGTCTTTGGTACAATTTTCATCCATCACACTTCAATTTAGAAAAATCTTTATACTTCATTAAAAAATTTAAACCCAAAAAGGCTATTCTTTCAAATCTATCACCAGTCTTAGATTATAACCAGTTAAAGAAAGTTATACCAAAAAATGTTATACCAGCACATGATGGTTTAACTATAGAACTATAGTATTTCTTCAATTTTATTTGTAATTTTATTCGATGTAGGTTTTGTAAAAGAAGCATATGTTTCCTCTACATTTCCCTGTTTATTGATTAATATTTTATGAAAATTCCACTTGGGAACAGCAGATTTACCGAAATTATTTTCTGCCCACTTAAAAATCTCATGAGCATCCCTTCCTTTTACCTCTGTAATAGTTGTTAATGGAAAATTTATTTCAAAATTAACTTCACAAAATTCTTTTACTTCACTATTGGTTTTTTTTTCTTGATTAAAAGTGTCTGAGGGCACTCCAAGGACAATAAGACCCTTAGATTTATATTTATCCCATAATTTTTGCAGATCCTCATATTGTTTTGTGAAACCACAATAGCTGGCAGTGTTTACTATAAGTATAACTTTATCTCGATAATCTTTTAATTTAATAATTTCTCCATTAATACTCTCTATTTCTAGATCATAAAAACTTTCCTGATTATTGCTCATTGCTGAACTCTTAAAAAAAAACATAATTAAAGTAATATTTATTATTATTAATTTCTTCATAAACTACTTACTTATTAGGTGTAAGTAGTATTAAGAAGTACCCAAATAAAGTGGATAATAATGACCCAGTTAAAACTCCTATTTTAACTCCATCCATGTATTGCATATTTTCAACAAAGGCTAAATTCCCCACAAATAAGCTCATTGTAAATCCAATACCTGTTAAAACACCAACACCATAAAAATTAAACCAGTTGGAATTATTAGGCATTTGCGCTATTTTCATTTTTATTGAAACATAAGAAAACAAAAATACACCCAATTGTTTTCCAACAAACAATCCTAACAATATTCCCAATGGAACTTTATTAAGTAATGATGCAAAAGATAAACCTTCTAATGAAACACCAGCATTTGCAAAAGCAAATAATGGCATAATACCAAATGCAACATATGGGCTAATTGCATGTTCAATTTTTATTAGCAGTGAAAAGTCTTTATCTTTTTTTCTATGAGGTATAGTCATTGCCAGCAAAACACCAGCAATTGTTGCATGAATTCCAGAATTGTGAGTGAAGTCCCAAAGAAATATTCCAACAATTAAATAAGGTAAAAATTTCTTTATATTGAATTTATTTATTACTAGAAGAATAATAAACGCTAAAAGCATTAAACTTAAATATTTAATACTCAGATCACCTGAATAAAATAATGCAATAATTACTATGGCTCCTAGATCATCTATAATAGCTAAAGCAGTTAAAAAAACTTTTAATGATAATGGAACTCTTTTTCCTAATAGAGAAAGTACACCTAAAGAAAATGCAATATCAGTTGCAGATGGAATAGCCCATCCATTCATTGTTTCACTATCTCCAAGATTAATAAAAACATAAAATAGTGCAGGCACTAACATTCCTCCAACAGCAGCAATAATTGGAAGAAGAGCTTGTTTTATATTTGAAAGTTCTCCTTGTAAAAATTCTCTTTTAATTTCCAATGTTACAAAGAAAAAGAAAATTGCCATTAAGGCATCATTTATCCAATGTAATACAGATAATTTTAAACCAAAATCATTTATTCCTAAAAATAAATATTTATTTAAAGTAGAAAAATATAGTTGAGACAAATTAGAATTACTTACAATTAAGGCAATTATTGCTGCAAAAAGAAGGACTAAACCACTAGCGGCCTCTAATTTGAAAAACCATCTAAATGGTTTTGTTATTATCTGTATCATTATTACCTGACTAAATCTTTAATAAATAATTTCAAGTCATTTATTACTAGATACAAACTATCTGACATTTTCAATATTCCAGGAAATACGACAGATATATAATTTTTAAATGTGTCTATGATCAAGATAAATGCAATAATTGAAATAATTATTAGAAATATTTTTTTAATAATTTTATTTTCTCTTGAAACCGAATTTTTATCAATAGACACTAATTCTTTTGATGTACTCTTATTTGTTGAAGATTTTTTTGAAATTGTTTTTCTAATTTTTTTCGTTTGTTTTATAGGTTCTTTAACTGGTTCTATATTGATCTCTGGTTTATTTTCTTGAATTTTACTTATTTTTTTAGTTTCATCCTCTAATTTTATTTTTTCTTCCTTTTTAAAAAACCATGTATGTTCGCAATTGCCGCACTTTAAAAGTCTTCCTTCATCTGGAATTAACTTTTCATCAATATTGAACTTCTTCGAACAAGCTGTACATTCAATGATCATAGATACTTATATATAGCAAATTTTATAAAATTTCCTTTTAAATAGTGATTAATATACTTTGAAATTTTTTTTATCTACTGTATTAGTACACCATTCGGGGTGTAGCGCAGCCTGGTAGCGCACTTGGTTTGGGACCAAGGGGCCGTAGGTTCAAATCCTACCACCCCGACCATTTTATGAAAAAAGCAAAGATTTATAAACCATCTAAAACTGCTATGCAGTCAGGATTAAAGAAATTTGATAAATGGATTATTGAATACATTACTGATGATCCAGGTACCAATCCCTTGATGGGATGGGAGAGTTCTACTGATACTTATAGTGAATTAAAATTAGAATTTTCCACAAAAGAATTGGCTATTGAATATGCAAAAAAAAATAATATTGTTTTTGAGGTGATTGAGCCAAATAAAAGAAAAATTACTTTAAAGTCTTACGCTGATAATTTTACAAAATAATGTTTAAATTTTTTACAGAAAGAAAATGGTACGGTTGGAGCATATTTGGATCAATCTTCATATTAGTTTCAACTTGGTATCAAGTACAATTAGATGTAAAAATTAATGAATGGTTTGGTGAATTTTACGATACTCTTCAAAAAGCTTTGACAGAACCTGGTTCAGTAACAGAAACTGAATTTATTGGATATTTATTTACATTTGCAAAAGTAGCAGGACTTTGGATTATAATTGCAATTATAACAGGATTTTTTGTATCTCATTGGGTTTTTAGGTGGAGAACTTCAATGGCTGAATATTATCACTCTCAATGGCTTAAAGCTCGTTTAACAGAAGGAGCTTCACAGAGAGTTCAAGAAGACACTTTAAAATTTGCAAGAATAATGGAAGGTCTTGGTGTTGGTCTTTTAGATAGTATAATGACTTTAGTAGCCTTCCTGCCAATTTTATGGGGACTATCTAAACAAGTCGATGTACTTCCATGGATTGGTGAGGTTGATCATGCTTTAGTTTGGGTTGCAATAATATCTGCACTTGGTGGAACAGTTTTATTAGCAGCTGTAGGTATAAAATTGCCTGGTATTGAATATGATATTCAAAAAGAAGAAGCTGGTTACAGAAAAGAATTAGTTCATGGAGAAGATGATCCTATAAGGGCGGCACCACCAACTATTGGTCAATTGTATGATAGAGTAAGAGGCATTCACTATAAATCATATTTCCACTATTTATATTTTAATGCAGTTAAATGGAGCTATTTTCAAGGAATGGTAATTGTTCCATACTTAGCATTGGCACCGACAATTGTGTCAGGTGCGATTACATTAGGTTTTGTTCAACAAATAACAAGAGCATTTGGTAGAGTTGAAAATTCACTTCAATATTTAGTTAGAAGTTGGTCGACAATAGTAGAATTAATCTCAGTATGGAAAAGATTAAGTGAATTTGAAGCTAGATTGAAATATAATTCAGAAGAATCCATTGTTGAAAATATTTAATGTCTTTAGATAAGGATCTGATTAATAAACTTGTAAAAGTTACTTCTAGAGCTGCTATTAATTGTTATCAATTTCTTGGCAAAGGAAATAAAAAAATAGCTGATAAAGCGGCAACCGACTCCATGAGAAATGACTTGAATAATTTGGAAATTAATGGAGAAGTAGTGATAGGTGAGGGCGAACTAGATGAAGCACCAATGTTATATATAGGAGAAAAATTAGGAAACGGTAATGGTCCAAATCTAGATATAGCCGTTGATCCTCTCGAAGGAACAAACTTTGCTGCAAAAAATATTCCAGGAGCAATATCAGTTTTAGCGATTTCAGAAAAGGGGAATTTATTTAACGCCCCAGAAACATATATGAATAAAATTGCAGTTGGAAAAGATGTTCCGTTTGACGCAATAGATTTAGACTATCCGCTAAAAAAAAATATTTCGAATATAGCAGAAGCAAAAAATAAAAATATTAAAGATCTTAGAGTATGTATTCTCGATAGGCCAAGACATAAGGAAATTATTAAAGAATTAAAATTTTTAAAAGTGAACCTAAAGTTAATATCAGATGGTGATATTTGTGGTTCTCTCTTAGTTACGGATAATAAGTATAATGTAGACTTATTTTTAGGTATTGGTGGAGGACCTGAGGGAGTTATCTCCGCTGCAGCTTTAGATGCTTATGGATGTAAATTTCAAGGAAGATTTATATTTGCAACTGATCAAGATAAAGATAGAGCTAAAAAAATGGGAATATCCGACTTAAATAAAAAATATGAATTAAATGAAATAGTAAAAGGTGATAGCATTTTTTGCGCGACAGGTATTACCAATACTGAAATGATTGCGGCGGTTAAAAAAGAAAATACAAAATTTGTTACAGAAACTCTTGTCACACACAAAGAATCTACAATAGAAATTATAAAATGTGAGGAACCTATAACTTGATTATTTTTAATAATTGCAATAGAAACTCCATTTCCGGTCCCTTCGTCTATCGGTTAGGACACATGGTTTTCATCCATGAAAGAGGGGTTCGATTCCCCTAGGGACCGCCAAAATGCAATATTTTGTATATCTAATTGTAACTGAATCAAATTCAAAGCTTATTAGTTACGTAGGCTCTACTAATAATATAAAAAAAAGAATTGGAATGCACAATCTATCAAAAGGTGCAAAATTTACTAGAGGTAGAAAATGGAAATTAGCTTATATTAAAAAGTATTTATCTAAATCTATAGCTTTAAAGGAAGAATATAAGTTAAAAAAAAATATTAAATTAAGAAAAAAAATCAAATTAAAATTCAATAATGAAAATTTCGGTTCTACTTCCATATAAAGAAAATTTTTCTCCAATTTATCCAGGAGCAGTATCATTATTTTTAAAAGATACGATTCCATTAAGTAAATTTAAAAAAAATATATATGTTTATGGATATACAAATTTAAAAAAAAAATTATTAAAAAACTATGTAAATTTAAAATTTAAGAAGTTTTTTTTTAAAAGTTCTTCTAAATCATATATAAAAAAATTTTTAGAACATGAAAAAATAAAAAAATCTAAATTAATTGAAGTGCATAATAGACCAAATTATATTGATGAATTATATAAATATAACAAAAATTTAGTTTTGTATTTTCATAACGATCCTTTAAAAATGAAAAAGTCAATTTCATTGGAAGATAGAAAAAGTATTTTAGAAAAAACTCAATTAGTAATTTTTAATAGTAAATGGTCTAAAAATCGATTTAAAAAGGGCCTTAATATAAATGATTTTAAAAATAAATTAAAAGTAATTTATCAATCTACAAACAAAAAAAAAATAAACTTTAAAAACAAAAAAAATATAATAATTTTTGTAGGAAGACTTAATTCATCAAAAGGATATGATTTATTTGGTAATGCTGCTCTAAATATTTTAAATAAATATCCAAATTGGAGAGTAATTGTAATTGGTGATGAACCTAGAGAAAAAATTATATTTAATCACAAGCGTTTTAGAATCTTAGGTTTTAAAAATAATAATATTGTAACTGAATGGTTTAAAAAAGCACAAATTTCAGTAACTTGTTCTAGAATAAACGAACCTTTTGGAAGAACGGCTTTGGAGGCATCTAGTACAGGATGTGCTGTAATTATTTCAAACAGAGGTGGTCTGCCTGAGGCATCTCCGAATGCAATTAAATTAAAAATTCTTACAATTAAAAATTTACAAAATAAAATCGAAAAACTAATAAATAATGAAAAATTTAAAACTTCTCTTCAAAAGAAAATATATAATTCCTTTTTTTTATCAAATAAGTTAATCTCTAAAAATATTGATGATTATAGGTTTAGACTATTTAAAGATTGATTTTATTTAATGCATTATTTTTAAATATATTTGCCTCTCTAATATATCTTCTAACCATTTGTGTTGTTTTATGACCTGTCATAGCCATTATGCTTCGCTCATCTGCACCCGCTCCAGCTGCTACTGTTGCAAATCCTGATCTTAAACTATGACCTGCAAAATTTTTATTTTCTATACCTGCTAACTTTAAATACTCTTTTATTAATAAAACTACAGATTGGTCAGTTAATCTTTTGTCTGTTAATGATAAACCTTTAGAAAATCTTCTAAAAATAGGTCCAGACTTAATTTTAGAAATTTCTATCCATTTTTTTAGATTTGTAACAGGACAGTAAATTTCATTATCGAGGTAGGGTAGTCCTTTAGTCATTCCTTCTCCGAATTGGTCAGTTTTTGATCTTTTGATAGTGATTTTTAGACCCTCTTGAACAAATTCTAAATCTTCATGATCAATTGATATGAGCTCTGTTCTTCTAAAGCCTCCTCCAAAGCCAATTAAGATAATTGATTTGTCTCTAAGTTTTTTTATTTCTTCAGTTTTTTGTTCATTTATTTTATTAATAATTAGTTTTAAATGATTGATTAATATAGGTTTTTTACCTTTCTGAATACTTCCTTTGACCCTTCTTATTCCCATTAAATTTTCAACTATGATTGGGTGTTTTGTGTCTAGATAATGCCCTTTTAGCTTATGAACCATGCTTATTGATACTAATCTTCGTCTTAAAGTGCTTAGTTTTGAGTTTTTAGAGAGATGGGTTAGGTACAAAGAAACTATTTTTGGCTCTGTTGGTAATGTATTTAATCCATGTTTTGTACAAAAAGCTCCAAAGTCTTTAAAGTCTGATTTATAAGCTCTTAAAGTATTATTTGCCTTTGAGCTTTTAAGGTTATTTAAAGTTGCCTCATGAAGAGATTTTAGGTCTGTTGTCAGTTTATTCATATAATTACTATTGATAACAATTAATTATCATTAGTAATATATTAAGTGATTTTAAATGTCAAATGAAATAAAAAATATTTCATGACTATAGATGGCGAAATTCCAACAAGCTATTTCTTAATAATATCTTTAGGTTTAACTGTATTAAGTTATTTAGTTTACAAAAAAAATGGAAAATCATTAGAAGTATATTTCCTATCTGTTTTAACAATAATTTTCTATTTATCTTATTTTGTTGTTATTTTTGTTGGACCTAGATAGTTTGTTAACGCTATTCACAGCTGTTAAAAACCCTTAATAATCAACTATAAAGTGATATTAATCTAATTTGCACTATGATATTCTTGAAAATGAATTAAGAGGCAACTCTTAACTGACCATCTGGGGAAAAATCGAGAGATTCAAGCCCAGAGGGCAGAAAACCACGCAGAGTAGCGCTAAAATTGCGGGGTGGAAGGCATGGCGGTAGCGCATACAACGACGTGCCAAAAACTACTGATCTTTGTACCTGAAAAGGTGCAGAGATACAGGGTTTTTTTATTTCATGATCCTTAAAGGAACAAAATTTCAAATTAAAGTCTGGAAATATTTAAAAACTATTAAAAAAGGTACTGTTTTAACGTATTCTGACGTAGCCAGAGGTATAAATAAGCCAAGAGCTGTTAGAGCTGTAGCTAACGCTATAGGAAAGAACCCTTATGCTGCTAAAATACCTTGCCATAGAGTGATCAGGTCTGATGGGTCTCTTGGAGGATATTCTGGTAAAGGTGGTATAAAAACTAAGAAAAAACTGCTCAAATCAGAGGGTATTTTGCTCTAAAAGTTAGTAATACCAACGTTTTTTTTAAATTTAACAACATTTAGTATTACAATTTTATATTCCCCTATTGGTTGCACCTTAAAAATTGAAATCTCTAAATTAACCCCATATTTGGGGCATTAAACGCTATATTCATAATTTGCATTACTTAGGTAATTATTAAAAAAATAATTGTTTTTTATATATTTATATCAATTAAAATTAAGAAATTTCCATATTAAAATAAAACTAAGTTTTTATTATCTATAATTTTGTTCTAAAATTTCTTCATAATTGTTGATTTTATTGAATTATTGTCCCCTATCTCATATTCTAATCTTATCGTCTTTTTTTACATAATTAAAATAACTGCATATTTATTGATTATTTTTATTTATTAGCGCTTATTTATTTAAAAATTTTGCAATTTTATTGCTATAATTATTAATTTATAGAAACAAAACTTTAGTTAAGCTATAATAAAAAATATAATAATTACAATAGTTTATATATATATATTAAAGTATTATATTAATATATAGTACATATATATTTACTTATATTTATAATAATATTCTCTTTTAAAAACATATAAGCCTGAAGAAACGATTATGAAAAGCCCAATAAAAGTATATTTATCAGGAAAATCCGAAAACACATAATACCCTAAAATAAGGTTAGTAATTATTTCAAAATAACCAAATGGTGCTAATTTTGATGCATCAGCGTACCGAAGAGACAAAATAATTAATATATGGCCTAAACAGGCAAATATACCCATTAGAGCCATCCAAGACCATTGAATTGGAGTAGGATTAATCCAAACAATAGGAACAAAAAAAGATGCGATAATGGCCCCTACTACGCCCGTAATGAGCAATGTTAGCAAAGGACTATCTGTTGAATGTAATTTTCGGGTTATTATCAGATAAAAGCCGTAAAAACAGCCTGTACCTACAGCTGCTAAACTAGCAAGATTAATCTCTATAATTCCAGGTCTTATAACAACTAATATACCAAAAAAACCCACTAATACAGCAGTCCACCGTCTATATCCGACTTTTTCGTTAAGTAAAAATGGAGAAAGGGCAGTTGTGACCAATGGAGCAACGAACGCCAATGTTAACGCTTTTGCCATTGAGATTATAGAAATGGAGTAAAAAAAACATATATTTGCAAAAAATAAAGTCAAACCTCTAATTATTTGTAATTTGATATTTTGAGAAAACTTCAATTGTTCCCTGAAAAATAAAAACATAAAAAAAGTTGTGAATACAACTGTAAAAAAATATCTAGCCCAAGTTATTTGAAAGAAAGATAAATCGGATGACAAATATTTTGCAATAGCATCCATAAAGGGCAAAATCATCCATGCGGATAAATTTAAAAATATTGCTTTCATTTAAGCAAAATATTTAAGGGCAATGAATACTGTTATTGGCACTGTAACCAATGACATTAAAGTAGAAACAACAATTGTGCTGGAAATATTATCTACATTTTTTTTTGGTGAATACATTGAAGCAACCAAATAACAGAGTATTGCACTGGGCATAGAAGATTGAATTAGCAAAACTCCAGCTGCAAAACCAGATAAATTAAAAAATTTTATAATAAAAAAACCTACAATCGGACCAAGGATTACTCTACCAATTGATGTTATAATTGAGTCTCTCAAAGAAAATACTTTCATTTGGGTTAAAGCAATACCTAAAGACATTAAAATCATTACAATCATTGCATAAGATAAAAGCATTGTTGTATTAATCACAAAAACTGGCATTTCTTTGCCGTAGTATAAAAAGATAACGGTCAAAATAATTGTATAGAAGGAAGGACTTTTTGCAATTATTGAAAAATCAAATTTTCGTTTTGCAAGAAATATATTAGCAGTAAAATGTAAGAGTATTACCAAAGATGATATAGCTGCTGCTACACCCATTCCCAATTTACCGTATGCAAAAAGACATATTGGTATACCCATGTTACCTGTATTAGGTAAAAAAAAAGTAGGTAATTCTCTAATATAATCTTTTTTCATAAGAATTAAAAAAACAAGACCAATTAAAGCAAATGATGAAAGTAATATTAATGCGTAAATAAAATATTCCGCAAATATATCAAAAGTAACACCTGTAGATGTAAGAGAAAAAATTACTAAAGCTGGAGTTCCAAAATTTCCGGCGTAAGATGTTATAAACGAAGTATCGAAATTTGGATTTTTTTTCCCTAATAAAAAACCTATTCCAACAATAAAAAATACGGGGAATAGAACTTCAAATAGCTTTAAATAAAGTTCCATTAAAAAAGTCTTAATAATACAGGGTTTTTAATAATATTTGAGTTTGATTTAAAAGATTTAATACATTTCTGGTAATCCTTTTCTAATGATTTGTGAGTTATAATTATAATAGAAGCAGTTTTGTTTTTATTATTTGGTATTTGTATTAATCTTTGTACAGAAATTTTATGTTTAGCAAATTTATTAGTGATTTCAGATAGAACACCAGATTTGTCTTTAACTTCAAGTCTAATATATAAAGCATTAGAATAATTATCTAAATTATATATTGAAGGTGATTTTCTTTTAATATCAGAAATCCCAAAAGGGTATTTAATATTTCCACGTAAAATTGACAAAAGATCAGACATTAAAGCAGATGATGTTGGACCAGGTCCTGCACCTTCTCCTTGCAAAACACTCTCCCCTACTGGATTACCTTCAATTATAACAGCATTCATAACACCATTAACATTTGCGATGTAAGTATTTTTTTTAATTAAACACGGATGAACTCTTTCAAATAACTTGTTATTAACAATTTCGGTTATACCCAATAATTTAATTTTATAATTTAATTGATTTGCAATTTCTAAATCCTTGTATTCTATATTTTCAATACCCTCCATTAAACATTTTGAATTTGAAACTTTATTATTAAATGCTAAGGCAGAAAGAATTTTAACTTTAGCTAAAGCATCGTAACCATTTAAATCTAATTTTGGATTACCTGGTTCAGCATAACCTAATAGTTGAGCTTTTTTTAATACAGTTGAAAAGCCAGACTTAGTTTCTTCCATTTCGGATAATATATAATTACAAGTACCATTTAATATTCCATATACTTTACTTATCTTATTAGTTGCTAGCCCTTCCTTGATAGTTCTTAATACAGGGATTCCACCTCCTACTGACGCCTCAAATTCTAAATTAACTTTATTTTTTTCTGCAAGTTTAGAAAGATTATTACCATGTTTAGAAATTAATGCCTTATTAGGAGTTACAACATGAATTTTATTCTTAAGTGCAAATTCTACAATTTTTTTTGATATACCATCAGATTGACCAATAGCTTCAATTAAAATATCAATTTTATTATTTTTAAAAATTTTAAAAGGATCTTTGTAAAAAATTTTTTTATTAATTTTAAATTTTCTTTTTTTATTAATATTCTTAGCTGAAATTGCTGAAACAGAGATAATTTTTCCAGTTTTTTTTAAAATATCTTTTTTCTTTGTATGAAGCTCATTATAAAGATAATTACCAATCTGCCCTAATCCAACTATTGCTATATTAAATTTATTTATCATATCAATCGTCTAAACTTGGAAAACTACTCTTTTTACCATAATTAATTATTTTATTTTTAAAATCCTCAAAAGAAATATTTTTATTAATATCTAAATTTGGTTTTTCAACGATATCATCATTTTTTTTCTTTAAAAAAGAACCAAAGTTTTGATTAGAACAATTATTTATAAATAAAAAAGTTAGGAAAATTATTAATATTCTCATCAATTTAATCCATCATCAGACTTATATCCAAATAAAATATTCATATTTTGAACAGCTTGTCCACTACCACCCTTAATCAAATTATCTATTGCTGACAATATAATAATTTTATTTTTATATTTGCTCTCACAGACAGAAATATGACAATTATTTGTGTTTATTACTTCATTTGTCCCTAAAAAAGTATTTGGTTTCAAAATTTTAATAAATTTTTTATTTTTGTAATGTTTTTTTAGAAAAGAATAAATGTTTTTTAGAGAATCATTTTTTTTTAGATCTAAATACATAGTAGTTAATATTCCTCTAAACATTGGTGAAAGATGAGGTGTAAATTGAAATTTCACTTTTCTGCCAGTTTTTATTTTTAGTTCCTGATCAATTTCTGAATTGTGTCTATGAAATGCCAAGCCATAGGCAGTCAATGTCTCATTTAAAAATTTGTTGTTATATTTTTTATGAATATTTCTACCCGCTCCTGAATAACCAGATTTAGAATCAATTATGATATTGTTTGATTTAACAATGTTTTTATTAATTAATGGTACTAATGGTAATAAAATTGATGTTGGATAACAGCCTGGACAAGAAATTATCTTATATTTTTTAATATTCTGATTATTTAACTCAGGTAAAGAATAAATACTTTTTTTGATTAATTTAGGAGCATTGTGTTTGATTTTATACCATTTCAAATAATCACTGGCTGATTTAAGTCTAAAATCTGCCGCTAAATCAATTAAAATATTTTTATTTTGTAAATTTTTTGAAATTTTTTGAGCCTCTCCATTAGGTAATGCAGTAAATATAACATCAACATTTTTTAATAACTCTTTATTAAATTTAACAATGTTTGGTAGTTTATATTTATTAAAGTATTTATCATAAGAGCTAATTTTCTTACCTACGGAGGTATCACCACAAAGATATTTAATTTTAACTCTTTTATGTTTGGTTAATAATTTGACCAATTGAATACCTATGTATCCGGTAGCTCCAGCAACTAATGCATTAATCTTAGACATATTGTAATATAACAGTTGTTTAATAAAATGATATTATCTTTTAGAGAATTGATAACTTCTTCTAGCTTTTGCACGACCAGGTTTTTTTCTCTCAACTGATCTAGAATCTCTCGTGGTAAGTTTTTCTTTTCTAAGTGTTGGTTTTAGATTTTCATCAAATTGTAATAGTGCTCTTGATATACCATGTACTAATGCTCCTGCTTGACCAGTGTGTCCACCACCAACAACTTGGGATCTAACATCGTATTCTGTAGATTGATTAATAATTTCAAAAGGTCTTAGTATTTGCATTTTATGAGTAGCTCTTGTGAAATAATCATCTAAATTTTTACCATTAACATAAATTTTACCAGTTCCTTTTTTTAACCAAACTTTGGCAACGGAAGTTTTTCTTCTTCCTGTTGCATACTTTGCATCTTTAAAGTCTAATTTAAGTTTTGAAGGTGTTGATTGATTTGTTTCCATTTTAATTTCTAACTATATTTTTTGAATTTAATTTTCCAATTTCTATTACTTCAGGGTTTTGTGCTGAATGAGGATGATCCGATCCTGAATAAACCTTTAGTTTAGTTAGTTGTTTTTTAGCTAAAGGACCGCCAGGTAACATTCTTTTTACTGCCATTTTTAAAACCTCACCTGGTTTTGATGATTGTAATATTTCAGGTGTTGTTTCTTTAATTCCACCAGGATGCCCAGTATGTCTATAATATTTTTTGTTTGAAAACTTATTGCCTGTAAATTTTAATTGATCTACGTTTTTAACAACAACAAAATCTCCACTATCCATATGAGGGGTAAATGTTGCTTTGTTTTTTCCTCTAAGAATTTTTGATACAACAGTAGCTAGTCTACCAACTACAGCTCCGGTTGCGTCAATTTCAAACCATTTACTATGAAGGTCATCTTTTTTAAGAAATTTAGTCATAATTGCGCGATTAATACTTATAAATCTATATATTGTCAAACGATATACAGTTAGAACTTAAGTCATTTTTGATAGTTTTAACTAATAAATAAGCTATAAATAAGCGATAATATTTGTTTATAATAAATCTTATAATTTAAACAGGAGCAACTAAATGTCAGACAAAAAAGGAATGGATTCAAAAACATACAAATTTGATACCCTTAGTTTACACGCAGGTTATCAACCCCATAAAAATGCTGGTTCGAGACAAGTACCAATATACCAAACAACTTCATATCTATTTGATGATGTAGATCATGCGGCAGCATTATTTAATTTAGAAAGAGGTGGACATATTTATAGTAGGATATCAAATCCGACAGTTGCCGTTTTAGAAGAGAGAGTTGCTTCATTAGAAGGTGGAACAGCTGCACTTGCTACATCGTCTGGTATGAGTGCAATATTTCTTGCAGTTATGACTCTTTGTGAAGCAGGTGACCATTTAGTTGTATCATCCCAGCTTTATGGAGGAACTGTAAATTTATTTAGATTAACACTTCCAAAATTTGGAATTAAAACAACTTTTGTAAAACCAAGAGACACAGAAGGATTTAAGAAAGCAATTCAAAAAAATACAAAAGGTATTTTTGGAGAACTTGTAGGTAATCCAGGAAATGAAATAATGAATATGCCTGAGATTGCTAAAATAGCTCATGACGCAGGTATTCCTTTAATGGTAGATGCAACTTATCAAACACCTTATTTATGTAAACCTATAGAGCACGGTGCTGATATTGTAGTTCATTCACTTACTAAATGGATGGCAGGTCATGGATCTTCAATGGCTGGCATAATTGTTGAAGGGGGTAAGTTTGACTGGATGCAAAATGATAAATTCCCAACAATGACACAACCATATGAAGGTTATCATGGATTATCTTTTGCAGAAGAATTTGGACCAACAGCATTTACAATGAAAGCAAGAGCAGAAGGTATGAGAGATTTTGGTCCTTGTCTAAGCCCTCAAAATGCATGGAATGTGTTACAAGGTATAGAGACACTTTCTGTCAGAATGAAAAAACATTGCGAAAATGCTGAAAAAATGGTCGAGTATTTATTAGGTCACGAAAGTGTTGCTTGGGTTTCACATCCAAGTGTACCAGATCATCCCGATCATGATTTAGCAAGCAAATTATTACCAAATGGCAAAGGATCAATGATAGCATTTGGTATTAAAGGAGGAAAAGCTGCAGGTGAAGCATTTATTAATAATGTTAAACTTGCTTCTCATTTAGCAAATGTTGGGGATACTCGTACATTGGTAATTCATCCAGCATCCGCAACACATTCGCAAATGGATGAAGCTACATTAAAATTTGCGGGTTTATCTCACGATATGATCAGATTATCAGTCGGTATTGAAGATATAGATGATATTAAAAATGATTTTGAAAATGGATTTAGAGCTGCTAGGAAACCTAGACTCGTATCCAATCAATGAAGTTTCAGGTAAATAATAACGAGGTTTATGCTTCTACGGGAGGTAGACCTTTCGATAAGAATAAACCATTAATAATTTTTGTGCACGGTAGTGGACTAACTCATATGACGTGGGTTTTGCAAACAAGATATTTTGCATTCCATGGATATAGCGTTTTAGCTTTAGATATGCCAGGTCATGGTTTATCTGGAGGTGAAAGTTTAAAATCAATTGAGGATATGGCCGATTGGGTTAGTGATGTTATTGATGCAGTTGGATACAAGGAAGCTTCTTTAGTTGGTCATTCTCAAGGTTGTTTAGTTACTGTGGAGTGTACAGCAAGGAATCCTGATAAAATTAAAACATTAAGTTTAATGGGTGGTGCTGGTGCAATTCCAATGAACCCTGAATTATTATCTTTGGCTGAAAATAATGACCCTAAAGCTGTTGAATTAATGATGGACTGGGCTCATGGACCGGCTGGTCACTTTGGTGGTCACCCTGTACCTGGTTTATATCATATTAATACCGGTTCTATGTTAGCAAAAACAAGAACAATAAAAAATACCCTCGGTGTAGACTTTAGAGCATGTGATAATTACAAAAATGGTTTTGAAGCTGCTAAACAAATTAAAATACCTACCCTTTCTATACTTGCTACTGACGATAAGATGTGTCCAGTTAAAGAAGGGAAAAAACTAGCAAATTTAATTGAAGGAAGTCAAATAGACATAATCGATAATTGTGGACATATGATGTTATTAGAGGAAGCAGATCGAGTATTAAATGTTTTAAAAAAATTCATAACAACAAATTATCCGGCAAATAAATAATTACATATTAGCGTTTATGAAAAAAAATTTTAGATTTTTTGATAACAGGCAAAAATATTTGCTTTTTGTTACAACAACTAATGAAAAGAATAAGATTGCGGATGCTTTAAAACCTATTGTACAAAAATTAAAACCAAAATTTCCTGCATTAAAAATTTTTGATGCAGGTATGGGTGATGGTTCATTATTGATGAGCATAATGAGACAATGTCATCAGAAAATGCCTCATATTCCTTTATTGGTAAGCACAAAAGAGATAAGTATGGAAGATGTTAGATTAGGACTTGAAAAACTTCCAGATAGGTTTGTAGAACATAAAAATACAGTATTTGTTATTTCAAATCTGAATTACGTAGAATCAACATCACTTAAATCGAATGATAAAAATAAACAAAAAAAATTGAATTGGAAAATAGTTAAACTTAAAGGCAACTCTTCGCTCGATTTTTCAAATCAATTAAGGAAACTAAATCAAGAATTTTTAAATAAAAAATGGCAAATTGAAAGAAATCCTAGAAATGGAAACCCTACTTATAAAGAGCCATCTGTAATAGTAATTTACCGAAAAGATCAAGAATTTTCTTTAAAAAATGTTATTCCAAAAAAAAATAATGGGAAAAATAGTTACGACTTAATCATTGCATCACAACCATATAGATCAAGAATATCTGCAGAAAAAAAAGTTAAATATGTCATTGATCCAATGATAAAATCATTGGACAAGAAAGGTAAATTAGTAGTAGTTCATGCATGTGGAAATGATCCTGGAAACAAAATTATTAAGAAAATCTGGCCGAAAGAAAAACCATTTCCATCACTATATGGATCAATAATTAAGTATATAAAAAATAATACTGAAAAAGAAATTTTAAAAAAATTAAAATTTAATAAAAAACAAACAATTAAATATGTTTTGAGAGCATTACCAAATGAAATTAGTGGAGGTATTGCTACATCATTAATATTTTCAGCTTGGAATGCTGCAGTATATGTCAACCAAATATCTGATGAGCAAATAATGAGTGCAGAAAGAAAAAAATATTACCAAAAAGTTGTTAAAGATATAGTCAATAAGAATAAAGGATTATATTTTAAAAATGAACTATTTGTAATTGAAAAAAAATAATCAACTAAATCTATTTCTGTATAAAAAATACAATGATGATGTAATTAATAATATTGAACTAAACTGGTGCAATGAAGCAGTTAAAATACTAGCACCAGATAAGACAGTAAGAATTCCTAATATAATTTGTAAAAAAATAATTAAACCTAAAATAATTATAGGTTTAAATAAATAAAAAAATTTATTGCGATAAGTAATATATAAAATCAATATATATATAATAAATATTAAATAAGCTAAATTCCGATGCAAATATTGCACTAATGAAGGTTCACTAAAAGCAGATAATTTAAATAAGCTTATAAATTTATTGTCATCTGGAAAATAAGAATCGCCCATTAATGGCCAAGTGTTGTATATTTTTCCTGCATCCATACCTGAAACAAATGCACCAATAATAATTTGTGTAAAGATTAAAAACAAAAAAAATTCAGGCAAGTAATTTTTTATTTTTTTATCCCTTTTATTTAAATTTACTAAACTTAAATAATTCCAAAAAATTAAAGATAAAATTATAAATGCAAATAAAAGATGTATGGATAACCTAAAATGACTTACGTCTATATTATTCACAAGACCGCTCTGTACCATGAACCAACCTAAAAAACCCTGAAAACAAATCAAAAAAAAGATCAAATAAAAATTATAAAGCTTTTTAATACCTAATTTAATTGTAAAAAATATTAAAGGAACCAAGAAAGCCAAACCAATTATCCGTCCAAAAAATCTGTGGGCCCACTCCCACCAAAATATCACTTTGAATTCACTTAGAGTCATTGAAAAATTTTGAAGTTTAAATTCAGGTATTTGTTTATAAGATTCGAAATATGCTAACCAGTCATCATTATTTATTGGTGGAAAAAAACCTTTAAAAAATTCCCATTCAGTAATTGATAATCCAGAGTCAGTAAGTCTTGTTAAACCACCAACAACTATCATTGCTGAAACCAAAAAAAACATAAATAACAGCCAATTAGATATGTAAATTTTCAACTTTGTATTTATTTCAGTATACATAATTGTTTAAATATAATATTTATTATTAATTCCAATTGATCAAATGTCGCCTGATAAACAAAAAAAATTAAACATATTAAGAAAAAAATTAGATCTTCTTGATAATAAGCTTATTAAATTGATAAAAATTAGAACTAATATCGTTAAAGAAGTTCTTAAACTTAAAACTTACAAACACGAAATAGTGGATAAAAAAAGAATATCATTAATCCTTAA
This sequence comes from uncultured Pelagibacteraceae bacterium, assembly GCA_902598655.1. Lineage (GTDB taxonomy): Bacteria > Pseudomonadota > Alphaproteobacteria > Pelagibacterales > Pelagibacteraceae > Pelagibacter. The sequence continues at coordinate 172,552 of CACKCQ010000002.1, forward strand.
AAATATTAAAAAAAAATCAATTAAAAATAATATCGATCCAAAAATTACAAACAGAATTTGGAAAAATATGATTATGTCTTATATTGATTTTGAAAGAAGAAATTTTAAGAAAAAATAATTATTTACTATGAGGTGGCAATTTCTTTTCAACAAACACTTCATGTTTTCTTGTGGCAGGATTATATTTTTTTGCCTTTAATTTAATTTTTGCCTTTTCGCCACCAGCTGGTTTTTTTACATAATAAAAAAAAGGACTGTCTGGTTTAGTTTCGGGTACCAATCTAACTTTAACGTGAGTTTTTTTAGCCATTTTTTTTTAAGTTTTTTAGTAAATTAGATATTTTTTCTATTTTTGTTTTTAAAATTTCATTCTTTATAATTTTATTATTATTTTCGTCAAGTTCTGAATCTTTTGAATTTAATTGTTTTTTGACACCTTTGATTGTCATACCTTTATTTTTTAATAGAAATTGTATTTTCTTTAGCAGCTTTATTGAATTATTATCATAATACCTTCTATTTCCAGAAAAAATAAACGGTTTTAATTGTTTAAACTCTTTTTCCCAAAATCTAATTGTATATGTAGACAATTTTCCTGTTTTTTTATTAACTAAATTCAAAATTTGAGCTACTTCGCCAATAGATTTATATTTTTTGAAATCATCATTCATTTGAATTTATATAATTTTTTAAATCTTTAGAAGGTTTAAATAAAATTACATTTCTTTCAGAAATTATTTTATTTTCCATAGTTCTTGGATTTCTACCAATTCTACTTTTTTTATGTCTTAGAATAAATGTACCAAATTTGGGTATTTTGACTTTTTTATTCTTTAAAAGTTCATCTAAAATAATCGAAAAAAGATCTTCTAATATATTTGCAGAAATTAATTTTGAAAAACCTAATTGCATATATACAGAATTAATTATTTCTTTTTTTGTTAAATTTATTCGCATTTAAATAATATTTTTTTTAATTTTATCAATTAATTTACCATTTATAATTTTTTCACATACTTTTAATGAATTAGCAAATCCAACCTCATCTGTTGAGCCATGACTTTTAATTACTGGCTTGTCTAATCCTAATAATATTGCACCGTTGTATAATCTTGGATCTAATTTTTTTTTAAATCTTTTTAGATTTTTTATATTTAGTAATGTGGAAATTTTACCTAATATTGATGAATTTAGAGCACTCTTTAATTCTGAAGTAATAAAATTAGCAGTGCCCTCAGCAGTTTTAAGCGCAATATTTCCAGTAAAACCATCGGTTACGATTACATTGACATCACCTTCCATAATATGATTGCCTTCGATATATCCTTTAAATTCAAACAATGAATTTTTATTCTCATTCAATTGTTGATAAGTATTTTTAATAATATTGTTGCCTTTTAATTCCTCAGATCCAATGTTTAGTAATGCAACTTTCGCATCTTCTTTCTCAAATAATGATTTATGTAATGCCGAACCCATGAAACTAAAATCAACAAGATTTTTTTCACTACATTCAATATTTGCTCCTAAATCTAAGACTACATTCATTCCATTTCTATTTGGCCATAAAGCAGATAAGGCTGGTTTATCAATTCCTTCAATCATACTTAAATTTAATTTTGCAATTACAAATAATGCACCAGTGTTTCCAGCTGACACAATTGCATCGGACTCCATTCTTTTTAAACTTTCTATTGATTGCCACATGCTTGAGTCTTTCCCTTTTTTTGCTGCAGACAGTGGACTATCTTCATCTTTTATTGAGTTCTCCGTATGGAATATTTTAAAATTATTATTATTTATTTTTGTTTTATTTATTAACGGAGAAATAATTTGTTCATTACCAAATATATTATAAAAAATGTTAGTCGAAGTCGAACTATGAATTTCAATACCTTTTATAACTTTTTGAGGAGAATTATCACCACCCATTGCATCAACTGCAATTCTTATCGGGTTATCCATAAATATTAATCTTTAGGGTCTAATACTTGCCTACCTTTGTAAAATCCAGTCTTAAGATCTATATGATGAGATAATCTATATTCACCAGACTTTTTATCCTCAATTATATTCTTTGAGTTTAGTCTCATATGAGATCTCCTTTTTCCAGATCTTGACTTAGTAGTTTTTCTTTTTGGTACGGCCATAAATTAAAGTGTTAATATATCTTTTGTGAGTTTATTAAAAGAGTTTTTTGTTAAAAAATTACTATATTTTTCAAGGTAATTTATAAATAATTCAATATTTGGGAAGTCATCAATAAAACTATTTATTATTTCCTTTTTTTCCTTAGTATTTTTTGTTTCCCATAAATTAATTTTATCAATTATTGAAAATAATAAGTTTACATATTCTTTCATTTTTTTATTAATTGTTGCGTCACCATATCCGATTTCTCTTATCGAAAGTTCAATTTGACGTATACAAAAATCAAAAAAATTTTGAAGATTTTTTTTACTCTCAATACTTTTGTTAATTTTTAATAAAAAAGCCAAATGAAAGAAGAAAATTATCATTCTATCATAAAATGTGTCTGGTTTATCGATATTGTATAACTCTTTATTTCTGGTGAGTTTTATTAAATTGTTGTAAACATTTAAGTAATCTTTATTCATGAAATATATTTTAATTATACTATTTATTTTTATATCCAACTGCTCTGGAAATAAAGTAACAAATTATCATGGTACTAAATCTTTGGAGAAAAAATTTGAAAAAATCAAAGTAAATGAGACAAATAAAAATGATTTGATTAAAATTATAGGTCCTCCATCATCAAAAAGTGATTTTAATAAAAATATCTGGTTTTATTTTGAAAGGTTTAAAACAAATCAATCATTGTTTAAATTAGGAACTCAAAAAATTAAAAAAAATAATATTCTTGTTTTAGAATTAAATGAACTTGGCATTCTAAAGAGTAAGAAAATTTTAAATATAGATAATATGAATGAATTAGATTTTGCAAAAAAAACCACTAGTAAAGATTTTAAAAACAACACTATTTTATATGGAGTCTTTTCATCTTTACGAGAAAAAATTAATGCTCCAATAAGAAATAAAAAAAACTAGTTCTAACCAGCAATTACAGCTAACAATAATAAAGCAACTATATTCGTAATTTTTATCATTGGATTAACTGCTGGTCCTGCAGTATCTTTATATGGATCACCTACGGTGTCTCCGGTAACCGCAGCTTTATGTGCCTCTGAACCTTTTCCACCAAATTTACCGTCTTCAATATATTTTTTTGCATTATCCCATGCTCCACCACCAGCGGTCATTGAAACTGCAACAAATAATCCAGTAATTATTACTCCTAGTAGCATTGCTCCAACAGATGATAATGCTGCAACTTGACCTCCAATTGGTAAAATAATTAAATATAAAACAATTGGTGATAAAACCGGCAATAATGATGGAATTACCATTTCTTTAATTGCTGCTTTTGTAAGTAAATCTACAAGCTTACCATAATCAGGCTTTGCTTTACGTTTCATAATACCAGGAATTTTTTTAAATTGCCTTCTTACTTCAATTACAACTGCACCTCCTGCTCTACCTACGGCTTGCATACCCATAGATCCAAAAAGATATGGTAACATTCCTCCAATTAATAAACCAACTACTACAAATGGATTTGATAAATCAAAAGTAACAACAATACCTTCCAATTTAGATCCTGCTTCTTTTGAGAAATGCTTAATATCCTCAGTATATGCAGCAAACAAAACTAATGCTCCTAATCCAGCTGAACCTATTGCATAACCTTTTGTAACTGCTTTTGTTGTATTTCCAACAGCATCTAAGGCATCAGTAGTTTTTCTTACATTTTTTGGAAGATTTGACATTTCTGCAATTCCACCGGCATTATCTGTTACGGGACCATATGCATCAAGTGCTACAACCATACCGGCCAATGCAAGCATAGTAGTAACTGCAATAGCAATACCAAATAATCCAGCAATAGAATTAGTTAATAAAATTCCTGCTACAATTATTATCGCAGGTATTGCTGTCGCTTCCATTGATATAGCTAAACCTTGAATTACATTAGTACCATGACCAGTGGTAGATGACTCTGCAACACTTTTAACAGGTCTATAATCTGTACCAGTGTAATATTCAGTAATCCAAATTAACAATCCAGTTATAATTAAACCTATCACACCACAATAATATAAACTCATACCATTAAAAGAAACTCCATTTGCAGAATAATTAGTATCCAATCCAATAACGTAGTCTGTAATGGGATATAAAATAATTAAAGACAAAATAGCTGTAGCAACAAAACCTTTATATAATGCATTCATTATATTTTTTGATTGTCCAAGTTTTACAAAAAAAGTACCTACTATAGATGTTAATATACAAGCTGCGCCAATACTTAATGGGTAAACCATCATATTTAAATCTGACACAAAAAATATTGATGAAAGAACCATAGTTGCAACAATTGTTACAGCGTATGTTTCAAAAAGATCAGCTGCCATACCTGCGCAGTCTCCAACATTATCTCCAACGTTATCTGCTATAACAGCAGGATTTCTAGGATCGTCCTCTGGAATACCAGCCTCTACTTTTCCAACTAAATCTGCACCTACATCAGCTCCTTTTGTAAAAATTCCACCACCTAGTCTTGCAAAAATTGATATTAAAGATGCACCAAAACCTAATGCAACTAATGCGTTTACAATTTCCCTTTCATCAACACCAGCTGATAATAATATATAATAATAAACTGCAATTGCTAACAAAGCTAAACCAGCAACCAACATTCCTGTAATTGCTCCAGATTTAAATGCTATCGAAAGACCTTGAGATAAGCCTTTTCTTGATGCTTCAGCTGTTCGTACATTGGCTTGAACTGAAACTAACATTCCAACGTAACCAGCTATACCTGATAATGCTGCTCCTATTAAATATCCAATTCCTACTAATAATGAAAAAGCAAAACTAATAATAACTAAAACAACAACTCCAACGATAGCAATTGTTTTGTATTGTCTGTTTAAATAAGCTTTTGCCCCTATTTGAATAGCAGAAGCAATTTCTTGCATCTTTGCATTTCCTGCACTTGCATTCAAAATTGACGATCCAGTAACAAATCCATATACGATGGATAAAATTCCTGCAAAAATTGTGTATAATAAAATAGTATCAACAGACATATAATTCCTTAAATAAGTGTTTTAGTTGTTTTTTAAAATGCGGACATTACAAAAAAGATTATAAAAGGCAATATTTAACTTCTTAGAATATATGAGAATAACCCTGATATTTAAGGTATTTTATGGGAATTCTCCTATTATCTAATAAGTATTTTTTTGATTTAGTATTAATTTGCCCAATTAAAGAAATTTTTTGATTCATTTTAGATGATAAAGTTTTTATGTATTTTCTCTTTGACTTAGAAGCTGTAAACAAAATTTGATAGTCATCACCATTTAATAAATAGTCTAATTTCTTCAGTTTTTTGTTTTTAATCAATTGTTTTAAATGATTTGATATGGGAATCCTTTCTATATCGATTAAATAACCAAGTTTTTGTTTATTTATTAATTTATTCAGATCAATTACCAATCCATCTGAGACATCCATAGAACAGTTTGCAATTTTAAAAAGATATGAACTAAACTTTTTAGGTAGATCGGGTGAATAATATTTATCAATAAAATATTTTTTTTGATTTGGGTTTAAAATAATTCTCTTTTTTAAAGCTTTTAAACCAATGTAACTATCACCTATATTGCCAGTTAAATAAATGTCATCTCCAATTTTTGCTTTATTTCTATAAACAATTTTATTTGAATATCCTAAAGAAATAACTGTAAAACTTAGATTTTTTGAGGATGCAGTATCACCACCAGATAATTTAATATTAAATTTACTTTGCTCATTGGATAAAGATTTGTTGATTAATGACATATTTTTTTTTGTAAAATGTTTTTTGTTACCTGAGCCAGCTAAAAAGAAATAATTTGGCTTTACCCCTTTAGCATAAATATCTGATATAGATGATCTTATTATTTTCCTTATAACAAGATCTGGTTTATTGAAATTTAAAAAGTGTATACCCTCATTATAAGTATCAACAGAAATAACTAATTTTTTATTTTTATCAAAAAAAACATCATCATTTAAATTAAGCGAAGATGGATTATTTTTAGATAATTTTTTTAAATAACTATTTATTAAGAATTCTTCATTCATTAGTTTCTTAATTTCTTTGAAATTTTATCAAGCAAAGCATTTAAGTATTTTGTTTGTGATAAATCGATAAAGAAATTAGAAGCATTAAGGTATTCTTTAATAATTATCTTCGAAGATATTTTTGGTTTATACATTAATTCAAAAATCGCACTTTTTATTATTACTTGAAAAACTTTATCTAGGTTTGATATTTTTAAATCTTCATTTAAATGATTTATAATTTCCTCATGAATTACGTCATCTCTTTCAATTGTACCGTTTACTACATCTTTTATAAATTTTTTGAAACGATGTTTTGGAAAATTTAATTCTACTTCATTGTTATAATACTTGCTGTAAAGCTTCTGAATTATAATAACTCTTGGATTATTTTTTTTACTAAAATGAAGCGGCATTCTATAACGATAATATTGTTTTTACTGCGTTGGCTGCTTCTCTACCCTTTTTTCCACGTGCTATAGCTTGATTTTTATTTAAACAAGTAATTATTCCATTACCAACAGGTTTTTTTGAGTCCACAGATATATTCATAATTGCATCAGTTGTTGATTTAGATATAAAATCAAAATGAGGCGTTTGACCTTTAATTACACATCCAAGTGCTACAAAACCATCATATTTTTTTAAATTTTTAGAAATAACTACGGGTATCTCAAATACACCTGGAACAGAGATTACATTAATCTTTGCAAAATTTTTTAGTTCATTCTTGGCACTTTTAAGAAGAGCTGTTGAAATATCTTTATAGTAGTTTGCTTGTATAATTAATACTTTATTTTTCATTTTATAATTTCTTGTTTAATAATCTTGATACCATAACCATCCAACCCAACAACCTTTTTTAGAGTTCTAGTAACTAATATCATTTTCTTTATTTTTAAAGATTTAATTATTTGAGCTCCAATACCATAACTTTTTATTAATTGATCCTTTTCCTTAGTTTTAGACTTTTTATCTTTAAATTCTTTAAGTGTTTGAGTAACAGATTTTAAATTTGGATCTCTTATAAAAATCATAACGCAATTGCTGTATTTTTTAAAATATTTTAAAGTTTTTTCAAATGAGTTAGGAAGTTTTTGATTAATTAGATAATTTTGAACTACATTAGATGAAATAACTCTTACTCTAGGTGATTTACTTTTATTAACTTTACCCTTAACTAATGCAAAATGCTCAGAACCATCAATTGAGTTCTCAAAAACATAAATTTTAAATTTTTGATTATTTAAATTAATTGTAGATGTTTTTTTTAATTTAATAAGATTTTCTTTTCTTAGTCTGTATGAAATTAAATCTTCAATTTTTGCAATATGAAGTTTATGTTTACTTGCAAATTTTAATAAGTCATCACCTTTTGCCATCGAACCATCTTCATTCATAATCTCACATATTACAGCAGCTGGAATTTTGTTGCCAAGTCTAGCTATGTCGACAGATGCTTCAGTATGACCGGCTCTAACAAGAACTCCTCCTTCTCGAGAAATAATTGGAAATACGTGACCAGGAGAAACTATTTCATTTTTTAATACATTTTTTTTTGTAGCAACTTTTATTGTTCGTGATCGGTCTTTGGCTGAAATACCAGTAGTTATACCCTTCTTGGCCTCTATTGAAATGGTAAAGGCTGTTTGATTTCTCGATTGATTAACAGGAGCCATAAATGTTAGCCCAAGTTTGTTTGCTTGATTTTTATTTAGTGTTAGACAAATTAAACCTCTGCCGTTTTTCGCCATAAAGTTAATTTTTTTAGAATTAACATCATCGGCATTAAATACTAAATCCCCCTCGTTTTCTCGATTTTCATCATCAACAAGAATATACATTCCTCCTTTTTTTGAGATAGAAATAATCTTTTCTATTGGACTAAATTTATTTTTTATCATAAATAAATTTTTTTACATATTTAGACAAAATATCAATTTCAATATTAACTAAATCATTTTTTTTAATGTTTGCTAAATTTGTAAGTTTTAGTGTATGTGGAATAACCCAAATTTCAAATTTATTCTTCTTTATCTTGGCTATGGTTAAAGATACGCCATTTATCAAGATTGATGCTTTCTCAACTAAAAATTTATAAAATTTTTTATCAATACTAAATTCGTAAATTGTAGATTTATCTACATTTGTTAAATTTGTAACTTTGCTTACTGTATCAACATGACCTTGACAAATATGACCTGAAATATTTTGTCCATACTTTAAAGGTAGTTCTAAATTAACATAATCACCAACTTTAGATTTCTTAAATTTTGATTTTCTAATAGTTTCATTTGATAAATAAAATTCAGATATACCTTTTTTATATGATATTAATGTTAGGCAGACACCATCACAGGAAATAGATATTCCTAATTGCTTATTAGTTAATTTTAATTTTGACTTGATAAAGATATTTATTCCTTTAGCTCTTTTGGTAATATTTGTAATTTTACCTTTATTAAAAATTATTCCATTAAACATTTACTGATACCTAAAAAGTTTTTCTTTATCTAAAAAAGTATTAATTTGCGATCTTTTTTTAAATTTTTTAGACAATAAATCAATAAAAGAATTCAAAGTAACTGAATTTTTTAAATTAATTTTATTATCAGCTTTGAATAAATAAAAATCATTTATTAAATTGTTGTTTAAAAAAGATTTTAAAAGGTTTGGACCAGACTCGATTAATAAATTTGCATAACCTAGTGAATATATTTTTTTTAAAATTGTATTTAAATCAAAACTATTATTTTCTATTTTCATAAAAATAAGTTTTGCATTTTTATTCTTAAATTTATTAATAATATTTTTATCTTTTTTATTATGAAAAATATAAGTTTTATTTGAGTTAAGTTTTAAAATTTTGGAATTTATTTTAGTCTTTAAATCTTTATCAATAATAAATTTTACTGGTGAAAACTTTTCTAAACCTTGAATTCTACAATTTAAATTAGGATTGTCAGAATTAATAGTTTTATAAGATGTTAAAATTGCTTGATTTCTATATCTTAATAATTGAGACACTTTATGAGAATGTTCATTTGTAATTTTTTTTTTAAATAAATAAATTCTATTATTCTTAGAAACAGCTAATTTTCCAGTAACGTATGGAATATCATTAAATTTTGAGAATTTATAATCTTTGTAAAAATGATTTGCCTCATTTTTAATTAAACCAATTTTAGCCAAAATATTATTTTTTTTTAAAACACTTTTTGTTTTTTTTGCTGTTCGTTTATCAAAATCTTCAATCGAATAATTAACTAATTTAATCTTCTTTTTTATAATCATGTTTGTACAAGGGGGTGTTTTTCCATAATGGATACAGGGTTCTAATGTTACATACATATTTGAATTTTTGAAATTTATTTTATTATTTTTTAAGGCTACTACTTCTGCATGAGGTCTACCGTTAATATCTGTCTTTCCGTAAGAAATGATTTCATCTTTATATGTTACTACACATCCAACCGATGGATTTAGTCCTGTTAGTCCTTTATTTTGATTGGCAAGTTCTAGTGCCAATCTCATGAATGCTTTATTTTTTTCTGATGATTTATCTTTTCTTAAAGACATCGATTTTATCAACAAATTGAACGAAGTCTTTTTCTTCTCTAAAATTTCTATATACTGATGCAAATCTTACATAAGCTACTGGGTCCAATTCTTTTAATCCATCCATTACCATTGTGCCTATGGTGTTCGAAGAAATTTCACTTTGACCAAATTCTTCTAGTGATCGAGAAATTTTAGAAATAAATTTTTCTACTGTTTCAGTATCAAGAGGTCTTTTTTTTAGAGCTACATAAATGGATTTAGACAGTTTATCTCTATCAAATGGTGATTTTCTTCCATTTTTTTTTACAATTGTTAGCTCACGAAATTGAACTCTTTCAAATGTAGTAAATCTCTGTCCACAGCTACAAAGCCTCCTTCTTCTTATAGCTGTTCCATCTTCAGTAGGTCTAGAATCTACAACTGATGTTTCACCTTTTTTATCACAGGGACAAATCATAATTCATTATCCCAAATTTTTATAAATTGGGAAATTTGAACATAAATCAACAACTTCTTTTCTTACTTCGTCTTCTATTTTTTTATTATCTTCAGGGTTTGATGACAAACCTTTAATTACTTTAGTAATTAGTTCACCAACAATTTTAAATTCATTTAAACCAAAACCTCTAGTAGTTGCAGCCTGAGATCCTAATCTTATACCAGAAGTAACCATTGGACTTTCTGTATCAAAAGGAATTCCATTTTTATTACATGTTATATTGGCTCTTGATAAACTTTCAGCTGCAGCATTACCTTTGACACCAAAGGGTCTTAAATCTACCAACATTAAATGAGTATCAGTACCTCCAGAATAAATCTTAAATCCATTTGTTTTTAATGTTTCTGCGAGAATTTTTGCATTAGCTAAAACATTAGATATATATTCTTTGAAAGAAGGTTCTAATGCTTCTTTAAATCCAACTGCTTTTGCTGCTATTATATGCATCAGAGGACCACCCTGATAACCAGGAAATACAGCTGTATTAATTTTTTTATAAATATCTTCGTGATTTGTTAAAATAATTCCACCTCTGGCACTTCTAAAAACTTTATGAGTTGTAGATGTAACGACATGAGCATGATCAACAGGATTTGGATAACCTTTACCAGCAACAAGACCTGAAAAGTGAGCCATATCTACCATAAAGAATGCTCCAACTTTATCAGCAATTTCTCTAAATCTTTTAAAATCAATAACTCTAGAATATGCGCTACCTCCAGCAATTATAAGTTTAGGTTTATTTTCAATTGCTAATCTTTCAACTTCATCATAGTCAATTAATTCAGAGGTTTTATCTACATCATAGCTTATTGCATTAAACCATTTGCCTGACATCGCAATTTTAAGACCATGAGTAATATGGCCACCAGAATTTAAACTCATTCCCATAAAAGTATCACCTGGCTTTAATAATGCTAAAAACACTGCTCCGTTAGCTTGTGCGCCAGAATGAGGTTGCGAATTCGCAAATTTACAATTAAAAAGTTTTTTTAATCTATCGTTAGCAAGTGACTCAGCAACATCAACATGTTCACAACCGTTATAATATCTTTTACCTGGGTAACCTTCGGCATACTTATTTGTTAGTACTGAACCTTGTGCTTCTAAAACAGCTTGTGAAACAATGTTTTCTGATGCGATTAATTCGATATGATTTTGTTGTCTGATTAATTCTTTATTTACTGCATCAAATATTTCTGGATCAGCTTCAGACAATTTTTTTTCAAAAAAGTTTTCATATTGAGTATTTAAATATTTTTTTTCACTAGACATTTATTTACCTATATTTTTTTAATTCTTTTTATATGTCTACCGCCTTCAAACTCAGTTTTTAGAAAGCTCTCAACACATTTTAAGGCAACTGTTTTTTTAATAAGCCTTTCTCCTAATGTTATAACATTTGCATCATTATGCAATCGCGATAATTTGGCATTTTTTACTGAATAGCATAAAGCTGCGCGTATTCCCTTATTTTTGTTTGCAGCAATAGACATTCCTACTCCTGAACCACAAACAAGTATTCCTACATGATTCTTATTTTTCACCACTTGTTTACAAAGTTTATGAGCAAAATCAGGGTAATCAACGGACTTCTTATTTTGTTTTGGTCCCAGATCTTTTATTGGATAATTTTTATTAAAGTATTTTAAAATATTCTTTTTTAAATTAAATCCACCATGATCTGAAGCAATAAAAATTTTTTTCAATTTAATTAAATTTGTAATTTAAAACACAAGCAACAAGGTGAACTCTATTTTCTTCACCCCCATTAAATGCATTGTGATATTTAGTATTATTAGTAATCCAAACAGAGCCATCTGCTGGCATATGTTTTGCAACATTATCAACGACCATTATTGCTCCGGGATTTGTGTATATAGGTATATGAAGCCTTGGCTCAGGATCTCTATGCCAACTCAATGTTGATCTTGGCTCTTTAAGAAGAAGTCTCATCCTACCTAATTTATACTTTTTTGTTAATTGGTCATAAACTTCTTTAAAATAAGTATTTTTAAAATCGTCAACAAATTCTGTGTATTTATGTTCATCAATTTTATTTTCCCTCTGTACCTCAACTCCTGTACTATCTGGCTTAGTCCAATAAATGCCTCTTACATTATTTCCTTTAACAGAATCTGGATCACCTGGAATTTGATTTAAAGGTATACCTGCGAAGTGAGGTATTCCAAGACTTGTATCAAAACCTTTTATTTTTAATACTTCATCACAAGCTTGTTTTAATTTTATAATATCAAATTTTACATCTTGTTTTTGGAAATCATTGAATAATTGTGACATCGGTGCTCTAGTATCTTATAGACTATTATATTAAATATTACTATTGTCGCATCAAAAAAATTAATTGATAATGATTATCACAGGTAGCTATCCTAATTTAAGATTAAGAAGATCAAGAAAATTCAGTTGGTCTAGAAGATTAGTTCAAGATAATGATCTATCTTACAATGATTTTATTTTACCTATTTTTCTTACTGAAGGAAAAGCAAAAAAAGTTCCAATTAATTCAATGCCAAATGTTTTTAGGTACTCTATTGATAAATTAAAAAGTGTAGTTGATAAAGCACTAAAACTGGGAATACCAATGGTAGCTTTATTCCCTTATACAAATCCAAGAAAAAGAGATGAATATGGAAATGAAGCATTAAATGAAAATAATTTAGTTTGCAAAGCAATAAAATTCATCAAAAAAAATTATAAGAACGAAATTGGAATAATGTGTGATGTTGCATTAGATCCATATACATCACATGGACATGATGGAATAATTAAAAAAAATGAAATTTTAAATGATGAAACATTAGAAATATTGATTAAACAATCAATATTGCAAGCAAAAATGGGTTGTGATGTGATTGCCCCATCAGATATGATGGATGGTAGAGTTTTAAAAATTCGTAAAGCTTTAGATAAAAATAATCTTAAAGATGTTCAAATTCTATCTTATGCAGTTAAATATGCATCAAGTTTCTATGGCCCATTCAGAAATGCTGTTGGATCAAGAAGTCTCTTAAAAGGAGACAAAAAAACTTATCAAATGGATTTTAAAAACAATTATGAATCATTAAGAGAAGTTGCATTAGATATAAAAGAAGGAGCAGACATGATTATAGTAAAACCAGGGATGCCTTATCTTGATATAATTAGGGAAGTTAAGAATAATTTTAAAATTCCAGTCATTGCATACCAAGTATCTGGAGAATATAGTCTCATACAAAATGCAATTTCAAAGAATATATTAGATAAAAAATCGATATATGAAAGTCTAGTTTCCTTTAAAAGAGCTGGAGCAAGTGCAATTATAACCTATTTTGCTGATCAAATAAAACTAGATTAATTTTAAGGAATTTTGAAAATTAAATCTTGTTTTAGGAAAATTAAGATTATTCGGTTTAACTATTGTTTTATCTAAAAAATCTCCTACAATTTTTAAAGCATCAAAAGTATCTTCAAAGCTTATATCTTCTTCATCTTTATTTACTAAAAAATTTGGAATGATTTTGTTTGAATTTTTTAATTTATAATTAATTTTATTACCTTCAGAAACTTCTTCTACATAATCATTAAAGTCTATGTCATATCCAATTAATTTATAAAAGTTTAACTCCCAATTTACAAACTTTGAAAGCCACTCTTCATCTTTTAATATCTCAAAATAATTATCAATTAAGTAATAAATCTCTCTATTTTTTTCGTTTTCTACTGTTAAAATTTTAATCAAATTCATTGTATAAATTATACAAAGGAGTTTTTGCTTATCTTCTAAAAAATAAGGAGTTTTAAATTCATCAATTTCAACTTTTAAAGAACCAATTTTTGATTGAGATTTTGAATTGTAATTTATATGCAATTTATTACCCTCAAATAAGTAGTTTTTTATTTTTTTTGAGGTTCCTCCAAAAATAATTCCTGAAATTTTTCCATGATTTTCAGTATAAAATTCAGATATTACAGAATTTTCATTATATTTATTTTTTGAAAGTAAGTATCCTTTATCTTGCCAATTCATTATATTTTAATAGTTTCTAAAAGTTTCATAGCTGCGGCTTGTTCTGCATTTTTTTTTGAACTACCATCAGCGATAACTGTTTTGCTATCCTTAATTTTTACACTAATTTTAAAATTCGGTTTATGTCTTGGTCCTGTATTAGAAATAAGTTTATATATTGGCAATGTTTTAAATTTCTTCAATGAATATTCTTGTAATCTCGTCTTAGAGTCGATTACTGTAACATCTGATAAGTTTAAATAATTTTTCCAATAATTTAGTATAAATTTAGATGAAGCCTCAAAACCTTTATCTATATAAATAGCTCCTATCAAAGACTCACAACAATCAGATATAATTTTTTTTTCTATATTGACTTTTTTTTTCTTTTCTGTGTTTCCTGTTAAAATATAGTTATCCAACTCTAATTCATTGCCAATTTCAAAACACTTATTTTTATTAACCAAATTTGCAAGTTTTTTATCAATTATACCAACTTTTTCATTTGGATATAACTCTAGAAGTGTCTTTGATATAACAAACCCTAAAACTCTATCACCTAAAAATTCTAATTTTTCATAATTATTTTTTGTATCAAAACTTTTGTGTGTTAAGGCTTGTATCAATAGTTTATCATCTTTAAAGCTAATGCCTATTTTCTTTTGTAGTTTGTTTAACTTCATTTATTTAAATTATTTTATTAAAAAATCTTTCAAATCGAACTATTTCATTCCATTTGAAAATGTTAAAGATACTTCCTTTCCTTGGATTAGATGAAAAAAATAAAATTTGTGCTTTTCCAACTAAATTATTTTGATTAACATATCCAACTTCAGATAGAAATCTGCTGTCTTTAGAACAATCCCTATTGTCTCCTAAGAAAAAAAAGTGATTTTCAGGAACAATGTATTTATCTGAATTAGAGAAAGTTATATCAGTTCTATATGCAGCTAAATAGCTTTTTCCATTTGGAAGTTTTTCTTCAAATATATTGACATTAATTTGGGATGATCCACAATATAACTTATCATTTTTGGTTTTAATTGTTTTTAATACTTGATTAGAATTTATATATAAATCACCATCAATAAATTGTATTGTATCACCTGGTAAACCAATCAATCTTTTAATATAATCTGTACGATTATCAGCAGGTGTTTTAAATACTATAACATCTCCTCTTTTAGGGTTTTTATTTAATATACGTCCTTTAAAAATAGGAGGACTAAAAGGAAATGAATGTTTACTATATCCGTAAGAAAATTTTGTAACAAATAATCTGTCACCCACAAGCAAATTAGTTTCCATTGATGATGATGGTATATAAAATGGCTGGATTAATATTGATCTTATAAATACTGCAATTATTAATGCATAAAATAATGTTTTAGTATTATCAATTATGAAATTTTTCATTTTTTTCTATTCAAAATAACAAATGCAATTGAGTGGTTTTTTTCATCTGAAAGTGAAAGATGTATATCGTAATTCTTTAATTTAAATTTTTTTTTTAATATATCTTTTATTTTCTGTGAAATTTTAATTTTAGGTGATCCTTTCTTATTATTGTATATTTCAATATCATTAAAATTAATATTATCTGTGAAGCCTGTGCCTATTGATTTAACGAAAGCTTCTTTAGCAGCAAATCTTTTTGCAAAGTAATTCGTTTTGTTTCTGTATTTTTTTGATTGTTTAATTTCATTCAATGTAAAGAGTCTTTTTTTAAAACCTTTAATTTTTAGGGATTTTTCTATTCTTTTATTATCAATAATATCAACACCATTACCAATTATCATTAGTTTAATATTTTTCTAAAATTATTGATTACTTTTTTCATACCAAACATGATGGCCTCTCCAATTATAAAATGTCCAATATTAAATTCCTCTATAGATTTAATCTTTCTTAAAATTTTAGTTGATTTATAATCTAGGCCATGACCAGCATGAACTTCCAGTCCTAGTTTTTTTGCTAACAAAGCACATTTTTTTATTTTTTTGAACTCAACTAAATAATTTTTATTGTTTTTAACTTTTAAAGCAAATTTTCCTGTATGAAGTTCCACACATTTTGCATTTAATTCTTTTGATGCAAGAACATCTTTAATATTTGGATTGATGAAAAGACTTGTTCTAATTTTTTTTGAATTTAATTTACTAATTACTTTTTTAATTATTTTTTTGTTTTTGGTGATATTTAAACCACCTTCAGTGGTTATTTCATTTCTTTTTTCAGGAACTATACAAACAAAATTAGGTTTATATTTTAACGCAATTTTAAGCATTTCATTGTTAGCAGACATTTCTAAATTTATTGGAACTCTTTTAATTTTTGAAAATATAGCTACATCTTCGTCTCGAATGTGTCTACGATCTTCTCTTAAATGAATAGTAATAGAACTAGCACCAAAATTCATAACTTGTCTTGCATATGAAATAGGATCAGGATGTCCCTCTCCTCTGGCGTTTCTTAATGTTGCAATATGATCTACATTAACACCTAGTCTAGATTTCATTTTAAATATCTACTTCCTGGTTTTGTAATTGGAATTTTTTTCAACTCAATTGGTAAATGATTTTTTTTATAAGTTGGTATTTCTAATTTAATTTGGGAAACAATATTTTTATCTTTAATTTTTAAACTTGATTTACTAGATCTATTAATCAAACACGCATATCCAGCTACTTGTGATTTATATTTTTTTACAAGTCGAGCACATTCTAAACTTGACTTACCTGTAGTAATTACGTCTTCTACTATCAAAACTTTAGAATTTTTTTTAATTGAAAAACCTCTTCTTAAAGTAAATTTCCCATTAACTCTTTCACAAAATATTGTCTCTTTATTCAATAAATTTCCGATGATATAACCTATTACAATACCGCCCATAGCTGGTGACAAAATTATATCAATTTTTTTGAATTTTTTTTTTATTTTAGTGCTTAAGGATTTACAAAATTTTTCTGATTTTTTTGGATAACTTAATAATTTAGCACATTGAACATATTGAGGTGAATGTAAACCTGAAGATAAAACAAAATGTCCTTCTAAAAGTGCCTTAGTTTTTTTTAAAACCGCTAAAGAATCTTTTAAAGAAAGCATATTTTTTGTTTTTATGTCTAATTATTTTGAAGTTATATTCTTTCTGTTTTAGCTCACTAATAAGTTTTGTAAAGTTTTTCAAATCTTGAATAATTAAATTGAACCTAAAATTAATGGTTCTCTTAGTCTTTTCTACCATTTCAACACTTGAAATGTTTACATTATTGGTTCCAATCATTGTTGTGACATCACCTAGTATTCCAGGTCTATCAGGTAAAGACATCCAAAGGGTAGTGTTATATTTTTTTTCTGTAGGCTTACTGTCTTCTTTGTATTGCCAGTATCTTCTTATTGCAGCTCTTGCTTTGCCAGTTTTAGCGCTTGTTATCCAATGCAAAGAAGGTGAATCTTTTTTTGATGTTAATATTTTAACTACATCTCCATTTCGCAATATTGATTGTAGAGGACTTTCCTTTCCATTTATTTCACATCCAATTGCAGTATCACCTACTTTAGTGTGAACAGCATAGGCAAAATCAATTGGACTTGCTTCTTTGGGTAATTTTATAACTGAGCCTTTTGGTGTAAAACAAAAAACATTTTCTTGAAACATTTGCAGCTTTGTATACTCAAAATAATGTTCAGGATTTTCATTTTTATCAATAATTTCTACTAGATCTGCCAACCAATCATATTCCTTCCAAGTTAAAGAGTTAAACTTTTCTGACGATTTATATTTCCAATGAGAAGCTATACCTCTTTGCGCAAATTCATGCATTTGTTGTGTTCTTAGTTGTATTTCAATAGGTCTTTTATTTGGACCGATCACTGCTGTATGAAGAGATTTATAATTATTTATTTTTGGAGATGAAATGTAATCTTTAAATCTACCAGGTATGCAATTCCATTTATTATGAATTACGCCTAAAGTTTTGTAACAATTTTCAACATTATCTAAAATTATTCTAAAACCAATTATGTCTGTAATTTGCTCTAGTGAGGTTCTTTTTTTTTGTATTTTTCTCCAAATAGAAAAAGGTGTTTTTTCTCTAGAATAAATTTTAAAATCAATATTATTTTCATTTAATAGATTTTCAAATTCACTAAGAACTGAATTATAATTAATCAAATTATTATCTTTTATTGTGTCTAATCTATCTTTGATCATTTTTCTTGCTTCAGGATTTAAAATATCAAAAGAAAGATCTTCAAGTTCATCTCTTATTCTATTCATTCCCATTCTATCAGCTAGAGGAGCATAAATTTCCATAGTTTCTTTAGCAATTCTTTTTCTTTTTTCCTCTTTATCAATAGCCTTCAAAGTTCGCATATTATGCAAACGATCTGCAAGTTTAACAAGAAGGACTCTAATATCTTTAGAAGTTGCCAGGATGAGTTTTCTAAAATTTTCAGCTTTTGAATTAGAAATAGCTTGGTTTTCAAAAACTGAAATTTTTGTAACTCCATCAACCAAATCAGCAACTTCTTTTCCAAATTGTTCTTCTATAGTTTTATAAGTTGCATAAGTATCTTCTATGGTATCGTGAAGTAAACCAGTTGCTATCGTTGCACTATCTAACTTAAGTTCGGTTAAAATATTTGCAACAGCAACAGGATGAATGACGTAAGGATCTCCTGATTGTCGTTTTTGATCTTTATGAACTTTCACTGCAAAATCATATGCTTTGCTTAGAGTTTCTGGGTTAAGAAACTTATTGTATGATTTAACCTTGTTTATTAATTCGTCAGAATTTAGCATCAATTTATTATATCACTTATTTAGATAACTTTAATACTTCTTAAATTATTTTTTTTTAAAGAAGATAAGAGTTTTACTATATTTTTTTTTAATTTTGGGTGAGACCAATTTTTGCATATTTCAAACAGTGGCATAAGTACAAAGTTTCTATTGTGCATTCTTGGATGCGGGATCTCTAAATTGATAAATTTTTTATTTGATTTAGTAATCTTTCCATTAAAATCTAATATATCAATATCACAATTTCTTGGATGATTTTTAGGAGCTATTTTTCTGCCTAATTTTTTTTCTATAGACTTAATTATTTTAAACAACTCAAATTGATTTAATTTTGTTTTTATCAGTAATACAGCATTAATAAATTTTGGAAAACTAGGATCTGGCCATGACTCAGTCTCATAATAACTAGATGTTTTGATAATTTTAATATCATGAGTTTCCAATAAATATTTAGATTTTTCTAAAAAATGTATTCTATTTCCTAAATTAGAACCTATTGATAGATATACATTTTTAACTTGAGCGTCTGAAATATCTAGCTTTTTCACGGTTCCAATCTTTAGTTTTTTTGGTTTGTCGCTTATCGTATTGTTTTTTGCCCTTTGCAACTGCTATTTCAACTTTAGCTTTACCTTTTTTAAAATACATTTTAGTTGGAACTAAAGTTAGACCATCCTCGTTCATTTTACCAATTAGTTTGTTAATTTCCTTTTTGTTAAATAACAATTTTCTTTCTGAGTAAGGATTGTGATTTGAATAACTGGCTTGTTTGTAAATAGGTATATGTGAATTAATTAAAAAAATTTCTCCTTCTTTTTCTATTGCGTATGACTCTGCAATATTTACTTTTCCGTCTCTTACAGATTTTATTTCAGAACCTTTTAGTACAATTCCTGCTTCTAAGATTTCCTTAAAGAAAAAATTAAAAGATGCTTTTCGATTTATTGTAATGATCTTAATGCCAGATGTAGATTTATCACTCATCAATAAGTTTTGCTACTTTCAATGCTTTCTCGACTTCCTTTTTTGTATTTTCAGTTATTTTTACCAAAGGTAATCTTACAGTATCATCGCATAGACCAAGTAATTTAGCAGCATACTTAACTGGTGAAGGATTGCTTTCTATAAATAAATTTTTATGCAACGGTTGCAACATATCATCAAGTTGTTGAGCCTTTTTTAAATCATCCTCATTTGAAGATTTTGATAATTTTTGAAATTCAGAACATAATTTAGGAGCTACGTTTGCTGTAACACTAATTGTTCCAACGCCTCCTCGTTTATTAAATTCAAAAGCATTATCATCGTTTCCAGTAAGTTGAATGAAATCATTACCCATTTTTTCTTTTTGTTGATCAACACGATTTAGATCACCAGTTGCATCTTTAACTCCAACTATATTTTTTAGTTCATATAATCTAGCCATTGTTTCAACGCTCATATCGATTACTGAACGGCTTGGAATATTATAAATTATAATTGGAATTCCACAGTTATCATTGATCGATTTATAATGTTGATATAATCCTTCTTGAGTGGGTTTATTATAATATGGTGTAACAACTAAAGCACCATCCGCACCAGCTTTTTCAGCGTGTTTAGTTAATGATACGGCTTCTTCTGTAGAATTAGATCCTGTGCCAGCTATTATGGGAAGTTTACCAGTAGCTTCTTTTATACACAATTCAATTGTTCTCTCATGTTCGTCATGTGATAATGTTGGTGACTCACCTGTTGTTCCAACTGGAACTAACCCATTTGTTCCATTTTCCAGATGATGATTTATTATTTTTATGTAACTTTCCTCGTCAAGCTTGTTGTCTTTAAACGGTGTAATTAATGCTACATTTGATCCTTTAAACATAATTATTTATAACATAAGTTGTTTGATTTAATAAAATGTATTTAAAATTATTAACAACAATTATCCTTTTTTTCTTATCGTTTCAATCTGCTTTTTCAAATGAAACTATACTTCCTATTAAAAAACCAGATTTAAATGAAAAAAATACAACAAAAAAAATAGCTGAAATCATTCCTCTACCAAAACCATCTGAAAAAAAAGATGAAATTCAAAAGGAAATTAAAATTACTACCACGGAGATATTTAAAAAAATTGATGGTGTAATAATTCCAAAAAATAAGCCTCTAATAGTTAAAGAAAAATTAAGAAAGATAAAAAAACAAAAATTTTATAGCGATAGGGATTTGAGATATGCAAAACAAGCTATTTCATTTATGGAGAAAAGTAATTGGAAGGATGCAAAAAAAGCCGCAAGTAAAGCAAGAGCAAAATCTATTTATGATTTTATTCAATGGAGACATCTACTTACAACTGGTAACAGAGCTACTTTTACAGAATATAAACAGTTTATCGAAAGAGTAAAAGATTATCCAAGGATAGATAGAGTTCGTTACTTAGGAGAGCATAAAATAAACTCTAAAAATCATACTAAAAATGAAATTATACAGTGGTTCGATAAACACCCTCCTTTAAGTGGATTTGGAAAAATGATGTTAGGTAATGCTTTGTTATCAGAAAATAAAGAGACAGCCATAAATTTAATAAAAGAAGGATTTATAACAGCTGATTTAAGTAAAAATGATCTTATTTTTTTTAGAAAGAAATTTAAAAAATATTTGAACAGTAGTGATTATATTAAAAGAGCCGATTATTTAGCCTGGGAAAATAAATATTGGGATCTTAAAAGAATGTTAAAATATCTACCAAAAGATTATCAACTTTTATATACAGCAAGGCAATTATTAATGAGCAGATCTTATGGGGTTGATAGCGCTATCTCAAATGTGCCTGCAAGTTTAAAAAAAGATGCAGGTTTAAATTATGATAGACTCAAATGGAGAAGAAAAAGAGGAAGAGTTGATAGTTCTTTAGAAATTTTACTAAGTATCAAAAATAATAAAGACTATATGGTTCGCCCAGATAAATGGTGGGTTGAAAGATCAATAATTGCGAGATCACTTATCTATAAGAAAAGATATGAGCAAGCTTATAAAATTACAAGTAAACATGGACTATCAGAGGGTGCTGAATTAGCTGAGGCAGAATGGATGAGTGGATGGATTGCTTTAAGTTTCTTAAAAGACCCAATTTTAGCAAAAAGTCATTTTACTAAATTTTATAATAATGTTGGATATCCAATTAGTTTATCAAGAGGTGCTTATTGGCTTGGAAAAACGAACTTAGCACTAAATAATAAGGAAGAAGCAGATAAATGGTTTAAAGAAGGTTCAAAATATCTAACAACCTATTATGGTCAATTATCTCATATGAAAATATATCCAAATAAAACTTTTGAACTTAAAGAAAGTACTCAAGTTGATAAAAATTATGCTGAAAGTTTTTACAAAAATAAATTGGTCGCAATAGTACATTTATTAGATGAAGTAAAAAAAGATAAATATACGAAACATATTTTAAGATTTCTAGCAAATGATAATGTTTCAGCGGGGAGTGAAATATTGGCAGCAAAACTAGCAACTGACATCTCTAGATTTGATTTTGCTATTCAGGTTTCTAAAATAGCATCTTATCAAAAAAGGTTTCATAACAAATATAATTATCCAGTAATAAGCACTCCGAATAAAGTTGGATCAAGAAAAATTCCGGAGCAAGCTTTAATATTATCTATTATAAGA
Source organism: uncultured Pelagibacteraceae bacterium (assembly GCA_902598655.1). Taxonomy (GTDB): domain Bacteria; phylum Pseudomonadota; class Alphaproteobacteria; order Pelagibacterales; family Pelagibacteraceae; genus Pelagibacter. The sequence continues at coordinate 195,280 of CACKCQ010000002.1, forward strand.
CAAGAAAGTGAGTTTGATATATCTGCAAGAAGTAGAGTTGGAGCACAAGGCTTAATGCAGTTGATGCCTTATACTGCAAAGACAGTTGCTAAGCAGGCAAAAGTTTCTTATTCAAAATCTCGTTTAACAACAAGTCCTGAGTATAATATAAATTTAGGATCTTTTTATATCGCAGGTTTAATTCTTGATTATGACGGATCCTACCCTTTCGCTGTAGCAGCATATAATGCAGGACCAAAAAGAGTGAAGTATTGGAAAAAAATAAATAAAGATCCTCAAAAGAAACAAATAGATTATGTTGATTGGGTTGAGCTTATTAAGTTTAAAGAGACCAGAAACTATGTTCAGAGGGTTATGGAGAATTACAATGTTTATAGATACATTTTGTCTCAAAAACCAATATTTTTAAAAGATTTTTTTAGAAATAATCCGCTCTATTAGTGGCGGAAGGAGAGGGATTCGAACCCTCGGTACACCTTTTCAAGCGTACGGCGGTTTAGCAAACCGCTGGTTTAAACCAGCTCACCCATCCTTCCACGATAATATGTGTAACTTGAAATCATTGAATATTCAATCATATTCAAGTAATTTCTCGAAAATATGAAAAACAAATATTCAGTATTCTCTTTAATAAAAAATGCATTGTCACAGCATGAGAATTGGCAACAAGCTTGGGGAAATCCAGAACCAAAAAAAGAATACGATGCTATTATTGTGGGTGGTGGTGGACACGGTTTAGCTACTGCTTATTATTTAGCAAAGAAACATAATTTAAAAAATATTGCAGTCTTAGAAAAAGGTTGGATTGGTGGTGGAAATACAGGGCGTAACACTACAATCATTAGATCAAATTATTTATGGGATGCTAGTGCTGGTTTATATGATCATGCGCTTAAACTATGGGAAAATTTATCTCAAGAACTAAACTACAATGTGATGTTCAGTCAAAGAGGTGTAATGAATTTAGCTCACAATCTTCAAGATGTAAGAGATTTAAAAAGAAGAACACATGCTAATAGACTAAACGGAATTGATGCTGTTTGGTTAAATACAGAGGAAGTTAAAAAATTTTGCCCAATTATAAATACCTCACCTGATATCAGATACCCAGTTTTAGGTGGAACGTTACAAAGAAGAGCAGGAACAGCAAGACATGATGCTGTTGCCTGGGGTTATGCAAGAGGTGCAAGCGAAATGGGTGTTGATATAATTCAAAACTGTGAAGTTAAAGGAATAAAAAGAAATGGAGATAGAGTTGAAGGATTAGAAACAACTAAAGGATTTATAAAAACTAATAAAATTGGAGTTGTTGCAGCAGGTCACTCAAGTGTAATTGCGAATATGGCTGGATTAAAACTACCACTTGAAAGTAAACCATTACAAGCGTTAGTGTCAGAACCAGTAAAACCAATTATTGATACTGTTGTAATGTCGAATGCAGTTCATGCTTATGTAAGTCAATCTGACAAAGGGGAATTAGTTATAGGTGCAGGAACAGATTCATATGTTTCATATACACAAAGAGGTAGTCATAATATAGTCGAAGAAACTTTAAAGGCTATTTTAGAACTCTATCCTATTTTTAGTAGAATGAAGATGTTAAGACAATGGGGAGGAATTGTTGATATATGTCCAGATGCAAGCCCTATTATAAGTAAAACTAATATAAAAGGTTTATATTTTAATTGCGGTTGGGGTACCGGTGGTTTTAAAGCTACTCCTGGATCAGGTGATTTATTTGCTCACACAATCGCAAATGATGAGCCACATAAATTAAATGCAGCATTTAATTTAAATAGATTTGTAAGCGGTGATCTTGTTGATGAACATGGTGCTGCAGCAGTTGCACATTAGTAATGTTTTTAATTAATTGTCCATTTTGTGGAGAGAGAGATCAAAGTGAATTTTCTTCAGGTGGCGAAGCTCATATAGTTAGACCAAAACAACCAACTGAACTTAGCGATGATGAATGGGCGGAATATCTATTTATGAGAAAAAATATTAAAGGTATTCAATTTGAAAGATGGAATCATGTTCACGGATGCAGAAAATGGTTCAACGTCGTTAGAGACACATCGAATGATAAAATATTATCTGTTTATAAAATGGGTGAAAAACCTCCTGTTAATTATAAGTAATGCCCAATTATAGAATTCATAAAACCGAATATATTGATGAAACTAAGAGAGTTTCATTTAAATATGATGGCAAGACTTACTTTGGATATGAGGGTGATACCTTGGCATCTGCACTTTTGGCAAATGGTATTCATTTAGTCGGTAGAAGTTTTAAATATCACAGACCAAGGGGTATAGTTTCTTGTGGAGCAGAAGAGCCTAATGCAATTTGTCAAATTGGTAGTAAAAAAGACCTAACAGAACCAAATGTAAGAGCAACCGAGTTAGAATTGTATGAAGGATTAGAAGCAAGTTCTCAAAATTGCTGGCCTAACGTAAAATTTGACATTGGGGGTATTAATAATCTTATATCACCGTTAATTCCTGCAGGCTTTTATTATAAAACTTTTATGTGGCCAAAGAGTTTTTGGAAAAAAGTATATGAACCATTAATACGATTGTCTGCAGGTTTAGGAAAATCTCCTACAGAACCAGATCCTGATATCTATGATCACAAATATGTTCACTACGATGTATTGGTAATTGGTGGCGGAGTTTCAGGTATTATTGCTGCAAAAATGGCTGCAAAAAATAATTTTAAAACTTTATTAGTAGATGACAAAAAAATACTAGGTGGTTCTACAATTTATCAAAACAATGAGTCTATTAAGATTGATGATAAATTATCAAGTGAATGGTTAAAAAATGAAATTCAAGAAATTAAAAAATTAAGTAATTTAACAATTAAGACAAGAACAAGTATTGCAGCTTATCATGGATACAATTTTCTTTTAGCTAAAGAAAATTTAACTGATCATTTACCAGAGGAAAAAAAGAAAAATAAGATTAGACAACGATTATGGAAAATAAGAGCAAAAAAAGTTGTAATTGCAACTGGATCAATTGAAAGACCACTTGTATTCAATAATAATGATAGACCAGGAATATTATTATCTAATTCTATAAACAAATATTTGGATTATTACGGCGTTACCTGTGGAGAAAATATAATATTATTTACAAATAATGATAGTGCATACGAAACTTCAATTTCACTTCATAAAAAAGGTATAAAGAATATAATTATTGATTTAAGAAAATCTGCTAGTTCTGAATTAATTAAACAAGCTGAAAGTCTAGGAATAAAAATCTACCTCAATCATGTTGTAACAAATACTTTTGGATACAGAAAAATAAATTCATTAGAAATCATGAAACTATCGGAAGATGGAAATACAACTATAGGTGATAAGATTAAATTAAGTTGTGACTGTTTAGGTATGAGTGGTGGATGGACACCTATGGTGCATATGCATACTCAATCTGGAGGTAAATTAGATTTTAGAGATGAAGACCAAGTATTCTTACCAAAAGAAAATAGTGAAGATCAAATTTCTGTTGGTTCATGCAATGGAGATTTTGATTTAGAAAATATTATAGATAAAACAGTCAATAAAATTAATAAATTTTTAGATATAGATAATCAAGATTACCAGGATACAAATATTATTTGCTCTAAAGAAAATGATAAAAGAAATATATGGCTTTTACCAAATAAAATACCTTTAGGTAAAACAAAATGCTTTGTAGATTTTCAAAATGACTCAACTGCAAAAGATATTAAATTAGCCTTAAAAGAAGGCTTTAGATCAATTGAACATGTAAAAAGATATACAACGACTGGTATGGCAACAGATCAGGGAAAGTTATCTAATATGCACGCACTTGGGATTATAGCTGATACAGCTGGTGTAAAAATGGGTACATTAGGAACAACTACATTTAGACCACCATTCACACCATTAACCTTCGGAACACTAGTTGGGAGAAATGTTGGAAAATTTTTTGAAGTAGTAAGAAAAACATCTATGCATGAATGGCACGTAAAAAATAATGCAGAATTTGAAAATGTTGGTCAATGGAAAAGACCTTGGTACTATCCAAAAAATAGGGAAAATATGCATGATGCTGTTCAAAGAGAAAGTAAAGCCGCACGTGATAGTGCGGGTATCTTAGATGCATCAACTCTCGGAAAAATTGATATTCAAGGATCAGATGCATCAGAATTTTTAAATCGAGTTTACACAAATGCTTGGTCAAAACTTGCAATCGGAAAATGTAGATACGGACTTATGCTAAACGAGGATGGTATGGTTTATGACGACGGTGTTACTACAAGAATATCTGAAAATCATTACTTAATGACAACCACCACTGGGGGAGCTGCAAATGTATTAAGCAAACTTGAGGATTATTTACAAACGGAGTGGCCAGAGTTAGATGTTTATTTAACATCAGTGACAGATCACTATTCTACAGCAAGTATTTGTGGTCCAAATTCAAAAAAAATTCTTAACAAACTTTTTCCAAATTTAGATTTAAGTGATGAAAACTTTCCTCATATGTCATTTAAAGAAGATAAACTTGAAAATATAAATTGTAGAATAATGAGAATAAGTTTTACGGGTGAACAGAGCTATGAAATTAATATAGAGTCAAAATATGGACATTCATTATGGAAAATGTGTATAGAAGCTGGGAAAGAGTTTAATTTGACACCTTATGGTACCGAAACAATGCACTTACTTAGAGCTGAAAAAGGTTTCATTATTGTTGGACAAGATACAGATGGCACAATGACTCCCTCTGACCTACAGATGGATTGGATTGTTAGTAAAAAGAAATTTGATTTTATTGGTAAAAGATCATTATATAGAAGTGATACTGTTAGAGAAGATAGAAAGCAATTGGTAGGACTACTAACAGATGATCCAAAAGAAATTTTGGAAGAAGGTGCTCAAATAGTTTTGGACGTTAAATCAAAGCCTATAGATATGCTAGGACATGTAACTTCCAGCTATTTTAGTCCAAACCTAAATAAATCAATTGCCTTGGCTGTAGTTAGAAGTGGCAAAACAATGAAAGGTCAAAAGTTAATTATTCCGATGGAAAACAAAAATATTAATGTGACCGTTTCTGACACAATTTTTTTAGATAAGGAGAATAAAAGACTAAATGCTTGACATCTTACATCCAAATATTTCAAATGATAACAAAAATAACATCAATATTAATTTATCTGAGGAAAAAATTAAAATTAATATCAGGGGAAAAAATAAAGAATTTTTTACCAAAGTAGGTAAAATTCTATCTATTATTTTACCTTCTGAGTCAAATACCAGTTCATCAAATGAAAACTATGATGTTTTGTGGCTAAGTCCAGATGAATGGATGATATATTTTGATGAAAATAAAAATACAAATATTTTTGATCAACTTTATAAAGATATTTCGTATTTAAATTTTGGATCAATTACTAATATCTCTTCACAATTAATTTGCATAAATATAAAAGGAGACAATATATTTGAATTATTATCATCTGGATCACCTTTTAATTTTGAAAAATTTAAAAATAATGTTGGCTCATCTACACAAACAATAGTAAATCATATTGATGTAATTCTTCACCACAAGTCAAAGAATAATGTTAATTTATTTGTAAGAAGATCGTTTTCAGAACACCTTTATGAATGGTTAGTTGATAGCTCTAATTTTGTATAATTTATACTTCAAATAAAAGTAAGTATAACCAAGATACATCAGAGAGAAAATCCAATTGAATATTACCCATAACCAAAAAAATTCAGAAAAGTCAGAATTAAAATAAATTGCAGTATAAAATACGACAATTGGAAAAATTCCATTTCGGCAAATATTAGCAATTAATGCGTTTTCAGCTTTTTTTAAAGCCATAAAAAAACCATTTGATAAAAAAAATATTGGATAAGCTGGCAGCACAAAGGCTGAAATCTCTAAATATAATTTTCCAAATTCAACGACCTCTAAATCTTTTGAAAATAATTTTGTTATCATTTCAGCACCAAAATAAATAATAAAAGAAGAAATAATCATTATAATGAAAGCATATTTTATAGCTTGGAAGTACGTTTCTTTAATTCTTAAAATATTTTGTGCACCAAAATTTTGAGCAATAATTGTGATAATTGCTGTATTTATACCCAAGATTGGTAATAAAACCACTTGTTCTATTTTGGTACCAGCCCCATAACCAGCTGCTGCATATTCTCCTGATAAACCTGCATATTTGAATACAATAGCAGAAGCAATAGAATAACCGCAAATTGAAATTATTATTGGCATAGATTGAAAAAAAATATTTTTTAAAAAAAAAAATTTAGGAATAAAATAAGAAATAAGTATGTTTTTAAATAAATTACTTTTTAAAACTTTTTTAAATATGATTAAAAAAGCGACCGTTTGAGCAATTAGAGTTGCTATTGCAATACCCTTCATACCCAAAGCTGGTATGAAATAAAATCCAAATATTAAAATTGGATTTAACAATATGTTTAAAAAAAAAGATAATATTAAAGCATTTCTATAAGTTTTCGTATCGCCTTCTGCATGAAGTAATGAATTTAATGCAACAACTAAAATAAAAAAAAACGAACCAAGGAAAATGATATCTGTATATTGTAAGCCAAGATTTATTACCTCGTTAGTTGAACCCATAATTGAAAAAAGGTCTGATGCATAATTTAAACCAATAAAAGTAATCAACAGAATTATCAAAAAAGAAAAGAAAATTAATTGGCAGAAATAAATTGAAGCATTTTTATTATTTTTTTCTCCAATGCTATTACCTATCAGTGATGTACCTGCAACTGTGATACCAATAGATGAGGCAATAATAATAAAATAAATTGGAAAAGATTTTGTTAAAGCTGACAAAGCTTCAGGTGATATTTTTCCAGCAAAATATGTATCAGCAATATTATATAACGTTTGAAAGAGTGTACCTACCGATGCAGGTATTGCTAATTTTTTAATTAATTCTTTAATGTCATCACTTAATATATTCATGATATTATTTTTTTTTATTTATCATTTGATTGTGTCTCATTGTGAAACGTTTTATTTGATCATTTGTCAATTTATCAAAGCAATTTGGACATGATAGGCCTACTTTATACTTTTTTGATTTGGTTAGTTTTTTATGCAATGGCATTCTACAACCACCACAAACAGTATAATTTCCAATTTCTAGGTTTTTTTTAATAGTAACTCTTTTATCAAAAACAAAACATTCACCATTCCATTTATTTTTTTTTGGATCAGTTTTTTTAAAATAATTTAAGATACCACCCTTAAGCATATAAACATTTTTAAAACCTTTATTATTAAGATAATTAGACGCTTTTTCACACCTGATACCACCAGTGCAAAACATCCCTATTGATTGATATTTATTAAATTTTGATAAATAATTTTTAAAGTCTCTAAAATTTTTAGTTTCTGGATTAAGCGCATTTTTAAATGTACCAATCTTATATTCAAAAGGTTTTCTGGCATCGATCAGTTTAATATTTTTTTTAGATATAAATTCGTCCCATTTTTTAGGTGATAAATATTTTTTATTAAAATAATTTTTAAAATTAATTTTTTCATTAATTGGAACCACTTCATTTTTTATTTTAACTTTATTTTTTGAGTATGGTATTATTTTTGAATTAATTTTATTTTGAACATCAAACTTATCAATTGACAAGATATTTTTTATTTTTGTAATTGTAGGTTTAATTTTTTTTTGACTACCTGATATTGTGCCATTAATTCCTTCAGGAGATAATATTATAAGACCTTTAATATCAAGTTTATTAGTTTCTTTTAAAATATTTTTTTTAATAATTTTTAATTTATTAAGTTTTGATATTTTATAAAAAGATACGATTTCAAACATAATTACCAACAAACTGTAAAACCATCGCCAATTGGTAAAATATACTTATTAATAGATGATTTTTTTATGTATTTATTAAATTCTCTTAATTTTATAGTTAATTTGTCTTTTATCTTTGGATTTGCAACATCTCCTTTCCAAAGTGTATTATCAATTAAAATTATACCCTTTTTACTTTTTAACTTAAGAGTCTGTTTAAAATAATTTATATAATTTTCTTTATCTGCATCAATTAATATCACATCATATTTTTCCTTTTTCTTAATTAAATTTTCAAGAGCAATTTTTCCATTGTTACAAATAAGATTTATTTTTTTATCTTGCTTTGCTTCTTTAAAAAACTTAATTGCCTCATTGTTAGTTTTTAAATTTTTATCTATACCAATTAATTTGCAATTCTTAGGTAAAGCCAGGGCGGCAGATAAAATACTGTAACCTGTAAAAGTGCCAATTTCTAAATATGATTTATAGTTATTAATTTTTATGATAAATTGTATGAAGTTTGCTTGTAGAACTGAAATTTGTAATTTTTTAATATGACCAAGTTTTTCGTTATATTTTAATAATTTTTTTTGTACTTTGTGAAGATTATTTGTATGTGAAAAAATATAATTGATCATATTTTGATCAATTATGAAATTTTTATCCATTCAACTTTTCTTTTAATATTTTGTTTATTAATTGAGGATTACCTTTTCCTTTACTTTCTTTCATGGCTTGACCAACAAAGAAGCCAAATAATTTATCTTTACCAGATTTATATTCAGCGACCTTATCTGAATTATTTTCAATAACTTTATTTATCAATTCCTCTATCGCTTTTGGATCGCTTTCTTGTTTTAAACCTTTTTCTTTTACTATTATTAATGGATCTTGATCTCCATCTATCATTTGTTCAAAAACCGTTTTAGCTATTTTTCCTGATATGGTTCCGTCTTTTATAAGGTTAATAAGTTTTGACAGATTTTTAGCACTAACTGGGCTTTGAGATATTTCTAAATTTTTTTCATTTAAAACTGCAAATAATTCACCTGTAATCCAGTTTGTTGCTAATTTAACATCTGATTTTTTTATAACTTCTTCAAAGAAATTTGATGTTTCAATGTCAGATACCAAAATTGTTGCTTCATATGGTGAAAGATTAAATTTATCTATAAATCTTTTTTTCTTTTCATCTGGTAATTCAGGTATAACTGTTTTTATTTTTTCAATTAACTCTTGGCTTATTTCAAGCGGTAATAGATCCGGGTCAGGAAAATATCTGTAATCATGCGCGTCTTCTTTTGATCTCATAGATCTTGTCTCATTTCTTTTAGTATCAAAAAGTCTTGTCTCTTGATCTATTTCTTTCCCCTCCTCTAACAAATCTATTTGTCTATTTGCTTCGGATATTATTGCCATTTGCATAAATTTTATTGAATTAACATTTTTAATTTCACACCTGGTGCCAAATTCAGTCTCCCCTTTTAATCTTACTGATACATTAACATCTGCCCTCAAAGAGCCTTCTTGCATATTGCCATCACATGTTCCTAAATATCTCATAATCGATCTTAATTTTTTTATATAAACGTTGACTTCATCTGGAGATCTCAAATCAGGCTTACTTACTATTTCCATTAAAGCCACTCCAGATCTATTTAAATCGACTAATGTATTATTTGGATCAATATCATGAATACTTTTACCTGCATCTTGCTCTAAGTGTAATCTTTCAATTCCAATTTCTTTTTGACCATTCGGCATATCCAAAATTACTTTTCCTTCACCGACAATTGGATATTTGTATTGAGAGATTTGATATCCTTGGGGTAAATCTGCATAAAAATAATTTTTTCTATCAAAGACAGATTTTTTATTTATTTTGGCTTTAAGTCCTATTCCAGTTTTAATTGCTTGTTCAATACAAAATTCATTTATAACTGGTAACATTCCTGGAAATGCTGCATCTACGAGACTAACTTGTGTGTTTGGTTCTGCACCAAATTTTGTTGATGATTGCGAGAAAAGTTTTGACTCTGAGGTAACTTGAGCGTGCACTTCTAAACCAATTATCACTTCATATTTTTTATTTTCTCTTTCAATAAGATATTCACTATTTTTATTCACTTAACCACCAGTCTGAAATATCATTTTTAAAATTAATCTTATCTTCTAATGCATAAGAAATATTAAGTATATTTTGCTCATCAAAAGGTTTTCCAATTACTTGAAGGCCTAAGGGATAATTATTTTTATCTTTACCAGCTGGTATAGAAATACCTGGTAAGCCTGCTAGATTTATTGGAACTGTAAATATATCATTTAAATACATTGAAACTGGATCGTTTGTTTTTTCACCAATTTTAAATGCTGAGCTTGGAGTAGATGGAGTTAAAATTGCATCAACTTTAGAAAAGGCATCATCAAAATCTTTTTTTATTAATTGTCTTACTTTCTGCGCTTTTAGATAATAGGCATCATAGTAACCAGAAGATAAAACATAAGTTCCAATCATAATTCTTCTTTTAACTTCATCACCAAAACCTTCAGATCTAGTTTTTTCGTACATTTCTATTAAATTTTGACCAGGAGATCTAAATCCATATTTAACACCATCATATCTAGCTAAATTTGAAGATGCTTCAGCTGGTGCAACAATATAATAGGTTGGTAATGCGTAATTAGTATGTGGAAGCGAAATATCGATAATTTCTGCTCCGCAATCTTTTGCATATGAGATACCATTTTTCCATAGCAGTTCAATTTCGTCAGGCATATTGTCAACTCTATATTCTTTAGGAATACCAATTTTCTTTCCTTTAATATCTTTTGATAATTCTTTTGAATAATGATTTCTTTTGTAATCAATTGAGGTTGAATCTTTTTGATCAAATGAAGAGATCACCTCTAAAAGCATAGAACAGTCTCTTACATTTTTTGTCATAGGTCCTGCTTGGTCTAAAGATGAGGCAAATGCTACAATTCCATAACGAGAACAACTTCCATATGTAGGTTTAAGTCCAACAGTTCCTGTAAATGATGCTGGTTGACGAATAGATCCACCTGTATCTGTTCCTATGGTAACTGGAGTTAAATTTGCAGCAACAGCCGCAGAAGAACCTCCTGAAGATCCACCAGGGACTAAATTTTCTCCTACCGGATTTTGAACATTTCCAAAAAAACTAGTTTCATTTGAAGAGCCCATAGCAAATTCATCACAATTAAGTTTACCAAGAAGTATTGCTCCTTGACTCCACAAATTTTGAGTAACTGTAGACTCATATGTGGGAACGAAGTTATTTAATATTTTGCTACCTGCTGTTGTTCTAACTCCATCTGTACAAAATAAATCTTTAACAGCAATAGGAATACCTGGTAGTTTAAAATCTAAATTAGGATTAGAGTCAAATTTCTTTGATTGATCTATTGCTTTTTCAAAATTATCCGTAACATAAACATTTAATTTTTTTGATTTTTCAGCACGATTTATAAATGCTTTTGTAATTTCCTCTGAAGATAGTTTTTTTTCTTTTATATTCGATGTTAATTCGAATAAACTTTGACTTGTTATATCTGACATTATTCAACAACCTTTGGTACAACAAAAAAATCTTTATTTTCTTCAGGTGAATTTTTTAAAATTTTTTCTCTGATATTTTCTGATTTAATTTCATCTTTTCTAAATCTTAGGGTGGTCTCAGCAATTGATGTTAAAGCTTGAACATTATCAGTATTTAATTCATTTAATTTTTCTATAAATTGAAATATATTATTTAAGTCGCCCTTTAATTTATTAGCTTTTTCATCATCAATAGAAATTCTTGCTAATTTCGAAATGTGCTTTACTGTTTTAAGATCTATACTCATATGGTAAAAATATTGCCGCAAACTATCACTTAAGTAAATAATATACAATATGATCACAATTGAGGAATTTAAAAAGAAACAGCTAAATACATCTAGATTAATCGGTCTTGATTTAGGTTCAAAGAGAATTGGTGTAGCTATATGTGATGAAAATCAAAAAATTGCCACACCGCTTAAAACAATAAACAAATCCAAATTTGAGGATCTTATCAATGAATTAGAGGATATTATTAAAGAAAATAATATTAAGGGAATAATTATTGGTAATCCAATAAATATGGACGGAACCTTTGGTAAATCTTCTCAATCAGTGAATGATGTTTCAAAAGCAATATCAAAAGAAATTGATCTTCCAATAAGTCTTTGGGATGAAAGATTATCAACAGTTGGGGCGTTTAAATTAACTAAAAATTTAGGTATTAACGTAACTAAAAGAGAAAAAAATATAGATAAAAATGCTGCTGCATTTATCTTACAGGGTGCCATAGATTTTATTAATAATTAATACTTGCATTAATCACTCTTTGTAGCTATAGAGTTGGTTTTAATGGCAACTAAAACCAAAGCTATTAAAATTTCTCAAAAACATCTCCTAGGTATTCAAGACTTATCAATAAATGATGTTAGTTTAATCTTAAAAGAAGCTGAAAAATTTATTGAATTAAACAAAAGTAAAAATAAAAAATTAGATTTACTTAAAGGAAAAACACAAATTAACCTTTTTTTTGAACCATCAACAAGAACACAAAGCTCATTTGAACTAGCAGGAAAAAGATTAGGTGCGGATGTTATGTCAATGAATATAACAAACTCAGCAATTAAAAAAGGTGAAACGCTAATAGACACTGCAATGACATTAAATGCAATGCATCCTGATATAATAGTTATTAGACATCAAGATTCAGGGGCTTGTAATCTTTTATCTCAAAAAGTTAATTGTGCTGTTTTAAATGCTGGTGATGGAAGGAGAGAGCACCCTACTCAAGCATTACTTGATGCGTTAACTATATTGAATAGGAAAAAAAAAATTCAAGGCTTAAAGGTTGCAATTTGTGGAGATATTCTACATTCAAGAGTAGCAAGATCTAATATTTACTTGCTAAACATGTTGGGTGCCGAAGTTAATATTGTAGCTCCTTCAAACCTTTTACCAAAAGATATAGAAAAATTTGGAGTTAATATTTTTTCAAATATGAAGAAGGGTGTAAAAGATTGTGACATAGTAATGATGCTTAGACTTCAAAATGAAAGAATGAGTAGTTCATTTTTGTCATCTAATAGAGAGTATTATGAATACTATGGACTAACACAGGATAAATTAGAATATGCAAAATCAGATTCAATTATTATGCATCCTGGTCCAATGAACCGCGGTATTGAAATTGATACAAAACTAGCCGATGACACCAATATGAGTGTTGTAAAAGAACAAGTTGAATTAGGTGTTGCGATAAGAATGGCATGTTTAAAAATTTTTTGTGAATGATGAAAAAAAAATACTTTATTAACGCAAATATAATTGATCCTCATAACAACATAAGTGAAATAGGAGGATTAATAATAGGAGAAGATGGAAAAATTGAAGGTGTTGGCAAAAAGGTGAATAAAAACAATATTCCTAGTAGAGAAAAAGTTATTGATTTAAAAGAGAATTATATTTTCCCAGGTATAGTTGATATGAGAGTATTTGTTGGTGAGCCAGGTTATGAATATAAAGAAAATTTTAGAACTTTGAGCAATGCTGCATTATCTGGGGGAGTGACCTCAGTTGTAACAATGCCTAATACTGATCCAATAATTGACAACGTTTCAATAGTAGATTTTTTAAAAAGACGAGGTAGAGATAAATCAAAAATAAATATATTTCCTACAGCATCTCTAACAAAGGGTACTGAAGGTACAAATATGACAGAGTTTGGTCTTCTGCAAAGTAAAGGAATAATAGCATTTACAGATGGAATTAAAACAATTCAGAATACAAGAGTTATGTCCAGAATAATGAATTCAGCAAAAGATTTAGGATCTTTAATAATGCAACATGCGGAAGATCAAGAATTAGCTGAAAATGGCATGATAAATGATGGAATAATTTCGACAAAACTTGGTTTACAAGGTATCCCTGAAATAGCAGAACTAATAATTATAGAAAGAGATTTAACATTATTAGAAGAATATAATTGTCGTTATCACATTTCTCAGATTTCATCAGGAAAAGCAGTTGAAATTATTAAAGATAGAAAAGATAAAGTAAGATTTTCCTGTGGGGTATCAATAAATAATTTATCTTTAAATGAAAATGATATTGGAGACTTTAGAACTTTTTTAAAATTGTCACCACCACTTAGAACTGAGGATGATAGATTAAGTTTAGTGCAAGGATTAAATGACGGTACAATCGATGTAATAGTTTCAGATCACAAACCTGAAGATGAGGAGCAAAAAAGATTAACATTTGCTCAAGCCGCAACAGGAGCAACTGGTATTGAAACGTTATTATCCTTGTCATTAGAATTATATCACAATGGATCTGTAAAACTTGAAAAAATTATTGCTGCATTAACCTCAAATCCAGCAAAAATTTTGAAAATTAATAAAGGTAATTTATCTGTAGGTAATGATGCAGATTTCTGTATTGTGGATATAAATAAACCTTGGATAGTAAAGCAAGAAAACTTGGTTTCTAAATCAAAAAATACGTCAATTGAAAATAAAAGATTACAAGGGAAAGTAACCAATACATACGTAAAAGGACAAGAGCTATACAATATTTAAATGGAAATTTTTATTTTATCACTTTTATCATATTTTTTTGGTTCTATTCCTTTTGGTTTTTTATTAACAAAAATTTTTTTAAAAAAAGATATAAGAGAAACAGGATCGGGTAATATAGGCGCCACCAATGTTTTAAGAACTGGTAATAAATTTTTAGGTTACTCAACTTTATTACTAGACATTTTAAAAGCGGTATTGCCAATAATTTATGTTAAATTAAATTATCCAGAATTTATTTACATTTGTTCATTATCTGTTTTTTTAGGACATGTTTTTCCAATATGGTTAAAATTTAAAGGAGGTAAGGGTGTTGCAACATATGTTGGAATGTTGATTATTTTAAATTATTTTTTGGGTATTGTTTTTGGTATTGTTTGGGTAATTACATATTTAATATCTAAATACTCATCATTAGGATCAATTCTTGGATCATTAAGTGTTCCTATTTTTATATTTTTTTATAGCAATGATAACATTATGTTTTACTTCATAATGTTTATTTTAATTTTTTACACTCATAGAGAAAACGTTAAACGCTTGATAAATAAAGAAGAAACTAAGACAAAAATTTAATAATTTGACAGTTTAACTGTTTTAAGTACGTTCTCTAAATATGAATCTAGTAATTGTTGAAAGTCCAGCAAAAGCAAAAACAATTAATAAATATTTAGGGTCAGATTATACAGTTCTTGCAAGCTACGGGCATATAAGAGATCTGCCTTCAAAAAATGGTTCTGTTGATCCTGAAAATGATTTTAAAATGATTTGGGAAGTAGATAGTTTTTCAAAAAAATATTTAAAAGAAATTACAGATAGTGCTAAAGACTCAAAAAAAATTATTCTAGCTACTGACCCTGACAGAGAAGGTGAAGCGATAGCTTGGCATGTAAAAGAGTTTCTTGAAGAAAAAAAATTATTAAAAGATAAAGAAGTTGAAAGAGTTGTTTTCAACGAAATAACAAAAAAAGCAGTTACAAATGGAATAGATAATCCAAGAAAAATAGAGCCACATTTAGTTGATGCTTATATGGCAAGAAGAGCTCTAGATTATCTAGTAGGTTTTAATATCTCCCCCATACTATGGACAAAATTACCAGGTTCTAAATCTGCTGGTAGAGTTCAGTCTGTAGCTCTAAGACTTTTAACTGAAAGAGAACAGGAAATAGAAGTTTTTCAACCAAAAGAATTTTGGACTTTAAATATAATTTTTAAAAATAACAAAAATGAAAAAATAAATACAACTATTTCTCAATTAGATGGAAACAAAGTTGAAAAATTTTCATTTAAAAAAAAACAAGATATTAATGACGCTTTATCAAAAATAAAAAATAAAAAATATAAGATAATAGATATAAGTTCAAAAACTTATAACAGAAATCCATCAGGACCTTTTACTACATCAACATTACAACAAACAGCATCGAGTAAACTTGGTTTTGGAGCATCAAGGACAATGCAAATTGCTCAAAGACTATATCAAGGAATTGATATTGAAGGTGAAACGGTAGGATTAATTACTTATATGAGAACAGATGGAACTAATATTTCAAAAGACGCGATAACATCTTTCAGAGATTTCATAATGCAGAATTATGGTGATAAATATTTACCAGAACAACCTCTAAATTATAGTGGCAAAAAAGCAAAGAATGCTCAAGAAGCTCACGAAGCTATACGTCCAACAGAAATAATTCGAAAACCAGAGGATATGAAAAAATACTTAAGTACTGATCAATATAAACTTTATAATTTAATATGGTCTAGATCGTTATCATCACAAATGCAGTCAGCAAAATTTGATAGAAAAACTATTACAATCAATTCTGATGACGATAAAAACATATTCAAAACTAGTGGCTCAACATTAAAATTTGATGGTTTCCTTAAACTTTATAAGATCGATGAAAATAATGATGACAATGAAAATACTTTGCCTGATGTTGAAAAAGGTGAAGTAATGTTTGAAGATCATATTGATGAACAGCACTATACACAACCACCGCCTAGATATTCCGAGGCAAGTCTAGTTAAAAAATTAGAGGAACTAGGAATTGGAAGGCCATCTACTTATGCAAGTATAATATCGGTAATAGCCAATAGAGGTTATGCTGATATAAATAATAAAAGATTTTTCCCAACTGATAGAGGTAAATTACTTTCAGCTTTTTTAGAAAAATTATTTACTAAATATGTTGATTATGATTTTACCGCCAAATTAGAAGATCAATTGGACGATATAACATCAGGTAAAGAAAATTGGATAAAAGTTCTAGAAAACTTTTGGAAAGATTTCAATTCTAATGTCTCAGGTGTCAAAGAAAAAAGAACCAGAGAAGTGTTAGACCTGTTAAATGAAAGCCTTGGATCACTTATATTTGAGGTCGATAAGGATGGAAATATTGATAGAAAATGCAAACTTTGTGAAACTGGCCAATTAAGTTTAAAAAATAGTTTTAGAGGTGGTGCTTTTATTGGATGTTCAAATTATCCCGACTGTAAATTTACAAGACCACTATCAAAATCTAAAGCTGCACAACAATTGACACTAGCAGAACCTAAATTCATTGGAAAAAATGATAAAGGTAAAGATATTTATCTTAAAAACGGAAGATTTGGGCCATATTTGCAATTTGAGAAAGAAATTATAGAAGAAGATGAAAAAACTAAAAAGAAAAAAAGAAAATTAAAGAAAGATGAGAATAATTTAAAAAATGTTTCTATTCCTAAAGGAATTGAGATTGAAAATCTTGATCTAGAAAAGGCAAAATATCTATGCTCATTACCATTAAGTTTAGGTAAAAATCCTGAAAATGACAAAGATATAACTGTGAATGTTGGAAGATTTGGTCCTTACCTTAAATGTGATAATAAATCTGCAAGGCTAGAAAATGTGGACGAATTATTCACAATTGGATTAAATAGAGCTGTTACTTTAATTGCAGAAGCTAAACCAGGAAGAATTTCATCATCTATGATAAAAGATTTAGGGGAACACCCTGAAGATAAAAAGCCAGTTAGAATTATGAAAGGTCAATATGGTCCTTACATAAAATATAAATCGTTAAATGCAACTATACCAGAAGAAAAGGATCCTGTTGATTTAACTATGGAGGAAGCATTAATTTTAATTGAGAAAAGAAAAGAATACGATAGAAATAAAAAGAAAAAGAAAAGCAAATAATGTCAGCAGATAAAAATTTAAAGAATTTAAATATAAAACTACCAAAAGCTAATGATCCTGTTGGATCTTATGCTGCTACCAGAATATCTGGAAATTTACTATATATATCAGGTCAAATATCAATTGATGAAAATGGAATTTTAATCAAGGGAAAACTCGGGAAAGATTATAATACTGAACAGGGTTATGAGGCAGCTAGAAGATGTGCATTAAGCATAATATCACAAGCAAAAAAAGCATGTAATGATGATTTATCCAAAATTAAATCTTGTTTAAAACTTACTGGATATGTTAATTCTACTGACGATTTTATTGAGCAACCAAAAGTTATAAATGGGGCATCAGACTTAATAAAAAGTGTATTTGATAAAGCTGGCTCACATGCAAGGGCTGCTGTCAGCACTAATAGTCTTCCATTGGGTGTTGCTGTTGAAGTTGATGCAATATTTGATCTTAACTAATTATCTACCAATTCCAAAATAACTTATTTTGTTTTTCTTCATATCTTTTGGATTATAAAGATTTCTCATATCAAAAACTTTTAAATTTCTTTTTTTATTTATTTTTTTAAAGTTTAGTTGTTTAAATTCATTCCATTCAGTGTGAATAATTATTAAATCTGCATTTTGACATGCTTTTTTTATATTTTCATAGAAAAATATTTTTTTTGATTTAAATTGTTTCTTATGACCTGTTGGTTCGTAATAACTAATTGATGCACCTTTTTTTAATAAATAGGGTATCATTTTTAAGGATGGTGATTCCCTCATATCATCTGTACCTGATTTAAAAGTAACACCCAAAAATGTAATATTTTTATTTTTTATTTTATTTTTCATTATTATTTTAATTCTATCTAATAATAATTGATTTCTTGTTTCGTTTGAATTTATTACTGACTTAACAACAGATAAATTTGTATTAAAAATTTGTCCAGTTGAAACTAATGCCCTTGTATCTTTTGGAAAACATGATCCTCCATAAGCTGGTCCAGCTCTTAAAAATCTACTTCCAATTCTTTCATCCAGACCCATACCGGTTGCAACATCCTGAACATCAATGTGTGATTTCTCACAAAGATTTGCTATTTCATTAATAAATGTAATTTTAGTAGCTAAAAAAGCATTTGAAGCATATTTGATTAATTCAGCGGATCTTCTAGAAGTATTGATATATCTGCTACCCTTTTTAATTAAAGGAAGATAAAGATTTTTCATTGTCTTATTTGCTTTTTTACTATTAGTTCCAATCACTATCCTATCTGGATATTGGAAATCTCTTATAGCTTCCCCTTCTCTTAAAAACTCTGGATTAGAAACAACATCAAATTTATTTTTATTTTTTTTTAAATTTAAAATTTTTTCTATTTTATCACCAGTAGTAACTGGAACTGTAGATTTAGTTACTATAATTTTATATTTATTAAGATTGGATTTGATACTTTTTACAACATTGTAAACATATTTTAGATCAGCTTTATTGTTTTTTGTTGGTGTACCTACACATATAAAAATAATATCTGATTTTTTTATTGAACTAGAAATATCTGTTGAAAATAAAAGTCTTTTTTTTTTTAAATTTCTTTCAACCAATTCTTGAAGACCAGGTTCATAAATTGGTATTATGCCCTTATTTAACTTATCAATTATCTCTTTGTTAATATCAACGCATGTAACTGTATTACCTAAATCAGAAAAACAAGCCCCGCTAACTAAACCAACATAACCAGATCCTATCATACAAATTTTCATAGCTTAGAAATTTTAATTCCAGATTTAATATAACCTTTCATAGATCCACAATCTAAATAATTACCTCTAAATTTATGTCCAATGAATAAATATTGATCTAATATCATTTGTCTTATTGAATCTGTAATATGTATTTCACCACCTTTACCTTTTTTTTGATTTTTTAGATAATGAAAAATTTTCTTTGATAATATGTATCTACCTATAACTGCGTTATTTGAAGGAGCATCTTTAGTATTAGGTTTCTCAACTACATCTGCAATTTTAAAATTTAATTTGTCAATATTTTTTTTAATTGAATAAATTCCCCAACGATTTACATTGTTTTTTTTAACTTTCATGCTGGCCATTACAGATCCTTTTAATTTGTTATGGATTTTTATCATTTCTTTTGAACAATTTTTTTTCATAATTAAATCATCGGGTAACAACATTAAGAAATAATTATTTTTAATAAACTTTTTGGTTTTGAGCACAGCATCACCGGTTCCCATAGGTTTATTTTGATAAACAAATTTGATTTTTTTTCTAAAAAAAAGGATTTTTTTGTACTCTTTAATTATTCTGGGGTCTTTCTTTTTTTTTATAATTGATTTGTAAAAATTATCATTATTGAAATATTTCTTTATCATCTCTTTTTTTTTTGAAATTATAAAAATTATTTCACTTACACCAGACTCAATACATTCATCTAAAATATACTCAATTCCTGGTTTTCCATTTATTGGAAGCAGTTCTTTAGGAAAAACACTTGTCAAAGGTAGCAAACGTGTGCCCAAACCAGCAAGGGGAATAATAGCTTGTTTAATCATTAAGATGTTTTACTTATAATCATATTTATTAAAAATGAAAATTTTAAAAAATGTTTTTGAACTAAATAAGGCAGTAAAAAATTACAAAAATGTTGGATTTGTACCCACTATGGGGGGAATTCATAAAGGCCACGTATCTTTAATAAAAATTTCACAAAAAAATAACAAAGAAACAATAGTAAGTATTTTTGTCAATCCAACACAATTTAATCAAAAAAAAGATTTTAAAAATTATCCTAGGAATATAAAAAAAGATATTTCGATATTAAAAAAACTCGAAGTAAATTATTTATTTTTACCAGAGGTCAATGAAATATATAAGAATAAAATGAAAAATTTTAAACTTAATAAATCTGATAAAATATTATGTGCTAAATATAGAAAAGGTCATTTTGAAGGTGTATTGAACGTGATGAATAGATTGTTATCTATTGTCAAATCTAAGCATGTTTATATGGGTGAAAAAGATTTTCAACAATACATGTTAATTAAAAAAATATTAGGTAAAAAATATAAAATAAATATTGTTGGTTGTCCTACCATTCGAGAAGGTAATAAAATTGCTTTATCTACAAGAAACAAATTGTTAAATAAATCATCATTAAAAAAAGCATCAAAAATAGCCATCAAATTAGATAAGATTAAAAGACTTTCACAAACTAATAAATTTGTGAATTTATCAAAATCCAAATATGAGCTTGAAAATAAATTTAAAATTAAAATTGATTATCTTGAATTTAGAGATGAGAAAAAAATGAAATTAGATAATTTAAAATCTAAATATAGATTATTTATTGCCTATCATATTAATGGTGTAAGATTGATTGACAATTTTTGATTATAAAAAATAAGCTCCCACACCTAAGAAAGATACAAATCCAATTACATCTGTTATTGTTGTAACAAATACACTAGAGGAAATTGCTGGATCAATTTTCATTTTATTTAATGTTACAGGCACTAAAATACCAAAGAGACCAGCAACTATCATAGTTAAAACCATTGAAATTGAAATTATTAGAGAGAGCTGAATATCATTAAACCATAGTTGAACTATCAAAGAGCTTATTATTGCAAAAATAACTCCATTTAAAACTCCAATATTAAATTCTTTAATAATATTATTCGTAAAATTATTTTTTGTTAAATCCTGTGTTGCTAAAGATCTTACTGTGACAGCTAATGTTTGCATACCAGCGTTACCACCCATTGATGCTACGATTGGCATTAAAAAAGCCAATACTACCATTTGCTCTATAGTAGCGCCAAATAGACTAATGCAATAAGTTGCTAGAAAAGCAGTAAACAGGTTTAATAACAACCAATTAAATCTTCTTTTCGTTTTTGTTATAACTCCATCAGTTATTTCTTCATCTCCTACCCCAGCTAATCTAAGAACGTCCTCTTCAGCTTCCTCTTTTAATACTGTTAAAACATCATCATAAGCTATCATCCCAACTAGTTTATTAGACTTATCTACTACAGCTGCTGAACTCAAATTATAATTTTCAAATAAATTACCAACTTCTTCTCTATCCATATCAACTGGTATTAAAGTTTGAGATTCAGCCATTATAGACATCATTTTTGTATCTCTTGGAGTTCTCAATACTCTTGATGAAGGAACTGTACCAATGGGTTTGAATTCTTGATCAACTATAAATATTTCTAGAAATTCCTCAGGAAGTTCTTTATTTTCTCTTAGATAGTCAATCGTTTGTCCTACAGACCAGTTGCTTGGTATCGCGGTAAATTCACGCTGCATTAATCTAGCAGCAGAGTCTTCAGGATAACTTAGGCTTTCAAGCAATGCAAATCGGTCTTTTGGAGGTAATGAGCTAAGGATTGTATTTTTATCTTTTTCATCTACATTTTCTAAAATCTTAATTGCATCATCTGACTCTAAATTTTTTAGTATGTTCACTATTGAATCAGATGATAAATAAGCAATCATCTCTGATTGAATTGACTCATTTAATTCAACAAAAACTTCAGGATCAACTTTGAAACTATTTAATTTTATTAAATTTTCTCTATCATTTTGGCTTAAATGTTCAATTATGTCAGCAGCATCTGCTGGATGCATAGCATTGAACGAATTTGTAATAAATCCAGCATCATTTGAGGCAATTTTATCTGTGACAACTTTGATGAATTCTTTGTTAAATTCAAAGTTAACTTTTTTATCTTTTATTTTTTTCACTATAGTCATAAAATTTACCTATAATTTAGTTGGCACTATTAATACAAAATAAAAATAATACAAATTTATAATGACAATAGAGATCAAAAAGTCAGTAAAACCAATAAAATATAAATCTGCGATAGATATACTTGAAGAGAGATTGGAGCAAATCAAAGTAAATAAAAATAAAGAACTTATTTGGATACTTGAACATGAAGAGATTTATACTGCTGGAACAAGTTTTAGTGATAATGAGATTTTAGATAAATCTATAAATTTTATTAAAACGAATAGAGGAGGAAAAATAACATTTCATGGTCCTGGTCAATTGGTTTTTTATTTTGTAATTGACTTAAACAAAAGAGGCAAGAATATAAAAAAAATTATAACAGCAATTGAAAAGACAATTATAAATACTTTAAAAAATTACGATATAAAGTGTTTTGCTGATAGAAAAAATATTGGGATTTGGTTTGAACAGAAATCTGGTAAAATAGATAAAATTGCAGCAATAGGCATAAAAGTAAAGAAGTGGATTGCTTATCACGGTTTTGCATTAAATATTTCTAATGATCTTAATGCATATAAAAAGATAGTTCCTTGTGGAATCAGAGATAGAGGTGTTTCAAATTTAAATAAGATTAAAAAACAAAATTATAAAAATATTGAAAATGATTTGATAAAAAATTTTTTATCAAATATTAAAAATTAAGTCTTTTGGCTTTTAACATATTTCTAAAATAATCTGGAGGAGTAGCTCTAAAAGTGTATTTTTTCGCATTTATTTTAAATTTTATTTCATAAGAATGTAACATTAGATTTTTATTATTTTTTTTTGAATTATTTGATGAGTTATATTTTTTATCACCAATAATTGAGTTTCCTAAATTAAATAATTGTTTTCTTAATTGGTGTTTTCTTCCTGTAATTGGATTTAGCTGAA
>CACKCQ010000003.1 GCA_902598655.1 uncultured Pelagibacteraceae bacterium
AATAAAGAAATTTTAAATATATTCAATAAAATAAAAAAAAAAAAATACAAAAAATTTTCAAAAAAAGGCTACTCACAAAATATTACAGATCAGTTAGAAAATAAAATAAAACAAAAAATTTACAATTATGTAAACAATATTATTGAACAAAATAAATTTATCAAACAATATATTTTTCTACCAAAGATAGTAAAACTAGAAGTACTAGTTTCAAAGTTTAGTAACTCAGGATTTAAAAATCCTACTAGAGCAATGTTGTGGCATCGAGATGCAGATGATATTTTTGGTCATATTAAAATAATAATGCCTTTAGGCAGAGTTAATAAATATAATGGCATGTTTTCTTGTTTATCAAGAAAGAATTGTCACAGATTACAATTTCTAAGAGATCAAGAATTTGTTAAAACCCTAAAAAATAAAAGTAGTTATTTTAAAGCAGATCAATTTAGACTTTCAGACAAAACAGTTAGAAATAAATTTCCAAAAGATATCTTTGATTATGAGAGTGGAGGCAATGATATATTATTTGTTGATACGAATAATTGTTATCATAAGGGAGGTCGAATACTTAGAAAGGGCTATAAAAGGCACATGATAATTATCACTATTGGAAGCATCACGCACTCATTCAATTCATATTTTTTTGAAAAAAAATTTAGTTTTATTAAATTGGTAGCTAGAATAATGAAATATTATAAAAAAATTATTCTAAGTTTAGAAATTGTTGGTAAAAAAAAAATCATAAATATTTAAATTTTATAATGTATATTAGTAATAAATTACTCTCCGTAGCGCGTTTTTTTTTAAATCCAATAAAACTATGGTTTAGATTTTTAATCAGTCTTATGACTTTAAAGAAAAAATTCCAAATATTTAGTTTAGAGGGTTGGCACTTAGGTCAAGATTTAGAAAAAAGAAAAATTCATTATAGAAAACTGCTTGAAAATGAAACCAAAACGAAGGTGATTAATATTAATTTACAGTCAAACAATATGATTAAATTTTTTTTAATGTATCTCAAAATTAGAGGTTTATATAATTTTTCAAGAAAAGACTTGATTAAAGGCAAAGTTAAAAATCATTTAATCAAATTTGAAGAAGCTTACTGGAAATCTAAATGGGATATTTCTCTAAGAAAAAAAAACTTTTTTAAAGATGAAATCTTAACTAGTGATAGGAATATTTATAAGGGCTTTTATACAGATTTCAAAAAAACTATAAAAAAAAATGAAATTAAAATTAGGTTAAAATTATTTCTAAACAAATCAATTGAAAATATATTTTCTTTTGCAGAAGGTTACGAAGAATGGAGTTGGTCAATTCTGGCATCAAAATATTCTGTGAAAAATATCTTTTTAGAATCCGAATGTGGCTTAATTTGCAATAAACATACAAAAGAATTGGATTATAGTAAAAGGATATCAAATTACTATGTGGAAGTTTCAAAATCATTATCAACTGATGAATTAAAAGAAGCTGAAATAAATTTAATTAATCGAGTTAATGGGATTTATTCATCAAGTCATATGCATTATATGAGTAGAGAAGATCTGGTAATTAGGGATCAATATAAACTTAAGGTAAAAAATGATAATGCAATAATTCTTTTTTTGCACGCATTTGTTGATGCTCCAAATAAAAGAATTAATAAAGATTATTGCTTCCTTGATGCCTATGATGTTGCGTTATTTATTGTTGATTTTTGTACTAAAAATAAAATACCTTTATATATCAAACCACATCCAAATCGTTATGATTTTGTTTCCGAGGTTAAATTTATAAAATCACTTAAAAAAGCAAGTAAAGAAATGAGTTCTAGAGAAAATTCATATATAGAATTTATTGATGGTACTTTTCATCAAAATGAATTGAAAAAGTTTAAAAATTTAGTTGGTGTAACGGGAAGAGGATCAGTTTCAGCTGAGTGTGGTTTTTTAAAAATTCCAATAATTAATTTACTTCCTGAACTTTATGATTTTTCTTTTTGTTTTAATCTAGAGGAACCTTCTAAAATGTTAGATATTTATAATTATTGTAAAAATATTACAAACAGAGATTCTATGAAAAAAGATGCTATAATTTTTGAGGCTTTAAAAAGTAAAATTGCAAAAAAAAAAGTTTTCGAGTTTAGAACTATTTCTAAACTAACTAAATCTAAAAGATATTTGAAAAATGAGCTTTTGAAAGAATTAAGTTATATTTAATTTATATGTTTAAGAAAATTTTAAAAAAATATTATTTAATTTTGATTAATTTTTTGAACAATTTATCAATTTCATTTTTAAGCTGGGCTCTTTTTTCCAAAGACAGTCTTGAAAGTTTTATATTTTTAAGAAGATCATCTTTTTGATTAGCCTTAATAGAGTCCGAAATTTTATTATCAGCAACACCTATGTTTAAATCAGCTATTGTTAGTTCTTCAAGTTGTTGGATTAATTTTTTACTATTATATTTAAATGTTCTTTGCTCAGGTAAATAGTCATACTTTTTATTCTTTATAGAATATAAAATGGTATCTGATATTTGAGATTTTATTTCTTTGATTATTAATGCCTGTTTTTTTTGTTGAAGAAAATTTTTATTTTTATTAAAAAAAAAGGCTTTAATTCTCTCAGTAATCAGTCTATCAAATAATGCTGATAATGTATTTATATTAGTTATAAGTGGTTTTGTTTTAGACTTCATATTTCCATGCCATTTACATTATGTACTAGATAAAGACAATATAATTTATTAAATTATGACTTATTTTATACTGTTTCCATTATGTCAACACTAAAAATAATTTTAGATACATTTAGAATTCTTAATTTACCAAACAAGACACCAATTTTTTTTATTTTAGGATTAATTATTTTGTTAGCTATTTTAGAAGTTGTTTCGCTTGGATTATTATTACCGGTTATTACTAATATTATTCAAGATGATAGAGATTTTATTTTATTTAATTTTTTAAAAAATTATGATCTTCTTTTATTATTAAATATTTTTTTTATATTTTTCATAATTAAATCTTTAATTAATATATATTTAATAAAACAGATAATTATTAAAAATAAAATTACTTCAGATTTTATTTCTAATTATTTTAAAAGTATATTAAAAAAAAATCTCCTTTTTTTCAAAAAAAATAATTCAAATTTATTAATTAAAAATATTATTACTGAGGCTCCGGAAGTAATCAATAATATTATATATACAACACTAATGTTAATAACAGATATTTTTATTATATTTTTAATAATAATTTTTATATTTTTTAATTTTACATCAACTACTATTTATATATTACCTTTTTTTTTCTTATTTTATCTAATATATCTAAAATTTTTCAAAAATTTAATTTCAAAAATAGGAAGAGAAAGATTTAATGTAATGCAAAAATGTATTCAATATTTATCTGATGGATTTGGCGCGATGGTTGATATTAAACTAAGCTCTTCTGAAAATAAATTTCAAGAAATATTTAGATTAGGCTCAAAGGAATTATATGAGTTAAATGGGAAGCATGCATTTTTTCAAGTTATTCCAAGATATTTAATGGAGATCTCTATTATTTTAATATTTCTATTTGTCTTTCTTATTTTTGGGTTTTATGAATTAAATATAAAAGAATTATTAACTTTTTCCTCTTTATTATTAGTTGCAAGTTTGCGAATTATACCTGGTCTAGCTAGAATAATCAGCTCACTTCAATCAATACAGTATTCTTATCCATCTTTTATTGAACTAGAAAAACAAATTAATCACAAAAATATCGATACTATTTCGAATGATGCCATTACTTTCAAAAAAAGTATCAAATTAAAGAATTTATCTTTCAAATACGAAAATTCTGAAATTACTTTAAATCAAATTAATTCTGAATTTAACAAAGGTCAAATTATTGGAATAATTGGTAAAAATGGAACTGGTAAAAGTACTTTAATAAATATTATTATGGGTCTAATAAAAATTAATCCAAATATGATATTTATTGATGATAAAAATATAAGTCTACAAAATATTAATTGGTTTAACAAGATTTCTTATGTTTCTAACCAATCTTTCTTGTTAGATACAAATATTGAGAACAACATAGCATTTGAAATTGAGGGCACAAGAATCGATCAAAAAAGATTAAAAGAATCTATTGAATTATTAGGTTATAATGAATTTCTTAAGGAATTTCCAGAGGGTTTGAAAACCAACATTGGTCAAAATGGTGCAAAAATATCCTCAGGTCAGAAACAAAAAATTTGTTTAGCAAGAGCATTTTATTTTAACTCTGAAATATTGATTTTTGATGAAGCAACAAATTCTATCGATGAAGTAAGTGAAAAAAATTTTTTCAAAAAATTATCAGATATAAAAAAAGAAAAAATAATATTCATTGTAAGTCATGATAGTAAAAATCTAAGCTTGTGTGATCAAATTATTAGTTTAGATATAGATAAATAATTTTTATTTATGAAAAAAAAAGCACTTATATTTGGCGTTACTGGTCAGGATGGATCTCTTTTAACAAGATTATTGTTAAAAAAAAATTATGAGGTCCATGGAGTAAAAAGAAGGTCTTCATCCTTTAATACTGGTAGAATAGATGATATTTTTAAAAAAGAAGGAAACAAAACTTTCTTTCTTCATTTTGGAGATCTTACAGACGCTTTAAACATTCAAGCACTAATAGCAAAAATTAAGCCAAATGAAATTTATAACTTGGGTGCACAGTCACATGTAAAAGTAAGTTTTGATACCCCAGAATATACGGCAAATGCTGATGCAATAGGAACTCTAAGAATATTGGAGTCAATAAGAGCAGCAGGACTATCAAAAAAAATAAAATTTTATCAAGCGTCTACATCTGAGATGTTTGGAAATAGTAAAAAATCCCAAAATGAAAATACTCCTTTTCATCCAGAGAGCCCATATGGAACTGCAAAATTATTTTCTTATTGGATTACTAGAAATTATAGATCTGCTTATGGTATGTTCGCAAGTAATGGAATTTTATTCAATCACGAGGGTGAATACAGAGGAGAGACTTTTTTGACACGAAAGGTTACAATTGGAGTAGCTAGAATTTTTTTAAGGAAATCTAAATACATAACTCTTGGAAATTTAAATGCCAAGAGGGACTGGGGAGATGCACAAGATTATGTTGAGGGAATGTATAAAATTTTACAACATAAAAATTCTGGTGACTTTGTTCTTGCTACAGGAAAAACCTATTCAGTGAGACAATTTATTGAAAATGCATTTGATTGTATAAATATTAAAATTAAATGGCGTGGCAAAGGATTAAATGAAGTTGGTTACGATTCTAAAAACACAAAAAGAGTTCTTGTAAAAATTGATAAAAAATATTTTAGACCAAATGAAGTTAATCATTTGTTGGGTAGTTACAGAAAAGCAAAAAAAATTCTTAAATGGGAACCAAAAATCACTTTTAAAAAAATGATAAAAAAAATGGTTCTAAATGATATCAATCTTCAAAAAAAAAGTAATCTTTAGATTTTGTTGTTATATCTTAAAATAAGTAAAATACTTAATATAATTGACACAACACATAAGATTTTTATACCATAAATTATTTGAGTAATAATAATGATTAAATTAAAAAAATTATATACCAAATTATTTTTAAAAATATAATCATGACCAAACTCATTCTTAAGAGGTTTTAAAAATTGATAATCAAACATTCTTGCCCAGGGATAATTTCCATCAAGAGTTTTTTTTATTAGACTATAAGTACAATCAATTATTGTGTAAGCTAAAAGAGATATAACTAAAGCGTATTCATTAATTAATAAAAGTTTTATTGAACAATAGCCAATACAAAAACCAATTATTATACTCCCAGAGTCACCCATAAAAAGTTTTGCTTTTGGTTTATTGAAAATGAGATATGCTATTAAAATTGGTGTAAAAATTGTGCTTATTGATAAAGATAAATTAAAATCATTTTTTAAAAAATAAAATAAAAAAATGCCAATAAAAATTACTATTGAATTTGTAGCTAAGAATCCGTCTGAACCATCAGTAAAATTAATTATATTAATTAAATAGACCCAAAAATATAACACTAAAAGCATTGTTAGTTTAAGTGGCAGGTTAATAGATTGAAGATAAAAGGTTGATAAACATACAAAAATTACTGTAATTTGAACAACTAATCTAATAAGTGGATGAATATTTTTTAAATCATCAATAAAACTTACAGAAAATAAAATTAATAAGCCAAAATAAAATAAAATATAATTTTTAGGTAAATTAATATCAAAATAATAATTATAAAATATAATAGTTGGTAGAAATATGATTATAAAAACAATACCAGACGAAGTTGGTATCGGTTCTTTATGAACATTTAAGTTACTAGGTCTATCTATTAGTTGAAATTTTTTTGCAAAAGTACTGTAAAACTTGAACAATATTAAAGAGATTAAAAAGATAAAAATAAAGATTATAAACAAATATGATATTCCCATATTAAATTATTAATTAAGTTTAAAATGATATACAAGTAATAATAATTATATGAAGTAGAAATACAAATGTTAACTAAAGTAAATTTTTATTTTTTTTCTACTTTTTCATTTATTTTTAATATTTTCTTTTTAATTACATGTAATAAATTTGGATATATATTTTTAGAATATTTAAAAATTTTAATTTATATAAATTTTTTCATATGTTGTTTTGGATCTCTTCAATTTTATATTAAAGCTGAAAAAAATTATATTATTTTTAATATAGAAAAAAAATTACTGATAATTTTAATAACTTTTCTTTTTGCGGGTTTTATTTATTATCTAGCTATAGACTTAAAATATTCACTGGTATATCTAACTACTTGTATATCTTCGTTAATTATTCATTTAAAAATCTGCAGTCAAACTTTTCTTAATAAGCTACATTCGAATGCATTCTATTTATTTATTATAAGTTCAATAAAATTTTTTATAATTTTTTTTAGTTTCTTAAAAAATATTGACTTTATTGTATCTATTATATTCGTGAATTCTTTGATTTTTATTTCTTCGTTAAAATTTTTTTTTAATATTAAAATTAATTTAGACAACAAAAATTCATTTAATTTGAGCAGTTGTATAAATAATTTATTTGGTACCACAACGACTACATTAGATAAGATTTATGTTATTCATATTTTACCTAGCTTGTCTGCGACTTATTATCTAGTCTTTAAAATTGCATCAATTTATCAATTTTTTACAGAATTGATCTATAGGAAAGAACGATTTGAAATTACAAGCGGCAAATATACTGAGAACAATAAAAAAATATTAATAAAATTTATTTTTTTATTCATAGTAATAATTTTTACTAATTTTATTGTTAAATTATCAATTAATTTTTTTGAAAATACAATAAATTTAATATTAATTAATGATTTGTTTACAATTCTTAAAAATCACATTGATTCAATTTCAATTTTTTTTCTTGGTTTTTTAATTAATGCGATATCTGGACTTAATTATGACCAAATATACAAAAATTATTTTTATAAAAAAGTTATGAGTATTAATATAGTCATATCATTTTTTTTTATAGCGCTTTTAATTTTTTATGGAAAAAATATTATATATATAAGTATAGTTTTTCTATTAATTCAGTTAGTAGAATTGACTTTGATTTATATAAGGAAGAAAAATTTAAATGTTAAATAAAAATTCGATATTATATGCATCAATTTTTTTACTATTATTTTTATTTTATATAGTAACACCTCTTTTTGCATCATTTATTGATTACAAAATGGTTGTTAATGATTCATATAATACAGAAATAATAATTCTTCTAGAAAAAATTAAAATAATATTTGACGAATATTTTTTTTTTATTTTGTTGATCTTTTTTTATGTATTTATTTTTTTTATAACTCTAAAAATTTTAAATGTAGAAAATAAAAATATTGAAAATAAAAATATTCATATCAATTTAGCATTACTTACTTTAATTTTGCCTTGTTTGTTTTTGTTAATACGAGATTTAATCGAAATTTACTTATATGTAAGTGACCAAAATTTTAAATTGTCTATTATTAGAGATGATATTTATTATAAGTTTCTTGATCGGAGAAAAACTCACATAAATATGTTGATTATTTTGACACCAATAATCTATAATTCTCACAGAAAGCTATCAATTATTATATATTTAATAATTTTATCTTATTCGTTTTTATCATTATCTAGATATGAAATATTTTTAATTTTCATAGTTCATATAATTTTAAATTTTAAAATAAGCTATAAAAATTCAATATTTTTAATTTTTATTTTACTTTTAATTATTTTAATGAGAAATTTATTATCATATGAGTTTAAACTAAATTTAGATTATTTTTTTATACTCTTTAATCAAACAATTATAGAATCTATTCATGTGTTTATAAGTAATATTACAGCTATCGAATATTTGAAAAATATCTCTTTTACAAACTATTTAAATGAAAATATTTATTTTATAACTAATAACTTATTTTATACAAAATTTGACACGATTAATATATCGGAACTAACTCTATTATATTACCAAACTGATTTAAATCACTTGCAAGTTTATTCCTCCTCAGGTTTTTCAACAATATTGATTTATTTTCCAATTTTTATATTTGAAATATTTTTTTTGTATTTTTTATCTTACAAAATTAATGATGAAAGAATATTTAAAGCTCAAAGTACCTTTTTACTGCTTTTTTTATTTAGAGGTCATTTTATTCAAGTATGTCTTTTTTTGGTCAAATTATCATTATTATTGTTAATTTTATTATGGATTACAAAAAAACTGCAAATGTTAAATTTCAAGGTGGATTAGGCAATCAATTATTTCAGTTCGCTTTGGCAATTTACCTTAGGGAAAATTTTAAATTAAATATAAAAGCAAACAAATCTTGGTATAA
Source organism: uncultured Pelagibacteraceae bacterium (assembly GCA_902598655.1). Classification (GTDB taxonomy): domain Bacteria; phylum Pseudomonadota; class Alphaproteobacteria; order Pelagibacterales; family Pelagibacteraceae; genus Pelagibacter. The sequence continues at coordinate 8,909 of CACKCQ010000003.1, forward strand.
AAATCCTGGAAATAGGAAAGATTTACTTTCAAACTTTATAAAAGAAGAGCATCATTTTCAAGAAGTAGATAATTATAAAATTAATATTGTTAATAAAATATTAAATAGATTTGAAAATTTAGTAACTTATTTTTTAAAAAAAAATAAACTTATATCTTTAAATTTTAATGGTTATTGGCAAGATATTCTTTTTGCTTCATACTTAAAAAAAAATATTAATTACTTTAATCCATCAGTTTTTAAAACATCTATACAGGGAGATTATTATATATTTCATCTTAGAAGAGGTGACTTTAAAACCAGTAAAGCACACTATTTATTAAATGATAAATTTTATATAGACAATTATTCTTTTTTTAAGAAAAAAAAAATTTTAATTTTAACTGAAAATAAAAGTGATGGCTTAGAGTTAAAAGCAAAATTAAATGATAATAATATTGAAATTATATGTTTACCAGAAGTGGAGTCATTTGGTTTAATTTTTAATGCTAAGGGGGGTATTTCCTCTAATTCATCTTTTTGCTGGTGGGCTATTTATTTATCTGAAAATAGGAATTGGATAATGCCTTATCAGTGGTTAAAAAAAGAGACTATTTTTGATAAAAATTTACAGATCAAAAACACTTTAGTAATATGATAAAGTATTCTATATTGACTAGTATTTATAAGTCAGAAAAATTCCTCAAAAATTATTTTAAAACTATATCAATTCAAAAATATAAGCCTGATGAAATAATTCTAGTTGATGATACAAATAATCCAAAAAACCTTAAAAAAATTTTAAATAATTATAAAAAAAAATATAATTTAAAAAAAATAATTTTATTAAGAAACAAATTTAATTTAGGACCAGCAAAGAGTCTCAACAAGGGTCTTAAAAAAGTAAAAAATAATTTAATTTTTAGATTAGATGTAGATGACACCTGGAAAAAAAATCATGTTTCCTCTATGCTTGAGAATTATATTAAAAATAAAAAATGCTTGATTTATGCAGTTTCAATTAAAAGATCAAATTTAGTAAACATAATTAAATGCGATGATTATTTTATTAATGAAAATCACACTTTACACTCTTCATGGTTAATTAATAAAAATGTAAATAAATCATTTTCTTATAAAATTGAAAATCCTATATTTGCGCCAGAAGATTATGCAACTATAATTTTTTATTTAAGAAAAAACTTTAAATTTTATTTTTCAAATAAAAATACCATAATTTATAATTACTCAAACCCATTTAGTCATGGAAAGACATTTGGAAGAAATCTATTTGTTATAAAAAAAAAAAAAGAATTTGCCAGAAAACAATTTAATTATTTTTCATCAAAGCTTGGTAATTCAAAATTTAAATTTGTAAATAAAGTTTATTTTATATTTTTTAAATTTGGGATTATTAAGTATTTAGTTTATATTTTTTGGACATTAGATTTAATCAAATTAAAATTATTATTGAATAGATGAAAAAAATTTTATTAGTTTCTTCTCAATGGGCTCCAAAAGACCAAACAGGTTTAGGTTTCTCTTCCGAGCAACATAGAAAATATTTTAAAGAAAATGGTTATAATTTAAAAAGTGTATCTTTAAACGACAATAACACAGACTATAATTTAGGAATAAAAAATAAATTTTTTTTCATCTTTAATATTAAAAAAGTATTTAAGAATATAAAAAATATAATACAAAGTTTTAAACCAGATTTTATAGTTGTTGAGTCATTGCAATCAGTTATATCTGAACTTTTTTTATTTTATGGTTTTATTACTAATTACAAGACAATATTAATTAGTCACGGAATTTCAATTATACCTTTAAGAATAAATTTAAATTCAATTTTTAAATTTTTTGTTAATTTGATCTATTTTCCTTTTTTAATCATAATATTAAAAAAAATTAATTTATTATTTACACTCAAAAAGGATAATTATGATTTAAGACATTTAGATACAATTTTATTCTCACTTTTAAATAAAAAAAAAATAATTAAAAAATTTAATAACTTTTCACGTTTTGAAGAAATTGATGAAATATTTACTAATAATGAAGATAAAGATTATTTTTTGTGTATTGGTTATTTAAACAAAATTAAAAATCAAAAACAAATCATTCAAGTTGCTAAAAAAAATAGAAAATTAAATTTTCGCTTAATATATTCTAGCTATAATCAAAAATATTTATTGATGTTAAATAATGAAATTATAAGAAATAAATTAAATAATATTAAATTAATTAATGCTGAAGACACAAAATTAGAAAGGGAAATAAAAAATTGTACTGCTATAATTAATACTTCAATAACAGAAGTCCAGCCGCTCTCAATATTAGAAGGTTTTTCTTTGGGCAGGATATATCTTTCAAATAATATAAAAAATCTTTTTCATCTCAAGTGTGGAATTAATAATAAAAACTTAAATCAACTAATGTTTAATCTAGAAAGTTTAAATGGTAACAAGAGTTTTAGAAAAGAGTTAGATGAACCTGTGAAGGAATATTTTAAGAAAAATTTTTCAAATACTGTAAATTTAAAAAAATTTAATATTAATGAAATATAAATTTTCTGTACTTTATCCTGTTCATGAAAATGTTAAAAAAGAGAGCATTATTAAATCATTATATTCAATTATAAACAACTCATTAAAACCAAATGAAATTTTAATTATGGTTGATGGATATATATCTCAAGAAAAAAAATTATTTTTAAAAAAAATAAGTAAAAAGTTCAAAAATATTAAAGTGATATATAATCAAAAACTTGGTTTGAGTAAAATTTTAAATAAGGGTTTAAGTATTGCTAAAAACGAAATTATAGTAAGAGCAGACTCCGATGATTATAATTTTAAAAATAGATTTAAAAATCAAATAAATTATTTTACAAAAAAAAAATTGGATATAATGGGATCTTTTTTAATTGAAAATTATGATTCAAAAAAATTCATTAGAAAAACACCCAAAAATCCAAAAATTTTATTGTCTATACTTATTAATCCAATTAATCATATGACTGTTATATTCAACAAAAAAAGTATTATGAAAATCAATGGTTATCCTGATATAGAATATAAAGAGGATATAGCTTTATGGATAAAATCTTTAATTTTTGGTTTAAAAATTGAAAATATGGAAAAAAATTTAGTTAGTACAAATGTTGAACAATCTAGATTTTCAAAAAGAAAAAATTTTGCATCTATATTGTCTGAATTTAAGTTATTTTTTTTTATAATTAAATTGAAGCCTTCAATATCAATTTTTTGTTTTTTTTCTATGATACTTAGATTAACTTATTTACTTTTACCAACTACGATTTTTAAGTACTTTCAGTTAAATATTTTTAGAAAATGAAACGTAAACTTCTAATTACAGGTTCTAATGGTATGGTTGGTTCAGCATTATTAAGAATAGCTAAAAAGAGAAGTTCTTATAAAGTATTACATCCTCATAGAAAAATCCTCGATCTGAAAAAATTCAATCAAATAGTAAATTATTTAAATAAATATAAACCTGATGTCATAGTAAATTGTGCTGCAATGGTTGGAGGTGTAAATTCTAACAACACAAAACCTGCACAATTTATTTATAATAATTTAATGATACAAACAAATCTCATTCATGCTGCTTATAAATGCAATATTAAAAAATTTATTTTTTTAGGCTCTTCATGTATTTATCCAAGAATTTCAAAACAACCAATCAAAGAAGACTATTTACTTAGTGGAAACTTAGAAAAAACAAATGAGCCATACGCAGTAGCAAAAATAGCAGGAATAAAAATGTGTGAATCATACAGGAGAGAGTATGGTAGTAATTTTGTATCAGTTATGCCGACCAATCTTTATGGTTATAATGATAATTTTGACGAGTACGATAGTCATGTAATGCCAGCATTAATTAGAAAGTTTGCAGAAGCAAAACAAAATCATAAAAATGAAATTGAAATATGGGGTACCGGTAAACCAAAAAGAGAATTCTTATTTGTAGATGATTTAGCAAGAGCAATTTTAATTATAGACAAAAAATATAACCAATCTTCACCAATTAATGTTGGTTTTGGCAAAGATATCTCAATTAGAGATTTGGCATTTAAATTGAAAAAACTTTTTAAATATAATGGAAAAATTAAATTTAATACCAATTTCCCAGATGGAACACCTAGAAAATTATTAAACATTAAAAAAATAAATAAACTTGGCTGGGAACCAAAGATTAGTTTAGAAACAGGGTTAATAAAAACTATGAACTGGTATAATAAAACTTTTATAAAAAAATAATTTAATTATTCAAATATGAAAAAAAACGTATTAATTCTTGGATCAGAGGGTCAAATAGGAAGTGCATTAAAAGATTACTTATCAAAAAAGTTTAAAGTTTCAGGTTATGATATCGCAAATAACTCATCAGAGGATTTACGAAAAAAAAATAAAAAATTAAATAAACTTATAAAAGCTTCAGACTTTATTTTTTTTTTAGCGTTTGATGTTGGTGGTTCAAGATATTTGTCTAAAAATCAAAAAAAATTTAATTTTATTGAAAATAATATTTTAATAATGTCTAATGTTTTTAATTTAATAAAAAAATATGACAAACGATTTATATTTGCCAGCAGTCAAATGTCAAATATGCATTATTCTAATTATGGAGTTTTAAAAAAAATTGGTGAAATTTATAGTGAAAGTTTAAATGGAATAATTGTTAAATTTTGGAATGTTTATGGAATAGAAAAAGATAAGAATAAGTCACATGTAATTACAGATTTTATTATTAAAGCCAAAAAAAATAAAAAAATTAAGATGTTAACAAATGGAAAAGAAAAAAGAGATTTTTTATTTTCTCATGATTGTTGTACTGGCTTAGAATTAATTATGAAGAGATATAAATTTTTTAAAAAAAGAAAAGAAATTCATTTAACAGCTGCAAAATTTACAAGCATTTACAATGTAGCAAGTATAATTCAAAATATTTTTTTAAAAAAAGGAATTAAAATAAAAATATACCCATCTAAAAAAAAAGATAATTTACAATTTGATAAGAAAAATCTTTCAGATAAATATTTTTTAAATTATTGGAAACCAAAATATTCTCTTAAGGATGGTATTTTAGAAATTGTAAATTTTTATTTAAAATAGAAAATGAAACCGACAATTAGTTTGATTACACCCTGTTATAAAATGGAAAAATATCTTCCACTATTCTTAAAAAAATTACCGGAGCAAACCATTTTCAAAAAAATAGAAGTAATTTTAGATCACAATGAACCAACCAAAAAAGAGATACAGTTAGTAAAAAAATTCCAAAAAAAATACCCAAATAAAATACAACACATAATAAAGAGAAAAGTAACACCTCTTGGTAATTCTATGAACGACTGTATTAAACACTCAAAGGGTAAATTTTTGGCTATATGGAATGTTGATGATTTAAGAACTTCAAATTCTTTAGAATTACAATTCAAAGCACTAAAGGGAAATAACAATGCTGGATTCTCATTTGGTGATTATAAAATTGTAAAAAAATTTGGATCAACGAATGGGATCAATATTAAGCATGATAAAAAATCTCTGAGAGATTTAAAAACCTCAATGAAATTGGGTCCATTTTTTATGTTTAGAAAAAAATTAACAAAAAAAATAGGTTTTTTTGATGAACAACTTTTACAAGGTGCTGATTTTGATTTTGCTATTAGATTAGCTTATTCATCAAAAGGATTGTTAATAAAAAAATTATTAGGTTATTACTTAAATGAAGGAAAAGGTCTAAGCACCAAACCAAATTCAATTCAAGACATAGAAAAAAACTTTACACATTTCAGATATGGTGTTTTTAACAAATCTGAAAGAGATAGTTATTACTTGCCAACTCTTTTAAGGTATGATCATAAAAATTTTTATTTCTTTAATAAAAAACACCCAATTGAAAATTTTTTTCCAGATTATCAAACAATCATGAATAAAAAAATTAACAATTATTTAAAGATAAAAAAAAATAAAAAAATAATATTAAAAATTTATCAAAAATTAAGATCTTTCAAATAATGTCTTTATCGATTTTTTTTGAAAAAAGAAATTTATTTAGCGTAATAAAAAACTCTTTAAAAAGCTATATCTTAAATAAAAATTCTTCCTCAGGACCTGAAATTCTACTTAGCTCACTAATTAATGGTCTTAAAAGAAAAAAAATTAATTTTGAAATAAATCAAATAAAGGAGAATACAAAAAAAGTATTATTTATTGATGACAAAAAGAATTTAAAAAAATTAATTAACTTAAAATTAAAAATTTTTATTGGACCCAATATAATGACTATGCCAAACGATGACATAATTTTTAAGTCAAAAAAAATTCACAAAATAATAGTTCCATCAAAGTGGATAAAAAATAAGTATTTAAAACAAACTAATAAAAAAATAGGAAAAATTGAAATTTGGTATTCTGGAGTCGATGAGAAAATATGGACACCAAATAAAAAAATAAAAAAAAAATTAGATTTTTTAATATATAAAAAATTTACTTATGATAAAAAAATTTTTGCTGATGTTGAAAATTATTTAAAATTTAAAAATAAGAGTTATAAAATATTGCAGTATGGTAAATATAGTCGAAAAGAATATTTAGAATTGTTACGTTTATCAAAAGCTTTGATATTTTTATCACAGTCAGAATCCCAAGGTATCTCTAATTTTGAGGCTTGGTCATGTAATGTTCCAACTTTGATATATAATCCAGGTTATTGGATTTATAAAAATAAAAGATATACTTCTAACTCCTGTCCTTATTTATCTTCTGAAACTGGAATATATTTTAAAAACTTTGAAGATTTCAAAAAAAAATATATTACTTTTAGACAGAAAAAGTTTTCACCTAGGTCTTGGATTAAAAATAAAGGGACAATTAAATTTTCTACAGAGAAATTAATTAAAATCTTAAACCTAGAATGAAAATTATTGCTCTTTACCCTATAGGAAACAATGAGTTTGATTATTTAAAATTAAGTTTACAAAGTTTAGTACAGGTTGTTGACGATATAGTTGTTCTAATCGACTATCCTTTTTTTCATAATAAAGATAAATCAATCTTAAATTTACTACAAAAATATAATGCTAAAGTTTATTTTCAGACATATGATAAAAAAAGGAAATCTACAGTAGATAGAGAATATTTATTTCAACTTGGTAGAAAACATGGTGGGACACATTTTATATGTTTAGATTGTGACGAGGTTCTGTCTCATAATTTTATAACCAAATCAATTAAGAAATTAGAAAAAATGAAGTCTGGTGAAAAAATAAAGATGAGATGGTTGTCTGCTTGGAAAAGTCCATATTATTATAGAGAAGATAAAAAAAGTGTATGGTCTAATATGTGGAAAGATTTTATAGTTTGTGACGATATTACTCAAAAGTATGAATTTAAATCTGGATACCATGAGCCAAGAACGATAGGTAATAACAATCAAATTCAATATTTAAATATTGATGATGGTTGTGTTATTCATTTACAATTTGTAGACTGGAATTCTTTTCACTTGAAGCAAATTTATTATTCAATTCATGATCATTTGTTTAAGAAAGAAGATGTTTCTTTGATTAACAGAAAATATTTATATTCATTTATTGATAATTTTCCAAAATTAAAAAAAATACCATATGATTGGTTTCAGCATCTAGACCAAAATGATCTAGATACTGTTTCAAAATTAGATCACTCTTTTTTTTGGAAAAAGAAATTATTAAGACTTATCAAGAATTATGATGTTCAAAATTTTAAAAATTTAAATATTTGGAATAATAATTTTATAAAATTAATTTATTATAAAAAAGTAAATAAAAAACCCAAAATATCTAACATAGAAAAAATCAAATTATACTTATATTATGTTAAATCAACTATTAAAAATATTTTTAAAAAAAATATTAAATAAAATTTTTTATAAAGGAATAATTGGGAAAAACTTTATTAATTAGTTTTACTTTTCATATCCAAATGTGAAAAAATCATTTTTGTAAATATTGTAAATTTCATTTCTAATTAATGGATCGTTTATATGTTTATTAATATTTTTATGATTTTTCAAATCTGTACTTTGACTTACTTTTTTTGTAAAAAATTTTTTAATAAAAAAAACTTTAATCCGATTTTATCGCTTATAATTTTCAAATCTTTCTCAAAATTTTCATATTTTCCAATAAAATCTAACTTTTCATCTAAAATATTAAGATAAACTTGATTAGTTTTATGATTATCATTTTTTAATTCCTGTAGATCGTAAAATCTTTGATCTGACTCAATTATTTTTGGGTAATTAAATTTTTGCTTATAAAAATTTAAATTATCCTGAGATATAAATGTTAAATTTTTCTTACCATAATATTCTTCTGAATGATAAAGCATTGATACTGATCTACTATATGGATTTCTTACAAAACTAAACTTAAAATAATGATCCCAATATTGGCTATAAAACTTCTTTGCCTGACTCGCTAGTATATGTTTAGTATTTTTTTCTTCTCCCCACCAATCTTTACCAAATATAAATTTTTCCACAAACGTTCCACCAGTTCTTGGAATATGTATAAATATACATTTATATTTATGAGAAATCATGTTTATATTTTTGTAATAGTATTTTCTAATGCAAAACCAATTTTTTTATTAAATTTATTTTTACCAAGAAATTTTAAATACTTATTCGGTATTAAATCTTTACTCGCAACTAAAATGCCTTTAATTTTTTCATTATACAAATATGAATCTAATATAGGGTAATTAAGTTTTTCAATTTCTGCTTCAGTTGAGTGAGATATCAATTTATTATTTTTTATAAATTCATTAAGTAAAATATGTTGATACATCGTTGAAATTTTTTTTCCTCCAATTATATATTTCAACCAACTATTTCTATGAATTAATACCTTACTTTCTATTCCATTTTTAAATTTTACAAAATTATTTCTTTCTTTTGATCCAAAGTCATTCCCTGTAAAAAATCTAAAATCAAATGAAACTCTAGTTTTATCAGAATAATTTTTTGGTGAACCGTGTAATGTTTTGGAGTTAAATACGATTGCTTCGCCTCTTTTAATTAAAATTTCATTTGATCTTTTATTTAAGAAATTATTATATTTATTTAAATTTTTAGACTTCAAGTTTTTTTTCATCAATGAGGTTCCCCTAACATAACTTATACTTTGATTAACAAATCTAAGTCCATTTCCTTTGTTAATTTCACTGATTGGTATCCATACAGTATGAGTATTTTTTCCATGTCCATACCAATAATCTGTATGGTAACTTGTACCTATTTCATTTTCAAAAAAAACCCTAACAGTTGGTCTTTTTTGAAACCATATATTTTTATTTTTAAATTTATAAATTTTACATATTGTTTTTATTAAATTTTTGTAAAGTTTATTAAATTTTTTACTTTCTATTTTTTCATTAAAATCTTTAACAATTTTTTCTTTAGAATTATTTTTATTATTAATAATTCTTTTTACTTCATCTAAAGAAATAAATGCATTTAAAGCGTTGTTGTTTATCTTTATAATTTCAAATTTATTATTCATCGACTAAATTCAGAAGCTATAATACTAATTTCCGTATAAATAAACTAATTATTATAATCATAAATTATAAATATTGTTGATTGGGTTTTTTTTAATGATATAAAATCGAGAAATTATTTATTGATGTTACAATTTCGACAGCAATCTTTTTAAAATAAAAATGATTAGTAAATTATCGCTATATTTTAAAAATTTAAGTTTTTACCATTATACTATCTTATTAGTAATATTTGGTTATTTTCCTGTTATACTTTTTGGGCACTTTATACAAGATGATTGGGGCATAATAGCAAAATATAATTATACTATTGAATTTGCATCGAAGTCGATGTGTGGTGTAAATAATAATAGACCACTTTCTTGTTTATATTTTGGCTTGCTAACAAGATTATATCCAATTTTTCAAATCTATTTTGGCTTTATTTTAATAATTTATCTTTTTTTTATTAAGAATATATTTAATGTGTTTAGTTTTTTATTAAAAACCGAAGTAACTAAAAAAGTTTTTTTAACTTTTTTAATTTTTCCTTTTTTTTCTTACACAGTTTTTTATTCACCTGCAATGCAAGGTATCGGGGTAACATCTTTACTATTATGGTCTTTTTCATTGGTTTTTCTAAAAAAATTTTTACTTAAAAATAAAAAAATTCATATAGCTATTAGCTATCTTTTTATCCTATTAATGTTTCTTTTATATGAAAGTGCAACTCCACTCTTAGGAATAAATTTATTTTTCCCATTGCTATATAAAAATAGAAAAATATTTTTATACAATTTTATTTCCATAATATTAATAATGTTGTTAATTTATTATCTTCAGAAAAACATTTTTCCAGTAATTTTTGACGCAGATTTATCGAGAATAAAATTATCTATTTATGATTATAAAAAAATTCTGTTTCTGATAATTGTAAATCTTACATTGAGTTTAAACATAATTTTTTATTCCATTGAGATTTTTTTTAAATCTGTATTACATAATATAGTAAATTTCAATTTACAAATTTTTATTCAGTATTTTTTTATATTTTTATTAGTTACCGTAAATTTTAAAAATTTTAAATTTGAAAATTTTTCAAATTTTGAAAATAAAAAAAAAGATTTGATCATTTATGGATTAATGCTGGCTGCTGTTATTTTTTTAACTGTATTAATGCATGTATTAGCAAATACTGGTTTAGATTTTATAAAATATAACAATAGAGCACTTACCTCATATTCATTTATATTAGCATTTATCTCTCTTATTTCTCTAAACTATGTAAATAAAAAAAGAATAAATTTTGTAATAAATACAAATTTAATAGTATTTTTAATTTTTATTTTTAATTTTCTTACTTTTCAAAACAATTTAATAAAAGAAAACTTTGATCAAAAAAATATAATTAATCATGTATTTAGTCAGGAAAAAAATAAAATATATACACCTAAAAATGAAGTTGTTTTGGTTGTAGTTAAATATGATTTTGTTAGAGATTTGTTATCTTACAATTCATTAGATTATTATTATAAATTAAGAAAAGAAAACCCAATTTATGAAAACTATGAATTAATTATGTTAAATAAATTTAAATTTTGTAATAAAAGTTATTTTGATGAGTATGTAAAAATAGCTTACCTTGATAGACCAGAGTTATATTCTTTCAATATAGCTTATTTTAACAAGCGCGCACAACCAATCAAAGATGAGGATGAGATAAATGGAAATTTAAATAAGTCTTATATGCAAATAGACAATACAAAAAAAATTATCAATGATTTGGAAATTTATTTTAAGTGTAATGATGATATTCAATCTAAAGAACTTAACAATTATATAAATAAGAAAACATACATTGATAATAGATATGACGGTTATTTTTTAGGTATTATTAAATATATATATTATAGTTTATTTAATTAATTACGTTAATGAAAAGATTTAATTAAATGAAATTTCCCCGTCATAAATTGTTCATACCTTTTAGCTCATTGTTGTCAAATTTATTAACTATTTTATTTTTTAAAGAAAAAATTTCAAATACATATTATGATTTAAAAAAATCATTTGCTAATTTTTTTCAAACTGAGTTTATTTATTTTTTATCTACTTGGAGGATAGGTTTGTATTTTATTCTAAAGTCATACAATTTAAAAAAAGATGATGAGGTGTTAATTACAGGAATTGGTATTCCAGATACTATAAACTCTATTAGACTTGCAAATTTAAAACCAATTTTCGTAGATATGGATTTAGACAATCATAATATCAATATTAAAGAATTAAAAAAAAAAATAAATAACAGGACAAAAGTTTTACATATAACTTATCTTTCTGGAATAATTCCGGATATGAACGAAATAACCAAAATTGCCAATGAAAATAATTTAATTTTATTAGAAGATATTTCACAAGCCTACGGAGCAAGTTATAATGGAAAATTATGCGGAACATTTGGTGATGCGTCTATAGGATCTTTTTCATTAGGTAAAACAATATCATCTAACGGTGGTGGTATTGTAATAATCAATAAAGAATCTATTAAAAATAAGTTTGAGAAATTATTTCAAAACGATTTAGGTATACCTAATAAATTTTTTCTTTTTAAAATTAACATAAATCAAATAATTATAAAAATTCTTACTTCAAAAAATATTTTTAATTATTTTACATTTTTTATATTTAAAATAATTAAAAAATTTTTTAAAAAAACATTTAATGATCCTGAGATGAAAAATAAGTTATTTTTGAATGTAAATAAAAATAATTATTATAAAAATATACCAACTATTAGAACGGAATATCCTAATCTCATACTGAAAAAAATGAGTGATTCCCAATGTAAAATTGCCTTAGAATGTTTTAAAAATTTAAGTAAAAATAACACAAAGGTAAAAAAATTAGCAAACTTATATTTTGAAAAACTAGATGAAAAATTTAAAAAAAATATACCAAAAATGTCCTTTAATTTATCAAATAACACATACTGGCATTTTCCAATATATATATTGAAAGACTATAACAATTTTCAAGATTTTTTATTTAATATAGGAGCTGATTGTGTGTCTTATGGCTTGCCTTTGTTAAGTGATATTGAACTTTTTAAAGATTATTACTCTAACCTAGATAATTCGAAGATTGTTAGAAATAAAACTATTTTTCTTCCAATACATCCTGATTTTTCAGAAAATGATATTGATTATTTAATTAAAAAAATAAATAGTTATAATTATGAAATATAAAATTCATAATAAAAAAATTTTAATAACAGGAGGTTCAGATGGTCTGGGCCTATCTTTAATAGAAATATTACTAGAAAAAAAAAACAAAATAACCTGTTTAGACATTGATGAAAGCAAAAGTGAATACTTTAATGATAAAGGTGTTATTTTTCATAAAATAGACTTAAGAAATATCGAAAATATAAAAAAATTATCTTATTCAATAAATTTTGGAGATTTTGACCTAATAATAAATTGTGCAGGTTATGAAATTGGTTCTTTTTTTAAAGAAGTACCTTTCGAAGAATTCCAAAACAACTTTAATTGTAATTTTTTTTCTCATATATTTATTATTAAAGAGCATATAATTAAGAAAAATTACGATAATAAAACTAAAATTTTAAATATGACATCAGATACTGCGTTTAGATCAATACCTACTAGATCTTCGTATTGTGCTAGTAAATCTGCATTTCAATCTTTTTCAGAGTCAATGAGATTGGAATTAAAAAATTTCAATATAGATGTTGTTACAGTTTTACCACCAAAATTAGATACAAATTTTTTTAAAAAAATTGAATACTTTGGTAAGTTAAAGATTGATAAAATACCTTATTCTGACAGCAGACCCTTCTATCCGAGAGAGAAATTTGCAAAAAAAATTATTAACGAAGTCGAACAAAACTCTTTGTTTATTAGTGTTTTTAATGTAACCAAATTTTTTTTGCTAATAAATTTTATTTTTCCAAAATTAGCTGACAATCTTGTGGAGAAACTAAGCACATGGAAAAAGTTAAAAAAATAGATTTATCAATAGTGCTAGTCTGTAAAAATGAAGCAGAAAATCTAGACTCTATTATACCAAATTTACTACAACATTCTGATGATATTATATTAGTTGACGGCCATTCCAATGATGGAACTGAGGATATATGTAAAAAATATAACATTAAATTTTTGCTAGACAACAAAGTCGGAAAAGGTGATGCACAAAAAATAGGGATTTTGGAAACAAAAAACGATTATGTTTTATTTGTTGATGGAGATGGTTCACATGATTTGCAAGATATAGATAAATTATATTATGAGGTAAAAAATAATAATTTTGATCTTGTTGTTGGAAGTAGAATGAGTGGAGGTAGTTTAGATATAATTTCAAATACATCTTATATTGGATTTATAAGATTTGTTGGAAATAATTTTTTAGTTTTATTATTTAATAAAATATTTAAAACAAGTCTTACAGAGGTTTTATATAGCTTTAGATGCGTAAATAAAAAATCCTTTTTAAATGCCAATATAACAGCTAATAAATTTGATATTGAACTTGATATGCTCATAAAATTCAAATTAAAAAATTTTAAAATTGGAGAAATACCTAGCCGGGAGTTTAAAAGAATAAATGGAGTGTCAAAATTAAATACATTAGTTGGAATTTTTTTTATATTTCAAATATTAAAATATCTTTTTAAAAAAAAGTAGATAAATGAAATATAAAATATTTTTGTTTCCTTTAATAACATTTGTAATTTTTAACCTATATATAATTTTTAATTTTGGTCTTTATCATGACGATTGGGGTTTTTTTGTATTTAATGAGAGTTTTATTGAACATTCAAAAGCAATTTGGAACACAGAGGGTGTTGAACTTAAGAGATATCCCAATGTAATTTTTTATATTTTTGGAAGTTTAATGCCTTCCAAAGAGTTTCTTTATCTGTATCTAGCAATTTTTGGATTAATAATATGTTATCAAATTTATGATATATTAGATTTTGTATTAAACAAATTAAATCTATCTAGTAGTATAAATAAATTTGGATCCTTATTTTTAATATGTTTCTGGTATTTTTATCCATTTAATATTGGTGGACAAATTTGGTCTGCAGACCTTCATGTGAAAGTAAGTTTCTTCTTTTTCTTGATTCATTATCAATATCTTATTAGAAACAAAATAATCCACTCATTATTTTTTTTAACTATAGCATTCAGTAGTTATGAAATGTTCTACTTAGTGTTTTTACCTTTAAGCTTTATTTTATTTAAATTAAATTTGATTGATAAAGATGTATTTAAAAAATACCTAATTTATTCCAGTCTTATTCAAACTTATTTTATTTTTGATCGAAAGAGAGATTATTACGAATTTGAGTTTTTTGATTTTATTATTAAAAATATTTTAAATATATTTAGATTTTTTTATTCCATACATTCTTCATTTGCATCTTTTTTAAATATTTATTTACAAATTTTAATATTTTCTCCTTTTCTTTATTTTATTTATACAATCAATAATAAAAAAAATTTTTATAAATTATTTATTTTAGTATTGATTAGTTTAGGATTAAATTCACTTATCTTATCAGGAGGCCACTATGGTTTTACTGGTCAAGGTGTTTTTTCTAGGTCTTTTTATTATGCGGCTGTATTTATCTTATTAACAAGTTTAATAATTTTTATACTAAACCGATCAAGTAAAATAAAAGTTTTATTTTTAACATATTTATTTTTTCTAACATTCGTTTCATTTGGATTTGAAAGCTACTCTTGGTTAAAGTCCTGGAAAATACAAAAGGAAATTATTAATCATCCAAAAGTAAAAAAAATAAATGATGAATTTAGTGAAAATAAAAATTTAATTCTTTTTTTTGGACCCTGCAAATATAATGGTGTAGAAATTTTTTATGCACCCTGGGATATTGGCAGGTCTATTAGAGAAAAATATTTTGAAAGTAAAAACGAATTTTTACCAATAACTAATTGGGATATTGAGATAAACTTAGAGAAAAATATTTTAGGGGTTCATAATTTCCATTATACCTATCTTCTTGATAGATATAAAAACTTAATTTATTGGGATTATTTCAAAGATAATATTGAATTAATTGTAAATACAAAAAATATAGATGAAATTAATTTAAATAAAATTAATAAATTTAGTAATTATAGAAAATGTGAAATTGAAACCATCAACTATAAAAGAAATTTATTTAACTATAGTTTTCTCAAGAGGTATTTTTAAACTTTCTTTAAAATAATATAACCCCTCCTTTTATTGTCACATGAATTTTTGATAATTTTAAAGTGTTTTTTATCAAACAATTCTAAATACATTGGGGATAAATATATAATTATTAAATGTTTAAATTTTTTTCTTTGAATTTTAGAAATTATTTTTTTTAATATTTTTTTTGGAGCAGGATTGTATAGATAGATAATTAACTTGCTATATGGAAAGTTAAAATTTATAACATCTTTATTAATTACTCTTATTTCATTAAATTTATTTTTTTTATGAAAAATTTTTAAAGCCTGTTTTGATTGTTCTACACCAATTATATTTTTGAAACCTCTTTCATAAAAAAAATTTAATACTCGGCCAGTACCGCAACCTATATCTATAAAATAATTTTTTTTTAAATTTTTTTTATTTATGTCTTTATAAATTTTGCATAAATAATAATACGGTGAAGGAATATGATCAAAATATTTATTGTTACTACTTTTTATATAATAAAAGTTAAAATTTTTTCTAATAAAAAAAATTTCAAAAATAAAAATTTTTAATATTAAAATTAAATTAAATCTAAAAAAATATTTTATCATCAACAATTTAATTGTATTTGCATTGTAATTTAATAAAAGATTTTTTTTGTGTTTTGAATCAAATTACTGTAATAAAACAGGATACTTTAACAAATCTATTTAATTTGCAATTTAAATATAAAAGATATTTATGAAATATCCATTATTATCAAATGCTTTTTCTAGCAGGGATATAGCTGAAGGACAAAAAGTATTGAAAAGTAAACAAATTACAATGTCTCATAAAACAAAAATTTTTGAGAAGAAATTTGCAAATTATATAAGATCTAAATACGCAATTATGGTTAATTCAGGATCTTCTGCAAACCTGCTAGCCTTTTCTTTGATGACCAACCCGATGAGAAAAAATAGACTTAAACCAGGTGATGAAGTTATTATTCCTGTTGTGTGCTGGTCAACATCATTATGGCCAATTGTACAGCATGGTTTAAAACCAATATTTGTTGATATCAGTTTAAGTAATCTAAATTTAGATTTAAAAAAACTGGAAAATTCAATCACAAAAAAAACAAAAGCAATTTTATGTGTTCATGTTCTTGGCCTTTCTTCAAATATGATAAAATTATTAAAAATCGCAAAAAAATATAATTTGATAATAATAGAAGATACCTGTGAATCGTTTGGATCAAAATATAAAAATAAATTTCTTGGTACATTTGGAGACGTAGGAACATTTTCATTTTATTATTCACATCAAATAACCTCAGGAGAAGGAGGTATGATTATTTGTAATAATATCAGAGATTATGAAATTTTATTATCCTTAAGATCACATGGTTGGGCTAGAGATAAATTCATATTAAAAAAATATAAAAAATATTATTCTAAGATCGATCCTAAATTTTTATTCGTAAATTCTGGATATAATTTGCGTCCAACAGAAATACAAGCGGCTTTAGTTCTTAGTCAATTTAAAAGAAAAAATATTTTTAAGAAGAATAGAAATTTTAATAGAAATCTAATAATTAAATTAGTTATAGAAGATAAAAAATATCAAAAGCAGATCAAATTTTTAAATGTTGAAAAAAATATGGATCCAAGTTGGTTTGGATTAGCAATATTGGTTGATAAAAAATTCATAAACAAAAAAAAAAAATATTTAAAATTTCTAGAAAAAAAAGGAATAGAAACAAGACCAATAATTAGTGGTAATTTTATAAATCAACCTGCAATAAAATTATATGGTTTGAATAAAAAAAAATATAATTTTAATAATGCCCAGATGATTGAAAATCAGGGATTTTTCATTGGCTTACATACTCAAAAAATGTCAAATAAATTAGCAGAATATGTATCTAAAAATTTACTAAAAATTAATGAAATTTAAAAAAATTGGTTTAACAGGCTCAACTGGTGTACTAGGACAATTTTTAAAAAAAAATTTTAAAAGCTATAAATTTGATACTTTTAATGGTGATTTAAGTTCTAAAATTCAAATAAAAAAATGGATTAAAAACAAACAATTTGATGGTATTTTTCATTTGGCTGCAATTGTGCCAACTAATCAAGTAACAAAGAATCTAAAAAAGGCAATAAAAGTAAATTATGAAGGTACAAAATTTTTAGTAGATGAGATAATTAAGCAAAAAACAACTAATTGGATCATTTTTACTTCCACTTCCCACGTTTATAATTTTAGTAAAAAAAAAATTAAAGAAACCTCAAGAACAAAACCAATTAGCAAATATGGTTATACAAAACTTAAGGCTGAAAGATATATCTTAAAAAAAAAAAATAAGATAAAAGTTTGTATAGTAAGAATATTTAGTTATACTAACTATAATCAAAAAAATTCCTTTATTATTCCATCAATTTACGAAAAGTTTAATAGAGAAAAATCTGTTAAATTAGAAAATGTTAATCATTTTAGAGATTTTGTTGATATAAGGGATATTTTTTCGGCTTTTAAAATTTTATTTTTAAAAAAAAAAGAAGGTATTTATAATTTAGGTTCAGGGAAAAAAACATCATTATTAACAATAATTAAATTTTTTTCAAAAAAATTTAAGAAAGAATATAAAATAATAAATAACAAAAAAACGACTACTCTTGTATCAGATAATAAAAAATTAATTAATATTGGGTGGAGACCAAAATTTAATTTATTCAGTACATTAAAAAAATTTTATATTCAAAAAAATATTACGAACGTTTAATTTAGTTTAGATATACTTTTTTTTGATTAACTTTTGAAAATAAAAATCTATCGATTTTACTACATATAAATTTAAGTTCATTTTCTTTCATACCATGATGGCAGCCTATCAAAATACCATTTTCCATTATATAATTGCTAACAGTATCACAGCCTTGGGTTTTTATAAATTTTTTCTTTTTCATCAGTGGCTGTTTTAAAATGTTCCCAGAAAAAATTACTCTCGTTTGAATATTATTTTTTTCCAAATACATTTGAAGATCATTTCTGTTAAAAAATTTATTTGGTTTAATTATAAATGGATACGCTAACCAGCATGTTTTGATATATTTTTCTTGTTTTGGAATTTCAATTAGATTCTTATATTTTTTTAAGTGATTTGATAATTTTTTAAAGTTCATATTTCTTTTTAAAAAATTTATCCTTAATTTTTTTATTTGCTCAATTGCAAATGCTGCTGAAAACTCTGAAGGAATAAAATTATATCCAAATTCCAAAAAAATATATTTTTTGTCATAATTAATCTTTAATTTATCTTTTTTAAATCTTTTTTTTATATTTTCATTTTCATTATATATAGCCGAAGATCTTCCCCAGGCCCTTAAAACCTTTGCTTTTTCGTAAAATTTTTTATCATTAAAACAGACCATCCCACCAAAACCTGCACCAGTAACAATGTGAGATGCATAGAAACTTGTTGTGACAATATCTGAATAATAACCTGTAGTTTTGCCTCTGATTTTATAACCAATTGTATCTGCAGAATCTTCGATTAAAAAAATCTTTTTTTTTTTACATAATTTTTTAATTTTGTCCCAGTCTGGAATATTTCCAAGTAGGTTAGGAATAAACATAGCTTTTGTTTTTTTATTTATAGCTTTCTTTATTTGATTTAAATCAGCAACATATTTATCTTTTTCTACATCTACAAATTTAGGTATTAAACCTAATTGATAAATTGGTGCAACTGTAGTTGAAAAAGTTAGTGTTGGAGTAATTATTTCAGATCCTTTTTTTAAGTTTAAAGAGGCTAGTGCTAGTAAATTGGCCGAAGATCCAGAATTTACCATCAATGCAAATTTTTTGCCAAAAATTTTTGATACAATATTCTCTAATTTTTTAACATTTTTTCCATCCATTAAACTTAATGGATTTTTTTTTAAAACATTAGTTGCTGCAGCAATTTCATTTTTACCATAGACTGCTTTTGCATAGAATATTTTTTTCATAAATATTTATACCTTTTTAAAAAATTATTTAAGCTTAAATTTTTTTTATCTTTATTTGATATAATATATTTTTTTTTATTCAATTTTAGATTTAGTTTATTGTCAAAAAAATCTATTCCCATTTCATCTTTTTTAGACCTCATGGATGTATTTTTGTATAATACGATATTCTCATCACCTATGGCTATGAATCCATGAGCAAAGCCTGCTGGGACATATAGTGACATGCCATTTTTAGAAGATAAATTTTTTTTAAAAATTTTTAAAAAAGTTTTTGAATTATTTCTTAAATCTAAGCAATAGTCGATTATTTCTCCTTTTAAAACAATAATTAATTTATCTTGTTGATTATTTTTTTGAAAATGAAGTCCTCTAAGAGTATTTTTTTTTGATAAAGAGTAATACTCAAATATAAATTTTTTATTTATAATCTTATTTTTAAATATTTCTCTTAAGTAGCCTCTATTATCAAAAAAATTTTTTGATTTTAAAATAAATAAATCTTTAAATTTAGTTTTAATTTTTTCCATTTATTATTCTCTCAAAATCTTTTTCTATAAAATTTTTTTGCTTCCAGAATGGAAGTTTTTTAAGATTAAGATTAATTATATGATGTCGATTTCTCATTTGTTTCATTTTAATTTTTTTTGGTTTATTCTTATTAAAATCAATAATTAAATTTCTAATATCTGAAAAATTTTTTGATTTTATTTGGTACGAGTTAGGTTTAATCTTTTTTGTTATAATTATATTAATTGCTTCTGAAATATCATCTATATGAAGAAAGTTTAATTTAAGATTTGAATACGATAAAAGGACCTG
Organism: uncultured Pelagibacteraceae bacterium; assembly: GCA_902598655.1. Taxonomy (GTDB): domain Bacteria; phylum Pseudomonadota; class Alphaproteobacteria; order Pelagibacterales; family Pelagibacteraceae; genus Pelagibacter. Next base: position 29,475 of record CACKCQ010000003.1, read on the forward strand.
CTTATTCTGATGATAATTTTTTTTAATAATTGGAATAATTTTATTTCTTTGATCATTATAGGAATAGCTTTCGTAGAATTTAAGATTATAAAATGAAATATTTAAATATTTTTTTTTAAAATATTCTAATAATGTCTCCAGTGATCTTTTGCTACTTGCATATAAATTATAAGGGAAAAATTCATTGTTATTATAGTGTTCATGCATTGTACCTACAGTAATTACCTTTTTAAGATGAAATTTATTAAGTTCATTAAGTAATATTGATGGAAATTTAATATTTGATTCAATTATTCTCTCGAGGTTTTTACTGTCATTTAGTTTTGTATAATGTGTTGCAAAATTTATAAAAAAATCAAAATTTATTTTAAATAAATTTTTATTAAATTTATTATTATTAAATAAATAGTATTTTATATTTTTATGTTTTATTAAATTTTTTTTATTTTTTTTTTTATTTCTAAATATTACAAAAAAATGGTAAAAATCTTTATATTTATTGAGAAAATTTTTTCCTATAAATCCCGTGCCACCTGTTAATAATATTTTTTTCACTTTATTAAACTTTCTAAGTATTTACTGTACGAAGAATTTCTATAAAATTTAATAGCCTCTTTTAATTGTATTTTATTTATCCAGTTTTTCGAAAACGAGATTTCTTCAAGACAAGCAATTTTAAATCCTTGTCTTTTCTCTAAATTATAAACAAAATTTCCTGCTTCAAATACTCCTTCTGGAGTTCCAGTATCTAGCCACGCAGCGCCCCTGCCTAATACATGATAATTAAGTTTATTTTTTTTTAAATATATATTTAAAAGATCAATTATTTCAGTTTCATTTCTCTTTGATTTTGTGAGATTATTTGTTAATTTTGAGACTGATTTATCAAAAAAATATAAACCGCTTATTGCTAAATCTGATTTAGTTTTTTTTGGTTTTTCTTTTAAAGAAATTATTTTTTTATTTTTTATTAATGCAACACCAAAATCATTTGGATTTTTAACTTTGTAACAAAATATTTTTGCACCTTTAAATTTTTTTTTGGAATTTATAAGTAGTTCAGAAAGTCCTTGACCGTAAAAAAAATTATCACCCAAAATTAAAGCTACGTTATTAGACCCAATGAATTCTTTGCCAATCAAAAATGCCTCTGGTATACCGGTTGGTTTATTTTGTATTTTATATTCTATTTTTGTTCCGAACCTTTCACCATTCCCCAAAAGAAGCTGGTACCTTTTTAAATCGTTTTTGTTGACAATAATCAGTATTTCTCGAATATTTGCCAACATCAATATTGACAAAGGATAATATATTAATGGTTTATCAAATATCGGTAATAAGTGTTTATTAGTTGATTTTGTTAAAGGATATAGTCTAGAACCTTTCCCTCCAGCTAACAATATTCCTTTAAACTTCATTTTTACCTAGTCGTATATCCTTGTATTTTTTTCTAATTGTTTGGAGCCAATCATAATTTTTATTATACCATTTTATTGTCTTAACAATACCTTTTGTAAATTTAGTTTTATTTTTCCATTTAAATTTATTTTTAAATTTTCTAGAATTTAAAGCATATCTGAAGTCGTGTCCTGGTCTATCTTTAACAAATAGTATATTTTTGTAAGGACTGGCTAAATTATTTAAAATTATTTTAAGTGTCTTGAGGTTTGATATCCTTTCATTACTTCCAATATTATAAATTGTCTGGTTAGTAAATTTTTTTATTACTTTGTGTATAGCTTCACAAGTATCTTCCACATATATCCATTCTCTAATATTTTCTCCTCTTCCGTATAAAGGGATTTTTTTTTTATCAAAACCTCTTAAAATACTTTTAGGTATAAATTTTTCTGGATGTTGATAAGGACCATAATTATTTGTTATCCTCAAAATGCAAACATTAATATTGAAAGTTTCTGAATATGATTGAGCAATACTCTCGCTAGATGCTTTGGAGCTCGAGTAAGGAGAGCTTGTGTAAACCATTGAATTTTCTTTAAAGGAACCTTTTTTAATTGAGCCGTAAACTTCATCGGTAGAAATATGAATAACTTTTGTTAATAATTTTGTTTTTTTATTTAGATTTCTTAAAGTTTCGTATAAGGCTAAATTAGATTTTACGTTATTTAAATAAAATTTTAATGGTCCATCAATAGACCTATCAACATGGCTCTCCGCTGCAAGGTGAATAATAAAGTGAAAGTTTTTCTTTAATAATTTATTTAATTTTAATTTGTTACTTATATCGAATTTATAAAAAAAGTAATTTTTACTTTGGGGCTTGAATTTTTCTGGAGTTGAAACATCAGATATTTTATCAACATTGTGAACTATATAGCCTTTGTTTATCAGATGATTAACCAAATTTGTTCCTATAAAACCTGATCCTCCAGTAATTAATACACTTTTTTTCATTTAAACAGACTTTTTATTATTTCATTTATAAATTTAAGTGAATAAATAAAATGATATGAAGATTTTTCATTTCTGTAATAAGTTTTAATTGGAACTTCCAAAATATTTTTTTTCATTTTTATATATTTGATTCTCATTTGATTATCAAAATTAAACCCATTATCTAAATTATTTATCTTTATTTGCCTTACTGTTTTTAAATTATAAATCCATAAACCTGTATGAGCATCTGTAAAATTTGTTTTAAATATTATGTTAAAAAGTTTTGTTAAAATAAAATTACCTAACCATTTATATAAAGGCATTTTACCATTTAATGCATCTTTTGGTTTCATCATTCTAGAACCAGTAACAGCATCAGAATTTGTTCTAACTATTTTTTTATACAATGAATATATATATCTACAGTCATATTGATTATCTCCGTGTATCATCACGGCGTATTTATAATTTTTTTTTAATGCATATTTTAAGCACTTTTTTACATTTCCACCATATCCTAAATTAAATTTATTTATATTGATTAAAATCCCTTTTCTTTTTTTTGGGAAAATAAACTGATGTATTATCTGTCGAACAATCATCACTTATTAGAATATCAAAACTTATTCTATTTTTTAAATTAAAAAGTTTTTTGCATATATGTTTTAATCTAAATGACGAATTATATGTCACGACGAAAACTAACAGATCTTTTTTCATATTTTATAAATGTAATTTAATTTATTTATACATTTATATAAAAATCTTTAATTTAAAAAGAAAATAAGATAATAAACATATTCCCTATTTAATTGATAAATGTTTTTAAAAAATTATAAAAATTTAAAGAAACTTTCATTTTATGAATTTTTAATACTGCTTTTTCCAATTTGTATCTTGTCTGGGTCTTTTATTACAAATCTTTATCTAATTTTTGTGTCTATTTTTTTGATAAGAAACTTTTACAAAAAAAAAGAAACAATGTTAATTTTTAAAGAGACTTGGGTTCAGATATATATATTATTTATATTATACAATATTATTAATGGAATATTTTCTTCTGATATACATAATGCTTTAAGGTCAAGCATAGGTCAATTCAGATTTTTGTTTTTTTCATTATTTATTATTATTTTAATAAGAAAAATATTTAACTTAAAATTTATCATTAAAATATGGTTTAATATAATTTTGCTAGTGTCCTTCGATATTTATTTTCAGACAATTTTTTTATTCAATATTATTGGTATACCAATGCCAGCTGGCGGAAGGGCTTCAAGTTTTTTTGGAAATGAAGTAGTAGCAGGCGCATTTATAAGTTATATTTTTGTTCCAATTATTTTTTTTTATATCTCAAGTTTTCAATTTAAAAAGTTTAATATAAAGTTTGTTTATATTTTAAAATATGTGTTTGTTTTTTTTGCTGTAATTCTGACAGGCGAAAGACTTCCATTAATAATTTTAACTGGCTCATCTTTATTAGCTGTATTTTATTTTTTTAATTTTAAACAATTATTAAAAATATTTTTTTTATTTTTAGTAATTTTTGTTGGAGCTTATAATTTTAATAATATGTTTAAATCTAGAATGGATAATATGTTTTATGTATTGTCTAATGTCTATAATTCAAGCTGGGGTAGAATATATGAGTCTAGTTTTATGTTATTCAAGGAAAATTATTTACTTGGAGTTGGACTTAAGAATTACAGGGTAGAGTGTGACTTACAAGAAGATCCAAGACCTTACCATGAGGCACAGTTTTGCTCTTCCCATCCTCATAATTTTATCCTTGAATTACTTAGTGAAACTGGTCTTTTAGGTTTATCTTTATTTACAATTTTTATTTTTCTAATTTTTTTTAAGCTTAGTAAATTAATTAAATTAAGAGAAAATAAAAATTCAATAAAAAATTATGCTTTAGGTAATTTTTTAATTTTACTAATCTATATTTGGCCAATTAAAACATCAGGGAGTTTTTTTAGTACATTCAATGGTTCATTCTTTTGGTTTAGTTTGGGTCTAGCGTTGCTAATTTCAAGTAAACACAAAAATAGTAAAAAAAACAAAAAATTAAAAAATATTAAATCTCTCATCTACTGAATAGATTTTTTATTATATTAAGCCTTAGATAATGTTTAAATTTATAATTGACAAAATTTATATTGAAAGATATGTATTTTTGCCTGGTAATTTTTGCGAAAGGGTAATACCCGATCCCATTCCGAACTCGGAAGTCAAGCCTTTCAGCGCCGATGGTACTTTGTCTTAAGACATGGAAGAGTAGGACATTGCCAGGCTAATAAAAATTAATTAAATTAAATTATTTTCATAACTTATTGACATAAAATTTTTAATTTTTTAAGCCTGATTAAATAATGAAAAAAATATTACTAACTGGCGGAGCTGGATATATAGGTAGTCATGTTTGTAATTTGTTAATTGATAAGAATTATAAAGTTACAGTAATTGATAATTTAGAAACTGGTAATAAATTCTTAATTCCAAAGAGAGCAAAATTTGAGTTGTGCGACATTGGCAATACAAAAAAAATTGAACAAATTTTAAAAAAAGAAAATTTTGATATAATTATGCATTTTGCAGGTTTAATAAGAGTTGATGAGTCGGTAAAAAAACCAAAAAAATATATTTTATATAATTATGAAAAATCAAAAAAATTTTTAGAAATATGTTTCAAGCACGGATTAAATAAAGTTATTTTTTCTTCAACAGCCGCAGTTTACGGAAATTTAAAAAATAAAAAAGCTAAAGAAACAGATAAACTTTCACCATTAAATCCTTATGCACTTTCTAAGATGAAATTAGAAAATTATTTAATAAAAAAATCAAAAATAGATAAAATAAATTATGTAATATTAAGATATTTTAATGTGGCTGGTGCTGAAAAAAAACTGAGAACAGGCTTAGTCTCGAAGCACGCATCTCATTTAATTAAAATTATTTGTGAAGTAGCAACAAATAAAAGGAAATTATTAACAATAAATGGAGAAAATTATAATACTAAAGATGGAACACCTATAAGAGATTACATTCACATTTCTGACTTATCTGATGCTCATTTAATATCTGCTGAATATCTTCTTAATAAAGGTAATTCCCAAATTTTTAATTGTGGTTATTCAAAAGGCTATTCAGTAAAGCAAGTAATATTTGAAATGGAGAAAATTTTAAAAAGAAAACTTCCATCAAAAATTGGAAAACGAAGAAAGGGAGATTCTGAAAGAGTTGTTGCAAATATCTCTAAATTTAAAAAGTATTTTTCTTGGCAACCGAAATACAATAATCTTAATTTAATTTTAAAATCTGCACTCGCTTGGGAAAAAAAATTAAAAAAATATGAGTAGAAAAATATTAATTGTAACAGGCGGAGCAGGATTTGTTGGTTCAAATTTAATTGAACATTTTTTAAAAGAAACATCATATTATATAGTATCTGTTGATAATTATTCTAGTGGATCAAAAAAAAACCATTTAAAATCAAAAAGAGTTAAGTATTTAAAAGCGGACATAAGAAATATTGAAAAAGTCTTAGAAAAGTACAAAACTAGAATATTGTCTCTTTTTCATTTTGGTGAATTTTCTAGAATCTATCAAAGTTTTAAAAACTTTAAAGAGTGTTTTGATACTAATTCGGGAGGTTCCCAAGAAGTTTTTAAATTTTGCTTGAATAATAAAATTAAACTAATTTACTCAGCAACATCAGCGAGCCTTGGAAACAAAGGGGAAGATAAGAATTTGTCGCCTTATGCCTTTACTAAATCGAAAAATCTTGAATTATTAGAAAATTTAAGAAAATGGTTTAACTTTAAATATGAAGTAATTTATTTTTATAATGTTTATGGAAATAAACAGATTAAATCTGGAAATATGGCAACTGTGATAGGTATTTTTGAGGAGTTATATACAAAAAAAAATCCGTTAACCATTGTTAGTCCAGGAACTCAAACAAGACGTTTCACTCATATATCTGATACAATTAACATATGTTATTTAGCGTGGAAAAATAATAAGTGTGCTCATTATAGTATCTCCAATAAAAAATCTTATTCTATTTTACAAGTTGCAAAAATGTTTAATACAAAAATAACATTTTTACCTGCTAGAGAAGGAGAGAGATATGCATCCGCACTAACAAATATGTCATTAAACAACAAAGTTATTAAAAAATATGGTAAAATAAGTTTGAAAAGATACATATCATCGTTTATTAAGAGTAGAAAAAATGAAAATCGCAAGCTCACTAAAATCACTAAAAAAAAGAGATTTAAACTCAAAATTAGTTAGAAGACGAGGACGAGTTTATATTATAAATAAAAAAAACCCCAAATTTAAAGCAAGACAAAAGTAACTTTATGGATAACGATAACCATAAAAATACATGGAACAATTTTACTAAATTTGTACTTTGGGGTTCAATAGTAGTTGTAGTAATTCTAATATTAATGGCAATATTCCTTTTATAAAATGATTGTAGGATCTATTTCTGAGAATTTAAAAGATGAAAAAAGGGTTGCCATAACTCCAGAAGTACTAAAAAAATATACTTCACTCGGACTCAAAATAAATTTAACCAAAAATTATGCTTCACATCTTGGCATAAGTGATCAATTATATGAGAGTGAAGGAGCCAATATTCTTCAAAATGATTCTGAAGTTATTTCTAAATCTGATGCAATCTTACAGATGAATATACTATCAGATGAAAATTTAGATAAACTAAGTAAAGATCAAATATTGATTGGTGTTTTAAACCCGTATTTAAATTTAGAAAAATTAAAAAAAACAATATCAAGGGATGTAAACTGTTTTTCCTTGGAGCTCCTTCCCAGAATTACAAGAGCACAATCTATGGACATTTTATCCTCACAAGCAAATCTAGCAGGCTATAAAGCAGTTATTGACTCTTTTGGATATTTCAAAAAAGCTATACCAATGATGATGACAGCAGCAGGTACAATTTCTGCTGCAAAAGTTTTAGTTGTTGGTGCTGGAGTTGCAGGTCTGCAAGCAATAGCTACTGCAAAAAGAATGGGAGCTATAGTTTATGCAACGGATGTTAGGCTGGCTTCAAAAGAACAGGTAGAAAGTTTAGGAGGAAAATTTTTAATTGTTGAGGGATCCGAAAATTTAGAGACTGATGGAGGATATGCAAAAGAGACCTCCGATGAGTTTAAAAAAAAGCAAGAGGAATTATTGAAAGAGACTTTAAAAAAAATTGATATAGTTATTTGTACAGCTCTAATACCAGGAAAAAGAGCACCTATTATTATAAAAAAAGATATGATAGAAGTTATGCCTAAAGGATCAATCATTTATGATCTTGCGGCATCTCAGGGAGGAAATTCTGAGATAACAGTAGTTAATGATATTATAGATTGTAATGGAGTGAAAATAATGGGTGAATCAAACATCTTAAACAAACTTCCTGTATCAGCTTCAAATCTTTACGCAAAAAATATGTTTAATTTTATTAACAACTTATTCGATAAGGATAAGAAGTCGTTTGAAGTCAATTCAGAAGATGAAATAATCGAAAAAACAAAGATAAAATAATGGAAATAGATCCTTTTATATTTAGACTTAGTATTTTTATTTTATCTATATTTGTTGGATATTATGTTGTTTGGAGTGTTACTCCTTCTTTACATACACCCTTGATGTCAGTAACAAATGCCATATCGTCAGTGATAATTGTAGGAGCTGTTATTGCTGCGTTAGCAGGATCTGGAGAAAAAATATTTGAATTATCAAATATATTTGGTTTTCTTGCTATTATTCTAGCTGCTGTAAATATATTTGGAGGTTTTCTTGTAACTCAAAGAATGCTCCAAATGTATAAAAAGAAGAAAAAATAGAGATGTCAGCTAATTTATCAGCATTTTTTTATTTAATTTCGGGAATATTATTCATATTAGCTTTACGAGGTCTTTCGTCTCCTGAAACATCAAGACAAGGTAATTATTTTGGAATTGCCGGTATGGCAATTTCAATTATTGTTACTTTTTTATCAGTTGGAAATTTCGGTCCAGGCTTTATTTATGTATTAATATTCCTTGTTATTGGGGGCTCTATCGGTGCATTCATAGCATTTAGAATACCGATGACAGCCATGCCAGAGCTTGTTGCGGGTTTTCATAGTTTGGTAGGTTTGGCAGCTGTTTTTGTAGCTGTATCTGCTTTTTTAAAACCAGAAGCATTTAATCTTGGAGCTGTTGGTAATATAAAATTAGCTAGTTTAATCGAAATGTCATTAGGTGCTGCAGTGGGAGCAGTAACATTCTCAGGTTCAATAATTGCTTTTTTAAAACTAAGAGGAATTATGTCAGGCTCTCCAATTACTTTTAAAGGCCAACATTTTATAAATTTAATATTAGGCTTAGCTGTTTTATTTTTGATTTACTATTTATGTATATCTCAATTATCAAATATATTTTGGTCATTGATAATTATATCTTTTCTTTTAGGGGTGTTAATCATAATACCAATAGGTGGAGCAGATATGCCAGTGGTTATCTCAATGCTAAATTCTTATTCAGGATGGGCTGCTGCTGGTATTGGTTTTACTTTAGAAAACACTGCTTTAATAATCACCGGGGCTTTAGTTGGTTCATCAGGAGCAATTCTTTCATATATAATGTGCAAAGGTATGAATAGATCATTTTTTAATGTTATCCTAGGAGGATGGGGCGCAACTGAACAAAATAAAGATTCAAAAAACAAAGAACAAAAACCTGTTAAAAATGGTAATGCAGATGATGCTGCCTTTTTAATGAAAAATGCTTCCTCGGTCATTATTGTTCCTGGTTATGGTATGGCTGTGGCACAAGCTCAACATGCATTAAGAGAAATGGTTGATGCTTTAAAAAAAAACGGTGTTAAGGTGTCATATGCTATTCATCCAGTAGCCGGAAGAATGCCAGGACATATGAATGTATTGTTAGCTGAAGCTAATGTACCATACGACGAAGTTTTTGAATTAGAAGAAATAAATAATGATTTTGCAAACTGTGATGTGGCTTATGTCATAGGCGCAAATGATGTAACAAACCCTGTAGCAAAAACAGATCCTCAAAGCCCAATTTTTGGTATGCCAGTATTAGATGTTGAAAAAAGTAAATCAGTACTATTTGTAAAAAGAAGCTTATCACCTGGATATGCAGGTATAGATAATGATCTTTTCTACAGAGATAATACATTGATGTTATTTGCTGATGCAAAAAAAATGACAGAAGAAATAGTAAAGAGTCTTTAGATTGACAAAAATTTTTTGTGATATTGCAGATATTAAACTTATAAGAAAATTTAACAAAAAAAAAATTGTTAAAGGTTTCACAACTAATCCAAGTTTGATGAGAAAGGCTGGGGCAAAAGACTATTCTTCTTATTCAAGAAAAATTATCAATACTACCAATAAACCTGTTTCATGCGAAGTATTTGATGATGATGAGGAGAAAATGATCCATCAAGGTTATAAAATAAACAAATGGGGTAAAAATGTATATGTAAAAGTACCTATAACGAACTCTAAAGGAAAATTTATGGGTAAAGTAATAAGAACTCTTAATGACAAAAATATTAAACTAAATATTACTGCGGTTTATACATCTAAACAGACACGTCAAATTTTAAAAAATATCAATATGAAAACCAAAGTAATTATATCAATATTTGCTGGTAGAATGGCTGATGTAGGAAAAGATCCCATGCCACAGTTTATAGAAAGTATAAAAATTTCAAAAAAATATAAAAATGTAGAAATTCTTTGGGCAAGTACCCGTGAACCTTACAACTACCTTCAAGCAAAAAGTATAGGTTGCCACATAATAACTGTTCCACCTTTAATAATAGAGAAAATTGAGAAGTTTGGTAAAAGTTTTAAAAAATTAACTACAGAAACAGTTAAAGGTTTTTTGCTAGACTCGAAAAAATCTAATTTTAATTTATGAAACTGGTTGCGGGGGACGGATTTGAACCGCCGACCTCAAGGTTATGAGCCTTGCGAGCTACCAGGCTGCTCCACCCCGCGATAACTAAATCCTATTTTTAAGCTTATTAAGCTTTTTTACTCTCTTAATATTTTCTTGAAGTATCCTTTTCTTTTTTTCAGAAGGTTTTTCATAATTATTTTTTAATTTAATTATTTTAAAAAAACCATCGCGCTGGAGTTTTTTTTTCAAAACTCTCAGTGCTTGTTCAACATTATTATCTTTAACTTCTATTTTAATAACAACCTCCAAAAAGTGCGATTAGTTAACATTTTAATAAATATTTGTCCATAACTTTCAAATTACGTTTTATTAGATAAATTTAATCTTTCTTTATTTTTTTTTTCTTTTATTAATCTTCTCTCTGCCTTTTCAATGGCACCTAATAGATCTTTTTGGGAAAATAATCCCATTGCAACGGGATCTTTCGCATTTAAATTGTTATAGTTCCAATAACTTTTATTTCTTATAGAGGTTACAGAATTTTTTGTTACACCAACTAACTTAGCAATTTGTGAGTCTTTTAAAATAGAGTGATTTTTTATTAACCATAAAGTAGAGTCTGGTTTATCTTGACGTTTCGATAGAGGTACATATTTTTTAATTTTAATTTCATCATTTTTTATTACTACATCTTGATCAATAATATTTAAAGGTCTGTTTTCATCTTTAGATGAAAGTAGAATTTCTTCATTTGTTAATTGACCTGAAATAATTGGATTATAACCAACTATCCCTTTTGCCACTTCTCCATCAGCAATACCTTGTATTTCAACTTCGTGTAGTTTGCAAAAGTCTGCGATTTGTCTAAAAGTTAAAGATGTATTCTCTACGAGCCATACTGCTGTAGCCATGGGCATTAATGGTGACTTTGACATTAATTTTTATTCTCGGATCTAAAGTTTTGAAATTTTTTGTTAAATTTACTTATTCTGCCTTTATCTAAAATTTTTTGCTTTCCGCCGGTCCAAGCTGAATGAGATTTAGGATCTATTTCAAGTTTTAAAGTATCATTTTCAGAGCCCCATGTTGATCTTGTCTCAAATTGTGTACCATCAGTCATCTCGACCTTAATGGTGTGATATTTTGGATGAATATTTTTTTTCATGGGCAGCCTTATAACAAATAAATTCCTAAAAACAATTAAAAGTTAGGCAATTTTTTAAGCATTTTCTCATAAATATTTGAGTTAGCTGCTTTTATATCTATTCTATTAAATTTAAAATTGCTTAGATCATTAACTTTCCCACCTGCCTCTTCTACAATTATTTTGCCAGCTGCCACATCCCACAAATTAATATTTTTATGAAAAAAACCATCTAATCTTCCACAACCTACATAGGCTAAATCTAATGCTGCACATCCAGAATTTCTCAAATTAAGTCTTGGATAAGTTGCTTTTATTCCATCATTATTTGTTCCAAACAAGCATTCATCAAGATTTGTTTTTTTTGACACTCTCATCCTATTATTATTATAGAATGAACCATTATTTTTTTCTGCGTAAAAAATTTCATTCTTAATTGGATCAAAAATTAAACCAATTAAAATTTCATTTTCTACTTGTAATGCTATGGAAATAGCAAAATGTGGTATACCATGTAAAAAATTTGTAGTACCATCTATAGGATCTATAATCCAAAAATCATCTTTATTTTTATTAATTATTTTACCAGTTTCTTCAGTTAAAAATGAATAATTTCTTTTTGATTTTTCTAATTCTTCTATTAAAATTTTATCAACTCTTTTATCAGTTTTTGTAACAAAGTCTTTTGGTCCCTTTTTTGATACTTGTAAATTTTCAACTTCTCCAAAATCTCTTATTATTATTTTTGAAGCCTTTTCGCATGCTTTGATCATCAAATTAAGATTTGGAGATATTGAGTTCATATTATACTTTTTTGACATACTCCATTGTTCTAGTATCTAGAATTATCATATCTCCATTTTCAACAAATGGAGGGACTTGGATATTTATATTATTTTCAAGCCTGGCTGGTTTGTATGATGATGAAACAGTTTGACCCTTTATTGCAGCATCAGTACTTTCTATTTTGCATTTTATTTGATTTGGTAAAACTACATTAAGAGGATTTTCGTTATGAAAATTGATAGTTACTTCTAGATTTTCTTTTAATAGTTTACCTTTTTCTCCTAGAATATTTTTACTAATGTTTATTTGCTCAAAATCTTGAGGGTTCATGAAGTAGAAATTAGTCTCATCATCATACAAATAATTAAATTTTATTTCATCCAAGGATGCTTTTTCTATAGTTTCATTCGATCTAAATCTCTCATTAAGCTTAGTATTTTTTAGAAGACTTTTCATTTCAACTTGTGCAAACGCTCCACCTTTTCCAGGCTTGACATGATTTGTTTTTAATACTTCCCACAAATCATTCTTATGCTCTAAAATCATACCAACTTTAATCTCTGTTGCACTAATTTTCATATTAATTTTCTTATAGCTTGATAGGGTTTTAATTCTTTATTATCCCAAATGTAGCCTGAGATAGCTAAAAAATCTGCTTTATTCAATAACAGATTTTTATAATTATTCTCATTTATTCCTCCAATAGCAACTACTGGTAAATTAATTGACTTTTTTATATTAATTAAAGTTTTTATGTGTGCTTTGTAAATGGTCTTCTTAGTTTTTGTTTTATAGAATGCCCCTAAAGCAATATAATTAGCTCCATCTAATAAAGCTTTTTTAGCCAATTTAATTGAATTGTGACAAGTAACCCCGATGATTTTTTTTTTTAATATTTTTTTAGCTTTTTTTATATTCATATCCTTTTGACCTAAATGACAACCATCAGCATTAACTTTTAAAGCAAGATAAGGATCATCATTAATAATAAATTTCACTTTATTTTTTTTACAAATTCTTAATATTTTTTTTGCAATAATAACTTTTCTCTTTTTTTTTTCTTTCTTAAGTCTTAATTGAAAAAAATTTACTTTATTTGATTTCAAAACTAAATTGAGGTTATTATAAAATGTGCTAGATTTAATTTTATTAGGAGAAATCAAATAAATGAATTTTTTATTTAGAATTTTCAAAATTTTCTGACCATTTACCTTTTGCAGCCAAAGTACACATTTTAGCCCTATGATTAAATATTTCCTGAGTTCCAATTATATTATTTAAATCCTTCGACCAAAATTTCAGTGCACTTTGTTGTAAGGCTCTTCCATAAGAATAAGTCATTATAAAATTTGTATTATTTTTAATATTAATTTGGTTTAGATTTGCTGTTGCTTCAATTTCTGTCTGACCTCCCGACAGAAAAGCTATTCCTGGAACCGATGAAGGCACACTTTTTTTTAAGCACTCTATTGTAAGTTCGGCTATATCCTTGCTAGAGATTTTTTCATTAGAGTTTGTTCCAGGCAAAATCATATTTGGTTTTAAAATTGTTCCTCTTAAATCAACATTGTTCAACTCTAATTCTTCGAAGCATTTTCTTATTACTTCAGATGTTTTATTCAGACAATCTGTGGCAGAATGAGTTCCATCCATTAAAACTTCTGGTTCAATAATTGGAACCATGCCAGCTTCTTGAACTAATGCTGCATATCTAGCTAATGCATGAGCATTTACTGAAATAGATAATTTGCTTGGATATTTATCTGATATTGAGTAGACCCCCCTCCACTTTGTAAATCTGGCTCCAAGTTTATAATAATCTTTTAGTCTTTCTCTCAAACCGTCTAAACCTTCAGTAATTTTTTCCTCTTTAGATCCTGCTAATGTTTTGGCCCCTGTATCAACTTTAATACCAGTTAATGAACCACTTGAGTTTATTAATTCAGGTATTGTTTTTCCATCTGAAGTTTTTTGTCTTATTGTTTCATCGTATAGTATTACTCCACCTATGCATTTTTTCATTGATAAAGATGAAAAAAGAGTTTGTCTAAAAAGCAGTCTATTATTTTCATCGGAATGTACATTTACTGAATCTAATCTTTTTGTCATTGTGGCTGTACTTTCATCAGCTGCAAGTATACCTTTGCCATTTGACAATATTTGAAGAGCGATTTTGTTTAGTTCAGACATTCAATTTAATGCTTTTATACCAGGGAGAACTTTGCCTTCAAGATATTCTAAAAATGCTCCACCTGCAGTTGAAACAAAATTAAATTTATCTTTCATATTTAGTGAATTAATTAATGCAACCGTATCGCCTCCACCGACAACAGAAAATATTTTTTTCCCTCTGTTTGCTATATATTTTGCAACTTCTGAGCTTCCTAATGAAAAATTCTCATTTTCAAAGTAACCTAATGGTCCGTTCCATAATATTGTCGAGGAGTCGTCAATAATTTTTTTTATTTCAACTAATGTTTTTGATCCTACATCAAGTATCATATCATCATCTTCAATATCTTTAAAATCTTTTTCAAAAGATTTATCGTTCAATTTTTTTCCGATTTTAACATCTCTCGGAAAATATATTTTACATTTATTTTTTTCAGCGTGCGTGAAAATCTCTTGAATTATGTAATCAATATTTTTTTCATAAACAGAGTTACCGATTTTTAAACCTTTATATTTCAATATATTGTTCGCCATAGCACCAACTATTATAATGTTATTAAATTTTGGTATTAAATTTTTTATTATATTTATTTTGGAAGATATTTTAGATCCACCAATTATACATGTTATAGGCTTTTTTATTTTTGACGTTATTTTGTTGAGAGCATTTACCTCTGCATTTATTTGAATTCCGCTGTACGATGGAATATACTTTGTTATTTTTGATATAGAGGCATGATCTCTGTGTGAACACGAAAATGCATCATTAACATATATTTCACCTAAGCTTGCTAATTTCTTTGAAAATTTATCATCGTTCGCTTCTTCTTCGGGATAAAATCTAATATTTTCTAGTAATATCACCTCATTTTTGGAACTCTTAAAAATGTCTTCTTTATTTAAATTGAAAATGTTTTCCTTAAGTAATGATACTTCTTTTTTAATTTTACTTTTAATATACAGCGATATCAATTCTAGAGAAAGTTCCTTAACTATTTTACCTTTTGGTCTTCCAACATGAGAAATTATTATAATCTTTGCTTTTCTTTTTAATAGAAATTCTAGTGTCGGCACAATCTTATCAATCCGGTTAGAGTCTGTTATTTTTCCATTCTTTATTGGAACATTTAAATCAAGTCTAAGAATTACTCTTTTATTTTTAATATTTTCTATATTTTCAATGGATTTCATTATTTGATCTTGCTTACATACTCAGCAATATCACACATTCTATTCGAGAAACCCCATTCATTATCATACCAAGCTGAAATTTTACCCATTTTATTACCAACTACATTAGTAAGTGAAGAGTCTATGATTGCAGATGCACTATTGTGATTAAAATCAATTGAGACTAGCTTCTCATCTGTAACATTTAGAATATTTTTAAGTTTCGTTTTGGAAGCTGAAAATAAAGAGTTATTTAATTTTTTTAAAGTAATATTTTTTTTTACATTAAATACAAATTCTATTAATGAAACATTTGGTGTTGGCACTCTCATTGCTATCCCCTCTAGCTTACCTTTCAATGAGGGTATAATCTCACCAATAGCTTTTGATGCACCAGTAGATGTGGGTACAATTGATTGACTTGCAGATCTTGCTCTTCTAGGATCTTTGTGAGAATTATCTAATATTCTTTGATCACTTGTAAAAGCATGTATGGTTGTC
The DNA here is from genome assembly GCA_902598655.1 of uncultured Pelagibacteraceae bacterium. Taxonomy (GTDB): domain Bacteria; phylum Pseudomonadota; class Alphaproteobacteria; order Pelagibacterales; family Pelagibacteraceae; genus Pelagibacter. The sequence goes on from CACKCQ010000003.1 coordinate 45,591, forward strand.
ATAAAACCATTAAGAATTATAAAATTTTTATTAATTACGTCTGCAACAGGAGCTAAGCAATTCGTTGTGCAAGAAGCTGCTGAAATAATTCTATCATTCTTGTTTATCTTCTTATGATTTACGCCAAAAACTATAGTTTTATCAGCCATTTTACATGGGGCCGATACAATAACTTTTTTTCCACCATTTTCTATATGTGGTAGTAATTGATCTTTAGAATTAAACTTACCTGTGCACTCAAAAACATAATCTACACCATAATTTTTCCACTTTATGTCATTAATCATAGAGTATTGGGTGTAAGTTATTTTTTCTTTATTTATTTTTATGTAATTTCCTCCAGATTTTACTTGAGAACTAAAATTACCATGAATTGAATCATATTTTAATAAATTTGCACAAATTTCAGAGCTAGATCTATTATTAATATGTTTGATAATTATTTTACCTTTGTAATTTTCATAAATTGATCTCACAATCATTCTTCCAATTCTTCCCATACCGTTAATGCCAACTTTTATTGTCATTTTTTTAAATAAAATTTAATTTTTTTGCTAATTTTTTCACTACTTAAACCAAAATGATCATAGACTTTTTTATAAGGAGCACTTTTACCAAAGTCCTCTATTGAAAAAGAAAAGCCTTTTTTAATATATTTTTCCCAAGACATTTTTGATCCTGCCTCAATTGAAAAAGTGTTTTTGCTTTCTTTTAAGATTTTATCTTTATAGCTCTTGTTTTGTTTTTCAAAAATTTCTTGGCAAGGCATTGATATTACTTTTGAATAAATTTTTTGTTTGGCCAATTTATGACTAGTCTCAATTGCGAGATTAACCTCTGATCCTGAGGCTAAAAGAGTTAAATTTATGTTTTTTCCAGTCCTTATAACTTCGTAAGCTCCCATTGAGCACTGATTTTTTTTGCTAAAACTCTTTCTTATGGGTTTTAAGTTTTGTCTAGTTAAAGCTAATATGCTAGGTGTTTTGTTACTGTTTAAAGCAATATCCCAACATTCAATTGTTTCAGTTTGATCTGCTGGCCTTAAAACATTTAAATTTGGAATAGATCTTAAAGCAGTAAGTTGTTCTACTGGTTGATGTGTAGGTCCATCTTCTCCAAGCCCTATTGAGTCATGTGTCATTATATAAATTACCTTCTGTTTCATTATAGCAGATAGCCTTATTGAAGGTTTGCAATAGTCTGAAAATATTAAAAAAGTACCTCCATAAGGAATAAAATTACTATGAAGAGCTAATCCATTCATTACTCCACTCATTGCATGTTCTCTAACTCCATAGTGAATATAATTACCACCAAAGTTACTTGAATTAATAATTTTATGTAACTTAGTTTTTGTATTGTTTGATCCCGCTAAATCAGCAGAGCCACCAATTAAAGTATTTCTCTCTTTTAATATAGCTGTTAAAAATTCTTCTGAGGATTTTCTTGTAGCTATAGTCTTAAAATTTTTTATTGCATCTTTTTTTTGTTTTATAATTGAACTCGAGAATCTATTTTTTATAATACTTTTAAATTTTTGTTTGTGTTTGCTAAAAGTTTTATTCCATATTTGTTCTTTTTTGACACCTTTTTCTCCAATTTTTCTCCAATCAGTTAAAATTCTTTGAGGTATTTTAAATGGTTTATAATCCCAATCTAATTTTTTTCTAACTAACTTAATTTCATCTATTCCAAGAGGACTTCCATGAGAAGAGGCCTTTCCACCTTTATTTGGAGATCCAAATCCTATTTTTGTTTTACACGAAATCACAGTCGGTTTTTTTGATGTTTGTGCTTTTTTTAAAGCATTATAAATTTCTCTGTAGTTATGCCCATTGATCAAAATATAATTCCATCCGTAGCTTTTGAATCTGTTTTTATAGTCATCTGAGACTGCTAAACTTGTAGGACCATCTATTGAAATAGAATTATTATCAAAAAGCATTATAAGATTATTAAGTCTAAGGTGACCGGCCAGACTCATTGCTTCATGACTTATTCCTTCCATAAGGCACCCATCACCAGCCAAGACATAGGTCTTGTGATTTATTAAATTACTTCCTAATTTTTTCTTTAAGATCTCTTCTGCAATTGCAAAACCCACAGAATTTGCAATTCCTTGACCTAAAGGACCAGTTGTAGTTTCAATGCCTGAGTTTGGGTGATACTCTGGGTGTCCAGCACAAATTGAATTTAGTTGTCTAAATTTCTTGATGTCGTTAAGTGATACACTTCTATACCCAGTTAAGTACAACAGCGAGTAAAGCAACATTGATCCATGTCCAGCTGATAAAATAAATCTATCTCTATTAAGCCAGTTAGGATTTTTTGGATTAAATTTTAGAAAATACTTAAATAAAACTGTTGCAACATCAGCCATACCCATTGGCATACCTGGGTGACCAGATTTAGCGTTTTGAACCGCATCCATTGATAAAAAACGAATAGCATTTGATAAATTTTTTTCTATATTTTTCAAAAAGTATCCTATCTAGACTTAGGTGATTCAATTTATTAATATAGATATATATATGAAAAACATTGATGAAAAAGAAAAAAAATTAAAGGATACTTTAAAAAAATTAGGAGAGATAAACATTCAACATAATGAAGAATTAGATAAAGTTGCAATTTTAAAAGATCAAAAAAATCAATTAGAAATTGAAAAAAAACAGATAACCACATCTCTCCAAAGCTTAGAAGAAGAAAACTTAAAACTTAGAAGTAAAATAAATGAATTAAAAAAGGATCACGAAACTTCAAAAAGAAAAGAAAATCAATTTAATGAAAAAATTGATGAATTAAATCAAGAAACAGATAATTTATTGGAAGAAATAGATAAATGGCAAATGTAAATATAAAATTTAATGGTAAAGAATATTTATTATCTTGTGAAGATGGCCAAGAGGAACATTTGGAAGAATTATCCTTAAGTTTAAATAAAAAATTTAATGATCTAAAATTTGATCTTGGAAATATTGGAGAGAATAAATTATTACTAATATCTTCTATAAAAGTCATGGATGAGTATTTTGAAACCAAAAAAAAAGTAGATGCGCAAAAAAAAGAGCTTCAAGAATTAAAAGAAAAATTTAAAGAATTAAAATCTTTAGTATATCAGTACAAAGATAACAAAGAAAATGAAATTAAAAATTTAAGTTCAACGCAAGAGGAACTTGAGAATGATATTGAAAACTACAAAACAAATTATGAAAATTTAATAGACAAAGTAACTTTAGAAATAGAAGACTTTGTCAAAAAAAATAGCACAAATACTTCTGTTTCATAAAATATCAGTGTCAAAATTTAAATTAAGAAAAAAAATCATTAACTTAAGAAAAAAGAAATATTTTGAAATCAAGATAGGCAATAATATTATAGATAGTTTTCATAATAAAATTAATCTATCAAAAAATTCAATTATTGGAGGTTATTTTCCAATAAATTTTGAATTTGATTGTTTGCAAATACTAAAAAAATTTTATTCTAACGGTTATAGTATTTCGTTGCCAATTATTAAAAGAAATCATCAAATGGATTTTTATAAATGGAGTCCAAATGATCCTTTAACAATAAGCTTATTAGGAATTCCTCAGCCACTAAAATTGAAAAAAGTATACCCAGATATAATATTTGTACCAATAGTTGCTTTTGACATATTCAGAAACAGAATTGGCTATGGTGGTGGATTTTATGATAGATATTTAGAAAAAATTTCTTTAATTAAAAAATGTAAAACAATTGGACTGGCTTTTTCACATCAAAAAGTTAATAAAATTAATGTTGAAAATTTTGATAGAAAATTAGATTTAATTTTGACAGAAAAATTAATGTAATAATGAAGATTTTATTTTTAGGTGATATAGTAGGAGACGCAGGCTTTAAATCAGTAAAAAAAAACTTGCCAAACATAGTCTCAAAAAAAAGTATAGATTTTGTTTGTGTTAATGGTGAAAATGCAGCCAGTGAAGGTGTTGGTCTTACTGAAAATATTGCTAATGAACTTTTTAATGTTGGTGTAGATGTAATTACAACAGGCAATCATGTATGGGATCAAAAAGAAATTTATGAGTATATAAAAACTGAAAAAAAATTATTAAGACCAATAAATATGAGCGGAAATTTACCAGGTAAAGGTTTTTCCATATTCAATTCAAAAAAAAATCTGAAAGTCGGGGTGTTAAATCTTATGGGAAACGTTTTTATGAAAAAATGCGATGATGTTTTTAAAATCGCTAATGAATTTATCGCACAAAAAAAAATTTCAAAAGATTATGACTTTTTAATAGTTGATTTTCATGGTGAAATAACAAGTGAGAAAATGGCTATGGGTAATCTATTTGACGGATATGCAACTTTAGTTGTAGGTACTCATACACACGTGCCAACAAATGATGCAAGAGTTCTAAAGAATGGAACTAGCTATATTACTGATGCTGGAATGTGTGGTGACTATGACTCGGTCATTGGTATGAATACACAAAATTCAATTAACAGATTTTTAAAAAAAGAAGCTGTAAAACATTTTCCTGCTAATGGAGAAGCATCTCTAAGTGGGGTAATTGTAGATTGTGATGTAAGAAATGGACTTGCAAAAAATATAGAAAGCTTCATTTTCGGTGGAAGTTTGAAAAACATAAATTAATTATGGCTGGACATTCACATTGGGCTGGTATTAAACATAAAAAAGGCAAAGCTGACAAACAGAGGTCAAAAATTTTTTCTAAACTCTCTAGAGAAATTACGGTAGCTGCAAAACTAGGAGATAAGAATCCCGATATGAATTCGAGACTTAGATCAGCAATACAAGCAGCCAGGTCAGCCAACATGCCAAAAGAAAATATTGAGAGAGCAATTGAAAAATCTTCTAACAATGATCAATCAAATTTTGAAAATATTAGGTATGAAGGTTTTGGACCGAGCAAATCTGCTGTAATAGTTGAAGCATTGACTGATAATAAAAATAGAACTGCTTCTAATATAAGAACAATATTTTCGAAAAATAACGGTTCTTTAGGAACCCAGGGCTCTGCATCACATAATTTTCAAAGATTGGGTGTAATTAAAATAGACAAAAACGAAATTGAACAAGATGAAATTTTTGAACTAGCAATCGAGTCGGGTGCAAATGATTGTATTTCTCGTGATGAATTTCATGAAGTGCATACAGATATTGATGAAATATATGAGGTAAAAAAAAAATTTGAAAAAGTTATTGTAAATTTTCTCTCTACAGAAATTGAGTGGCTACCCATAAATAAAGTATCTCTTAAAGGCGAAGAAAATCAAAATATGGCAAAATTTCTAGAAACTCTTGAGGATGAGGATGATGTACAAAATGTTTATACAAATGTTAACTTTGAAGTTTAAATGATAATTGTTGGAATTGATCCAGGAATAGCAGGTGCTATTTGTTTTTTTTCTTATGGAAAAGTTATTGATGTAATCGACATGCCTACAATGGCTGAAGGGAAAAAAAATAAAAAACAAGTTAATGGCAGGCAAATTTATAACGAAATAATGCTTATAAAAAATAAATTTATGAATGAAAAAATGAGTGTAGTAGTCGAACAAGTTTCTGCTATGCCAGGACAAGGTGTAACAAGCATGTTTAATTTTGGACAATCATTTGGAGTCATTAAAGGCATATGTTCGGCAATGGAGCTTCCTATTTTTTATGTTAGACCAGCAAAATGGAAAAAACATTTTAATTTGATTAATTCTGAAAAAGATGCCAGCAGAACTAAAGCAATAGAGATGTTTCCTAGGGTTTCTAATAAATTATCAAGAAAAAAAGATAATAATAAAGCAGATGCTATTTTAATTGCTCAATATTTTGAAAACACAAGGGAAAGCAAGGATAACTAGAGTATTAGAGTTTTTTTAAGTCAAATTAATGACATATTTTAATGGGAAACGATTGAATGGATGCAGATATCGCAACACAAAGCTTAGGTTTAGCAAGTAATACAGATTTTTCTTTAATCAGTTTATTTTTACGCGCAGATGTAATTGTAAAGTCAGTAATCATAATATTAATTCTAAGTTCTATTTATTCATGGGCAATAATTTTTGAAAAAATAAGAATGTTTAGAAAAATTAATAAAAGCGCAGAGGAATTTGAGGAGAAATTCTGGAAATCAAAGTCTGCTGAAACATTTTATAACAGTCTACCTTCAAACATTGAGGATCCTATGGCAAAATTATTTAAAAGTTCTATGCAAACAGTTATGAAAACTAGATCAAAATCAAATTTATCTGAGAGACTATCTAGTGTTTTAGAGGTAAATATTGAAAAACAAATGGTGGCAGTTGAAAAGTATAATAGTTTTTTAGCAACTGTTGGATCGACAGCTCCATTTATAGGGTTGTTTGGAACTGTTTGGGGAATTATGAATTCATTTCAATCGATTGCAATTTCAAGAAATACCAGTCTTGCAATAGTAGCCCCAGGTATTGCAGAAGCTTTATTTGCAACTGCGCTTGGGTTATTAGCTGCAATTCCTGCTGTAATTGCATACAATAAATTTAATTCAGACTCTAGAAAATACTCACAAAAATTAGAAAATTTCTCAAAAAGATTTTTATCAATTATTTAAATGGGATTTAAGCTCAAAAGTTCAAAAAATGATCCAATGAGTGAAATTAATGTTACACCATTTGTTGATGTAATGTTGGTTTTGCTAATTATATTTATGGTCACTGCACCACTACTTACTGTTGGAGTCCAGGTAGATTTGCCAGAAACTTCTGCTGATACACTTCCTGAAGAAAATGAACCTTTAACTTTAACAATTAATTCTAAAGGTGAAATTTTTATTCAGGAAACAAAAGTTGAATTTAATAATTTAATTGTAAAAATATTGGCTGTTTCAAATAATAGAACTGATACAAGAATATATGTTAGGGGAGACAAAGCTATTAACTATGGCAGGGTACTTGAAATTATGGGAATGCTTTCAGGGTCAGGATTTACAAAAGTAGCTTTAATATCTGAACCGAATAAAGAGAGATAAAGATTATGTATCGAGGTCTTTTAATCTCATCTGGATTTCATGTTGCCATTGTTGTGGTGAGTATTTTGGCCTTGCCATTTGTTGCAAAAAAACCTCTGGATATTCCACCTCTTATTTCTGTGGAACTTATTCAAATTGCTGAAAAGACAAATATTCCTTTCGCACCAAAAGCATCAAAAATAATTGAGAAGGCAAAAAAAGAAAATGAAAAGCTTTTGTCTGAACAAGCTCCACCTAAAAAAGTAAAAAAAGATGAAAAAAAGGAAGTTCAGACAGATAAAATACAAAATGAAATTTCCAAGGTTGCATCAAAAAAAACACCAGCCAGTGAAAATAAAATAGAAAAGTTAAAAAAAGAAAAATTAAATGCTGTACCTATGCCAGATGAGGATAAACAAAAAATTCAACCAAAAGAAGAAAAAAAGCAGAAACCCTCTAAAGAAATCAATGATGAAAATATAAAAAAAATAGTTCAAACTAAAAAACCTATTTTGGATGAAAAAAAAGTTAAACAAGTGTCTGAATTTGAAAAAAAGGAAAAATTGGATTTAAATGAAATTGCAGCTTTAATAGATAAAAAAAAAGAAAATTTAGCAGAAACAAAAAAAGAGGTTGATAAGATTTCTCAATCAAATGACGAAACTATGGACTATTCAAAGCTAACATTAAGCGAGGAAGATGCATTAAAGGCTCAAATATTTACATGTTGGAGTGTGCCTATAGGTTTACCATTTAGTGAAGATTTATTAGTTAGAGTTAAACTCCAATTAAAACCAGATGGAACAATTGAGAAGCTTGAAATGCTAGATCATGTAAAAATGAATACACCTGGTAAAGAAAAATTTAGAACACTGGCAGATAGTGTGAGAAGAGCTATTCAACTGTGCAATCCATTAAAAGTTCCTACAAGTGGTTATGAAAGATGGAAAAATATGATTTTAAATTTTGATGCTCGTGATATGCTCGGAGGATAATGATTAGATTATTTAACTTAACCCTTTTATTATTTTTGTTTTTAATAACGAAAGCAAATTCTTTAATAGAAATTGATATAACAAGAGGTAATTTAGATCCTTTGCCAATTGCAGTTTCACCATTATTTCAAGATGATAACTCAAAAAAAAATTCAATTAATGAATTAAAAATAGAAAATGTTGGTTCTGAAATTTCATTTGTAGTAGAAAATAATTTAAAAACATCAGGTTTATTTAATCCGCTTAGTAAAGAAGCTTTTTTACAAAAACCTGATATTGCACATTTAAAACCAAGATTTGAAGACTGGGCACTAATTAAAGCTCAAGCTTTAATTACTGGCAAAGTAACAATTGAAAATAAGAAGCTAAAAGTTGAATTTAGGTTATGGGATATTTTAGCCGGAAGAGAGATGATGGCTTTAGCATTTACAACTGTCCCAAGTAATTGGAGGAGAGTTGGGCATATAATTTCTGATAAAGTTTATGAAAGATTGACTGGAGAAAAAGGATACTTTGATACTAGAATTATTTATGTTTCTGAAGAAGGCCCTAAGACAGCAAGAGTGAAGAAATTAGCTATTATGGATCAAGATGGTTTTAATACAAAATATTTAACTTTAGGAAATGAATTAGTATTAACTCCTAGATTTAATCCGACTAGCCAGATGGTAACCTATTTATCGTATTTCAAAAATCTGCCTAGAGTATATTTATTAGACATTGAAACTGGAACACAAGAAGTAGTTGGTGATTTTCCAGGAATGACATTTGCTCCAAGATTTTCACCAGATGGCAAGAAAATTATTATGAGTTTTGCTAAAGATGGTAACTCGGATATTTATACAATGGATTTAGAAAATAGAGTTGTTGAAAGAATAACAAACCATCCATCAATTGATACTTCTCCATCATATTCACCAGATAACAAGTATATAACATTCAATTCTGATAGAAGTGGGTTTCAACAGATTTATGTAATGAAATCTGATGGTTCAAATGTAAAAAGAATTTCATTTGGCAATGGATTGTATGGAACACCAGTATGGTCTCCAAGAGGTGATTTGATAGCGTTTACAAAGTTGCATAAAGGAAAATTTTATATTGGCGTCATGAGAACAGATGGTTCAGGTGAGAGATTATTAACTGAAAATTACTATCAAGAAGCACCTTCTTGGTCTCCCAATGGAAGGGTATTAATTTTTTACAGAGAAACTAAATCAAATGACAAAGGAGAGGGATTTAGTGCAAAGCTTTGGTCTATAGATCTTACTGGTTATAATGAAAGGCAAGTTCAAACAGAGACCGACGCCTCTGACCCATCTTGGTCGTCTTTACTAAGCAATTAGGGCTTTTTTATTAGGTTTTAATATAAATTAAGTTGATTTTTATGCTTGAAACATCTAATTAGTTGTGAAAAAGTTCTAATAAATTATTAAGGAGCATTAATGAATTTTAGCAAATCATTTAGAAATACTTTTCTAGTTATATTATTAAGTTTAATCGTATCAGCTTGTGCTACTAAGCAAACCACAACAAAAGTTGACGGTCAAATGCAAGGTGATGTTTATACAGGTACTGATACAGTTAAATATTTAGCTGACGGTGTTCCAGACAGAGTATTTTTTGCAACAAACGAGTCTATTTTAACAACTAAATCAAGAGATACATTAAGAAAACAAGCTAATTGGTTAAGAGACAATTCTAGCATTAATGTTGTAGTTGAAGGTCATGCTGATGAGAGAGGAACTAGAGAATATAATTTAGCTTTAGGCGAAAGAAGAGCAAACGCTGCTAAAGACTATTTAATCACTTATGGAATATCTGCAGACCGAATATCAGTGATAAGTTACGGAAAAGAGAGACCTGTTGATTCAGGCTCTAATCCACTTTCTTGGTCGAAGAATAGAAGATCTGTAACCGTAAAAGCTAATTAAAGCTATTTGAAAAATTTTAAAGACCTTGGGATTATTTTAAATAATCTTAAGGTCTTTATTTTGCCATTATTATAATTAAAAAATTATTTAATGTTTAAAAATCTCATTAAAATTATTACTTATGTAATATCTATCTATTTTGTAATTTTAAATGCAGTTTCAGATGAATTAAATATGAGAGAAATTTTAGAAATTATTCAAAAAGATCTGAGAACATTAGAAAGAGCAGTTTACTCAGAGTCATTTCAAAAAAAGTCTAGTAACGAAACATCTTTGACTGATAAGGAAACAGAAGATGTATTGACAAGACACTTATTAAAATTGGCTGAAATAGAAAAACAATTTCAAAGTTTAACTAACAAATTTGAGGAAGTTAATTTTAAAATTGATAAATTATCAACAAGATTATCAAAAACTCAGGCTGATAATCAATTAAGATTTCAAGAATTAGAAAATAATTCTAGTTTTGTACAAAAGAGTGATGATAATGTTCAGAACTTATCTACAAATGAAAATAGCGAAAATATAGAGACAGACTTAGCCAGCAAAAAAATAATGCCTGGCACATCACAGCCCCAAGATTTAGGTACAATATCTTATAAAGATATGACAGATACTAGTGAGTCACAAGCTGTTCAATCCGTTGAAACAACTCAAACTGTATTAACAGAAAATTTTATAAACGAGGAAAAAATTTTACCCGAGGGCTCACCTTTGGAGCAATATGAATTTGCAACTAGTTTTTTAAAGGTTGGAGATTATAATATGGCAGAAAGAGCATTCAGAGAATTTGTTGATACAAATCCAGATAATGATCTTTCTGGAAATGCACAGTATTGGTATGCGGAGACTTTTAGAATAAGACAGCTTTATACAGATGCAGCATCTGCTTATTTAGAAGGTTATCAAAAATATCCAAAGAGCGAAAAAGCACCTATTAACCTTTTGAAGCTTGGTGTATCTTTAGTACAAATAGGAGAGAAAGATCAGGGTTGCTTAATGATTGCTGGTGTGAAAAAACAGTATCCAAATGCCACTCAATCGGTTCTTCAAAAAGCTAAATATGAAGAGAAAAAATTTGAGTGTCAAAAGGAAAACTCCTAATTTTTATCTATCAAAATTAAAGGATCCACAAGTAAAAAAATTATATAAAGTATTTTCAAAAAATCTTGAAACTTTAGATTATAGTAATAAAAAAATTATGGTTGGAGTATCAGGCGGCTCAGACAGTTTATCTGTATTATTTTTCTCTCAATGTTATGCGTTAAAAAACAAGGCCAAATTGTATCCAGTAATAATAGATCATAAGTTAAGGAAAGAGTCTTCAAAAGAAGCTAAAAGTTTAAAGTACAAACTTAAAAAAAACTTTAAAATTAATTGTAAAATACTATCGAAAAAAAACACTAAAATTATTAATAACGTTCAATCTTATGCAAGAGAACTAAGATATGATTTATTTATAAAAGAATGTAATAAATATAATATTGAACACCTTTTATTAGGTCATCATAAAGATGATCTTATTGAAAATTTTTTTATAAGGCTTCTTAGAGGTTCCGGCTTAAAAGGACTTGTATCATTTGATAAAAATATAATAAGTTATAATGGTATAAAAATTATCAGACCATTTTTGTCTATTTCAAAAAAAAAACTAATTAATACAAATAAACAAACTTTTGGTTTTTCTATAGATGATCCCAGTAATAATAATGATAAATTTTTAAGAAGTAGAATTCGAAAACTGATAAAAAATTTAGATGAAGAAGGTTTAAGCTTTAATAAATTCTATTCAACACTTAAAAATTTGTCAAAAAGTGACCAAGTTGTTGAATTTTTTGTTAAAAAAAATATTATTGAAAATTCAAAATTTTTTGAGAAAAATAAAAAAATTATCTTAAACTCAGTTTTTTTTAAAAATCCAGATGAAATTATTTTGAGAAGCTTTACACAATTAATTCAACATATAAGCAAGAAAAAAAATTTTCCACGAGGTAAAAAACTGACTGGAGTAATAGATTCTATAAAACTTTCAAACAAAAATGTAAAATTGACCCTTTCTGGATGTATTATTGAAAAAATTAGTGATTCAGTGATTATTTACCCAGAAAAATGATAATTTTTTTCTTAAATGATCAAAATGACACTTGTTAATTTACTAATAATTCTTAATTTAATGCTTTATGAATTTTAAAAATTTAGCAATGTGGGGAATAATCGTTATTTTAACGATTGGTCTTTATAATATGTTTAAAAATCCCCAAAGCTCAATTTCACAAAAAAATAAAATTATTTTCTCAGAATTCTTAACTGAAGTAGATAATGGAAGAGTAGTTAAAGTTGAAATACAAGGAAAAAATATAAAAGGTGTATTATCAAATGGAAATCAATTTACCACTTATGCACCTGAGGATCCTAACTTAATCCAGAAGCTAAGTGATAAAGGAGTTAGCATCTCTGCTAGTCCATTAGAGGAGAAAATGCCATCTTTATTAGGAATATTGCTTTCTTGGTTTCCTATGCTCTTATTAATTGCTGTTTGGATTTTCTTTATGAGGCAAATGCAAGGAGGAAAAGGCGGAGCAATGGGTTTTGGAAGATCTAAAGCTAAAATGATGAATGAAGTAAAAGGAAAAGTTACTTTTAATGATGTTGCAGGTGTTGAAGAGGCTAAAGAAGAAGTAGAGGAAGTAGTAGAATTTTTAAAAGATCCAAGAAAGTTCAGCAGATTAGGGGGTAAGATTCCAAGAGGATGTTTATTAGTAGGTCCCCCAGGTACTGGTAAAACATTATTAGCCAGAGCAATTGCTGGAGAAGCGGGAGTTCCATTTTTTACTATTTCAGGATCAGATTTCGTAGAAATGTTTGTTGGCGTAGGAGCTTCGAGAGTGAGAGATATGTTTGAACAAGGAAAAAAACATTCTCCATGTATAATTTTCATTGATGAAATTGATGCTGTAGGTAGAAGTAGAGGAGCAGGTCTTGGTGGGGGAAATGATGAAAGAGAGCAAACTCTTAATCAGTTATTAGTTGAAATGGATGGTTTCGACACAAATGAAGGTGTCATTATAATAGCCGCTACTAACAGACCAGATGTATTAGATCCAGCTCTTTTAAGGCCAGGAAGATTTGACAGACAAGTTGTTGTTTCTAATCCAGATCTAATTGGTAGAGAAAAAATTTTAAAAGTGCACGCAAAAAAAATATCAATGGCACCCGATGTTAACTTAAGAACAGTTGCTAGAGGAACCCCTGGATTTTCTGGGGCAGATTTAGCGAACCTTGTAAATGAAGCTGCTTTGCTAGCTGCAAGAAAAAATAAAAGAATTGTAACATATCAAGAATTTGAAGAAGCTAAAGATAAAGTAATGATGGGTTCTGAGAGAAGATCAATGGTAATGTCAGAAGAAGAGAAAAAATTAACCGCTTACCATGAAGCTGGACATGCAATTGTAACAATAAATGAAAAGGCTGCTTATCCTATACATAAAGCAACAATAATTCCAAGAGGAAGAGCTTTAGGAATGGTTATGCAATTACCTGAAAAAGATGAAGTTTCTCAAACGAGAGAACAACTTCACGCACAAATGGCTATAGCTATGGGTGGAAGAGTTGCGGAGGAAATAATATTTGGAGATGACAAAGTAACTACAGGAGCAGCAAGCGATATTGAACAAGCAACTAAAAGAGCAAGGGCTATGGTTATGAGAGCTGGATTAAGTAAGGAAATGGGACCAGTTGCTTATGGAGAAAATGAAGAAGAAGTATTTTTGGGAAGATCTGTTGCTAGACAACAAAATATGTCAGAGGAAACTGCTAGAAAAGTAGACAGTGAAATTAGAAAATTTGTTGATATGGGCTATGAAAGAGCAAGAAAAGTATTGACAGAAAAAATTGATGATTTGCACAAATTAGCGAAAGCTTTATTAACATATGAAACTCTGACAGGTGCAGAAATTGAGGATTTAATAAATAAAAATATATACCCAAAAAATAAAGAAGATCTAAAAGTAGAAGACGATGATCAAAGTTCAGCACTTGGTTCGATGGGCTTAAAACCAAAGATAGTGCACTAAGCACTAATGAATAAATATTACACTAGAGCGTGTAATTTTTATTACGGAACAATATCAAAAACATATATTAAAAAAAAAAAATCCATTCCTCTTAATGGCTATAATGATATCTCTTTTGATAAAATAGAAATCATAGATAGAAAAAAAAGAAAGATTATTAATCTCAAAGATATTACTAAACTTAATAATAAACTAAAAATAAAAGTTAATAGAGATTTAAAAAATATAAAAAAAAAGAAAACTTTAAAAAAATTAAACTTGTCCAATATACCAATTTTAATGGGTATAATTAATTTAACCCCAGATAGTTTTTCAGATGGTGGTAAATACAATAAAAAAAATTTAGCTGAAAAACGTGTGAATAGTTTATTATCTAGTGGCGCAAAAATAATAGATATAGGTGGAGAATCCACAAGACCAGGTGCAAATGATATTCACCCTGGCAGAGAATGGAATAGAATCAAGTCAATTTTAAAAATTTTAAAGAATAAAAAAAGTTTTATTTCATTAGATACCAGAAAAAGTTTTGTAATGGAGAAAGCTTCTAAAATAAAAATAGATCTTATAAATGATGTATCTGGACTAACTTATGACCCCAAAACTATAAATTTTTTAAAAAAATCAAAAAAACCTTTTGTTATTCATCATATGAAAGGGACACCAAAGAATATGCAAATTAAGCCTAAGTATAAAAATGTGCTACTTGATATTTATGACTTCTTTGAAACAAAATTATTATATCTGAGAAAACAAGGTATTAAACATAATAATATTATATTAGATCCTGGAATTGGGTTTGGAAAAAATTTGAAACATAATATTACTCTATTAAAGAATATTTCTATTTTTTATTCATTAGGTCTTCCTATAATGTTGGGCTTGTCTAGAAAAAGATTTATTAAGGATATTTCAAAAAAAAATGATACTAAAAATAGGATTGGTGGAACCATATCTTCATGCATTCAAGCATATCTTCAAGGAGTTCAAATTCTTAGGGTTCACGATGTACAAGAAATTAATCAGGCATTTAAAGTTTTTAAAGAGTTGCAAAATTAAAAATGATTAAAAAATATTTTGGTACAGATGGAATTAGAGGACAGGTTAATGGATCTAAAATAAATGGAGAAATGTTTTTTAAATTTGGTTTAGCTGCTGGTATATACTTTAAAAATTTAAAAAAAAATAAACAAACAGCAATTATTGCAAAAGATACTAGATTATCAGGCTATACGCTTGAACCAGCTTTAGTATCTGGATTGGCATCAGCTGGAATGCATATTTATACCTTGGGACCACTACCTACAAATGGTTTAGCGATGCTAACAAAAAAGATGAGAGCAAACATGG
Source organism: uncultured Pelagibacteraceae bacterium (assembly GCA_902598655.1). GTDB lineage: Bacteria > Pseudomonadota > Alphaproteobacteria > Pelagibacterales > Pelagibacteraceae > Pelagibacter. The sequence goes on from CACKCQ010000003.1 coordinate 60,935, forward strand.
GTATAATGATTACTGCATCACATAATCCATATTACGATAATGGTTTAAAGTTATTTGGACCTGATGGACTTAAACTTTCTGACAAAATCGAAAAAAAAATTGAAAAGTTAATTGATTCAAAGATTACTAGAAATCTTTCTAAACCAATTGAATTGGGCAGAGTTAAAAGGTTAGAAGAAGCTAACGAAAGTTATATAAAAATATTAAAACAAAATTTTCCATCTTCATTTAGTTTAAAAGGTATCAAAATCGCCCTAGATTGTGCCAATGGAGCTGGTTATAAAGCTGGGCCAGACTTGTTTAAATCATTAGGAGCCAAAGTATTTAAAACTGGCACTTCTCCAAATGGACTAAATATTAATTTTAAATCTGGATCTACTTATCCAAATAAAATTTGTCAGATGACAAAAAAAAATAAGGCACATATTGGAATTGCATTAGACGGGGATGCAGACAGAATAATTGTTTGTGATGAAAAGGGAAAAATAATTGATGGAGATAAAATTCTTGCAATGCTAGGCGAGAGATGGAAAAGAAAAAAGATTTTAAAGGGAGGTGTTATTGGTACATTGATGTCAAATTATGGTTTAGAAAAGTTTTTTAAAAATAATGGAATAAAATTTTTAAGATCAGATGTAGGAGATAGATACGTAAAAGAAAAAATGAAAAAAAATAAATTTAACTTAGGTGGGGAACAATCGGGTCATATAATTCTTGGAAAGTTTGCAACAACAGGAGATGGATTGCTGGTTGCATTGGAAATACTTTTTTCATTAAGAAAAAGAAGGAAAGCTAGTGAACTTTTTAATAAATTTAAACCAACTCCTCAAATATTGGAAAATATAGAGGTTAAAGATAAATCAATTATTAATACACCAAAATGTAAAAAAGCAATAAATGAAGCAAATAAAATAATTAAAAATAAAGGTAGAATATTAGTTAGAAAATCTGGTACTGAACCAAAAATCAGAATTATGAGCGAGTCAGAGGATTCAAATTTAAATAGATTATGTGTTAATATAATCAAAAAATCTATCCAGTAAATTGAAAATCAAATCTAAAATATTAATAATTGCAGGATCAGACTCCTCTGGAGGAGCAGGTATTCAAGCAGATATTAAATCAGTTACTTCTCTTGGTTCATATGCTATGACAGCAATAACAGCAGTTACAGCTCAGAATACTACAGGTGTTAAGTCTATAATACCAATACCTAGCAAAGAAATTTCTAATCAAATCGAATTTACTTCAAAGGATATTAAGCCGGACTCAGTAAAGATAGGAATGCTCCATTCTACCGAAGTTATAAAAGCAGTATTAAAATCGATAAAAAAATCAAACTTAAAAAAAATAATATTAGATCCTGTCATGATATCTAAAGGTGGTGCCAAGCTTATTGATAATAATGCAATTTTACTCTTAAAAAAAAAACTAATAAAAAAAGTAGATTTAATAACACCAAATATACCTGAAGCAGAAATACTGACTAAAACAAAAATTAAATCTATGATGGATATGAAAAATGCTGCTAAAATATTATTAGATTTAGGTGCTAATAATGTTTTGATTAAAGGTGGTCATTTAAGTTCTAAAATCTTAAAAGATATCTTTGTAAATAAAAAAGAAACTGCAATATTTAAAAATAAAAAAGTTAAAACAAAAAACACTCATGGAACTGGGTGCACATTATCAAGTGCAATTGCAACATATTATGGATGTGGAAAAACTCTAAAGAAATCTTGTGAGTTAGGTATTAGATATGTAAACAATGCCATTAGGAAAAGACCAAACTTTGGAAAAGGAAATGGACCAATTAACCATTTAAATAGTTTTATAATAGAAAAGAAATTTAGATGAATAATGTAGTCGTTGTTGGATCGCAGTGGGGAGATGAAGGAAAAGGCAAGATAGTTGATTGGTTATCCAGCGAAGCAGACGTTGTTATTAGATTCCAAGGAGGACATAATGCTGGTCATACTTTGGTGATAGATGGTGTTACTTATAAATTAAGATTATTACCATCTGGAATTGTTAGAAAAAATAAAATTTCTATTATTGGAAATGGAGTTGTTGTAGATCCTTGGGCACTTCTAGATGAAATCGAAGAAGCCAAATCTAAAGGTGTAGAAATTAACGAAAATAATCTGATATTGTCAGAGGGTGCCACATTAATTTTACCATTTCATAGAGAGATGGATGAAATAAGGGAAGACTCTGCCGGTAAATCAAAAATTGGAACCACTAGAAGAGGTATTGGTCCAGCATATGAAGATAAAGTAGGAAGAAGATCTATAAGAGTAATGGACCTTGCATCAAAACAAAATCTTGAAAATCGATTATCATTAGTACTTGAACATCATAATGCCATTCGAAAGGGATTAGGTAAGCCAATATATGAAAAAGATAAACTGGTTGGGGACTTATTAAAGATAGCCCCAAATATTCTAAAATATTCAGCACCTGTTTGGAGAAAGATAGATCAATTTAAATCAGAAAATAAAAAAATATTATTTGAGGGAGCTCAAGGAATATTACTTGATGTGGATCACGGAACTTATCCATTTGTAACTTCATCTAACACAGTAGCAGCTTCAGCAGCAACAGGATCTGGATGTGGTCCAAACTCAATAAATTATGTATTAGGTATAACGAAGGCATATACAACAAGGGTGGGAGAAGGACCTTTTCCAACAGAATTAAAAAATGATGTTGGTAATCATTTAGGTGAAAAGGGACACGAATTTGGAACTGTAACTAGTAGAAAAAGAAGATGTGGCTGGTTCGATGGGGTTCTAGTAAGACAAACTATAAAGATTTCAGGCATTGACGGAATAGCGTTAACAAAATTAGATGTATTAGATGAGCTTGATGAAATAAATCTTTGTGTAGCCTATGAATTAAATGGAAAAAAAATAGATTATTTCCCAGCTGCTGTAGAAGATCAGCTAAATGTTAAACCTGTTTTTAAAATATTTGAAGGTTGGAAATCTAAAACTCAAGGAATTAAAAAATTTGATGATTTACCTGACAACGCAAAAATATATGTAAAAGCAATTGAAGATTTTGTTGAGACAAAAATATCTAGTATTTCAACAAGCCCCGAGCGAGAGGATACTATTCTTTTAATAGATCCATTTAATTAATATTAATTGTAATTTAGTTAGCAGGTAATAGATTTTTTGATTTAGCAGAATTCAACATATGTTTTTGCAGTTTTTCAAATGCTTTATTTTCAATTTGTCTTATTCTTTCCCTACTTATTTTGAATTTTTTACTTAAATCTTCTAAAGTTATTGGATCATCTGTTAATCTTCTTGAGTAAAGAATTTCTTTTTCTCTTTCATTTAAAATTTTAATAGAATTTTGAAGAAGTTCTTTTCGTTGTTCCATTTCTTCACTTTGGGCAAACTTCAATTCTTGATCCATATCATTATCAACGACCCAATCTTGCCATTCATCGCCGTCTTCACCAATTGGTGCATTTAATGACTGCTCTTTTCCTGAAAGCCTTCTATTCATAGATACTACTTCTTGTTCACTGACATCTAATCTATTTGCTATATCTTTTACGTGTTCATCGCGTAAGTCACCCTCAGTTCTAGGTGCAATTTGATTTTTTAGTTTCTTTAAGTTGAAAAAAAGCTTTTTCTGAGCTGTTGTAGTTCCAATTTTTACTAAACTCCACGATCTTAGAATATATTCTTGTATGGAAGCTTTAATCCACCACATTGCATAAGTGGCAAGTCTGAAACCTTTTTCTGGTTCAAATTTTTTAACAGCTTGCATTAAACCTACGTTACCTTCTGAAATCATTTCATTAAGAGGCAAACCATAACCTTTGTAACCCATTGCTATTTTAGCAACTAGTCTTAAATGACTTGTAACAAGTTTTTCAGCTGATTTAACGTTTCCTGTCGTTTGCCAGTTTTTAGCAAGCATGTATTCTTCCTCTGCATCTAGCATAGGAAATTTTTTAATTTGAGCTAGATATGCTGCTAAACCACCTTCATTAGAAAGAGCAGGCAAATTGTATGTGTTATTACTCATCGGAAGTATTTATGTAATAGAGAAATTTTTTTTTACAATCGTTTTATTTACTCAATTTTCGTAGTTTTTTTAAGATATCATTTAATTCGATTGGGATATTTGATGAAAATTCTAATCTTTCTCCTATCCTTGGATGGTCAAAACCTAACTGTTTTGCATGCAAAAATTGTCTATCTAGATTTAAAATTTTATTATTAAGATCTTCATCAATGTTTTTAAATTTCTTAAATTTCTTTTTATATTTTTTATCTCCAAGAATATTGTTACCTTTGTATGACATATGAACTCTTATTTGATGAGTTCTCCCAGTTTCTAATTTACATTGTATAAAACTAAAAGTTGGAACTTTATCATTCTCGAAAACTTCTAATGTTTCATAATGTGTAATTGCCTTTTTACCTTTGCTAGATGAGACCTCCATCATCTGTCTGTTTTTAGAACTTCTAGTTATGAACGTTTCAATAGTTCCTTTTTGAGGTCGTAATTTTCCCCATATTAAAGTTTGATAAACTCTTGTTATAGTGTGTTCAGAAAACTGAAGCGATAATTTTTCATGGGTTGAATTATTTTTTGCAATTACAATTAATCCTGATGTATCTTTATCAATTCTATGAACTATACCAGGCCTAAGTTCATCTCCAATATCAGATAAATTTTTACTATCATAATTCATTAACGCGTTAACTATAGTATTATCGTAATTACCAGCACCAGGATGCATTGAAATTCCAGAAGGCTTATCAATTACGATTAAGTCTTCATCTTCATAAATTATGTTTAATTTAAAATTATAAGGTTTTAAGCTTTGTTTCTTAGGTTCAACAATTTCAAGATCAATTTTGTCATTTAATTTTATTTTAACTGAAGGGTCTTTTATAATTTTCTCGTTAATTTTTAATTTACTATCTAGAATTAAATTTTTTACTCTAGTTCTGCTTAACCTCTTATCATGATTTGCTAATATCGTGTCTACTCTCTTGTTATTATCATCTTCTTTAATAATAAAATTGATGAAATTTTTCATAAATTATTATATTAAATTATTATGCGTTCGTAGCTCAACTGGATAGAGCGCCAGATTTCGGCTCTGGAGGTTCAGGGTTCGACTCCTTGCGGGCGCACCACTATTCCCCCATATTAATAAGCGTTCCTTTTTTTTTTGCGACATTGAAAGAATAATAGAATAACGCAATTGATAATACAAAGTAAACCCCATTCCAAATGAATGCATTGTAAATATTTTGAATGTCTACAGTTTGATTAATCAAAATATTTCTTGCTTCTTCGAAAATGTATACCAATGGTAATAAGTAAGCTATTTTTTGAAACAATTCTGGCAATATTTCAATTGGATAATATATACATCCAAAGGGTGCTAATAGAAACATTGTGGACCATGCTATATTTTCAAAAGAGGGTCCGTATCTCAATAGACCAGCTGATACAAGGATGCCAAGTGTTATTCCAAATAAATAAAGGCTCAAAAATAAAAAGAATAAAAATATTCCTAAATCTAAAATAGAAATACCAAACAACGGAGAGGTTAAAAGTACTGCTGGTATTAAACCAATAAGAGCTCTTATTAAAGCTGTAGCAACAAGTGAAGTTAATATTTCACCAATTTTCATTGGCGCAATAAATAAATTTGTAAAGTTTCTGCTCCAAATTTCCTCAAGAAATAGCATATTAAATCCAATACTAGTTCTAAAAAGAAAATCGTAAAGGATCGCGCAAGTTAATATAACTCCAACTGCATTATTATAATATGTTGTATGTGTAGCGAAAAAATTTGAGATAAATCCCCATAAAGTAATTTGAATAGTCGGCCAATAAACAAGATCCAAAACCCTTGGGAAAGATCTGGTAATTAAATAAAAATGTCTTAAAAAAAGACCATACATTCTAGTTAAACTCATTTTTACTCCTTGATAATTTTAAAAAAACTTCCTCAAGGTTTTTTCTGCCGTGTTTATTTATTAATTCTTCAGGATTTCCTTTATCTATAATAATTCCGTCTTTCATCATAAGAATAGATTTACAAAGCCTAGTGACTTCATTCATATTATGAGAAGCAAGAAGTATAGATATTTTTTTTTCTTTTTTATAATCTTCCAAAAAAGATCTAACAAAATCACCTACTTCTGGATCTAATGATGCAGTTGGCTCATCTAGTAGTAATACCTTTGGTTGGTTGATTAATGCTTTTGCCAAACTAACTCTATTTTTTTGTCCAGATGATAATTCGCCTGTAATGCTATTAAGCAATTCTCCCAATCTTAATTTTTCCGATAAAAATTCAATCCTCTCATTAATATTATTTATTTTATATAATTTTCCATAAACGGTTAGATTTTGTTTAACCGTAAGTTTTTTTGGTAATTCAATATATGGAGATATGAAGTTTATTTGTTCCAAGATTTCAATTCTATTTCCCTCCAATTTTTGACCATTTATCAAAATTTCTCCACTAGTTGGTTTTAAAAGTCCTAATAACATACCAATGGTGGTTGTTTTGCCTGAGCCATTTGGACCTAATAGGCCTAAAATTTCGTCTTCTTTTATGTTAAAGCTTATACCTTTTACAGCCTCATTCTTTCCATAATTTTTTTTAATATTTTTTACTTCGACTAAATTTTTCATTTTTTTGATGCTCTAAGAAGTCTATCGTTAATCACCAATCCAAAGTTTCGGTTCGGTATTCTTTGCACAGCTATTTTTCTGTAACCTAGCTTCTTAATTTTTCTTAATGTTTTATACAAATTTTTACCACTCTCCATTAGATTATTTGTCTTACTTAAATAAAAATAATTCTTATTATTTTCTTTTTTCTTCTTGATTAGGATAAAAGCCTCATCTTTTTTTATTTTAATTGCGTTTAATCTAATGGGTATACCTGGTGAATAATGAACCCTCCCTCTTCCTGGAGAATTTATATTGTTTTTACCATGCAATTTAGTTTTTAAATTTATTTTCAATTTTTTTTTTAATATAGAAATATCTAAACCGCCCAATCTTAAAATTTGGGGTTTTTTTACTAAACTTATTATTGTAGATTCAACACCAACTTTTGATCTTCCACCTTCTAGAATAAATTTAATTTTTTCTCCAAATTCATCATATACATCATCTCTTGTCACCGGACTTATCCCTTCAGAAATATTTGCGCTTGGTGCTGCTAAAGGATATTTTAAAGATTTTAATAATATTCTAGCGGTTCGGTGACTTGGAAATCTTACACCTAAAGTTTTTTTGTTATTAGTAACGTTTTTTGAAATTTTGCTTTCATTTTTTAGTTTTAATATAAAGGTAATTGGTCCAGGGCATAATGAATTATAAAGTTTATAAAATAAAGTGTTTGTCTCACAATCTTTTTCCAAATCTTTAATATTATAATAATGAACTATCAAGGGGTTATCAGAAGGCCTTCCTTTTAATTTAAATATTTTTTTAGTGCCTTTATCAGAATAGGCATTAGCAGCTAATCCATAGACAGTTTCTGTAGGTATTCCAATACATTCGTTATTATTTAAATATTTTACTGCTTTTTTAATATTTGAATCATTAATTTTCATATAATATTACAAACTATTATATGAATGAAAAATTTTTGCCAGATGATATTGAATTAAAATCTTTGAGTGAACTCACAGATATAGCAGATCGTTTAATTCAAAAATTAGAAAATAAAAAAAATTTGGAAGAATCCATTGAAGATTATCAATATTTAATAAAGTTAAACAATATAATAGAAAAAAAATTTCAAAAAGACTCAAAAAATATATCTGAAAGTACCAAGCTAAAAATAGAAGAATTAACCTCAAAAAAAAATGAAAAAAAAATTAGTTAAAACTGTTAATGAAGTAAATAAATTTTTAAAAAATTACTTAGCAAAACAAAAAAAAACAGATCTAATTATACCTATTAAGTATGGTTTATTTCCTGGAGGAAAAAAAATAAGATCTAAGCTTATTTTTGATGTTGGAAAAATTTTTAATGTAGAAAAAAAATATCTTTTATATTTAAGTTCAGCTGTTGAATGTATACACGCTTATTCACTAATACATGATGATTTACCGTGTATGGATAATGATGATATTAGAAGAGGTAAACTAACTACACATAAAAAATTTGGAGAATCAACAGCGGTTTTAGCCGGAAACTCCCTTTTGACATTAGCTTTTGAAATTTTATCTGATCCAAAGTTCAATATAAATAACAATAAAAAAATATCCCTAATAAATCTATTATCTCAATCATCAGGTCACCAAGGAATAGCTGGAGGTCAATTTTTGGATTTAAATTATGAAAGAAAAAAAGTTTCTAAACAAAAAGTTATAGATATGGAGATTAAAAAGACTGGAAAATTATTTTCATTCAGCTGCTTGTCTCCAGTTATTTTGACAAATAAAAAAGACCAAATAAAAAAATTCTTAATTATTGGTGAAAAAATTGGTTTACTTTTTCAAATTGCAGATGATTTAATTGATTATAGCAGTACATCAAAAACTGCAGGAAAAAAAACAAATAAAGATTCAAAAAGGGGAAAAGCAACATTAATAAGTTTACTAGGATATAAAAATGCTATTAAATATGCTTCAAAACTAAAAAAAGAAATATTTAATAGTTTAGTTAGCTATGGAAATAATGCTAGTGATTTAAAAGAGACAATTGAATTTATATTAAGTAGAAATAAATAAATGCAAAATTACAAATATTTAAATAATATTAATTTTCCTTCAGATATAAAAAAACTCAATAATGAAGAATTAAAAGTTCTATCAGAAGAAGTAAGAAGCGAAATGATTGATGCTGTTTCAAAAACAGGTGGTCATCTAGGTGCGGGCTTAGGTGTTGTAGAATTAACAGTAGCACTTCATCATGTTTTTGACACACCTAAGGACAAATTGATATGGGATGTTGGTCATCAATCATACCCTCATAAAATTTTAACAGGAAGAAAAGATAAAATAAGAACTTTACGACAAGGAAGTGGATTATCTGGTTTTACAAAGCGATCGGAAAGTGAATTTGATCCTTTTGGTGCAGCTCATAGTTCCACTTCTATTTCTGCTGGACTTGGTATTGCAACAGCAAATAAATTATCAAATAAATCAGATCAGGTTATAGCAGTTATTGGTGACGGTGCCATGAGCGCAGGAATGGCATATGAAGCTATGAATAATGCTGGAGACTCAAAAACAAAAATGATCGTAATTTTGAATGACAATGATATGTCAATTGCAAAACCAGTTGGCGCAATGAAATCTTATCTTGCTAAAATTTTTTCAGGTAAGATTTATTTTAGTTTCAGAGAAACAGTTAAAATGATTTTTTCATCATTTTCAAAAAGATTTAGCAAAAAGGCTGGAAAGGCTGAAGATTTTTTGAGATCGGCTGTCACAGGTGGTACATTATTTAATTCATTAGGTTTTTATTATGTTGGTCCAATTGATGGTCATGATTTAGATGTACTATTGCCAATTTTAAAAAATGCAAAAGAAAGCAATCATAATGGTCCAATACTAATTCATATAAAAACTCAAAAAGGGAAAGGATATAGTTTTGCTGAAAAATCTGATGATAAGTATCATGGAGTTACAAAATTTGATGTTCAAACTGGAGTTCAACAAAAATCAACAACTAAGACTCCTGCTTTTACAAAGGTATTTGCAAATACATTAATAGAGCATGCAAAGAAAGATAGTAAAATAGTAGGTATAACTGCTGCTATGCCATCTGGGACAGGAATGGACGCATTTAGTAAAGTATTCCCGGACAGAACTTTTGATGTTGGAATTGCTGAACAACATGCTGTTACTTTTGCTGCAGGTTTAGCAACAGAGGGTTATAAGCCTTATGCAGCAATTTATTCAACATTTTTACAAAGAGCTTATGATCAGGTAGTTCATGACGTTGCAATTCAAAGTTTACCAGTAAGATTTGCAATTGATAGAGCTGGTTTAGTTGGCGCCGATGGAGCCACTCATGCAGGTGCTTTTGATATTACATATTTATCAACTTTACCTAATTTTATTGTTATGGCAGCAAGTGATGAAGCAGAATTGGTAAGAATGGTCAATACGTCAGTAGATATTAATAATCAACCATGTGCATTTAGATATCCCAGAGGAAATGGAGTAGGTTTAGAATTACCTGATATCAACGAAAAAATAGATATTGGAAAAGGTAGAGTTATAAGAGAAGGTAAGAAAGTTGCCTTAGTAAGCTTTGGTAACAGATTAAAAGAATGTTTATTGGCTGAAGAAGGTTTAAAAAAAATGGGAATTAATCCAACAATTATAGATGCTAGATTTGCAAAACCTCTGGATGAAAATCTTATGTGGCAAGTTGCAACAAATCATGAAGTGCTAATTACTTTGGAAGAAGGATCTATAGGAGGTTTTGGAGCTCATGTAAATCATTTCTTAAATGAAAAGAATTTATTAGATAATAATATAAAATTTAGATCAATGATTTTGCCTGATAAATTTTTAGACCAAGATAAACCAGAAGAAATGTATAAAGAAGCTGGTCTAGATGCTAAATCTATTGAAGCGAAGGTTTTAGAAACTCTAAATTCAAAAGTTTTAATTAAAAAAACTAATTAATTTCCGCATTGAGCTTTATTCATTAAGTAATGATCAAGAATTACACAATGCATCATTGCTTCGCCAATAGGCACTGCTCTAATACCTACACATGGATCATGTCTCCCTGTGACTGAAATTGAAGTATTTCTTCCAAATTTATTAATTGTTTTTCTTTGAGAAAGAATTGATGAAGTTGGTTTTACTGCAAAAGAAACTATTATTTCTTGACCACTAGAAATACCTCCAAGAATTCCTCCAGCATTATTCGATTTAAATTTTGTTTTCTTTCCTGCTTGGGACATTTCATCAGAATTTTGTTCACCAGAAAGTTGAGCAGAGTTCATTCCTGATCCTATATTTACCCCTTTTACTGCGTTAATACTCATCATTGCTGATGCTAAATCCATATCTAATTTTGAATAAATTGGAGCTCCTAATCCGACAGGAACACCTCTTGCTCTTACTTCAATAATTGCCCCACAAGATGAGCCAGCTTTTCTTATCCCAAGTAAATATTTTTCCCATAATTTTAAAACTGTTTTATCTGGACAAAATAAAGGGTTTTTTGTGATGAAACTGTCATTCCATTTTTCTGTGTCACATCCTAGTATTCCTAATTGTGTTACGGCTCCAATTACACTGTACTTTTTCCCAATAATATTTTGCAAAACTTGTTTTGCTATTGCCCCTGCTGCCACTCTTGAAGCAGTCTCTCTCGCAGATTGTCTGCCTCCACCTCTATAATCTCTAATTCCATACTTTTTAAAATATGTATAATCAGCATGACCAGGTCTAAATTTATCTTTAATATTTTTATAATCCCTAGAACGCATATCTTTATTGAAGATAATCATTGAGATAGGTGTACCAGTTGTTTTGCCCTCAAAAGTTCCTGATAAAATTTCTACTTTATCATCCTCTTTTCTTTGGGTTGTGAATTTTGACTGACCAGGCTTTCTTTTATTTAATTCTAACTGAATGTCTCTGATATTAAGCTTAATATTCGGAGGACAACCATCAACAACACATCCTATTGCTGGACCGTGAGACTCACCCCAAGTAGTAAATCGAAAAAATTTTCCAAATGTATTAAAAGACATTATATTATTATATAAATTATTTTGGTTAAATTATGAACGAAAAAAATTCTTTAGGGTTAGATAAATGCTTTCTAGATCTCGATAATCCAATACTATTATTCACTGAATGGTACAACGAGGCAAAGAAAACAGAAATAAATGATCCAAATGCATTAGCACTAGGCACTATTAACGAAAAAGGTTATCCGAATGTAAGAATGGTATTGCTCAAAGATTATGGAGAGGATGGATTTGTTTTTTACACTAACTTTAATAGTAATAAGGGAAACTCTATAAAGCAGAATCCAAACATTTCGATGTGCTTTCATTGGAAAAGTTTACTCAGACAAATTCGAATAGTTGGTACTGCTGAAAAAGTTTCTGATGAAGAAGCTGATAATTATTATAAATCCAGAAGTTACGGAAGTAGAATTGGTGCATGGGCATCAAATCAGAGTTCAATTTTAAAAGATAGAGAAGAGCTAAACCAATCTATAAAAAAATTTAAAGATCTCTATAAAGATGAAAATAATGTTCCAAGACCTGATCATTGGTCAGGATGGAGGTTAAAACACCACGAAATTGAATTTTGGTTAGATGGTGAAAATAGAATTCACGAAAGATTAAAATATATTAAAGAAAATAATGATTGGAAAAAAATTCTCTTATCACCTTAAAATTTTCTATTAATACTAAATGAAGTTAAATTTTTGAGTATAGTTTTTTCTTCACAATCTTGAAATATACTTAATGAATTTGATGCTAAACTTATATAGTGCTCCGCTTTTTTGTAACACTCATTAATTATATTATATTTTTTTACCAATGTAAGCACATAGTCAAATTGTTCTTTAGATCTGATATTTTGTTCAAATATTTTTTTTAAAACTAATTTTTCATCTGAAGATAATTTTTGATGTAATAGAATAATTGGGAGAGTGACCTTGCCCTCAAAGAAATCTTTCCCTATCTCTTTACCAAACATTTTTAATTCTGAGTTATAGTCAAGTGTGTCATCTGCAATCTGAAATGTTAATCCAAGGTTCTTTCCATAGAATTCTAGTGCATCTTTAAATTTATTGTCTTTATCAGTAATTATCGAGCCAACTTTTGAAGATGCAGAAAATAAAGCTGCAGTTTTAGAAGAAATTATATTCAAATATGTATCTTCTAACATTTCAGAGTCACCTTTATGTTGTAATTGCAAAACTTCTCCTTGAGCAATAGTTGATGATGTAGAAGATAAAAGTTTTAATACTTCAATACTTCCATCCTCAACCATCATTTCAAAACATCTACTTAATAAATAGTCCCCAACAAGAATTGATGACTGATTTCCCCAAATTTTATTTGTAGTTTTTTTGCCTCTTCTTAAATCTGCGCTGTCAATTACATCATCATGCATAAGGGTTGCTGCGTGTATGAGTTCAACACATGCAGCTAGGTTCACATCTCTACTACCTTTTGTATATCCACACAATTTAGCACACTCCAAAGTAAGCAATGCTCTTAATCTTTTACCTCCACTAGTCATATGGTAAGCTGTCATTTCTTTAACAAGCTCAACTTTACTATCTAATTTATAAGAAATTTTGTCTTCAACTAAACTTAGTTTTTCATCAACAGAATTTACTAAATCTGTATACGCATTAGTTATTTGCTTTTTTAATTGAACTACTGAACCCATAAATTCAAAATATTACATTAAGTTTATTAATATACTTATCAATTGACGCACCTAATTCTTCAACTATAAGTAGCTTTATAAATAAGTGAAATTTTTATAATCATTTGTATGTTTTCATTTTTTAAAAAAAAAAAAATTGTTAGTCATTTAAGACTTACCGGTGTCATAGGAAATGTTGGAAAGTTTAAACAAGGAATAGAATATTCCTCTCAAGAAGAAATGATAAAAAAAGCTTTTTCAGTTAAAAAAGCAGAGGCTGTTGCAATTTCAATTAATTCACCAGGTGGTTCACCCGTTCAATCACATCTAATATATAAATTTATTAGAGAACAGTCTAAGAAAAACAAAAAAAAAGTTATAGTTTTTGCTGAAGATGTTGCTGCATCTGGAGGCTATCTAATTGCATGCGCAGGTGATGAGATTTATGCTAATGCAAGTTCTATAATCGGATCAATAGGAGTAATTTATTCTTCTTTTGGTTTTAAAGATTTAATTCAAAAAATAGGTGTTCAAAGAAGAGTTTACACAGCTGGAAAAAATAAAAGTACTCTAGACCCTTTTTTAGACGAGAAAGAAGAGGACATTCAAAGATTAAAAAATATTCAACTGGAACTTCACCAAGAATTTATTAATGTTGTAGAGGAAAGTAGATCAACAAAATTAAACAAAACTGATGTTGAACTTTTTTCTGGAGAATTTTGGTCTGGCAAAGCATCTTTAAAACTTGGTTTGATAGATGGAATAGGGAATGCAGAACAGATATTGAGAGAAAAATTTGGTGAAGATGTTGAAATTAAAAAATTTGAAAAGTCTAAAGGATGGCTTGCCAAAAAACTTTCGTCTTCTGAAGACCATGCGGATAAATTGATAAGTGTTTTAGAAGAAAGATCTATTTGGCAAAAATATGGTTTCTAAAAAAAAAACAAAATATCCAAAATCATTTATTTCTTTTCAGGATACAATTTTAAATCTTCAAAAGTACTGGTCAAAAAAAGGTTGTGTTATTTTACAACCTTATGATTTAGAAGTTGGAGCAGGAACATTTCACCCAGCAACAACTCTAAGATCATTAGGTTCTAAACCATGGAAAACAGCTTACGTTCAACCATCAAGAAGACCAACAGATGGAAGGTATGGAGAAAATCCTAATCGTTTGCAACACTATTATCAATTTCAAGTTTTAATAAAACCTTCACCAAAAGATATTAAAAAAATGTATCTTAATAGCCTTTCATCAGTAGGTATTAAATACGAAGAGCACGATATCAGATTTGTAGAGGATGATTGGGAAAGTCCAACCTTAGGTGCTGCTGGTCTTGGATGGGAAGTATGGTGTGATGGTATGGAAGTTACTCAATTTACTTATTTTCAACAAATGGCAGGCATGGAATGCAATCCAATATCTGTTGAAATTACTTATGGTTTAGAGAGATTATGTATGTTTATTCAAGGTAAAAAAAATGTTTTTGATTTAATTTGGAATGATGAGGGAGTTTTATACAAAGATGTTTTTCATCAAGCTGAAAAAGAATTTTCAGCCTATAATTTTGAGTATGCAAACACAGATAAATTATTTAAAATTTTTGATATGCTCGAAGAAGAAGCAAAATCATTAATTCAAAAGAAAATTTCTCTTCCAGCATATGATCAATGTTTAAAATCAAGTCATGTGTTCAATATTTTAGATGCTAGAGGAGTTATAAGTGTTGCTCAAAGAGCAGAATATATTGCAAGGATCAGAGATCTGACAAAAGAAATTGGAAAAATCTGGGTAGAAACACAAAATTAAAATGTCTGAATTTTTTCTTGAATTATTTAGTGAAGAAATACCTTCCAGACTACAAATCAATGCTAGAAATGAATTAACACAAATTTTTAAAAAATTTTTTGATGATAATCAAATTATAGTTAAAGGTAAAATTAATACTTATTCAACTCCAAATAGGCTCATTGTTCATATAAATAAGATTTCTAAAGATGTAATAAAAAAAGCAGAGGAAATTAGAGGTCCTAATATAAATGCTCCAGAAAAGGCTTTAGAAGGATTTTTAAAATCCAATAAAATAAGTAAAGAAAAAGTTTCCAAAAAAAGCACTGAAAAAGGCATATTCTACTTCTACAATAAACCATCGGAAAAAATAAAAACATACGATTTATTAAAAGAAAGTATTGCAAGTTTACTTTTAAAAATTTCATGGAAAAAATCAATGAAATGGGGCAATCATGATTTATATTGGGGAAGACCGTTGAAATCAATATTAGCTTTATACGATAAAAAAATAATTGAATTTAAATTAAACCATTTACATAGTTCAAATAAAACTTTTACAGATAAAGATCTAGAAGATGAAGTAAAATGTTTTAATGATTTTAAATCTTATATAAAATTTTTTAAACAAAAAGGAGTAACAATTGATCAAGATAAAAGGAAAGAATTTATAATTAAAGAAATAAACAAATCAACTAATCAAAAAAAAATTCATATAAACGTGAATGAAAAACTTATAGACGAAATAATAAATATTGTTGAAAAACCAAAAATTTTAGTATGTGAGTTTAATAAGAAATTTTTAGAAATTCCCCAAGAAATACTTATTATTACAATGCAGCATCACCAAAAATATTTTCCTACATTTGATAGCAAAAACAAAATAACAAATAATTTTATAGTTGTAGCAGATTGCAAGGACAAAAAGGGATTAGTTAAATTAGGAAATCAAAATGTTGTAGATGCAAGGTTGGCAGATGCAGAATTTTTTTGGAATAGAAATAAGTCTCAAAATTTAGTTAAACAGGTTTCTAGATTGAAGCAAATCAATTATTTTAAAGGGTTGGGAAGTTATTTTGATAAAATACAAAGAGTAAGAAAACTTAGCGGAATAATTTCAGATGAACTTTTAATAAGTAAAGAAAAGATAGAAATTGCCTCCTCAATTTGCAAAGTAGATTTAATGTCAGATTTAGTTGGAGAGTTTCCCGAATTACAAGGCGTGATGGGTGGATATTTCGCAAGAGAGCAAGGTTTTGACGAAGAAATAAGTTTAGCTGTTTCAGAACATTACTTACCAAGTGGCATTGATAGTAAAGTTCCAAAAAAACCATACAGCATAGCATTATCGTTAAGTGACAAAATAGACTCCTTAGTTGGATTTTTTGGAATTAATCTCAAACCAACTAGTTCAAAAGATCCTTATGCCTTAAGAAGAATGGCAATTAGTATATTAAGGTTAATAATTGAAAATCAAAAAAAAATAAAATTAAGAGATCTAATAAATTATTCAATAAATTTATACAAAGATCAAAATTACTCTTTTGACTCAAAATTGATAAATGATGAATTGGGAGATTTTATTTTAGAAAGATTAAAAAATTATTTAAAAGAAAAAAATATTAGGTCAGATATTATTGAGTGCTCCACTAATTCGTATGGAATAGATGATTTACTAAAAATTTTTAATAAATCTTTAAATTTGAATAAAAATATTAAAAAAGATTTCGGTCTTGATGTTGTTGCAATTTATAAAAGATCTGCAAACATTTTAAATAGCGAAAGTAAATCAAAACTAGAAATTGTAGGTTCTGCCGATCCTGGTCTCTTTAAAAATGATTATGAAAAAAATCTTTACAAAAAAATACATACTATTAGAAAGTATTTTTCAAGTATAGGTAGAGACGAGGATTATGATGAAAGTCTTAAAACACTTTCAAGTGCCAAAATAGAGGTCAATGAGTTTTTTGATAACGTAATAGTTAATGATCAAGAAGAAATAATTAAAAAAAACAGACTAGAACTTTTAAAAATGTTGTGTAAAAGCTTCGATAATTATTTTAACTTTTCTAAAATAGAAGCATAAATGCCAAAATTATTATTTAATTTTAAATCTAAAGACACAAAAAAAATAAAAAACCCAAAAAATATTTTAGGTGGCAAAGGTGCTAATTTATCAGAAATGGGAAGAATGGGTTTACCTGTCCCACCAGGATTTACAATTTCTACTGAAGTTTGTGATCTATTTTATAAAAATAAAAAGAAATTAAAGCCTAAAATCATAAATGAAATAAATAGAGAGTTAAAAAACGTTGAAAAAGATTCTGGTAAAAAATTTGGAGATCTGAAAAATCCCTTATTGTTATCTGTAAGATCTGGTGCAAGGGTTTCCATGCCAGGAATGATGGATACAATTTTAAATCTTGGACTCAATGATAAAACTGTGATTGCTTTAGCAAATAAAACATCAAATATGAGATTTGCAAAAGATAGTTATAGAAGATTTATACAAATGTATGCAAATGTTGTTATGGGTGTTGAAAGTTATAATTTTGAAGAACTAATTGAAAATTATAAACTTACAAAAGGTGTATTGTTAGACACTGATTTGGATGAATATGACTGGGATGGACTAATTAAAGACTTTAAAAATATTGTAAAAGAAAAAACCAAAAAGGATTTTCCTCAAAATATTAATGAACAATTACTAGGTGCAATTAGCGCAGTCTTTTTGTCATGGGAGAGTAACAGAGCAAAGGTTTATAGAAAATTAAATCATATCCCATCAGAATGGGGAACTGCAGTAAATGTACAGTCCATGGTTTTTGGTAATATGGGTGATGATTGTGCGACAGGTGTTGTATTTACACGCAATCCATCAAATGGAGTCAATGAAATCTATGGCGAATATTTAATAAATGCTCAAGGAGAAGATGTTGTTGCGGGAACTAGAACTCCCCAACATATAACTAAGAAAGCTAGAAAAGATGCAAAAGAAACACTTGTTTCAATGGAAGAGTCTATGCCTAGAGTTTACAAAAATCTAAAAAATATTCTTATTAAATTAGAGAAACATTATAAAGATATGCAGGATGTAGAGTTCACAGTCGAAAATAATAAGTTGTGGATGTTGCAAACTAGATCAGGAAAAAGAACAGCAAAATCAGCAGTCAAAATTGCTGTCGATATGGAAAGGGAAAAACTCATCACAAAAAAAGAGGCTGTTCTTAGAGTACAACCAAATTCATTAGATACTTTGCTTCATCCAACTTTAGATGAAGCAGCGAATTTAGAAGTAATAGCCAAAGGCCTTCCAGCTTCGCCGGGAGCAGCTAGTGGAAAGGTAGTATTTACATCTGATGAAGCTGAAAGACTAAATGGAATGATGCAAAATACAATCCTAGTAAGAGTAGAAACATCACCTGAAGATATCAATGGAATGCATGCAGCCAAAGGAATTCTTACTGCAAGAGGGGGAATGACCAGCCATGCCGCAGTAGTTGCAAGAGGAATGGGTAGGCCTTGCGTATCTGGCTCAAGCGAAATAGAAATAGATTACCAAAATAAAATTTTTAAAACAAAAAATAATGAAATTAAAGAAGGTGATTTAATTACAATTGATGGATCAACTGGTAGAATTATAAAAGGAGAAGTTAAAACTGTTAAACCTGAAATTTCGGGAGATTTTTCTAAACTTATGAGTTGGGCTGACAAATTTAGAAAATTAAAAATTAGAACTAACTCTGAAACACCTCTCGACAGTAAAACTGCTAGAGAATTTGGAGCTGAAGGAATAGGTCTTTGTAGAACAGAACACATGTTTTTTGATGAAGAGAGAATTTTATCTGTAAGAGAAATGATTTTATCAAAATCAAAAGAAGATAGGGCTAGTGCTTTAAAAAAACTACTTCCCTTTCAAAAAAAGGATTTTATTGACATCTTTAAAATTATGAATGGTCTACCTGTTACAGTTAGATTATTAGATCCACCGCTTCATGAATTTTTACCGAAAAATCAAAAAGAAATTAGCGATGTAGCAAATGCTTTAAACATCAAAAGTGCAGAATTAGAGGGTAGAATAACAGAACTTCATGAACAAAATCCAATGCTCGGTCATAGAGGTTGTAGATTAGGTATATCATTCCCAGAAATATATGAGATGCAGTGCACTGCGATTTTTCATGCATTAGCAGAATGTAAAAAACTCAAGATAAAATCTATTATTCCGGAGATCATGATACCTTTGGTATCTACTGAAGCAGAAATAAAAATAATGAAAGATTTAGTAATTAGAGTTGCAAAAGAAGTTGAAAACAAAACCAAAACAAAACTAAATTTTTTAGTGGGGACAATGATTGAGCTCCCAAGAGCAGCAATTAAAGCAGATGATATATCTAGACATGCAGAATTCTTTAGTTTTGGAACAAATGATTTAACACAAACAACTTTTGGAATTAGCAGAGATGATAGTGGCAAGTTTTTAAATGATTATATTGATAATAAAATTTTCGATATCGACCCATTTGTTTCTATAGATGACGGAGTTGGGGATTTGATAGAAATTGCAGCAAATAAAGGTAAAAAAATTAACAAAAAAATTAAACTTGGCATATGTGGTGAACACGGAGGTGATCCTAAAAGTATAGATTTTTGTGCACGTGTTGGATTAGATTATGTATCCTGCTCACCTTATAGAGTGCCAGTTGCAAGACTTGCTGCCGCTCAAGCTCAATTAAAAAAACAAAATTAAATTCTAGATTTCTAATTTTAAGTCTAAAGCATTCATTGAGTGGGTTAGAGATCCTATAGAAATTCTGTCTACTCCAGTAGAGGAAACATTTTTAACATTCTTTAAGTTAATTCCTCCTGATGCTTCAGTTTCATAAAATTTCCCAGACATTTTGACTGCTTTTTTTAAATTTTTTGAATTCATATTATCTAATAAAATTCTATCAAATTTCAGACCCAATATTCTTTTTAACTGAGATAAATTATCAACCTCTACTGTTATTTTTTTTCTACCCTTATTTTTGATGGCTCTTTGAATTAAATTTTCAAAATTTTTTTCAGAACTTATATGATTATCCTTTATTAAGTATTCATCACTTAAGTTAAATCTGTGGTTTGTTCCACCACCTAATTTAACGGCATATTTTTGAATTACTCTAAGATTTGGAATCGTTTTTCTTGTACAGCATATTTTAGTTTTTTTTCCTACCTTTTTTACAAACTTATTTGTTTTCGTTGCTATTCCAGAAATATGAGAAACAAAGTTTAATGCTACTCTCTCGCCAGTTAAAATATTTTTTAGGTCACCATCAATAGTTGCAACTACCTCACCTTTTTTAATTAGAGATCCATCTTTTTTTTTATTTTTAAATTTTATTTTTTTATCAATTAATTTAAAAGTCTCTCTTGCAAATTCTATACCACCTAAAATACCTTCCTGGTTACTTATCATTTTAACTTTCTTTTTAATATTTTTATTGATTAATTCTGAAGTAATATCGCCTGATGGATATAAGTCCTCGTTCAAAGCTAATTTACATAAAGATTTTATAAAATTTCTACTTAATTGAATTTTAGACACAGATTTTATCTGCCTATTTCTGCCATTCTCTCTACAGATTTTCTTGCTTTTTGAATTGTCTCATCGTCCATGATTAATTCGTTAGTTTCATTTTCTAAACAATCTAATATTTTAGGTAAAGTAATTCTTTTCATATGAGGGCAAAGATTACATGGTCTAATAAATTCAACATTTGGATTATCAATTTGGACATTATCACTCATCGAGCATTCTGTGACCATCATAACTTTTTCTGGTTGATTATCTCTCACATATTTAATCATTCCACTTGTAGAACCTGCAAAATCAGATGCTTGTATTACATCAGGAGGACATTCAGGATGTGCTATTATTTTTATGCCTGGATTAGCTTTTCTAATATCATTAATTTCTTGATCATTGAATTGTTCATGCACTTCACAAGTTCCCTTCCAAGAAATAATTTCTATATCAGTTTGTGATGCCACATATTTAGCTAAAAAATCGTCAGGTAAAAATATTACTTTTTTTACTCCTAATGACTCTACAATTTTTACTGCATTTGCAGATGTACAGCAAACATCAGTTTCGGCTTTAACATCAGCAGATGTATTTACATACGAGACTACTGGAACACCAGGATATTGTTTTTTTAGATTTCTAACATCATCACCCGTTATAGATGAAGATAACGAGCAGCCTGCTTTCATATCTGGTAGTAACACTTTTTTTTTAGGACTCATTAGTTTTGCAGTTTCAGCCATAAAATGAACGCCACACATTACAATTATATCTGCTTTTGTTTTTGCAGCCTCTACTGCTAACGCTAAAGAGTCTGCAGAAAAATCTGAAATGCCGTGATAAATTTCTGGTGTTTGATAATTGTGGGCAAGAATTACTGCATTCTTCTCTTTTTTTAATTTATTAATTTTATAAATATATGGCGCATGTGTAGCCCATTCTATTTCCGGAATTTTTTTTGATACTTTATTGTAAATTGAGTTTGTTGCTTTTTTTATTTCACTAGTAAATTCCATAAAAAAAACTTATCAACTTGAAATAGAATTGTCATTCATTTAATCTGCCGCATAACATGCGGTCATGCTGAAACTGGTAGACAGGCACGGTTGAGGGCCGTGTGGGCCTAGCCCATGAGAGTTCGAGTCTCTCTGACCGCACCAAAAACAAATATTTATTAAGGGGCGTTCTGTTGCCAGGTGCCCCAAACCCCGTAACTTAATTAATAAATTAATTAAGCTGCAAGTGCGTAACTTTCGTTAGCATTTATAAATTAGCCCTTCACGGCGGAACAATACCGAACGAAAGAATAACTTTTAGTCATCCGTCGATCCTAATTCACCCCCATAAGTTGAAAATGGTGGAGGTGGTGGGTACTGCCCCCACGTCCGTAATGGTTATTACGAAATTCGTTTATCGTCATAGTTGGAAAACCAACATTAATAATATAAAACCAAATTCAATAGATTCAATAAATTATTCATGAAGTTAACCGACGAACAAATAAAAGAAATAAAAGATCAGCAATCTCAGCAAAATTCAACAAAAAGAGTGACAGCTCCAGAACTTGAAAAAATTCTTTACGATGCAATTCCAATATTAGACCACGGTTTTATAAGAGTTGTTGACTATATGGGCGATGATACCTCTGTGGTTCAATCAGCTAGAGTTTCTTATGGAAAAGGTACAAAAAAAGTTTCAACAGATTCTGGTTTAATAAAATATTTAATGAGGCATTGGCATAGTACTCCTTTCGAGATGTGTGAAATAAAATATCATGTAAAACTACCTATTTTTATAGCAAGACAATGGATTAGACACAGAACAGCAAATGTAAATGAATACTCTGCAAGATACTCAATTTTAGATAAAGAATTTTATCTACCTGAGCCACAACATCTTGCTGCTCAATCACAAAGTAATAGACAAGGTAGAGGTGAAATTTTAGATGGAGAAAAAGCAAAAAAAGTTTTGAATTTATTAAAAGGAGATGCTGAACAAACTTATAATAATTATGAAACTATGCTTAATGAAAGATATGATGGATCAACTATCGATGAGAATGCTGTAGGTTTAGCAAGAGAGCTTGCTAGAATGAACTTAACATTAAATACTTACACCCAATGGTATTGGAAAACAGATTTATTAAATCTGATGAATTTTTTGAGGCTCAGAGCAGATCATCACGCACAATATGAAATAAGAGCTTATGCAGATGCTATGCTTGATACCTTAAAAAAATGGGTGCCAATAACTTATGAGGCCTTTATGGATTATAGGGTTGGTGGAACAGAAGTTTCGGCAAAAGGAAAAATTATAATTCAAAAACTTATAAAAGGTGAAAATATTTCTATCGATGATACAGGTTTATCGAAAAGAGAATGGAACGAACTTATGGAAGCTTTTGATCTTAAAGATAAACTGATTTAATTTTTTCTGCAAACTTAAAATATTTTTTTGATATCTCATGGTCTGGCTTGCTTTCTACTATCGGCGAACCCAAATCTCCTTGCTTTCCAACTTCAGGATCAATTGGTATTTCACCCATAAAATCTTTTTTAAATTCTTCAGCAGTCTTCTTGACACCTCCTTCACCAAAAATTGCATACTTCTTTCCATCATCTCCAATGAAATGACTCATATTATCTATAAGTCCTAATATTTTTACTTTAAGTTTATCAAACATCCTTATTCCACGTTTAACATCCTGTAAGGCTATTTCTTGTGGTGTAGATATAATAATTACTCCATCCATGTTAATTTCTTGTGCAAAAGTCAATTGTGTATCTCCAGTTCCTGGGGGCATATCAACTATTAAAAAATCTAAATTTTTCCACAAAACTTTTTGTGTAAAAGTTTTTATCGCAGAAATTACCATTGGACCACGCCAAATCATTGGAGTTTGCTCTTCTGTTAAAAATCCTATGGACATACATTGAATTCCATATTTTAAAATTGGCTTTAAATTTTGCCCATCACTTTCAGGTTTTTCATTTATTGAAAATAATTTTGGAAGCGATGGTCCATATATATCTGCGTCAAGCAATCCGACATTTAAGTCGATTTTTTTTAATGCCAAAGCTAGATTTGAGGCAAATGTTGACTTTCCTACTCCTCCTTTTGCACTTGATATTGCAATTGTAAACTTTGTTCCAATAATTGGGTTCCGTCTGAAGGTTTTTGGCTCAGTTTTTGCCTTTGTTGTGTCACTTAAACCTACTTTTTTTTCGTTCATAATTTACCATTATCTTGTTTTTACTAATAAAGACACTATATAGAGTGTCGTATTATGAGTGATTTTAGAAATCAAAGCCCATGGGGATCACCTCCAGGAGGAGGTGGTAGTGGAAATGGTGGATTTAGAAAAGGTCCTACTCCTCCAAATATTGATGAAGTTATTAGTAAACTACAATCAATAATAAATAGATTTTTAGGTGGCGGTAAAGGCGGTGCTAAGCCAATAATAATTGGTCTAATAATTCTCCTAATTGTTTGGACTTTAAGTGGTCTTTATAGAGTTTTACCTGATGAACAAGGCGTTGTATTAAGATTTGGAAAATTTGTTAAAACTACTCAACCTGGATTAAATTATCATCTTCCTTTTCCAATTGAAAATGTACTAACCCCTAAGGTTACAAAAGTTAATCGAATGGATATTGGATTTAGGTCAGAAAGAGATAGTGGATTTTCCTCAGGCGGAGTTGCAGATGTTCCAGAAGAAAGTTTAATGTTAACAGGTGATGAAAACATAGTTAACATAGATTTTTCAGTATTTTGGGTAATTAAAGATGCTGGTAATTTTTTATTTAAAATTCAAGATCCAGAAGGAACAGTTAAAGCAGCTGCTGAAACAGCAATGAGAGAGGTTATTGCACGATCTGATATTCAACCAATTCTGACTGAAGGTAGATCTCTCATAGAAGCTGATACTCAAGAAATAATTCAAGAAATTTTAGATGAATACACAAGTGGAATTCAAATTACACAAGTTCAAACTCAAAAAGCCGATCCACCAGACCAAGTTATTGATGCATTTAGAGATGTCCAGGCAGCTAGGGCGGACATGGAAAGATCTAAAAATGAGGCAGAAGCATACGCTAATGATGTGATACCAAGAGCACGAGGAGAAGCAGCAAAAATTCTACAAGCAGCAGAAGCTTACAAAAAAGAAGTTGTTGCTAAGGCAGAAGGAGAAGCAAGTAGATTTTTATCAATTTATAATGAGTATGCAAAAGCTAAAAAAGTAACTCAAGAAAGAATGTATCTTGAGACAATGGAAGAAGTATTAGCTGACATTAATAAAATAATAATCGACAAAAATTCAGGTGAAGGTGTAGTACCATATCTGCCATTACAAGAATTAAAGACAGGAACTAATTAAAATGAAAGCTGGAAAATTTTTATTACCAATAATAATACTAATAGTTGCAACAATCTACTTTTCAGTTTTTATAGTAAAAGAGGTTAATCAAGCCATAGTACTTCAATTTGGTGATCCTAAAAGAATTATATCAAAACCAGGAATTAATTTTAAAATTCCATTCATACAAAACGTTGTATTCCTAGATAAAAGAATTTTAAATCTTGATACACCACCAGAAGAGGTCATTGCATCAGATCAAAAAAGATTAATCGTTGATGCATTTGCAAGGTTTCAAATAATTGATCCTCTTAAATTTTATATATCTGTTGGAAATGAAAGAGTTGCAAGATCAAGATTGGCTACAATTATAAACTCTAGAATAAGAAACGTACTTGGTCAGCAAGAACTACAAACACTTTTATCAGAAGATAGAACGAAACAGATGTCTCTAATTCAAGAAGGTGTAAACAATGAAGCAGAAAATTTTGGGATTAGTATCGTTGATGTAAGAATTAAAAGAGCAGATCTTCCTCAAGCAAACAGTGATGCAATTTTTAGAAGAATGCAAACTGAAAGGGAAAGAGAGGCAAAGGAATTTAGAGCAAAAGGTGCAGAGATGGCAGTAACAATTACCTCAACTGCTGACAAAGAAGTAACAGTTATACTTGCAGATGCACAAAAAAAATCTGAAATTATGAAGGGTGAAGGTGATGGTTTGAAAAATAAGATTTTTGCTGATGCCTTTGGACAAGATCCTGAATTTTTTGCATTTTATAGAGCTATGCAGGCATACCAAAAAGCTTTAATCGGCGGTGAAACTTCAATGATACTTTCACCAGACAGTGAATTTTTTAAATTTTTCGGAAATATTGATCAAAAAGTAGAGTAAATTTAATGAGAGAATTGATCATCGCATTTGGTCTATTCCTTTTTATTGAAGGTATTCTTTACGCCATATTTCCATCAAAAATGAAAAATATGATAATGAAATTAAAAGAAGCCACTGACAATCAACTAAGAACTGGTGGATTAATATTTGCAGTGATTGGTTTTTTTATTATTTGGTATTTAAAAAGATGAGAATCATAAAAATTTTATTAGTAATATTATTTTCAATTAATATTCAAAATACTACTAACGCAGCAAACATGCCTGCGTCTTTTGCTGATCTAGCTGAAAAATTAATGCCGTCAGTTGTAAATATCTCAACTACAACAACAGTAACCACAAGGTCTAATCCATTTCCGTTCGAATTTCCCCCAGGGTCTCCTTTTGAAGATATGTTCAAGGATTATGGTACTCCTCAAAAGAGACAGACAAGTGCCCTTGGATCAGGGTTTATCATTGATGAAAAAGGAATTGTTATTACAAACAATCATGTAATCCAAGGTGCGGAAGATGTTTTTGTTAGAGTTAATGGTGAAAAAAATATAAAGGCAAAAGTAATTGGAGCTGATCCTGGTATGGATTTAGCAGTTCTTCAAATAGAGTCAGATCAAAAATTTACCCCAGTTAAATTTGGAGACTCTGATACAGCAAGAATTGGTGATTGGGTTATTGCAATTGGGAATCCATTTGGCTTAGGTGGAACAGTTACTGCAGGAATAATCTCAGCAAGAAACAGAAGTATTGGTCTTTCTAGATATGAAGATTACATTCAAACTGATGCATCTATAAACCAAGGTAATTCAGGAGGACCATTATTTAATATGGATGGTGATGTAGTTGGAATTAATACTGCAATATTAGGTCAATCAGGTTCAATTGGAATTGGTTTTGCAATTCCCTCTAATAGTGCTCAAAAAGTAATTAATCAATTAATTGAGTTTGGTGAAACCAAAAGAGGATGGTTAGGTGTAAGGATCCAAACAGTCACAAAAGATATTGCAGATGTTGAAAAATTAGATGAACCAAGAGGGGCACTTGTTGCTAGTGTAGCTGAAAATAGTCCATCAGATAAAGGTGGAATTAAAGCTGGAGACATAATTTTAGAATTTGATGGCAAAAAAATTAATGAAATGAGTGAGCTTCCAAGAATAGTTGCAGAAACTGAAGTTGGAAAAAAAGTAAAATTAAAAGTTTGGAGAAACAAAAGAGAAATAACTAAGGAAATTATACTTGGAAGACTAGAAACATCTGAAGATTTTAAATCTCAAGGTTTAGTAACTGAAAAACCTAAAGAAGATGCAATAGATGGATTGAAAATAAAAGTAAGATTGCTAAATAAAGATGATATTAGAGAAAGAAATTTACCAAAAAATACAACAGGATTAGTAATCACAGAAATTGATAAAGATAGTCCAATTAATTATCTTCAAGTAAACAATATTATTGTTGAAGCACAAAAGAAAAAGATCAACACCATTGGAGATTTAGATAACATTGTAAAATTAGCTTTAAAAAGTAATGATAAAAGTTTACTTATTGCAATTTACAATAACAATAACCAAAGAAGATATATTGGTGTTAAACTAAATTAATGGACCTAAAGTCCAAAATAATTCTTATTTCAGGACCAACAGCATCTGGAAAATCAAAATTCGCTATTCAGCTTGCAAAAAAAATTAATGGTGAAGTAATAAATGCAGATAGTATGCAAATATTTAAAGAATTAACATTTCTTACTGCAAGACCAAAGGTAAATGATTTAAAAAATATAAAACATCATTTATATGGATTTAAAAGTGTAAAGGATAATTATTCTACAGGAAATTGGCTTAACGACGCAAAATTAAAAATTAATAATATTAAGAAAAAAAATAAAATTCCAATTCTTGTTGGTGGCACTGGTTTGTATTTTAAAGCACTTATAGATGGTATAGTTAAAATCCCAGATATTCCACTTATTATTCGAAATAGAATAAGAAAAAAACAATCAAAAATAGGACAAAGTAAATTTTATTCTGACCTTATTAAACTAGACCCACTTTGCAAAAAAAAAATTAACAAAAATGATACACAAAGATCAATAAGAGCCTATGAAGTTAAAAAGTTTACAAATAAATCTTTGTTTGATTGGTATAATGAAACATATTCTGATTTTACTCAGGACAGTTTCATAAAGTTAATTATCGATTATCCTAGAGATAAGTTAATTGAAAGAATTTCCTTAAGGACAAATGAAATTTTGAGAGATGGGGCAATTAAAGAGGCTGAGAGGTTTTATAAATTAAGAGTGAAGAAAGATTTATCGTCTAATAAAGTCATTGGTTTAAGTGAGATTAAAGAATATCTTGATAAAAGAATAGATCTCTGTGAACTAAAAGAAAAAATATCAATAAAAACAAGGCAATATGCCAAGAGACAATCTACTTGGGCAAGAGGCCAGATGTCTGATTGGCAAAAAATAAAATTTAATAGACTTGAAACATTTTTAAAAAAATTTCCTAAATCTACATAGATAGCTTGACCTTTTAGCACAACTTCAGCTAGATTGTCTGAATGTCAAAATTATACTCAGGTGCTGAAATTGTATTTAAGTGTATGGAGGATCAAAATGTTGATCATATTTTTGGTTATCCAGGAGGTGCAGTCCTACCAATTTATGACGAATTACAGAATTTTAAATCAATCAAACATGTTTTGGTTAGGCATGAACAAGGTGCTGGTCATGCAGCAGAAGGATATGCAAGATCATCAGGTAAGCCTGGTGTTATTTTAGTAACTTCAGGTCCAGGTGCAACAAATGTAGTTACAGCTTTGACTGATGCGTATATGGATTCTATTCCACTAGTTTGTATTTCTGGACAAGTTCCAACTCATTTAATTGGCACAGATGCATTTCAAGAATGTGATACAACTGGAATAACCAGACCTTGCACTAAACATAATTGGTTAGTCAAAGATATAAATGATTTAGCTGAAACAATACATAAAGCATTTGAAGTAGCAACTACTGGTAGACCAGGACCAGTTTTAGTTGATATACCAAAAGATATTCAGTTTCAAAAAACAAAATATAAAAAACCTAGAAAAGAAAATAAATTAAACGGTAAATCTCATAATCATTTTAATCAAAATAGTATTGATCAGTTAATTGATTTAATGAGCAAATCTTCAAAACCTATTTTTTATACCGGTGGAGGAGTGATTAATTCTGGACCTAAGGCTAGTGAACTTTTAAGAGAACTTGTTTATGCAACAGGTTTTCCTATTACATCAACATTACAGGGATTGGGGTCTTTTCCAGGTGATGATAATCAATTTTTGGGCATGTTGGGTATGCATGGAACCTATGAAGCAAATAATGCAATGCACGATTGTGATTTAATGATTAATATTGGGGCACGTTTTGATGATAGGATAACAGGAAAAATAGATGAATTTTCTCCAAATTCCAAAAAAGTTCACATTGATATAGATCCATCATCTATTAATAAAAATGTTAAAGTTGATTTAGCTATTGTGGGAGATGTAAAAACTGTTCTTTCATCTACTTTAAAAAGTTTAAAACAAAAAAAATCAAAATTTTTAAAATCAAATAAACAAAAGACTTCCAAGTGGTGGGAAAAAATTCAAAAATGGAGGTCGGTAAGATCTTTAGATTATATTGGAAGTGAAGAGACTATAAAACCTCAGTATGCTATTGAAAGATTATATGAATTAACTAAAGATAAAGATTCCTATATTACAACTGAGGTAGGACAGCATCAGATGTGGGCTGCACAACATTATAAATTTAACAAACCAAATCGTTGGATGACATCTGGTGGTTTAGGTACAATGGGATATGGTTTACCAGCTGCAGTGGGTGTACAAGTTGCTCATCCAAAAAAATTAGTTATTGATATTGCAGGAGAGGCTTCAGTATTAATGACAATACAAGAAATGTCTACAGCTGTACAATATAACCTTCCAATTAAAATATTTATATTGAATAATCAATACATGGGTATGGTTAGACAGTGGCAAGAACTTTTACATGATAAAAACTATTCTGAAAGTTATACTGCTGCTCTTCCAGATTTTGTTAAATTAGCAGAAGCGTATAACTGTGTTGGTATAAGAGCAAAAACACCAGAAGAGTTAGACGATAAAATTATTGAAATGTTAAATACAGATAGACCTGTAATTTTTGATTGTATGGTTGATAAAGTAGAAAATTGTTTTCCAATGATACCATCAGGAAAGCCTCATAATCAGATGATTTTAGGACCAAAAGACCAAGATAGTAAGAAAATTACTGGTAAAGGTAAGTCCTTAGTTTAATGCCTAATTCAAAGTCAGCGTATAGTTTTTCAAATAAGAAAGAAAAATTTGATACACATATTATAGTTGTTTGGGTGGACAATGAAGCTGGTGTTTTGGCTAGAGTAGTCGGTCTATTTTCTGGCAGAGGTTATAATATTGAGTCTCTAGCAGTTGCCCAAGTTGATGAAAAGTTAAAGATATCAAGGATAACAATTGTAACTACAGGAACACCACAAGTTGTTAATCAAATTAAACTTCAATTAAGAAAACTTGTGCCTGTTCATAAAGTTGCAGATTTTAAAAGAGAAGATAAAGCAGTCATTTTTAAGGAGATGGCATTATTTAAAATTGTTGGTTCAAATAATAAATTAGAGGGTGCATTGAAAGCTTGTAAAAAATATAATCCTGTATTACTAGACAAAACAAAAAAATCGAATGTTATTCAAATAACAGCCTTAAGACGAGAAGTAGATAAAATGTCAAAAGATTTAAAAAAATTTGGATTGGTGAGTGTTTCAAGAACAGGAGCCGTAGCTATGACAAGAGGTGCAGATATATTTAAATAATTAATTAGGAGAAAAAAATGAAAATGTTTTACGAAAAAGATACAGATGCAAATTTAATAAAGGATAAAAAAATTGCAATCTTTGGATATGGTAGCCAAGGGCACGCTCATGCTTTAAACCTAAAAGATAGTGGAGTAAAAGAAGTTGTTGTAGCTCTTAGAGATGGGTCATCAAGTATTGAAAAAGCAGAGTCTAAAGGATTAAAAGTTATGAACCTTTCAGATGCTGCTGAATGGGCTGATGTTGTGATGATTTTAACTCCAGATGAATTACAAGCAACTATTTATAAAAATCATATTGAGCAACGTGTGAAAGAAGGGACATCTATAGCTTTTGCTCATGGATTAAATGTTCATTATGATTTGATAAAAGCTAGAAAAGATTTAGATGTATTTATGGTAGCACCAAAAGGACCAGGTCACTTAGTTAGAAGTGAATATGAAAAAGGTGGTGGAGTTCCATGTTTATTTGCTGTTCATCAAAATGGATCAGGCAAAGCTAGAGATCTAGCCATGTCATATGCTTCAGCGATTGGTGGTGGAAGATCAGGTATAATTGAGACAACATTTAAAGATGAAGTAGAGACAGATTTATTTGGTGAACAAACAGTCTTATGTGGAGGTCTTGTTGAATTAATTAAAAATGGATATGAAACTTTAGTGGAGGCAGGATACGAACCTGAAATGGCTTATTTTGAAACAGTTCATGAAGTTAAACTTATTGTAGATTTAATTTATGAAGGTGGAATAGCAAATATGAATTATTCTATATCTAATACTGCAGAATATGGAGAATACGAGTCAGGTCCTAGAATAATTAATAAAGAAGAAACAAAAAAAAGAATGAAAGAAGTCTTAGCAGACATCCAGTCCGGTAAAT
Organism: uncultured Pelagibacteraceae bacterium; assembly: GCA_902598655.1. GTDB lineage: Bacteria > Pseudomonadota > Alphaproteobacteria > Pelagibacterales > Pelagibacteraceae > Pelagibacter. The sequence goes on from CACKCQ010000003.1 coordinate 92,670, forward strand.
TTACTAAACAATGGATGAATGAGTGCAAAAATGGTCAGAAAAATTTCTTAGCAACAAGAGCAAAGCTAGCAGAGCATCCAGTTGAAAAAGTTGGTGCTACTTTAAGAGAAATGATGCCTTGGATTGCCAAGAAGAAGCTCGTCGATAGTGATAAAAAATAATTTGATATTAAAATTAGGTTAAATTACCCAATTTATTTTGCAATCTGAACGAGAGCATGTATTATGCTCGAGCAAAAAAATACAATGTCAGATAAAGAAAAATTATACATATTTGATACGACTATGCGAGATGGTGAACAATCTCCAGGTGCATCAATGAGTGTTGAGGAGAAAATTCAGATATCTAGAGTATTTGATGAAATGGGAATAGATATTGTTGAAGCAGGTTTTCCAATAGCATCACCAGGAGATTTTGAGGCAGTTTCTGAAATAAGTAAAATAATGAAAAACTCAATTCCATGTGGTCTTTCAAGAGCACTAAAAAAAGACATTGATGCATGTCATGAATCGTTGAAGCATGCTCCAAGATTTAGAATTCATACCTTTATTTCTACAAGCCCACTACATATGAAACACAAACTAGAGATGACAAACGACCAAGTTTTAGATGCAATTAAAGAAAGTGTTACTTATGCAAGGAATTTTACAGATGATGTAGAATGGTCTTGTGAAGATGGAACAAGAACTGATATTGATTTCATGTGTAAAACTGTAGAACTAGCAATTAAATGTGGAGCTAAGACTATAAATATTCCAGATACAGTTGGATACTCAATCCCAGAAGAATTTGCAAAAACAATTAAACACTTAAAAAATAATGTTCCAAACATAGATAAAGCAATATTATCAGCACACTGCCATAACGATCTTGGCTTAGCAGTAGCTAATGCATTAGCTGGAGTTTCAGAGGGTGTAAGACAAATAGAATGCACAATTAATGGAATAGGTGAAAGAGCAGGGAATGCTGCACTTGAAGAAGTAGTTATGGCAATAAAAACAAGAAATGATTTGATGCCATATAATACTGGAATTAAAACAGAATTGATAAGTAAAGCATCTAAAATAGTTTCAAACGCAACTGGTTTTCCAGTTCAATTTAATAAAGCAATTGTTGGAAAAAATGCTTTTGCTCATGAGTCAGGAATTCATCAAGATGGAATGTTAAAGAATAGGGAAACTTACGAAATTATGACTCCAGAGAGCGTAGGTGTCAAGAAAACCTCTCTTGTTATGGGTAAACATTCAGGAAGACATGCTTTTAAAGATAAATTATCTGACTTAGGTTATTCAGATCTTACAGATGATATTATCCAAGCAGCTTTTGGAAAATTTAAAGTTTTAGCTGATAAGAAGAAACATATATACGATGAAGATATAGTAGCGTTAGTTGATGATAGTTTAATTGTAGATAATAAAATAAATGCGATTAATTTAAAATCTTTAAAAGTATTTGCCGGGACAGGAGAACCGCAAAAAGCTGAAATGACATTAGATGTTTACGGAGATATCAAGAATACAGCTGAAACAGGAGATGGACCGGTTGATGCGATATTTAAATGTATAAAAAAATTATTTCCTCACGATGTAAAATTATCTCTTTATCAAGTACATGCAGTAACAGAAGGAACAGATGCTCAAGCTACTGTCAGTGTAAAAATTGAAGAAAATGATAGAACAACTGTTGGTCAATCAGCAGATACTGATACTTTGGTTGCGTCCGCAAACGCTTATTTAAATGCATTGAATAAAATGCTTATAAAACGTGAGAAAAAAGCACCTTCTCAAAATATTAAACATCAAAAAGTGAAAGGAATATAATTTAATGTCAATGTTTGCCAATTTAAGAAAGTTTTGGAGCCAGGATATGGCTATTGATCTTGGAACAGCTAATACGCTAGTTGTTTTAAAAAGCAAAGGTGTAGTTTTAAATGAACCTTCTGTTGTCGCAGTTGTCGATAACAAAGGAAAGAAATCAGTTTTAGCCGTAGGAGATGAGGCTAAAACAATGTTAGGGAGAACACCTGGCAATATTCAAGCGATACGACCTTTGAGAGATGGTGTGATTGCAGACTTTATTGTTACAGAAGAAATGATTAAACATTTTATTAAAAAAGTTCATAAGAAAACTTTGGCTAATCCAAGAATATTGATTTGTGTCCCAACAGGATCCACACCAGTTGAGAGAAAAGCTATTCAAGATAGTGCATTAGCTGCTGGTGCAAGGAGAGTTCAGCTCATTGAGGAACCAATCGCAGCTGCAATTGGAGCTGGCCTACCAATTCAAGAAGCAACAGGATCAATGGTTGTAGATATTGGTGGTGGAACAACAGAAATTGCTGTGATGTCATTAGGAGGCGTTGTTTACTCAGAGTCTTTAAGAGTTGCTGGAGATGCCATGGACAATGCATTAAAAGAATATATGAGAGAAGAATATAACTTGATGATAGGGGACAGCACTGCTGAAAAAATTAAAAAAGATATTGGAACAGCAATTCCAACAAATAATAATACTTATGCAGTCAAAGGTAGAGATTTAAGATCAGGAACCCCTAAAGAGGTAAATATCTCAGAACAAGATACTTCAGAAGCTTTAAACCCGATACTTAAAGAGATTGTATCAGGAATAAAAAAAGCACTAGAAAATACACCACCAGAATTATCAGCTGATTTAGTTGATATGGGTTTAACAATGACAGGAGGAGGATCACTTTTAAAAAATATAGATAAAAGATTCTCTAAAGAAACTGGATTGCCAGTAAATATTGCTGATGATCCATTGTCATGTGTTGCAATAGGAACAGGAAAGGCCTTAGACGATCAAGAAATATTTTCTACTGTACTATCTGAGTATTAAATATTATGTCAACAGAAACGAGTAGAGATGACTTTATAATTGCTATTCGTTCAGCATTTCTAAAAAAAGGAAATAGACAAAAGTTTTCTTTATTCACTTTATTAGTAATATCCATTTTAGTTCTATCTTTAGAATATTTTAAAACTGGTCCTGTGAACAAATTTAGATCTTTAACAAAAGATATTATATTTAGAGGATCATATGTTGTATCTAGCCCATTTAAATATGTTAAAGATAAATATTATCTTTTTCAAGATCATATGAGTATGTATGAAAAGTTTTCAGTTTTAAGAGATAAGGACCTTGATCTTGACTCACTGAGAAAAGAAGTTGATTTTTATAAATCAGAAAATACTCTTTTAAAAAAATTGATAGATGAAAGGGATCTTTTTTCTGAAGAATATATGTTAACTAAGATTTTATTGGATAAACAAAGTCCTTATTTAAAGTCTTTGATTATTAACAAAGGTCAAAAAAATGGAATTAAATTAGGATCAGCTGTTAAAGACAGGCTATATTACATTGGCAAGGTTGTGAATGTTAACTATTTAAGCTCAAGAGTGTTACTCGCTAATGATCTTAATAGCAAAATCCCAATCATTATAGAGCCAAGTGGTATAAATGCAATACTCTCTGGTAATGGAAATGATGAATATGCGGAACTAGAATACCTGCCAAAAGATAATCAAATAAAAGAAAATGAAGTTGTTTATACCTCTGGATCAGACGGCACAATTCCAGCATCAATCCCTGTTGGAAAAATAATTATTCAAGAAAATAAAAAGTATGTGGAGTTTTTTAGTAACTTAAATCAACTAAATTATGTGCAGGTAAATAAGTAAAATGGCTAGAGGAGATATAAAACTTTACCAATTTTTATTAAATAGTTTTCCAATTATTTTATTATTTTTCTTTGCTTTGACAGGCTACTCGTTTTCATTCAATATTTTCAAAATTGCTATATCTTTTAATTTTATTCACTTAATCGTTTTTTATTGGGTTTTAAGAAAGCCCGAAATGCTTGGTTACGGTCTTATTTTTTTTGCAGGTGTGATTAATGATGTTGTACAAAACCTACCAATTGGAGTTTCATCAATAAACTATCTTTTACTTTGTGTAATTGCATCTTTTTTCAGGACAAGAACTCTAGTTCCTAATTTAATATATGATTGGATACTATTTTTTATAGCAATATTAATTGTCAGCTCAATTCATTTTACAGTACTAGCTATTTTCTTTGATGGAAATATTAGTTACGGGACTTTAATGTCAACCGCCTTTTTTTCATTTTTAATTTATCCTGCAGTGGCAAAATTATTTAATCAAATTTATTTACTAGGTTTAAAACAAAAAAATGTTGAATAGAGGAAGAAACATAGAAAAGGGTAGAGTAATAACAAGAAGGATGTTTATCTTAGCCGCTGCAAAAATACTACTTTTTGCTGGTATATCATCAAGATTATATAACTTACAAATTTCTGACAGAGAAAAATATGAAATTTTATCTGATAAAAATAGGATACGAGAATGGAAAACTCCTCCACAAAGAGGCATAATTGTAGACAACTTCAATAAAGTTTTAGCAAGTAACGATAGAGTATTTCAGCTACATTTAATGTTAGATGAGATTGATGATTTTGATGTAACAATATTTAAAATCAAAAATATAATTGGATTAGACAAGTTTCAATTAAAAAAATTATATAGAAAAAAAGAAAGATTGAAGCCTTGGGATACATTGGTAGTTTCAGATAATTTAACTTGGGAACAATTCTCAAAAATTAATTTATATTTACATGAATTAGAAGGTGCAAAACCTGTATTATCGACATCTAGGTTCTATCCTTATGCAAATGATTTAGTTCATATAGTTGGATATGTCGGTGACGCTAGTCCAAAAGATCTTGAAAAACCTGAGATAAAAGAAAATTTTGTTCCAGGATTAAAAGTGGGCAAGTATGGAATAGAAAGCTCACAAGAGAAAATGTTAATAGGTAACTACGGTATTAAAAGATATGAAGTTAATGCATCTGGAAAAAGAATAAGTCAAATAGATTATATTAAAGAAAGACAGGGTAATAAAGTTAACTTAACGATAGATATTGAAATTCAAAAATATGCCCAAGAGTTACTTAAAGAAAAAGCAGGCTCAATATGTGCAATGGATATTTATACAGGCGAAGTAGTTGCAATGGCATCATCACCAACTTATGATCCAAACAAATTTACCCACGGGATAAATCAGAAAGATTGGAAAGAAATCACAAATAATCCTTTAAAACCTTTAATAAATAAGTCTATTGCTGGTTTATATTCCCCCGGATCAACGTTTAAGCCATTAGTTGCTCTGGCAGCTCTGGAATATGGCACATTAGATCCTAATAAAACAATAAGATGTAAGGGGCACAAGCATCCATATGAACTATACGGAGTAAAATATCATTGTTGGAAAAAGGAGGGTCATGGATACATGAAGTTGAGAAATGCTATCAAACAATCTTGTGACATATATTTTTATGAAATGGCAAGATTGCTTGGAGTAGATAAATTATCAGTTATTGCAAAAAGATATGGGCTAGGAACCAATGTGCTTGGAGAAGTTTATAATGATGAAAAAAATGGATTGGTTCCTGATACAAAATGGAAAAGACGTGTATTAGAAAAAAGTTGGTATTTAGGAGAAACTGTAATCAACGGTATTGGACAAGGCTATATTCAGACTACACCACTTCAACTTTGTCTAATGACTGCTCAAATTGCAAATGGAGGATATAAAATAAAACCTCATATCATAAAAGATGAAACTATAAATTATCAGAATGTAATAAATAAAATTAAATTGGATCAGTCTAATTTTCCTCTGCATGAGAGAAATTATTTGGATGACATAAATATTGAATATTATCAAAGAATGTATCACAAAAAATCTAACATTAATTTTGTGTTAGATGCTATGTTTGGTTCTACAAATGAACAATATGGAACTTCATATAGATCTCGTTACGATGATCCAAAGTATCAATTTGCAGGTAAAACAGGAACATCACAAGTAAGAAGAATTACTGATCTTGATAGAGAGCTCGATTTAGATACTGAACAAATTGAATATAAAAAAAGAGATCATGCATTATATGTAGCTTTTGCTCCTTATAAGGATCCAAGGTACGCAATAAGTGTTATTATAGAACATGGAGGTTCTGGTAGTAAAGCTGCTGCTCCACTTGCAAGTAAATTAATCAAAAGAATTATTGATAGACACAATTTAAGAGAGCAAATTAGTAATGGAAATAGTAGTTTAGCATAATGTTAAGAGAAAGAATACAAACAAACAACTATAGTTTTCTGGATAAACTAAAATCTATTGATTATTTATTAATCTTATTAATTATAGCTATAGGATCAATTAGTATATTTGCAATTTATTCTACTGAAGGAGGAAAATTTTCTTTTTACACAAAAAATCATATAATTAGATTATCTGCATTTTTTTGTTTATTTTTAGTTTTATCTTTTGTGAGGGTTTCAACCTGGTATAAAAATGCTTACTTATTTTATATTGTTGGATTAATTTTATTAATAACTGTTCTATTTTTTGGGATTTCAGCATCAGGTGCAACCAGATGGATAAACCTATATTTTTTAAACTTACAACCTTCAGAACTAATGAAGATTGGGGTTATAATATGTTTTGCAAGATATTATCATAGAATTCAAAGCTCAGATATTCAAAGTTATAAATTTTTAATTCAACCGATTATACTTTTAATAATTCCTTGTTATCTTGTTATACAGCAGCCTGATTTAGGGACTTCTATTTTAATTGCTGGAAGTGGTATCGCTATAATTTGGTTAGCAGGGTTAAATATTAAATACTTTGTTTACTCAGGATTATTATTATTGGTCTCATTACCTTTTGCTATATCTATTTTAAAACCATATCAAAAATCTAGAATTTTAACTTTTTTCAACCCAGATAGAGATCCTTTGGGAGCCGGTTATCAGATAATTCAATCAAAAATAGCTATTGGATCAGGTGGTTTTTTTGGGAAAGGATATTTAAAAGGTACTCAAAGTTATTTAGAATTTTTACCTGAGAAACATACTGATTTTATATTCACTCTATTTTCCGAAGAGTTTGGATTTCTTGGGTCAATAATACTTTTACTTTTGTATATATTATTAATTTATAGAATTATTAATACTGGTCTAGTATCAAGAAGTTTCTTTGCGAAATTATACTGCTTTGGTTTTGCAACAGCAATTTTTCTTTATGTTTTTGTAAATATTGCTATGGTTTTAGGAATGCTTCCAATAGTTGGAGCTCCTTTGCCAATAATGTCTTATGGAGGATCATCTTTATTATCAATTATGTTGGGACTTAGTATAGTAATGAGCTGTAAAATTTATAATCAAGAGCAAATATCAGTCTATTAAATCAAATTATTTAATTCATAATATTCATTTATTATTTGAATTCTTTACATTGTGCTCAATCAAGATTAATTTTAATTGTGAAATCTTTTGTCTCAAAATATTATAATTATCTAATATATATTTTGATATTATTACTTTTAATATCTTTAAAAATTAGCAATCCAACTATTGTTAAATCTGTTTCATTTTTGAGCTTTGACTTATACCAGAAAATATTTCCCTTAAGAAAACAAAACTCTGATGTTATTATTGTAGATATAGATGAGAAAAGTTTACTTAAATTTGGACAATTCCCATGGAATAGATCTGTGTTTGCAAAAATACTGAGCAACATAAATGAAGCTGAACCAAAAGTAATTGGATTTGATGTTTTTTTTAGCGAGAAAGATAAACAATCACCGGAGGAATTTATTAAAGCTTATGATCTAAAATCTTTAGATCTAATTAATGAATTGAAAAATATAGAGAGTCACGATGAATACTTTACAAAAGAACTAGGAAATTCTAAAGCTGTTCTTGCAGTACTTGGAAGCACTGAAAAGTCTTTTAAAAAGTATAGTCGTAAACCTAAAGCAAGATTTTTATTTAAAGGAGGAGATCCAAATCAATTTGTTTATAATTATCCAAATTCTATTGGTTCCCTAGAATTACTTGAAAATAATGTGAAAGGATTAGGTTCAATTTCATTTTTGGACCAAACTGATGGGATTATAAGATCTTTACCGTTAATTGTTTCATTTGATAAAAAAATTTACCCAACAATAGGTCTTGAGATGATCAGAGTTGGCTCAAAACAAAAAAATTTATTTGTAAATTTAGATGAAGTAGGAATTAAAAAAATAAGCGTTAGACCACATAAAATTCCAACTGATAATAATGGATTACTTTGGATAAGATATAAATCACCACAAGAGAGTCAGTATATTTCTGCAAGTTCTGTTTTTGAAGGAAATTTTGATAGATCTAGATTTGAAAATAAATATGTTTTAATAGGCGCTTCTTCTCAAGGACTTTTTGATTTAGTTAAAACACCATTAGGTATAATAATGCCAGGAGTTGAGGTCCACGCTAATGTAATTGAAAATATATTAGACAAATCGTATTTACTTAGAAATCCAGAAATTTATTTAATAGAACTTTTATTAACTATTATTTTAGCGACAATAATATTTATTTTATCCCAAAAAATTAGACCAAAATATAGTTTGCCTGTTTTTATTTTAGGTTTTTTTTCAATTTTTATAACAGGCTTTGCTTTTTATTATTTTAGGGCAGAATTGATCGATATTAGTTACCCTATATTTATTTTACTCGTAACGTTTTTAACTGGTCTTTATTTTAGATTTATACAAGAGAATAAATTTGCACTAGAAAATTTAAAGAAAGAGACAAAATTATTAAGAGAAAGAGAGTTAGCTGGAGATGTACAAAAAAGTTTATTCCCAGAAATCTCTAAATATCATAATTTTCTTTATGCTAAAAACATTCCAGCAAGAGATGTTTCTGGTGATTATTATGATTTAATAAATGTTGGTAAAAACGAGTATTATTTTTCTTTAGCAGATGTATCAGGAAAGGGAGTGAAGGCTGGGATGTATATGGCAAAAGCATCATCTACATTTAGAGCATTATCTAAATTATCAATACCACTAGAGAAAGTTGTTTATTTAGTAAATAATGAATTAGTTGAAGCTAAATTTAAAGGAATGTTTGTAACAGCTGTTTTTGGAAAATTTAACACTGAAACTGGAGATGTCACATTTGTAAATGCCGGTCATGAAAGTATTATGTTATTTGATAAAAGTTTAAATTTCGAATTTTTAAAATCTGAATTACCGCCTATAGGGATAGTTAAATATTTTACAGAAAGCATGGTAGTGTCAAAAACTATAAATCTAAAAGATAAAACTTTTGTAGTTTATACAGATGGTGTTACAGAGGGATATTTAGAAAATGGAAAGGAATTGGGAGCAGAAGGTGTAGAAGAGATAATCAAAAATTTAAATGAAGTAAATCCTTCAAGTATCGTTGAAGGAATTGCATCTAAATTAAATTGGGGTTCAGATAAATTGAGAGATGATATTACCTGTTTAGCTTTAAATTTAGAAAATACCGAATTATTAAAAACAAAAAAATGAAAAAAATATCATTTATATTAACTTTAATTTTATTTTTTCAAACAAGCTTAAAAGCCAAAGAAATAACCTATCAAGAAATTTTAGAAAATCCTACAGATTTAGAATTAAACTTAAATTATGCCAAGCAACAAGAAAATACTGGCAACCTTAAATTAACCATATCAACATTGGAACGTTTAAACATGTTATATCCAAAAAATTTAGATATTAAACTTTATCTTCTATCAATATTAATTGAAATGGATTCTAAAGTTAAAGTAGATCTAATGGTTAGAACTATGATGAATGATCCCAATACCCCTGCTGAAACAAAAAAAACTATTGCAAAATTATTAACTAGTCCATCCAAGGAAAAAGAAAGTAAATGGTTTGCTTATCTAGATTTAAAATACTTACAAACAGAAGAAAACAACGTAAGTGGTATCACTAAATCAAAAAAATTATTACAAGAAGATAACTTAATACCATACCCTGCTGTTGATGGAAGGTTGGTTGTAGAAGATGATAAGACTTTTAACAGAACTGGTGCATTAACGATTGGTAGAAATCTTAATAATAGTTCATCTGTTTTTTTTAATATAAGTTTAGATGTTAAAACTATCGAAAAAAAAGTTACTGGAGACAGTGATATAATTTCTTCATCATTGAGTTACTTTAAAATATTCGGAAATAATTATATTTCGCCATATGCATACTGGAGCAAACCTAATTACAGAAGACAAGAAGATTATGAATCAAAAGGTTATGGATTTAACAATACTTATTTTTTTAATGAGAAGCACAACATCAATTATGGTCTAGCTTTTTCTGAAACCTCATACGACAGGAGCTCAGCATTTACAGCCGCAGATGATAATGATAGTGATGTGTATTCTAGTTTTATTAAGCACAATTTTAATTTTACAAAAAAAAGTCAACTTGGAACTAAAATAATCTTGAACAGAACAGAAGCTAAGAAAGAATTTGATAGCTATGATTCTACGGGAATTAACCTAACTTATTCTCATTTCTTACCCATAGGAACATTAAAATTAAGCAGCACATATTTAAAAAATGCATATGATGAACCTGAAACCTTTCTTAGTGTGAGTAAAATTAGAGACGACGAAAGTTTTGTTAATTCTATTTCATTGGAGGGCCAAATTATTCAACTCTTACCATTTATTAAGAATTCAAAATTTTCAGAAGGAGTATTTTACACTTTAAAATTAAGACAGTCTGATGTAAGTTCAAATATACAAAATCACGATGTAGAAAGAAAGTTTTTTACAATGGGATTAACTAAAAGATTTAATTTAAATGCGCTATTTAAGTAAAGTATTAATAATTATTTTTTTGACATTTGCTAGTGTAGCCAAAGCAAGCAACAATAGTTTTGTAGGTGTAATTGGAGCTGCAATTGGAGATATAAAAAATCAAAAAAACGAGAGCCTCTCAAATGGCTCAAAAATTTTTTTTGGAGATACTATTATATCAAAAAGTAAATCAAATGCTCAAATATTATTTCTTGATCAAACTGTATTAACTTTAGGTGAGGAAACAGAACTTACTATTGACGAATTTGTTTATGATCCAAATAGTCAAGACGGTTCTTTTGTTTCAACTGTAAAAACAGGAACAGTTAAGTTCATTACTGGTCAGATAAGTAAAAAAAATCCTGATAATCTTGAGGTAAAAGTTCCAGCTGGTACTTTAGGAGCACGTGGTACAGAATTTGTTGTATTGTCAGAATCCAATAATGAAAGCACTGTTGTTTTATTAGGACCAGGTCCTAATAACACTTTAGGAATGATACCAGGAAATTTAATATTATCTGATGGAGTAAATTCAGTTGATATAACAAATCCAGGATTTGAAGCGATGGTAAAAAATTAAATTATGAAAATTTTATTTATAATAAAATCGATTATTATTTATATAATCTTCAATTCCTATTCGTATGCCGTTGTATCAACTCCAACTCCAACGACAACTTTAAGTAAAATAGCAAATTCCATGAGTTATTCAGCAAATAATACATCACAAAATGTTACAAGTAATACTAGTAGTACTACATCAAAATTAATAAATTCATCAAAATTAACTGCCGGCATTCAAAAGTCAGCTGAAAAATTTGGATTGACTATAGATGCTGATGCTGCAGCTATTGTTGCTAGCATCGATACTTCAAGTGTTGAGTCTATGTCAAAAGCACTTGCATCATTAGAGGGTAATTATGCTCATTTGGATGATGACTATGTTCAAACAATTGATCAAGATACAATTATTTATGACAGTGACTGGGTAACATTAAGTAAAGTTACTGGTGGATCCTTAAATTACACAAGCAATAACAATGTATTTAAATCAGGTGCATCTCAACAGGTTAGAGCTCAGGTATATGTTAATTTTAAAAAAAGAGATATTTTTGCCGATGTGGATACTAAAATCACAAGAGCTGTTGGAGCAGGAGGAAATTGGGATTCTACTGGGGGCACAGAAATTGCAACAAGTTGGAGAACAGGTACAGCAGCATTTACTGACCTACCTATAGTAGCAACTGATGACCAAAGAATAGGTGACGGCTGGGGATCATACGCTGCGGTATTTGCAGGAGAACATGACAAATTTAGCACGATGAAGAAAAGTACTACAACTCTTCAAGATGCCTGCACACACTGTGATGCTGGAAGTTATTGGACTGTTAAGCAAAACCATATTGAAGAGTACAACAACAATGTAAATGACGCCAGTTCATATGGCTCTATATATTTTTATGGAAAGTTTACTACAGCATCAGAAGGTGCAGAAGGTGTTGGAAATTTTGCATTTGAAGGTGGCTTCACAGCTGACGGTGCTTCAGAACAAGAATTTGTAGAGTCTATTGAAAGATATGAAGCTACCGGTACACTCTCAGCAAAAGCTGCAGAATAATATTAAACTATTTTCCATCGATCACTACAATTGTTAGATCATCTTTTTGAATATGACCTGCATTAAGAATATCATCTATCATAGTCTTCAATCTTTCATTAATAGGAGTTAATTGATATTTTTTTATGTAGTTTTCAAAGCCTTCAGATCCTAACATTTCGCCACTTGGATTTTTAATTTCTGTAATACCATCAGTAAAAATATACATCGAACTGTTCTCAAATGACAATTTGTGTTCAGGATATTTTGTTTTAGGCATAACTCCTAAAGGAGGACCAGCTTCTGAAAAATTACTAAATTTACCATCTGCAGATAAAATTAAAGGTGGTTCGTGTCCTGCACTTGAAAGAAGCAATTCTTTTTTGTTTGAATCATATATTCCAATTAGCATCGTAACAAACATACCTCTTGAAATTGTCTCACATATCTCGTTATTTAATTGAAATAATAATTCTGATGCGGAAAAATTTGTTTTACTTAAACATCTATACAGACTTGATGCTTTTGACATTAAAAGAGAAGATTTTATACCTTTCCCAGATACATCTGCCACACCAAATCCATATTTACCATCGCCCAAATCTGAAAAATTATAAAAATCTCCAGAGACAACTTTTGCTGGAATATTTATTCCCGCAACTGGAAAGTTTTCATCTTTATTTTTGGACAATAGTGATTTTTGAATTTCCCCTACAATTTCTACTTCCTTTTGAATTTTATTTTTTTCTATCATTTCTTTTGCCATTTTTGCATTTCTAATAGCTAGTGCTGCTGGAGCTGATAGTGTTTCTAGTAATTTTCTATCATCCTCAATAAATAATTTGTCATTTGTTTTTTTGTTCAAGCAGTGAATTACACCTATACATTCATTAGCAGCAATTAATGGAGAGCATAGAACAGAGTATGTGTTAAAATTAGTTTTGTTATCTAAATCAAAATAAAACTCAGCTATTTCCCTTACATCTTTCCTTACATTACCGACACGAATACATTTTTTTTGTTCTACTGCTTTACCCATTACACCATCTTTTAAATCTAACTCATATTCATCAAGATAATTTTGATGAAGTGATGCAATACATTCAAACTTCTTCTTTTTTTCATTTATAAGAAAAATATTTGCGGCTTCAGCATTTAATCTAGCAATGATAACTTGTAGAGCTGTTTTAAGAGTATCATTTAAATCAAGAGAGACAGCAAATTCTTGATTCATTTTTGTAACAAGTTCTAAATCTTCATTTACTTGTGAAGCTTGTTTTTCTGGCTCAATAGGTTTTTTTGTTTTAAAAAGAAACATTTATTTATCTAGTATTTTAAGCAATTTTTGATAAATTTTTCAATCATGGAGATTATCATTAATAGCCCCAATTTATATATCCATCTGTACGACGCAGTCTTATTTGTTCAATATTTAGTTGATGGAATATTTGAATTTTCCTCTAATATTAAATTTTAATACATCTTTGTGGATATAATCTTTTTTATTGTCATAGGAGGTTTATGGGGCAGTTTTGCCAACGTCTGCATATACAGATTACCAATTAACAAAAATATAGCACTTGGTAGATCGTATTGTACAAATTGTAAAAAAAAAATATCTTGGTTTGATAATATTCCAGTTTTATCTTATTTAATATTAAGATCTAAATGTAGAAATTGTAGAAAAAAAATTTCTTTTCAATATTTTCTTGTTGAACTTCTTAGCATATTAAATTTCACAGTAATCTATTTATTATTTGGTATTACTTTGACAACTATACTGCTTATAATTTTAAGCTTAGCATTTCTAATAATATTCTTTATAGATTTGAAACATTATATAATACCAAATTCCATAACTTATCCTATGATGATTTTAGGTTTTATTAAATCGTTTGATCCAAATTTAAATTCCATCTTTCCAAATTATATTAATTCATTGATAGGAGGAATTTTCGGATATGCAATGATTTGGTCAATTATTTATTTTTATAAACAAATAAAAAAGAAAGATGGTATGGGATTAGGTGATGCAAAACTTTTTGCAGTTATAGGTTTTTGGTTTGGGTGGATTTCAATTCCATTTATAATCTTTCTCTCTTCAATTATTGCTCTTATTTATGTGTTACCAGACTTGCTTAAAAATTCAAAAAAAATGTCATCGCAAATACCTTTTGGTCCATTTATAATTATAGGGACAATTTTTTATTTGGTATTTCAAGACTATTTTGTACAATTGATATAAATTAAAATATTAGCCATGTTTGAAAATGTAATCACAAATACTTCAAAAATAATAATTGGTAATACGGATAGAATTAAACTTGCGTTGGCTGCAATAATTTCCGAGGGAAGTATATTAATTGAAGATTATCCAGGTTCAGGCAAAACAACATTTGCAAAAGCACTTACATTAAATTTAGGATTAAATTTTAAAAGAATTCAGTTCACATCTGATTTATTACCAAGTGATATATTAGGATTTAATGTTTTATCCAATGACAAAATAAATTTTCAGCAAGGACCAATATTTACAAATATCGTTTTAGCAGATGAACTTAATAGAGGCAGTCCAAAATCACAAAGTGCTTTTCTGGAAGCCATGGAAGAAAAAAAAGTTTCTATAGATGGCGAAAGTCATTCCTTACCTGAGCCATTTTTTGTAATCGCAACGCAGAATCCTATGGACACTTCAGGAACAAGTTTATTACCAGATTCGCAACTAGATCGATTTATGATTTCTTACTCCTTATCTGAATTGAGCGAGAATGATAAAATAAATATGCTAAAACAGGATGTTGAGTTGACCAATGGAAAAACAAGTCATTTAGATTGGGACGAGATCAAAATAAAAAAAAATAAAATTACAGTTAAAGAAGAAATTTATAAATACGTATTAGAGATTGAGCAGATTATAAAAACACTAGAGCAAAAAATTTATCTTTCTGCAAGATGTATGAAGCAAATTATAAATCTAGCTAAAGGATGGGCTATTATTAATGGAAAAGATTATGTCACACATCAAGATATAAAAGATACATTGCCTTTTATATTGAGGCACAGAATAAGATTTCTAAATCAAGAGGATAAATTCGAATTTGTTAATAAAGAAATACTTGAAAAAATTAGCATAATTGGATGAAAATACAAAGTATTCAAAGAATTTCTAACTTTTTTGAATTTAATTTAAAAAATAAAACAAAAATTTATATTTATCCAAACCTCAATGGTATTGGGCTTGGGCTGTTTATTTTCTTTTGTTTTCTAATATCAGTATTTTATGAAAATAATTCTGCATTATTGATATCAATAATCATATTCTTTATTTTTTTTATCTCGATTTTTGTATCTCATCAGAATATTAATAGTTTAAATCTAAATCATAACCAAAATTTTGTTATTGAAGCTGGAAAATCTGAAATAATAAATTTACAAATTATTAATCTGTCTAACGAAAAAAAATTAAATATTGATGTTGATTATAACAAACAGACTATAGGCAACTACAATTTTAATAAAAAAGTTAATACTGTCCGTCTAAAATATTTCAATAAACAAAGAGGAAAATATTGTCTAGATAAAATAATACTTAAATCAATTTATCCTTTTGGTGTTATTAGAACAAAAGTTCCACTTATATCTAAATCAGAAATATATATTCACCCAACAAAAATTAGACCAAACGATAAAATATTAAATGAGTTCCAAATCAATAAACTAAAAAATGCAGATGAATTTGATGGGTTAGATGATTATAAATATGGTGATAGTTATTCCAAAATAGCTTGGAAAAAATCCTCAGGCAAGAATAAATATGTCAAAGTCTTCAGTGATGTTGAAAAGCAATCACATTTTATTTTAAACTTAAATAAATACGAAGAAATTAATTTTGAACTGTTATTAGGTTATGCTGTATATATTATACACTATTTTTTTGATAACAAAAAAAAACTTATCATAAAACATAGAAATAATGTATTTGAATTAAACAGTAGTCAAAATTCATTAAATAAAATTCTTAAATATTTGTCAAATGTTGAAAAATAATTTTTTGAATATTTCATACTTAACATTTATTACTTTATTCATAAGTATCCTAAGTCTATCAAGTGACCTAATATTTAGTATTAAAATATTTTGGTTCATTTTATTTATAGTAAGTCTATTTCTATTAAAAATTAAATTAAAATTTAAAAGTTTATTAATTGGAGCTATTGCATTATCAGCGCTCTATATTCAATTAATTTTAAATCAGTATGTAATGTCAGAAGAATTTTTTATTAATTGTCTAGGAGTATTAATTATAATTAAATTTTCAGAATTAAATGATAAAAATAATTTACTCTCTTTTAATCTAATTTGTATTGTGATTGCAATTGCTAGTTTAATTAAAGGACAAGACATTATTAGCACACTAACATCTATAGCTTTAGTAATTTTGATTGTTGTTAATATGTATTTAATTCAGCAAAAAGAAATTTTAGATTTAAACTTAAAAAATATATTTAAATATTTAGGTTTTGGATTAAGTATTTTTCCTTTTATTATAATTTTTTATTTAATATTTCCCCGAGCAGAAATAAATTTTAAAATATTTGACCAATCTACAAGCTCTTTAGGTATTCCAGATACAATAAATCTTGGTTCTTTTAGTGAATTTTCAAACTCTGAAGAAGAAATATTTAAGTTGATTAATAATAATTATAAAAAAGAGGACTTATATTTTAGGGTAAAAGTATTTGATTTTATTGAGGATAACAAATCTTGGAGACCTTCGTCTGGATATTACTTATTTAACCAATTTAAAAATTCATTAAAAATTAACGATAAACAAAATCTAAATGAAAGTTATGAAATTATTTTAGAACCATATAAAAAGAAATGGATACCTAGTTTAAAAAATTCGAAAATAGCATCAAACTTTACAGAAATTTCTGAAGATTACTTTAACCAAACATTTATAAGCAGAAACTTAATTGATAGAAATAAACAAGTAAGATTTGAAAAAATTAAAACAAATATTTCTTTAGGTGAAGATTTAAGAAATTACTATGTATCAACTCCAAAAAATATTTCATATAAGTTAAAGAAATGGGTTTCGGAAAATAATAATTCAACCCAAATAGAGTTTCTTAATAAAATTTATAAAAGATTTTCCAAAGGCGATTATTATTATAATTTAAATCCTCAAAATATTATTGGTAATGATTACGAAAGTTTTTTCTTTGATATCAAAGAAGGTTATTGCGAACATTATGCTGCAACGTTTGTATTACTTGCAAGATTAGCAAATATTCCAAGTAGAATTGTTACTGGTTATTATGGAGGAGAATTAAATGATGTTGGTAATTTTTACAGCTTTAAACAAAAGGATACTCATGCCTGGGCTGAGATATGGCTTGAAGATAAAGGTTGGGTTAGAATTGATCCTACTAAAGCTATACCTGATGAAAATGTTAAAAATACACTAAATAATGTAATTAATTATGAAGATTTAAATTCAAAGAGTTTATTTTCTTCAAAATATTTTCAAAGAATATCCTATTATTTTAGTTATGTTGATTTCATTTGGACTAAACATTTGCTGTCATATGATAACGAAGAAAGGAAAAATTTTATCAAAAATATATTAAATTTTAATTTTTCAAAAATATTTGTTTGGATCTTTGCTCCAATTATATTCTTTATTTTGATAAAAATAATTTTCTATATTAATAGTAAGAACTTAATGAAATTATATTTATATTTGCTTCTAATAGGAAAAAAAAAAAAATTAGGAATATTAAAATCAGATACTTTAGAAGAAACTTTTAATAAATTTAATGAAAACGAAAAAATTAAATATAGACAATTTTTTCAAGCTTACGAAATTAACAAATATTCTAGAAAAAATTTTAGTATTATTGAAACTTTAAGATTAATTTTCTAATAAAAGATTTCTTTCAGTTCTAAGTTTATTATTTTCTTTAATTAATTGAATAATCATATCTTTCATTATTCTGTTTTCTTCTACTGCTTGCCCTGTAATTTTCGCCAATCTTTCATTTTCCCTAGCTAATTGTAGTTGATCAAATAAACTTTCAAGCTCAGGATCAATAGGAAGACCTTGTATCTTTTTGCTTATATTGTTTTGGATCTTTTTCGTCAAAGAAACATTTATCTTACTATCTTTAAGTCCATTTTGTTCATTAAACTCTAGATTAAAGTTTAGGCCGAAATTATCAGTATTTTTGCTAATATTTAAACCAGCTTTTACTGCTAGATCATCAGACATGTAATGATCCATATCTTTTCTCTCACCGTCAGCAGTAATTTCAACTTTATTGCTTACGGTTTGATTTAAAGATAAGCCTGTATAAGGTTTAAGCACAAAACCGTTCTTAAAAGACTTGGAGTATTCAACATTAAAACCTGCTGATAGAACTTGATCCACTGCATCATCAACAGAAAGATCTCCATCAGTAAATGATGATAAATAAGTAGGAAGTCTTCTTAGGCCATATTTTCCATCTACTTCAATATTTAAAATTTGACTATCATTAATATTTATATCTTTGGATGCTGTGTAATTTACACCAGCAAATTGACCTAGATTTTCTTTGGAAATTGTTTGTTGTGTTTCAGTTTCAAGATCTAAATATTTATTTTGAGTTAATCCAAAAATTGAAACTACAGAAAATTTAAATTTCTCGTAATCAATATCTTTTTTTAAACCAATAGCTAAATTTTCACTATCTATTACTTCTCCATTATTAAATTTTGCTTGCTGACTAGAATAACTTAAAAACGGTGTAAAATTATCATTTTCAATTTTAAAATCTCCGGTAACTCCTGTTGTTTCATTTTTATAAATATTGTCTCTTTTCTTTACAGAATAATATCCACTAGATTTTTTTTCTTCTGAAACCGAACTGAAAATATCATTTAAATTAGATAAAAATATTTCAGATCGATATTTTTTATTATGGCTATCAATATCTAAATCTTCACCATAAACATATAAGAAACCATTAGTTTCCGAATTATCAGCATCTGGATCACTGTTACTATCTAATATTTCATAGGTATCGTTTCCACAAAGATTATTTGTGACAACCATATTTGTTTTGTTATGGATTTCTATTTTTTGATCTTTTGAAATACTACAATCTAATGTCATTGTCGTAGTTGAATCTTTTAAATCAATCTCACCTTCATACGAACCTTCACCTTTTGTAACAATATCTATACCTGTACTAGAAGAGTTAAGAACAACTAAAGAATTATCAGATCCAGAAATTGTACCATAATTATTTATCGTAATATTAAACATTGGGAAGGCATTTTTTCCAATACCAATTCCATCTGCCAAAGAACCTGATGTTGCACTAATCGTGCCATAATTGTTTAAAGTATTATTTACTCTGTTGGTTCCATTATTTTCATACACTAGTCCATATCCTGAATTAGAGCTTGCAGAAATGGTTCCATGATTTGTTATCGTAGAATTATCTACATTTGAAGATTGCATTCCATGATCAACCCCAGATATAGTCCCAGTATTAGTAACAACGGTCCCGTCGGATGAACTTATGTTTAAACCTGAATTATCAGCAGTGGCAGTTATTGTTCCAGAATTTGTTATACTTATATTATCCCCGGCTGAAATTACTACAGCGTTATTTCCAGATGTCATTGTCCCGGTGTTGTTAAAAGTAACATCCGAGCATGTTTTACAGTAAAATGCACTTTTATCAGTTGCAGTTATTGTTCCATGATTAGTAAAATTAATATCTTCAGATTGTTCAGTATTAACTGCGTGTCTGTCGGCACTTTCAATTGTACCTCCCTGATAATTAATAAATTCAAAATCAACTAAATGAAAACCTTTAATCGGACTATCGCCTTCATCTGTTGTTTTAATAATTCCACCGTCATAGTTATAAATTTTAATACCTTTGCTCCTGTGATTACCTGAGGCTCCTGAACCTAACCAAATTGTTTCATGAGTAGAGGTAATGGTACCATGATTGTGTAGTGTGAGACCAACACCATTAGATTGACCAGATAAATCTGAATGGCAATTAGTACCATTAAAATGACAGTTACCAACGTTTTTTCCATAAATTGCAGTATTCCCGTCAGCACTTATCGTTGCTCCTGTATTATTAGTAATTACAACATTTTCTGCATAATTTAATATTATACCATACTTATTATCTGAGTTGATTGTTCCGTTATTTGTAATTGTAGTATTCAAAGATGACTCAGCATTTATTGCGATTTGTTTGTTAGTTCCATCCTCTGTTTGAATTGTTCCATCATTAGTAATTTGAACTCCACTTATATCTTCGAGATCAACTGCCTTATTATCGTTGTAAGTAATTGACCCAGCAGAAGTAACATTTAAAATATCATCATCTGCACATGCCAGTTGGTTTGTTGATGCGCTTGCAATAGTTGTTAAACAAGGACCGGCATAACTTACTGATCCAAACAAAAAAAAGAATATTAAACTGAATAAAATTTTTTTCATCCTTTAAGGATTATTAGTAATTATGTCTCCAAGAACTTCTAAAGATATTTGTATCACCGCTAACTGTTTCTATTTGTACAAGATCTTTTTTATTTGGATCCAATGATTGACCTGCAAGATTAGCAAAAGCTTTATCAGCAAAGAATACAATTTTTGATAGTACCCCCTGACCAACATATCCACATTTATTAGAATTATTTGTATTTATACCACCAAGTAAAGATGATGTGTTTTGTCCACATTCATCATCTACAGCACATATATATGCATTTCCAAGACTACATTTATTTTTGGATTTTGTTGGTTCATAAATTGGATAATAAGCATATCCTTTATAAACAGATGGTTCTGCTGTTATTTTAGCAGAGTTTTTTAGTTTTATGAACCACCCTTCTTTTGTTTGATCTAAACAAGCAGCACCTGGCATATTACCAGTAGTATTTTCACAATCACTTAGCTTGTTTGCTTGTAATGGTTTTCCAATATCTTTATAGAATGGAAAATGTTTATCTCTAATACCTAGTAATAAATTATCATTTGTCGTGCTAGTATCATTTATTCTCTCGTAGTCACCTGTACCAGCAAATAACCATAGTTGATTTGTATCTTTTCCAATAGTTGCATCCATTGAATGATACATATATCTTCCATTCTGTTTAGTAGATTCAGCGATAAATAATGTTGTGCTATCGAATATTTTTATGTTTTTTAAATCTGAGTCTTGTCTCATGTTTGAAAGATTAAATTTTGTAATTTTTCCCTCAAGATCAGGAAGATACAATAATGCTCCACTAAAGTTAACGCCTATAGCTGTATCTGGAGTTATTAATACAGGTGATCCTGGTGTTGAGTTTACTATCCCATTACCTGAGATATCATCAATTTCTATGACCTTATAAATGCTTCCTGGATTTAATGTGTCTTCTAAATTTATAATAGTAAGATTTGAACCTACACCTTGATTTTGTGTTCCGTACCCACCACCCATTGCTGCAACATATATGTCATCCATAATATCATTATCGCCCTCACCTTTATTTGGAATTCTGAAAATTCTTGGTTCTGACCATGTTTCACCAAGTCTACTATAATCATAGGCTTGATCGGGTGGTTGAACTCCAGTTTGTAATGAACCAGCTGTTATTCTTATACCTACTTGTGACGAGTTTTGTTTGTCTGTTGCTGAATACTGTATTGAATCTTGAAATACAATTTCAGTCTCTCCAGAACTTGAATTAGTTCTTAAGCTCCAATTTGTAATTTTAGAACCATCTTTAATAATTGTTAAATCATTTTGCGTAACTCCTCTTATAGGAAAAGTCCAAATTTTTCCTGTATAGCAATAAGCCGTAGTATCAGATTTACATATCTCTTTGCTTGAATCTAATCCATTACCATTATAATCATCATTCCAATTATCAGTAACCTGAATAGACTCACCTAAAGCTGCTAAAGAATAAGTTGTTGGTATATAATCATGGACTGCTACGTTTTGCGTATGATCCATTCTATAAACTTTATTATTTATAATATCATTATATATTGAGTATAAATGTTCAGGTTTATCAGGGTCAGTAACATCTAAAACACTGTATCCCGCACCGCCTCTTCCATAAGGAACAAATAAAATTGTGTGCCATCCTTTTGAATTTTTAAGAGGGCTTTTAAAATACATATCATGAACTACAATTGATCCATCAACACCAAACATTGCATTAGTTCCACCTTTTGACATATTTAAGCTGGCGTTCATAACTTTTGGAAGATTAGGAGCTATTAAAGGAGGCACAAATCCCCAAATTTCTTTACCAGTAGATGCATCAAATGCATGCAGAATTCCGCTATTCGAACCAGCATATATTATTTCTTTTCTTTGCTCGTATTGTTGAGCGAATGCTTCATAATTATTTACTTGTCTAAAATAAGCTTCTTGATTGATAGAGGTAAAAGATGTTTCTGCTGAAGGAGGGCCAACCACAACTAGTTGCGAGTGATAAATATCACCTAAAGGGTTGTCTCTTTTTTCTGTTAAATTACAATCTCCATCGTAGTCAAAGTAATCTTGACCTCTTATAAAATTTATTAATCCATTTAAATCGTCTGCAATACCATCAACTACGCCAGGTGAATTTGCACATCTTCTATTATTTGTTGATCCGTCAGAGTTATTACTATCTTTATGATAATCTATAATATCTTGATCATATATTTGCATTAAATTTCCAACATTAGTTGCATTTGATACAGAAAAATTATTATAACCAAGCCTGTAATCACTTCCTGGAACAGCGCTCCAAATTTTTCTTGAATTAGGGTCTGGCATTACATCAGCTGCAGACCAATTATTCTTATCTTTAGTATCAAGTGAACCATCTGGATTAATTTTTGTTCTCGTTATCGTTCCTGCCCACTCTTTATTTTGTCTATAATCAAATTGCGCTTGGAACATTGATCCACCTTTTTCAAGAGTTGCAGTAATAGATGGAGCTGTAAACGAAAGTTTGGATGCTATAATTTGTGATATGGCTGCCTTTAATTGAACTTTTAAGGATGCTGCAGTTGTTGCAACGATTGCTTTATCTGTTCCACCTGCTTTTGCAAGTTCATTAAAATATCTCATCCCTCTACTGCTAATTCCGGTTCCAAATGCTACAGTAAAAGTTTTAATTTTGTGGTTTTGCCTTAGACTTCTTGCTGTTCTAAGAGCATTACCATGGTTATACCAATCTCCATCTCCTATGACTAAAACGTAACTATTTTGACATGGAGAATTTTTATCTACTGGAGATAAACTGCCATGTGTATAATATTGTTCGGCAATTCGCATAAATGCCATTGCATCAGTTCCACCACCTGGATTTACCCCACTAATCATGTTTTCAATATCTTTTGCACCACCTTTGTAGATCGGTACTTTTAAACAATTGGCACTTGAACAAGGCGAGGCCCTACCAACACCTTGAAATATATCTCCACCACTCCAACTACTAAACCCGGAACGTCCAGCAGCCCATTTAGCAAAACCAAAATTAACACCCGAGGTTAATGAAGAGTCTGTTACTATCGATCTAATCGCAGCTTGAGCTGCTTGCATTCTAGTTGTAGGAGCTCCTCCAAAATTTTTAACCCAAGTTCCACTTGAATCAAATATTTGAACTGATCCTTTGTTTAAATCTGCAGCAATTAATCTATTGTTTGCCTGATCCCAGCCAAGACCCCAAGGATAATAAAAGTATGTTCTTGAAGCTGTTGAATTTGATCTACTTCTGCTTCCAAAAGTTTGATTTATCGTTACTCCAGTAAAGCTACTATTAAAAGTTAACTTTTGCATTCGACTTGCTGTCCAAGATAAAGTCCAAAGTTCATTATTATTATTTGGATTGAACTGTAAACCTACATAATATCCTGCTCGATATGTAATTGCTCTTCCAGAAGTATTCGGACATCTGGAACCACTTCCTGATAAACTATGAACATATAAATAATTTTGTCTTGCATATACAATACGACTACCTGAAATCGCTGAACCAAAAGCATATGCTTGATTGTAATTATAACTACAGTTACTCATTGAACCAGTTCTAAGATTTATAGTTTTGTATCCTCTATTACCTCCCACATATAAATAACCAGTGCTTTGGTCTATCGTCATATTGTATGGATAAAAACCTAGATTATACCTTTTTAAACATCTTCCATCACTTGCTCTAATAGCTACTACTGCTCTTTCATAATACGCAGTGGTATAATAAACGTCATTATATGTTTCTCCACTATATGAATAAGATGTTCTGCAATTTCGATTACCTTCAAACCTGGCGTTTCCTTTTCCTGATACTCCTCTGTTACCAAATCCAGTATCAAAAGTTCCTGAGCCATAAACAAATTTTTTAACTCCATCTCTATTATATTGAGACACTAAAATATCGCCGTTACTATCAGCATCAGCATCATAAGGATACCTCATACTTGCTGTACCACCACTCATTCTCCATCCCATACTTCCTGATTTATCCAACATTAACAGTACGTTTGCTGGCACATCTCCTATTCCTGATCCAGGTGGTAATGCTTTTGAAAAAGCATTGTTAACAAATGAAAATAAAATAATAGTAACTAATAAAAATAATTTTTTTAATTTCATTGTTCAGCCTTAAATTGTTGTTCTTCAATATTTCGCATGTAATCCATAAGTTTGGTATCTAGCTCAGGATTTGAGATGTAAATTTGTTCATCCATAATACCATCATCATTTGGTATTCTTCCATAAACGTAAAATTCGTTATTTTTATCTATCACCTCATAACCAGTATATGAACGTGGATTATCAGGTGTTTCAAAATCTCCGAAATTTTTTTTAAAATAATTCATCATTATTAAACTTTCAGAAACTAAATTCCTGTCATCATTTAATGCAATCAGATTTATCGCAACAAGTTCATCTTTTAAAAATTTATACTCAATTGCTACCTCTTTTAATTTTTGATCTGGGCATATATCATCAGCTAATATCCCATATACATCAAAATCCTCATACTCTAAGGGTAGTGGTGGTCCAGTGAGTTCCAAGCTTTCAAATGCTTTTCTTTTTACTCCGAGTTCTACTTTAAAGTCGCAAGCAGAATATGCATGCACAATAGATAATGAAAATATAATTAATATTTTAGTTACTAATTTCATATTAAATATAAAGTTATATATACTATATAATTAACAGTTATATGATGACATATTTATTTTGGTAATACAACTGTGCTTTCCAACCCAACAACAATTGGATCATCAGGATCTTTCATAATTCCACAACCATAAACACGGTATGCCATACCATCTAGACCTTTGTTGTTTGCTTTTTTCTTAACACTTCCTCCTGATCCTCTAAAAGGAGCGGCTCCAATTTTAACAATAAAATAATCATAATAATATTTTTTTAATTTTTCAGCTTCAGCCTTAAAATCTTGAGCTTTATTCCCAAAACTATCTGTTAATAACTTTCCAAAATTCCAACTTTCTGCTGCAACGACTGTAATGCTAGTCCCGATAACATCTGAAAAACTGTTAAAACATATATTGTCTGTCTCTAATCTGTACTTTTTATCAAGTTGTGAAGCTCTATAATTGATCTTATTCATTTTGCCATTAAAAGTTATAGTTCCATCGGGCAATTTTTTTTTAGTTTTATCTCTCTCATTAGTTGAAGTATCATACGGTCCTAGAAACTGATTTAATAATACTTTTTCACCTTCCAATAACGCAGTTTCAGCCACATAAAAAGTTTGTTGGTATTCATCATTAACATTATTACTAGTATGGTCGCCTGCTGATATAACTATCAACGCACCTCCCATCAAAGACATAGCTAATAATAAAACTAATGATAAAACTAAAGCAAAACCTTTTTCATTTTTATTTTTCATTGTATCCCTAAATTTCTTGCAAAAGCAGTAACTATAATTGTATCTCTAAAATATCTATCATTATCTTTTCTTTGTCGTTTAGTTTCATTCATTACTGCTTTGTTTCTGTTATCTGCTTTAGTCCTAAAAAAAGGTTTTGTTGATCTAATTGAAATAGCTACATCAACCGTTTTTATATTGTACAATTTATTTCTATTTATGTTTGTAGGTGAGGGTGGGGGATCAATTAGTACTCCTTTGTCATCGATAGGATTAAAAACCATATCTTCTATATAATCAGCAACTTTTTGCTTTTCAAAAGTATAATCATCATTATCTGTGTTTGGATTTGCCCATTTACCGTTTTTCCAAACTTGTACAGTTTTAAAAATAGCAAAACCATCTACGGTATCATATGTTCCTGATTTATTTTTTCCTTTAGCCCTATCTTCTATTTTTGATCTCTCACAATGGTAAGATGACTTATATTTTTTATAAATAAAATTTTGCTTACTATCAAAGTGTCCCCCTCCAAAAACAATATCTATCGAGTCACATTCTTGTTTAAATTTATTTGAAGCAGGCTTTTTAATTAATATAGGTGAATGCTCTAATAAATTAATTTGAATATTATCTCCAAAATATCTAAATCCTGCATTTCTTATATCTCTAACGATCATTGTTACAAGATCTCTACCTTGGGCAGAAATTTTTGCTCTGTCTGTGACTTTTGAGTAAGAATTATTTACTGCATTATAAGCAGTATACATCGCGCCCATCATTAAAACTGATATTACAATTCCAATTAATATTTCAATTAATGTTACACCAGAGTTATTTATTAATTTTCTTTTCATTTAGTCAATTTGAAAATAGAGTACTTTTTTTTTAGATACGGGTTCTTTATTTCCTCTAACAGTTTTCGTTTTTCCTGTTGTAATACCCACTTCAAGTCTACCAAAATATCTCTCTAAATAAATTCCAACTGCTTTGCTATTTGGTAGATGTCCAGTATATGTCTTAGTTATATTAAATTTACAGGGCCTATTACTTTTTGATAAATTTGACTTAGAAACAACACTATTGTTACAAAGAGTAAATACGTTTAACCTTTTTTCATCATTAGTCGTTCCACCCGAAACATTCGTACACTTAAGTCTTTTCTTAGAAAATCTGTGTTTCCACTTATGAATTTTATTGTCTAAAGCATTATCATCTGGGCTTTTTCTGCTTGGTCCAGAGTCTGAACAAGATGTTATTTCGAACTTAGGTTTGCTGCTAAAGCCATGTTCATCATCAAATAATTGGTCTTTAAAATTTACTTTTTTTGTTTTGTCATGAAGCGTATTTTTTTCAGAGATAAAATCCTCAACTACCATAGTCATAAGTAAATTCGCTTTTGACCTATCGCTAGATACACCTATAGAAGAAACAGAATACTGAACCATCTGAAAAACTGATACAAATCCAATACCAACAATAACAGTTGCAACTAAAGCCTCAATTAATGTAAGTCCTCTCTCGGAATTTCGTTTATTATTGCCTAATCCAATCATTTCCACTAAATCTGTATTTTTGTATTTGTCCAAATCTGCTCCATTCTATCAAATAAGCTGGTTTCTTTAAACCATCCTTTTCTTTTAATGGACACTTTCCACCTTTGGTTTGAGCAAGGTCAGAGCTGCAAACAATTATAAATCTTTTATGTTCGTTTTTTTCAAAAATCAAATTTCCCTGAGATAAACCACCACTTGTTGAATAATGTGCAGCGTTTTTAGAAAAACAAACTGAGCTTGTTTTGTCAAGTTGAGTTGCGACACCTTTAACAGTGACCTTTTGAATTTCTGGATTACCTCCTAAATTTGATTTCCAATCATCTTTATTTGTGCTGCATGTTATTTGAGTGTTTTGAGAATTTCTTTTTTTTAATAATCTTGTGTACCCTTTTCTTTGTAAACCTCTTGTATGAATTTCAATTTTGTCTTTCCGAGGGGTAACCATTAATTGTACAAAAGAATAATTTCCTCTTTGAACTGCTGATGTAATAGTAGAGAGCATTGTTGAAACTTGTTCAGCGCTTTTTCTAACTTCTCTATCTTTACTCCAAGAACTAAAATTAGGATAAGCAACTGCAGAAATTACCATTACAATTGTAACAACAACTAATAATTCTAATAATGTAAATCCTTTAATGTTCTGATCTTGCTGCACCTGGATCTATCTTTCCTGATTTAGCCAATTCCTCAAGAGACTTTTCCATAGTTATCATACCATCTCTGACTGCAGTCTGCATGATGCTTGGTATTTGGTGTATTTTTGCTTCTCTAATTAAATTTTGAATTGGTGCTGTGCATTTCATAATTTCAAAGGCACCAACCCTTCCTGCTCCATCTCTTGTTTTTAATAGTCTTTGTGTAACTACCATTTTTAATGAAGTCGATATTTGCGCTCTAATTTGTTCTTGTTGCTCTGGAGGAAAAACATCTATTATACGATTGATTGTACTAGGAGCACCACTTGTATGCAATGTTCCAAAAACTAAGTGACCTGTTTCAGCAGCAGTTAAAGCTAAACTAATTGTCTCAAGATCTCTCATTTCACCAACTAATATTACATCAGGATCTTCTCTTAAAGCTGCCTTCAATGCAGCAGCAAATGTTTCAGTTTGTTTCCCAACTTCTCGATGTGAAATTATACTTCTATTATCTTCATGTATAAATTCTACTGGGTCCTCAACTGTTATTATGTTTGCAGTTCTTGTTTTATTAATTTCATTTACAATAGCTGCAAGGGTTGTTGATTTACCAGATCCTGTTGGACCTGTAACTAAAACTAAACCCTTATGAAAATCCACGATATCATAAAGTGCCTGTGGTAAATTAAATTGATCCATATCTGGAATTTTACTTTCCACTCTTCTGCAAACACAAGCCGGTCCCTTAATGGTTTTATAAAAATTAGCTCTAAATCTTAATCCACTTAAAGTAACCGATGTATCGAGTTCGTGTGTCGTATTAAATTTTTCTAGTTCTTGTTCACTACAGTTCATTGACAACAAATCTTTTAAATCTTGAGCCGTTACCATTACCTCTTGAACTTTAATGATCTCTCCTGTTTGTCGATATGCCAGTGGAGCACCTGATCTTATGTGAAAGTCAGATATTTTTTTATTGTTCTTGGCTAATTCTTCTAATTTTTCAAACATTCGATATTGTTACTATAAAAATAAGTTATTTAAGACTTTAATTTTTTTAAATTAATAATGTATAACGCTATTTTATTCTAGTAAAAGTTGAGTATATAGTTAAAACTTATAATATAAATTTATGAAAAATCCATTTGCGAACCTAAAGCTATTTAAGAAAAAAGATAAAGATCAATCAGGCTCACCTGTCCCAAAATCTGATAAACCAAAGAAAGATAACTTTTTCAGCAAGCTTTTAAAAAATCGGATTGGTAAAGCTTCTGTTCAGGGAGAGGAAATTTTAGGAGTTGAACTCACAACAAATGAAATAAGACTAGCACAAGTCTCAAGTAATAAGTCTAATCAATGGGTTTTAGATAAATTTTTTGTTCATAAGTTTGAAGGTATAGATGATAATGGAACAGTTCTAGAAAACCAGGATAAAATTGCAGATGAGCTAAAGCTAGCAATACAAACATCAAAAGTTTCTACAACTAACGCAGCGATAGCTATTCCAGTAACAAGTGCGATTATAAGAGTGGTCACTGCTCCTTTAATGACAGACGAGGAGCTAAAGAAAGCTATTGATACAGATTCATTATGGGAAAACCTTGTACAGCTCACAGATAATTTAAACGATTATTCAATTTTTCATCAAGTTATAAATAAAGATGAAAAAGGTAACACAATGGATATTTTATTTGTTGCTTCAAAGTTATCAGATATTAACAGTTATACAGCAATTATTAAAAAGGCAGGACTTAATGCGGTAATAATTGATGTAAAATGTTTTGCATTAAAGTCTGCTGTTGACCAAATAAATCAAATTGCAGGGTCTATTGAAGATTCTAATCTAACAGCTGTTCTAGAATTTGGTTTGGATGAAAATTATGTAATGATACTTTATGAAAATAATCCAATCATAACAGATATATTTATAAGATCGCAAGATCGAAAAACACTCCAAGAAAGTAATAATCAAGAAGAGATGGATGCTTTGGTTAGAAGATATATGACTCAAGTTAAGCAGGCTGTTCAAGATTTTGAAACGAAATATGAAAAAAGAATTAGAAATTTAAAAGTTACTTCTAATTTAGAAAATGTTGATGATTATTTAGCAAGTTTTAGAAAAAATATGGTTAATACGGGTTATAATCTCTTTAATCCATTTGAGGGGATTAAAGTTCCAGCACAATTAGAAAACGATGTTCAATTTACCAATCCTTCTTATTTCTCTACTGTAATGGGTTTAGCATTTAGAAAACTTGACGTTTTTGGTTATTACAAATTTGTAACAGCAGTAAAAAATATTAACCTTTTACCCAATAGAGACAACATGATAGCTCAAAAAAAAGCTAAGGCTTTTTCAAATTTTGCATTTAAAGGTGTTGTAGGTGTTGTTGCAGTTATTTATGTAATTTTATTTGGTTTTTCATTTTGGCAAATAATGGATTTAAACAAAAAAATTCAAGGTTACGAACAAGTTGTTCAAGTTCATCAGGAAAGAACAGAGTTAAGAGATAAATTTTTAAAAGAAAAAAGAATGATGGATAAATCATTAGAATTAAGTAATTCCATCAAGTCAAACAAAACCGTCAGCTTCAGAGTTCTTGCTCAAATAGCATCAGCTGTACCAAATAGAGTAAAATTTAGCTCTATTGAGTACAACGGGTCAGATTTAATAACTATACAAGGTACAGCCTTTAGCGATCAAGATATTCTAAAATTGATAAGTAATTTAAATAACAAGAAATTAATTGCACAAGCATCTTTAGCAAGCATGATTCTACCTGAACAAAAAGATAGTCAGAGTAGAAAAGGTTTTGTAATAGCTTGTGTGTTGGAGGCTGTGTAATGGATCTTAAAAATATTACAATGACAGATCTAAAAGAGAAATTAGCAACGATTGATAAAAAAATATTAATAAAGTTTGGAGCAGGTTTTGGTGCAATACTTTTATTTTTAATTGTTTATTACGCAGTTTTAAACCCAATGGTTAAAGAACGTAAACTAAAGTATAATGATAAAATAACAAAGCAAAATGAAATTGTAGAATTAGAGGATAATATTATTACTTTAAAAAATACAATTGAAAAAAATAAACCACAATTCGAAAAAACTTCCACTCTATTTCATACAAAAGCAGAAGTTGAAGGTCTTTATGAAAGTCTAAGTTTGCATGCTGCGAAAAATGGACTTGTAATATCTAAGATAGAAAAAAAAGAACCAAAGCCTGTTTTAAAACCTGGAGAAGCTGCACAGTCTGCTGAACTGCTAGAGCAAAGTGCAATTTCGTATTATCAAATACCGGTTGATTATGAAATTAAAGGGAATTTCTTGGGGTATATAAAGTTTAAAAGAGCAGTATCTAAACAAAAAAAAATGTTAAATTTTGACAAAGAGACGATAAGTATAGTACAAAACGATTCAACCGGAGCGATTGTTGCCAGAGGAGAATTAACAATAGTAGGAATGCCTGATGAGTTTTTTTAAAATATTTTTAATCATGTTTTTTATTGCTTTCGCTAGCAGTAGTTACGCTGATAATCATGATAAAAAACAAGAAGTTTTAGATCAAGTTAAAGATATTGCTAAAGAATTAGAAGAAGATGAAGAGGTTCCTTTAAATGATCCATTTGCAGGAAATGAAGGAACTAGTGGAATGGCATCAAATATTCCTGAAGAAGAACAAGATAATCAATTAAGTTTATATAATTTTAAATTAGTAGGTTTGATTTCGGGGAAGGATTATAGTTATGTATCTTTAGTTAATTCAAGTGGAGAGGTAATGACACTAACACTTGGACAGTATTTGGGTAAAATTCAATTAATTGATTTAAGACTAAATGAGGCAATTTTTAAAAAAGAGGATGAGTCATTTATAATTATAGATTTTAATAATATGATTAGAGAGTCAAATGAATATTAACAAAATTTTTTCTATATCCTTTTTACTTGTTTTGGCTATTTTTCTAAATAGTTGTGGACCTAATTCACAATTTGGAAAAAAATATGATAAACCATTCAAACATAATGTTCCATTAATCAAAGACCAAAATATTGTTGCATCAGGCAAATCAGAAATATCTAAAACCTTAGAGATGGGGCCAAAGCCAGTAGTAGGCGATACTATAAAACTTGGTAAGAGAAAAAAAATAACATCCGAAGCTCAAAAAAATTATTTGATAATTTCCGACGATTATCCATTATTAAAACAAAGGATTTCATTAAAATTCAAAAATTTAGATTACAAGGAAACAATGAAATTGATGGGCAAAATTGGAGAAATTAATATTTTAGTTGGAGATGAGGTCGCAGGTGCAATTTCGGCTGAACTTATCGATGTTCCTTGGGATAAAGCATTTCAAGCACTCTTAGATATGAAAAATTTTGCGTCAGACGTTGATACGGCAAGCAATTTAATAAGAGTTCATTCACCTGAAACATTAACCAATCAAGAACAATATAAATCTGATAGGGCAGCTGCAGTTAAAAAGAAAGTCGAATTAGAAGATAGTGTAGAACCTATATTTTCAGAAATATTTAGACTTTATTATATTACTCCTGCGCAAGCTAAAAAAACTATAGAAGAACTGTTTTCTGCGGGTGAGGGCACTAGCGTTATAACTATAACAGAAGAAACAACTACTAGATCTATAATTGTTAGAGGTAGAGAAAAAGACTTAGACGTTGTTGATAAAGTAATCAAAGAAATTGATATCAGAACTAAACAAGTTTTAATTGAAGCATTTATTGTGGAAGCAAACTCAGATTTTGAAAGAGCTCTTGGAACTAGATTGGGTGGCAAATACATGAGAAATGGATCACAAATTGGTGGTATGGGTGGTGGTTCAAGTGGAAATGACGCTGTAACAGAACCTGCATTAGGTGATGCAGCAGACTCACTTGGTAATTTCCCAATTTCTGGGCCAACAAGTGGTATTGGAATTTTAAGAAGAACAGGGTCAGCAGTATTAAAAGCTGAAATCACTGCATTAGAAAGTATGGGTATGGGTAAAACTATATCAAATCCTAAAGTTTTTACTTTGGATAATCAGTTAGCTACAGTTACACAAGGTGAAGAAATTCCTTATCAAACTCAAGCTGATGGCTCTGTATCTACTTCTTTCAAAGAGGCAGCTTTAAAATTAGAGGTAACACCAAGTATAATTGGTGACGGAAATGTTTTATTAACCATCAAAGTTAACAATGATACGCCAAATAGATCTTCGGCGGCAGAGGAACCTCCAATTAATAAAATGGAAATAGTAACAAGATTGCTTGTTGCAGATGGAGACATTGTTGTTATTGGTGGAATTAAGAAAAACATTCTTGCAAATAGTAAAGAACAGGTACCTGGAATAGGAAATATGCCTGTTATAGGTAATCTCTTTAAGAATAATACAAAAAATGATAATCTAGATGAATTATTAGTGTTTATTGCGCCAAGAATTTTATAATGATTAATATAAGTAGAGAGTCTGAAATAAATCTGATCAATATACTTATTGATCAAGATATAATTTCTGGAAAGGATCTTGCGGAAATTAAAAAAGTATCTAGTGATGGAAATAAATCTCAACTAGATGCTGTTTTTGAATTAAACTTAACTGATGAGCAAAAAATTCTTGATTTACTGGTACAAGATCAATCTTTAGATGTTGTAGATTTAAAATCAGTTCAAATCACCGACGAATTAAAAACAGTTTTACCGTCAAATTACATTAACATGAATTTTATTGCTCCGTTTAAAATTGATGGAAAAGTTTTACATATAGCAATATCAGATATCTCTAAATTAAGTTTAATGAGAAATTTAAGAACTATTACTAAAATGGATATCGAATTACACGCTGCAAAGGTATCCGATATATCTCATTTCGTGGACCAATTATTAGCTGGTGGAGAAAATACAATATCAGATATTAGGCAAACAAACGCAGAAAAAACAAAAACTTTTGATTATGATGTAGATGACCAAGCTGAAGTTCTAGAAAAAGCGCCTGAGGAAGATATAGAAGCTATAGAAAATGAATCTGAAGTGATTAAATTTAGTACAGCTGTAGTAGCTGAAGCAATTAAGTCTGGTGTATCAGATATTCACATAGAACCTTATAGGTTTACATCTAGGGTTAGATATAGATTAGATGGAATACTTCAAGAACAAGAGCATTTTAAAAAATTTCTACACTCAAATTATGGTGCTGTCGTTACAAGATTTAAAATCATGGGTAAATTAGATATTGCTGAAAGAAGACTTCCTCAGGATGGAGCGATCCCTTTTAAAATCGATGGAAAAGTGGTTGATCTCAGACTTTCTATTTTACCAACTGCAACAAATGAAAGAATAGTAATGAGGGTTCTAAATAAAGATGCAGGAGATATCAGTTTAGAACAATTAAATTTTGAGGAGACAGATCTTAAAAATTTAAGAAAAGCTATTCATGGAACTCAAGGATTAGTTTTAGTTACTGGACCAACAGGATCTGGAAAAACAACAACTCTTTACAGTATTTTAAAAGAAGTTTCTAAACCCCACCTAAATATTTTAACCGCAGAAGATCCAGTTGAATATGAGCTTGATGGGGTAGGTCAAGTTCAGATAAAAGATGATATAGGATTTAACTTTTCTACCGCCTTAAGATCATTCTTAAGACAAGACCCCGAAATAATTCTAGTTGGAGAGATGCGAGATAAAGAAACTGTAGACATTGGATTAAAAGCAGCACTTACAGGTCACTTAGTTTTTAGCACACTTCATACTAATGATGCCCCAAGTACAATTACAAGATTGCAAAACATGGGAACACCTGATTATTTAATTAGTGCAGCAGTTAGTTTAGTATTGGCACAAAGATTAGCTAGAAAAACATGTTCAGAATGCAGAATACCCGATGATGATATTACTCCGAAGGCATTAGCAGATCTTGGTTTTACTGTAGAACAAGCTTCAAGAGCAAAAGTTCAAAAAGGCAAAGGTTGCCCGAAATGTAAAGATACAGGTTACAAAGGTAGAATGGGTATTTATGAAATTTTAAATGTTACCAAACCAATTAAAGAGGCCATACTACGAAAAGCCACAACGCCTGAGCTAAAAGAAATAGCTGGTAATGAAGGATTTAGAACTATGCAAGATATGGGCAGGGAACTAATTCTTACAGGAGATTTAAATTTTAGAGAATTCGATAGGGTATTATCGGGAGAATAACATGTCCTCTGAAACATATACTTATAAAGGAATTTCTGGTGGCAAATATATTGAAGGTGAAATAGAAGCACTCAATCAAGAAGAAGCATCTTTTAAATTAAAAGAGCAAAAAATAATTATTACAAATTTAGTAAAAGCAAAAAAAAAGAAAGCTGCTGCTGAAAAAGGTAAAAAGAAAGGCTTTTCTTTTGGAAAGAAGAAAATAACTCCGCAAGATGTAATGCTATTTTCAAAGCAATTTGCAACTATGGTTAAAGCTGGTTTGCCAATTTTAAACGTTCTTACAATGTTAAGAGATCAAATCGAGCACCCAACAATGAAAGAAATTATTGAAGAAATTAGAAAAAGCTTAGAGGGTGGAATTACTTTATCTAAGTGCTTTGAAAAATACCCTAAAATATTCGATAATATTTATATCAACCTAATAAAAGCCGGTGAAGCGAGTGGTAAGCTTGATGTATTTTTAATGAAATTAGTAGAGTCGTTAGAAAAAAGAGAAAAAGTTAAGAAAAAAATTAAAAGTGCACTAACTTATCCAGTGGTCATGTTCACAGTTGCAATTACTGTTATGGTATTCATGTTAATCAAAGTCGTACCTGTTTTTGCTGAAATGTATGACGGAATGGGTGTTGCATTGCCAACTCCAACAGCAGTTATCATGACCGCAAGTAATTTTATGAGAGGTGCTGGTGGTTTAACTTTGGGAATTGTTGCGGTTGTAGGTTTTATAATATTTAAATACACAACAACAAAAATACCAAAAATTAGATATGCCTGGCATCAAAGAGTTTTAAAGATGCCAGTTTTTGGTGATATGATCTTAAAATCTTTAATTGCTAGAATTGCATTGATCATGGGTAACTTAAGCTCTGCTGGTGTAAATTTATTAGAAAGTATAGAAATTGCAAAACAAGTCAGTAATAACGATGTTGTTACTCAAGCTTTAGAAAATGTTAAAAAAGGAGTTTTCTCTGGTGATACTCTTACTAAATTATTTTTAAAGGAACCCGTATTTCCTCCAACTTTTAGTCAATTAATTTCAGTTGGTGAACAAACAGGAAATCTAGACGAAATGTTTACATCGGTTTCATCTTATTATGAGGAAGAGTTTGATACCTCTGTAGATAATATGTCTAGTTTAATAGAACCAATAATGATTGTATTTATGGGGACAATGATTGGTGGTTTAATGATTGCGATGTACTCACCAATATTTAACGTTGGTGCTATAATGGGTGGTTAATAATTTATTTTTTTTGTTAAAATTAAATGATTGATCCAAGGCTTTTCACCTTCTTTAAAAACTACTGCATCCATTATTTGTTGAATAAAAAAAGTTCCTAACCCACCTGGTTTTACATCATCAATTTTTCTATGTCTTACATTGCCTTTATCAACAGGTCTCCCTTTATCAAAAAAACCAATTTCTAATTCGCCGTTTTGTAAAGATATTTTAATTTCCATTTTGTCATCAGTTGCTTCGTTTTGGTAAGCATGTTTAACAATATTTTGTGCAGCTTCTGCTATGGCTAATACAAGTTCATCTTTTAGATCTTGATCAATATTTACTTTTTCGAATACTTCTCTTGAGAAATTTCTTACGTCTTTTAAACTTGATGAACTAACAACAAAGTCACGTTGCTCTGAAATTAAAGCTAGATTATTCATGATCAACCTAAATTTAAAATTTGCTCCAGTTTCGCCATCATAATTACTTTTAAAACTGATTTACTTATATCTTTTAAGATAACTTTAGTTCCTACTTCAGTCGCTTTTTGGTGACTTTCAATCAAAACAGAAATACCTGATGAGTCCATGTACTGAACTTCTTTTAAATTAAGGTGAACTTCTTTTTTTGCCTCGATTAAAGGCATTATAATTTCTTTAGCTTTCTCAGTCACATCCATATCAATTTCACCATCAAGGTGTACTATTGATATGTTGCCTTCTTCAGTAACTTTATATGACATAAATATTAATATTTATTAAATTTATAGTCTAAATCAACTAAAATAGCCCATTTTGAGTACTTAATGAATAGGTATTGTCTTTTAAAAGATTTAATTTATATGTATACACTAGTTTTTACAAATTATAGGATCTTACTTATGAAAAAAAATAACAAAGGTTTTACACTTATAGAATTATTAGTTGTTGTTGCAATTATCGGTATTCTTGCAGCAGTTGGAGTAGTTGCATACTCAGGTTATACAGCTGGAGCTAAAAAGTCAGCTGCTAAATCAAATCATGCATCAGCAGTAAAATTTATTGCTAGTGAAGTTAAAAAATGTGAAATGGGTGAAACAAAAGCAATGCCCGATAAAGATGGAACTAAACAGTTAACCTGCGATGGTTGGACTGGAGCTAAAGTTATAGCTGCTGCAGAAGCTTCGATGACTGAGTTTAAAAATCCATACAAGACTTCAGCTGCAGCCATAGTTGACTCTGGTAAAACAACAAAAGATGCTGGTTACACGATCTTAAGTGCATCGGGTAAAAAAATAACCGTAGAAACATGTTTTACGGATGGAACAGCAAGTACCGAAGATGCATGCCCAACAGGCAGTGGAGCTGAAGTTAACACTTTAAAAAACGTTTTTACTCCGTAGTACAAACTTAAAAATTTTCTATGACAACCAAAAGCTCTGGGTTTTCTCTCATCGAGCTTTTGGTTGTTGTAGCAATCCTTGGAGTTCTCGCAACAGTTGGTATTGTTAGTTATAACGGCTATACATCAATGGCAAAAAGAAAAGCAGTTGAGAACGCTATGTTTCAGGTATCTCTAGCTCAAAGCGAATATTATAATGATAAAGGGGAGTATTATTATAATGAAGCAAGCTCAAGCTGCACTCCTAGTGAAGCCAGTTCAAATAATATAGAAACTAACTTATTTGATAATGCTGACATAATTACAAAGGATATGGCTTACTGGGTTTGTATTGCTGGTTCAGGAAATGATTTTTTAATAATGTCTAAAAATAGTGAAGATAATACTGATACTTGCAAACCTCAGCTAGCTAAGGGTGGTACAGTTTCAAGACCTGGCTGCTAGATTAAAAATGGATTATCAAAAATATTTAGAAAAAGTTAAAATTATTTTTAGTGGAGATTTATCTAAAAGAAATAAAATTTATGCAACTTTGAGTTTAGGATGGATTATATTTGTTGGATACTTAACTTGGTGGAATGGACTAAAAAGTCCAATGTTAGATAAAAGCTTTAGATGGGATGAATGGTTCTGGTTCGGAATAGTGCCAGCTTTATCCCCGTATCTTTTTTATTTAATATGGAAAAAAAACGAATAACTAACCTATTTTGAACATCTAATTTCTATGCTGTACTTTAAATTAAATATAACCTTTAGAGGATGAAGTGGAAAACGTAGACTTGGAATCGGTAAAATCATTTGTTGATACCCTTTGGGTTATAGATTGTGCAATACTTGTTTTTATAATGCAAGCGGGTTTCATGTGCATGGAAACTGGATTATCTAGACATAAAAATAGTATTAACGTTGCATTGAAAAATGCAGCTGATTTTGGCGTTGCTGTAGTAATTTTTTGGATATTTGGATTTGGTCTGATGTTTGGAAAAAGTTATAACGGCTATTTTGGAACAGATTTATTCTTTTTTAAAACAGATCAGGCTGAATATATGACTTATTTTGTATTTCAGGCGATGTTTGTTGCAACAGCAGCCACTATTGTTTCAGGTGCAATAGCTGAAAGAATGAAATTTAACGGGTACTTGATAATTACTATTATTGCTACTGGTATAATTTATCCAATTGTTGGACATTGGGCCTGGTCATCAAGTTATTTAAATAATATTGATGCAACTAGACAATTGTTAGCGGTCACAGGTCAAGTTAAGACCACTGGTTGGTTAACAGACATTGGATTTGTTGATTTTGCTGGAAGCACAATTGTTCATTCAGTTGGTGGTTGGATAGCTCTATCTGCAGTTTTAATTTTAGGCCCTAGAATTGGCAAATATTCAGATGCAAATAAAGGTAAATTTACAGGGTCAAGTTTTCCATTAGCAGTTTTAGGCACTTTAATTTTGTGGTTTGGATGGTTTGGTTTTAATGGAGGTAGTAATGGAGCTATGGACGAAGCTGTACCATTGATTTTAATTAATACTTTTCTTGCAGCAGCATTTGGTTTGTTGACTGGACTTGGAATTTCTTTTGCATTATTTAAAAAACCAGATCCATATTATGTAATCCTCGGACCTCTTGCTGGACTAGTGGCCATAACAGCAGGATGTAATTCAATGACTTCAGTTACATCAATTTTTGTTGGAATTATTGGTGCAGTAATAGCAATTTTTATAAATGAACTTTTAAATAAATTTGAAATTGATGATGTGGTTGGTGCTGTACCTGTTCATTTAGCTGCAGGTGTTTGGGGAACAATAGCGGTTGGATTATTTAGTGATCTAGATATTTTAGGAACAGGTTTAACGAGACTAGAACAAATTAAAGTTCAGTTTATAGGTATAGTTTCAATAGGTGCTTTTTCATTTTTTGGTTCATATATTTTATTAAAAATATTAAACTATTTTTATCCTTTAAGAGTGAGTCCATTACATGAAGAACTTGGACTTAACATTGCAGAGCATAATGCAACTTCTGTTGAACACGACTTGATTACTATATTAGAAAAACAATCTGAAAGTGGAGACTTAACAATAAGAGGACCACAGGATCCGTTTACTGCTGGAGGTGTTATTGGACTTTACTATAATAGATTGATGAGCAAATTAGAGAATAGTGAGGCTGAAAAACAAAAATGGAGAGATAGAATTTCTAATGAAGTTAAACTAGCAGTAAAAGTTCAAGAAAACTTTTTACCAAAAAGAAATTTAGAAAACTACCCAGTTCATGGAATAAATATTGCTGCAAGAGAGGTTTCTGGAGATTTCTTCAGCTTTTATCCTCATAATGATAGTGTTTATTTTATAATTGCTGATGTTGCAGGAAAAGGAATTCATGCTGGAATGGTTATGGCAAAAGCGTCTACTTTGTTTGAAATAATGTCTAGGGACAAGGTGGATCCAGATGAAATGATGTTTCATATGAATAATGATTTATTTTTAACAAAAACAGGCGGAATGTTTGTTACTTGTATATTGGGTGAATACAATACTAGAACAGACGAAATAAGATGGGTAAATGGGGGTCATCAACCAGCAGTTTTAAGGTCATCATCAGGTAATTATGAGCAATATGAAAGTAAGTCTCCACCAATGGGAGTAATATTACAAAAGGACAAGTCTGTTTATAATGTAAACAAGACCAAACTTGAGGATAAAAGATTTTTTGCATTTACTGATGGATTATCTGAAAGTCTAAATAGTGCTGGTGAGGAAATTGGAATAGATGGATCATTAAAAATTATAGAGGAAAATTTTAACCTAGATTCTAGCAAGCAATTATCAGACATATCCAATTCAGTGATTAAAAATGCAGGTAGTAAATTGAGTGACGACCTAACCCTTATATCAATTGGAAAATAACAATTTAAGTTAAATAAACCCGCGATCAAATATCACCTATAATATGTTTTTTTTAGAAAATATATTTAACTGTGACTGAAAAAAATCAAAAAATTGGAATTATAGGTGCAGGAATTCAAGGGGTTTGTAATGCTTTGTTTTTACAAAAAAAAGGTTTTAATGTAACTCTTTTTGATAGAGAAGAGCCAGGTAGCGCAGCTTCCTATGGGAACGCAGGACATTTTTCACCCTATGCTTCTGTTCCTTTAAATAGACCTGATGTAATAGCAGATATTCCATCAATGTTAATTAGTTCTCGTGGACCTTTAGCTTTAAAATGGAATTACGTTCCAAAAATGATCCCTTGGTTTGCCAGATTTATATTAAACTGTAGAGAGGAAAAAATGATGCATACAGCAAAAAATATGCATCAAATTTTAGACTTATCATTACCAGCTTTTGATGAATTATTTGATGATATTAATCTTGAAGGCTTAGTAGAAAATAATGGAATTTTATATGTTTGGAATAACCAGAATATGAAAAGTAGAGAGCTAGAAATAAGAATTAGAGATCAATTAGGAGTTAAACAACAATTGGTAAACAAAAAAGAGATTCATGATCTTGAACCAAATTTAAAACCATTTTACCATGGAGGTGTATTTTATGATTACGCCAGACATGCAAGAAATCCTAGAAAGATCTTAATCAAACTTTTTGAAAATTTTTTAAACAAAGGTGGTAAGTTTTTAAAACTAAATATTCAAGATATAGATTTTGATGAGGAAAATCCTGTTTTAAGAACAGAAACACAAAGATTTATTTTTGACAAACTTGTAATAGCCTGTGGAGCTTTTTCAAAAAGATTGACCGACAAGCTTCATGAAAACATTCCTTTGGATACTGAGAGAGGATATCATGTTCATTTTAAAGATTATGATCATTTAATTTCAAGACCAATTGTTTATGCAAATAGAGGATTTGGAATGACACCAATGGAGCAAGGTTTAAGAGTTGTTGGAACAGTTGAATTTGGTGGACTTGAAAATTCACCATCTAAATCTAGAATTAAAAACTTGATTTTAAATGCTAAAGATATGTTAGATGGTTTGCCAGAACATAAAGATGAATGGCTTGGTTTTAGGCCCACATTACCAGATTTTCTTCCAGTTCTTGGGCCTTCAAAAAACTATAAAAATGTTTTTTATTCTTTTGGTCATCATCACTTGGGCTGGACACTTGGCGCAATATCAGGAAAAATTATATCTAAAATGATTTCAGGCGAGAATACTAACTTAGATTTACAACCATACAGTTCAATAAGGTTTAGTTAAAAGTAATCTTTTATAGTACTCTATTTAATGCTTAAAAATAAAAGTAATATTATAATTGCATCTATTTTGCTTTTTTTAGCAGCTTTGTTTTGGTCTGGAAATTTTATTGTTGGAAAGATTGCAGGTTTAAATGATATACCTCCAATTTCATTAAACATATTGAGGTGGTCACTAGCCTTTCTAATTTTACTACCTTTCACTTACAAAGAGATGCTTGAAAAGAAAGAATTAATTTTAAAAAATATCTATCTCTTATGTTTTTTAGGAATAACAGCAGTTAGTATTTTTAATTCAGCACTTTTTTATTCTTTGAAAACTACACAAGTAATTACTGGTGTTCTTATGATTTCTACTGTTCCAGTTATGATAATTTTATTTTCTATTATTTTAAAAATAGAAAAAACAAATACCTTTCAAGTTGTTGGAGTTATATTTTCTCTTTTAGGTGTGCTATTTATAATTTCAAAAGCAAATTTTGAAGTCTTTAGAAATTTAGCTTTTGAAAAAGGAGATTTATTTGCATTATTTGCAATGATATCTTGGTCACTATATTCAGCTCTTTTAAAGAAAAAAAATTATGGATTATCCCCTATAACTTTACTTCAAGTTGTTATTGGTCTTGGGGTAATATTTCTTATACCAATGTATGCAATAGATTATATTTACATTGGTAATCGAATTATACTTAATACAAATTTCATTCTTGTTTTATCTTATGTTGTTTTGTTACCTGGAATTATTTCCTTTTTTTTCTGGATAAAAGGTGTTGCTTTAATAGGTGCTAATAGGGCAGGAATTTATTTACATTTAATGCCGATTCTTGCAGCAATTTTAGCAATGATAATATTTGATGAAGTATTACTATTTTATCATTATATCGGTGGAATATTTATTATTTCAGGGATATTACTTTCAAACAAAAAAAATGCTTAAAGTAGCTATACTCGACGATTATCAAAATATTGCAAAAGATTTTATCGATCTTAAAAAATTGTCTTCAAAATATAAATTTCAGGTATTTAATGATCCATTTGAAAATGAAGATGAAGCAATCGAAAAATTAAAAGAATTTGAAGTTCTTTTTATAATGAGAGAAAGAACAAAAATAACAAAAAAACTTATAGAGAGTTTAAAAAAATTAAAATTAATTGTCACTAGTGGAATGAGAAATAAATCGATAAATTTAGAAGCAGCTAAAAAAAATAAAGTTTTGGTCACTGGTACTGAAATCAATAGTAACCCAACACCAGAGTTAACTTGGGCATTAATTTTAGGACTTGCTAGAAATTTTAAAACAGAAATAGATAATATGTACCAAGGCTACTGGCAAAGTACTATTGGAGTAGAGCTTAAAGGTAAGATATTAGGATTGTTAGGATTGGGAAGAGTTGGTTCACAAGTAGCAAAAATTGGTAAAGCTTTTGGTATGCAAATTATGGCTTGGAGTGAAAATTTAAATTTAGATAAATGCAAAGAGCTTGATG
Source organism: uncultured Pelagibacteraceae bacterium (assembly GCA_902598655.1). Taxonomy (GTDB): domain Bacteria; phylum Pseudomonadota; class Alphaproteobacteria; order Pelagibacterales; family Pelagibacteraceae; genus Pelagibacter. The sequence goes on from CACKCQ010000003.1 coordinate 136,610, forward strand.
TTTTGCCATGTAACAAAGACGATTTAATTCAAAATTCAGACTTTCTGTCAATTCATGTTCAAGGAGGAGATAGATATAGAGATTGTATTACTATTAAAGAATTTGAGAAAATGAAGAAAACCTCATATTTAGTAAATACATCAAGAGGTGAAATAGTTAATGAAGATGATTTAATTATAGCTCTATCAACAAATATTATATCTGGCGCAGGTTTGGATGTTTATGAAAAAGAACCTTTGCCGGAAAGTCACAAACTTAGATTTGTACAAAACGCTCTTCTACTGCCTCATATTGGATATGTCACCGCTGAAAATTATGCAACATTCTATTCTCAAATGATAGAGAATCTTGATAGTTTTGTATCTGGTAAACCGAAAAGAGTTATTGAATAAATTAAATTAAGACAATTTTTACAGATATAAATTTAAATTTTTTGTGTATAATTAGTTTGATGAGCAAAGAATTTAAAGCTACTCAAAATCAAAAACTAGATAATCAAGAATTAAACGATTGGTTAGACTCTCTTGACGCGGTTGTTGAAAATCATGGTAGAGAGGGTGCCAAACTAATTTTAGAAAAACTTGAAAAAAGAGCAAAAGATTTAAGAGTTTTATATTCACCAGTCCCTTATTCGCCCTATAGAAATACGATATCTCAATATGATCAAGGAATTTATCCTGGAGATTTAGCGATTGAAGAAAAAATAACAGCAATCTTAAGATGGAATGCTTTAACTATGGTTATGAAAGCAAATAAAAATTATGGTGGGCTTGGAGGACACATAGCAAGTTATGCATCTTTTGCTGAGGTATTTGAGACGGGATTCAATCATTTTTTTAAAGGTGGTGATGAAGCAGATTTAATTTTTTATCAATCACAGTGTACAACTGGGATATATGCAAGATCTTTTTTAGAGGGAAGATTAACAAAAAATCATTTGGAACATTATAGACAGGAATTAAATGAGCAGGGACTGTCTTCGTACTGCCATCCGTATTTGATGAGAGATTACTGGACATTTACTACATCATCCATGGGGATAGGTTTAGTTAATGCAATTTACCAAGCTCGTTTCATGAAATATTTAGAAAATAGAAATTTATTAAAAACTAATAAAAGAGTATGGGGTTTATTTGGAGATGGTGAAATGGATGAACCTGAAAGTTTGGCTGGATTGTCTATCGCTTCAAGAGAAAAATTGGATAATTTAACTTTTATTATAAATTGTAATCTCCAAAGATTAGATGGGCCTGTAAGAGGCAATGGACAAATAATTCAAGAACTTGAGACAATCTTTAAAGCTAATGGATGGAATGTTATAAAAGTTCTATGGGGGTCTGAATGGGATAAGATTTTTCAACAAGATAAAGATCATTTGTTATTAAAACGATTTGCTAAAACTGTAGATGGAAAATATCAAACTTTAGGTGCAAGAGATGGTGAGTATAACCTTAAAAACTTTTTTGCAGAGGATCCAGAAGTTTTAAAATTGGTTTCATCACTTAGTAAAGATGAAATTGATAAATTAAAAAGAGGAGGTCATGATTTTAAAAAACTTTATGCTGCCTTTAATGCAGCTGTTAAAACTAAGGGCAAACCTACGGTCATTTTAGCTAAAACAAAAAAGGGTTATGGAATGGGAAAAGCTGGAGAGTCGAAAATGACTAACCACCAGCAAAAAGAATTAAATCTCGATGCATTAAAAGAGTTTAGAGATCGTTTTCAATTAGATATTCCAGATAATAAATTAGAAAATATGGAGTTTTATAAACCAGATGAAAATTCAGAGGAAATCAAATATTTAAAAAAAAGAAGGGAAGCATTAGGAGGATCTTTACCAAAAAGAAGTTTTAATGAAGTACAATTGGCAACCCCAAAAATTGAAAAACATTCAAACTTTTTATTCGAAAAAAGTGATAGAGAATATTCAACAACGACTGGACTGGTAAGGTCTTTAGGAAACATAATGAGAGATAAAGAGTTTGGAAAAAGAGTTGTACCAATAGTTGCTGATGAAGCTAGGACTTTTGGAATGGCTAACTTATTTTCACAAATTGGTATTTATTCACCAGATGGTCAACTATATGAACCTGAAGATGCAACGTCAATTTTAAAATATCAAGAGTCTAAAACAGGGCAATTATTAGAAGAAGGAATTAATGAAGCTGGTGCAATATCTTCATGGTTAGCAGCAGCTACATCTTATAGCAATCATAATTTTCCAATGATGCCTTTTTATATTTTTTATTCCATGTTTGGTTTTCAAAGAATAGGAGATTTGATTTGGGCTGCAGCCGATCAAATGCCAAGAGGATTTTTAATTGGTGCAACAGCTGGACGGACTACTTTGGCTGGAGAAGGATTGCAACACCAAGATGGACAAAGTCATATAATTGCTTCAACATTTCCAAATTTAAAATCCTATGATCCTTGTTTTGCAAGTGAGCTAGTTGTTATATTTGATGAAGGAATGAAAAGAATGATGACAGAATGTAAAGATGAATTTTATTACATTACTGTAAATAATGAAAAATACTCACATCCTAAAATTGATACAAAAAATAAAGATGGAATAATAAAAGGTGGCTATCTTTTCAAAGATCAATCAAACGCAAAAATAAACATAAATTTATTAGGATCTGGACCAATTTTTAGAGAATGTATTGAAGCTTCCAAAATACTTAAAGATGAATATGGAATTGGTTCAAGATTATACAGCATAACAAGTTATTCAGAGTTAGAAAAAAATGCTAAATCAGTATTAAGACAAAACACATTGTCTCCCGCAAATAAAAAACAAAATTATTTGCAGCAGCTAATTTCTAATGACGACCCTATAATTGCCACTTCAGATTATGTAAGAGCGTATTCGCAATTAATCTCTAGCCACATAAATAATAAGTTTTTAGCGATGGGTACAGATGGATTTGGAAGAAGTGATACGCGAAAAAATTTAAGAGATTTTTTTGAGGTAGATAGCAAACATATAGTTGTAAGTTCTTTGTATACGCTTTATGAAGATAAGAAAGTCCCATTACAAATATTAGAAAAAGCGATAAGTAAATATAATTTCAACAATAACAAAAATAATCCTTGGGAAATATAGTCCCTACTAATTTTTTATGGAATTACCTGTCGTCAATCATAAAGATTATGAAGCTCAATTAAACGATGACAATAAATTTCCTATAAAAAAATTTGGAGAATTAGCTAGAGGGTTAATTAAAAATAAAATAGTTAAAAATTTCTATATTCCAGAGCCATGTTCAGTAGAAACTTTAAAAGAGGCACACACAGAAGACTATATAAAAAAAATAAAAAATAAAACTTTAGATAAAAACGAGATTAGAAAAATTGGCTTTCCTTTAGTTGACAGTGTAGTTAGAAGGTCTTTTATTGCAACTGGAGGCACAGTACTTGCTACAAAGCTAGCTTTAAACTATGGCATAGCATGTAATACCGCAGGAGGTAGTCATCATGCAACATCTAATGAAGGAGCTGGTTTTTGTGTTTTTAATGATGTGGCGGTAGCAGCCAAATATTTAACTACAAGAGGTTTGGCAAACAGAATTTTAATTATTGATTTAGACGTTCACCAAGGTAACGGCAATTCTGAAATATTTAAAAATGATAATCAAGTCTTTACATTTAGTATGCATGCTAAGGTTAATTATCCAGCAAAAAAATCAGTAAGTGATCTTGACATTGAATTAGAGGAAAATTTAGAAGATAGAGAATATATTAATATTTTAAAAAATAACTTAAAATATTTGAATGAAGAAGAGTTTGATTTTGTTTTCTATATTGCTGGAGTTGATATTCACTATAACGACAGGTTGGGTAAACTAAAAATTTCTGATAATGGTATATTTGAAAGAGATGAGTTAGTTATTGATAATTTCTTCTCAAATAAAATCCCTATATGTGGAGTATTAGGAGGTGGATACAACGAAGATTTTAACAAACTAGTAGAATTGCACTCCAGTTTACACAAAACATGTGCTAAATTTTTATGATGAAAAAAAACTCAAATTTAACATTAGAACAAGAAAATATTTTATTTAAAGAGGCAACAGAGTCACCAGGTTCAAGCGAATTAAATAATGAAAAAAGACAAGGATCTTATCACTGTGCAAACTGTGATATAAAACTTTTTGACTCTTCAACAAAATATGAAAGTGGATCGGGTTGGCCTTCTTTTTACGAATCTCTACCTGATGTTTTTGAGACAAAAACTGATCATCACATTGGTTATGCTAGAACAGAGTATCATTGTAAAAATTGCGGTGGTCATCATGGACACATATTTGATGATGGACCTCAACCTACAGGAAAAAGATATTGTAACAATGGAGTTTGTTTAGTATTTAAACCAAATATTTGAAGCTCTAATAATTTACATTTATCAAATAATGTTATAACACTTATTAATGAAAAGTTTATTTCTATCATTCATATTAGCCTGTCATTTAATTACGACTGCAAGTGCAAATGCTTTATCTGATTATTTTTCAAATTTAATACCTGGCGATGGAGATACTGAATTAAGTATAGATCTTAGAGAAAATTATTCTGCTGATTATAGCTTGTTACTAGTAAGAGAGCTAGATGGGGAGACTAATAAAAATACATTTACTCAACTTTCTTTATTTAATACAGAAAAGAATTCTAAAGATAGAAATGTTTTAAATTTTGGAGTAGGAAAAAGGTTTTTAAGCGATGATAAATTTTCGCTTACAGGATTAAATGCTTTTTTAGATTACGATGATGAGGGGAATTTAAGATCCAGTATAGGGTTAGAAGTTAGAAATGCAGTATTAGATTTTTCATTTAATAACTATTTTGCTTTAGATGATGCCGATGGTGAAAAGGTTTTAGATGGATATGATTTAAGATTAGCTTCTCAAATACCTTATGTTCATTGGGCCGATATATTTATAAATTCATATTCATGGGATGGAGTTACAAGAGACGATGTTGAAGGTTTAATTTATGGTACTGAGGTGTTATTATCACCTAATATAAACTTAGAAATTGCTTTTGATGATAAAGATAAAGCGGGATTAGATGATGAATATTATGCAAAAATTATGTTTGTTCATCCACCAAGAAATAATGCATCCATTTCAGATGGAATTAGTAGCGATATGTGGAGAGCTCAAAAAGATATGTCTGACGAAATGTTAACAAAAGTAAAACGAAATAATAAAATTATGGTAGAATTCAGTGGATCTTCCAATATTGTGAGGGCAGATTAATATGATAATATTTAGATTGATATTTACAACAATTTTACTTTTTTCATTAACAACAAATGTGTACGCAGCACTAGGAAAAGCTGCAGTATATAAAGTTACAATGAAAAAGGTTGCATTATGTACTGGAAAAGGTTCAGGCACTACTTGTTTAGGAGAAGTTGTTGTTGGAACTGGTAGTAAAGAAGTTGACGTTGCTGCCGTAGATGCCGGTGCAGTTGCTGGTTCATTTGGAAATCCTGCATTGCTTCCATTAGGAACAACATACACACATATGCAAGTCACTATAGATAGAAAATTTACAATTAAAACATCTGATACTGCAGGTGAAATGTTAAAGACTGATGACGGAGATGTTTGCAGAACAGTTGCAAATGCAGATGCGCAATATGCAACTGATGAAGCTACAGATAAATATACACATAAAAGAGCTGTTGATGAAGGAACAGGCTCAGCATCCGCTGAGACAAGAGTTTATTTAATGAATCATGGTACAAATAATGTAACAACTTGTGCAGCAACCGATTGTTCTTCAACTGGAACTGCAACTTCAGGAAGTAGTTGTACATATTGTGAAGCAATGAAATCAGATTTAGACTCAGATGATACTGAACATGTTTTAATTTATGCACTCACAAAACCATATACAGTTACTACAAAATCTCCAAAAGTAACTATGAAATTTGGAACTGCTGAAGCACTATCTGCAAGTGATGTAACTGGAACAGTATGTAATATTTGGGCTGAGGAACCAGTTTTTACTGCAACAATTGAATAATTAATTTTATTTCTTATTATTTTAAAGAAGAAAAAAGGTTTCCTGATACTTCTAAAGCTCTAAGCTCTTGATAACCACCAATATGTTCCTCATTAAAAAAGATTTGAGGAATTGTTCTTTTGCCATTTGCTTTTTTTATCATTTCATCTCTTATCCCAGGACCTGTTGAAACATCAATTTCTGTAAAATCCAAATTATTTCTAGATAATAATCTTTTTGCAGCGTCGCAAAAATTACACATGGGTCCTGAATAAACAGTAATGCTTTTCATACATTATATATAGATAATGATTGAGAAATTACTAGAGCAGGAAATCATTTTTATTAATTTTTGATTTAATTAATTTTCGAGAATATTCAAATTTTTTTCTATGTTTTATGCTTTGGGAACTTGCTCTTTTTCTCCAAAGTCTAAAGGAAGAAGGTTTCAATGATCTTCTCATTATTTTAATAACTTCAGCTTCAGTCTTTCCAGTTTTTTTTTCAATTTCTTCAAAAGTAATCCGGTCTGCCCAAGCCGCCCATATGACCCAATCTGGACTCTCCAAGGGAGGCTCTGGATTCTTAACTTTGGTTGTAGGTCTGTGACTTTTTTTCATCGAAATTCAACAAATTGCTAAAATTATTTTGATGCAAATGTTCAACGTTATGATATTATCACTTTTAGATAGTCCTATCTAGCCATCTTTAGCTCCCGGTTTTTTAGGACTATCCTTAAAATGCTTCCCTTAGATTTTATACTCTTTTTACAGATTATCGTTTTTATGTTTATAACCCCAGGCACACCTAGAATCGTAATTATTTCATACTCAATGAACTATGGTGTTCAAAAGTGTGTTTGGACTGCATTAGGAGATGTAACTGCGAACATTATTCAGGCAACTCTTGTAATATTTGTTATTGGATCTTTTTTATCTGATAATCCAACAATACTTAATACTTTAAAGTGGTTAGGTATAGCTTATTTAACATATATTGCATATGATATTTATAAATCAAGACCTAAAGAAATAAATACAGAAGATATTTCAGATAAAAGTTTTTTTTCGTTTTATAAAGATGGCTTTTTAGTTGCAGGAACAAGTCCTAAAGCATGGATGTTCTTTCCATTTATATTTCCTCAATTTATTGATTTTAATTCTAATTATATTATTCAGTTTATTATTTTAATAACAACTTATGTTGTATTAGATTTTCTATCGTTGGTTGGTTATGCAGTTTTAGCAAACAAATTAATAGTTTGGATCAAAGCTAATCCAAAAATTATAAATACAATTTCAGCTTGTGTAATTATTTTGATAGCTATAATTATTGCATTTACTCAACAATACTAAGATAAATTGCGTTACTACTCCCACTTGCAATTAAATAATTTTTGTTATTTATTTAAGCTTTATTAATTAATTAATTAAAGGGGAATAAATGAAAATAAAAAACATTTTAATTACATTTGTTTCTGCAATAGCATTATTATTTTCAACTTCAGTTGTGTCATTTGCAAAAGTTGTTGGAGATAAAATTATTTTAGGTGCTGCAATCTCTTTAACTGGCAAGTATTCATCTAATGGTGTTCATACTCAAAACGGCTATAACATGGCTGTTGACAGAATTAACAGTATGGGTGGAGTAAAAGTTGGGGGAAAAACTTATAAGTTTGATATTATTTATTACGATGATGAGTCAAACCCAAAAAGAGCAGCTCAGCTAGCAGAAAGATTAATCTCACAAGATAAAGTAGAGTTCATGCTTGGGCCATACAGTTCTGGTTTAACAAAAGCGATCGCACCAGTAACAGAAAAATATGGTGTACCAATGGTTGAGGCTAACGGTGCTTCTAGATCTTTGTTTACGAAAGGTTACAAATATCTATTTGCGGTATTAGCACCAGCAAACTTGTATCTTGATGTAGCGATAAGAACAGCTGTTGAGTTAAATGGCGGAAAAGGCGTAAGAATTGCACAAGCTTTTGAGCAAGATGCATTCTCGCAAGACGTAAGATTAGGTATTTTAGATGCAGCTAAAGAAACTGGATCCGAAATTATAATCGACGACAAACTTCCAAAAGAGCTTAATGATATGGCTGCTACACTAGTTAAAGTAAAACAAATGAAGCCAGATGTATTGGTAGTTTCAGGTCATACAAAAGGAGCTTTAACAGCTATAAGACAAATTTCAGAAATGAAAGTTGATGTTCCAATGTTGGCAATGACACACTGTGATGCTGCAAAATTATCTAAGCAACATGGTAAAAATTCTCAATATGCATTATGTGCTTCTCAATGGCATAAAACATTAACTTACAAAGATGATTTCTTTAAAGATGGTATGACATATGCAGCAGATTTTGAAAAAGAATTTGGCTATGATCCACCATATCAATCTGCAGAGTCTTCAGCAGCGTTGTTAGTTTTTAAAGATGCTTTTGAAAGAGCAAATACTTTTGATCAGAAAAAAGTAAGAGATGCTCTTGCTGCAACTAACATGCAAACATTTTATGGAAATATTAAATTTGCACCTGGTGGTCAAAATGTTGACAAACCAATGGTACTTTTCCAAGTAATGTGTGATGATGCTGGTAAGTGTGAAAATAAAGTTGTTGCGCCATTAAAATGGGCTTCAGCTGAGTTAATACACCCAGTACCAAAGTGGTCTGAAAGATAAAATAAACCATTTAAGCCCCCTAGAAATAGGGGGCTATTTTTTATAGAAATCAAAATTAAATTATGGATTTTTTAGTCTTCCAATATCCAATGATAACCATTCAAGCATGTCTTGATGGACTTTTACTTGGAATACTTTTTGCATTAATCGCTTATGGAATGGCACTGCAATGGGGTGTCATGAATATAATAAACATTGCACAGGGAGACCTTGTTATCTTAGGAGGATACATTGCATACTTTATGTATCTCTACGGCATTCATCCAGCCTGGGGAGTAATTGTTTCTCCTATTATTATGTATTTTGTTGGTATTGCAATTTACAAATTAGTAATAAATAAAGTTGTAGACAGAGATCTCTTTATTTCAATATTAGCAACATTTGGAATTAGTATTCTTTTCATGCAATTAATGAACTTCGCATTTGGAGCAGACGTTGTTTTAGCTAATTCTGGTTATGGAACTACAATGCTATTTGATAATAATGTTGTTTTACCAAACTCTAAAATATTTTCGGCTTTTATAAGTATTGTTTTTGCAATTTGTTTAGTAGTTTATATGAAAAGATCAAAATTAGGTCGTGCTATTAGAGCAACAGCGCAAAATGCAAGAGCAGCTAAGATTTTAGGCGTTGATACTGAAAAAGTTTACGCAGCAACATTTGGAATAAACGCTGCATTATGCGGTGTAGCTGGAGCTTTAATTTCAATAACTTTTACAATTCATCCTTATATGGGATTACCATACACTATAAGATCATTTATGATTGTAATTGTTGCAGGATTAGGAAATTTACCTGGAGTAGCTATGTCAGGTATGGGATTAGGAATATTTGAAGAATTTGCAGATTACATTCTTGGTACAGAATTTAGAATTGGTTCAGTATTTTTATTATTAGTTTTAATTTTAGTTTACAGAAGATTTAAACTTTCAAGAAAGAGAGAGTATCTAAAATGAGAAAAGCTAAAATTAAGGATGATAATGGCAAATTGATAGAAATAGATATTGATAAATTTAAAAAACATTTAGATCAATATCATTCAACAGGATCTAGTCTTCATGAAGAAAATGGAAATTATTTTACAGTTGATAAAGATTTTAGAGATAAAATAGAGAGTTTGTATGAACAAAAATAGTTGGATCTTGTACATTGGAATTTTAGTATTCGGTTTAGTTGCACCATTTATTTTTCCAGCTTTTAAAGTTCAATTATCAATTCTATGTGTATTAATTGTTCTAGCAACTACTTGGAATATCCAAGGTGGTGAAATGGGCTACAACACATTTGGAAACATTCTTTTTTATGGTTTGGGAATGTATCTTTGTGCATCTGTTCAAGTTGGCATGTTTTTCCCATTAGCAGAATGGACAGAAAGCGGTGGTGAAAAAACTTTCGTTCACACACCTTCACAATTCTTTCAAGGCATGGCAGCTGGTCTGCTAGTTGCCGCTGTTGTTCCTACAATAGTTGCAGGATTAATTGGTTATGCAATTTTAGGATTAAGAGGTCATTACTTTGCAATTTGTACATTAGGTTTAGGAGTTGCGGCGGGAGAAATTTCTGGAGGTATTGAAATTATTGGAGCTGGACAGGGCTTTACCACTCCTCCTTTTCCAAATATTGGAGGTCTTGAGGCAAGAGGTGAATTTTTTTATTTTCTAAGTTTTGGAGCACTCGTTCTAACTTTCATTGCTGTAAGAGCAATTTATACAACAAGGTTTAGATTAATTCTTAACGCAATCAGAGATAATGAAGACAAAGCTGAAGCAATGGGAATTGAGACTATGAAATACAAAATAACTGGATGGATGATTTCAGCTTTCTTTTGTGGTCTTGCTGGTGGAATAATGGGAGGTCTAGTTGGTTATATCGACTCAACAGATGTTGCATTTGATGGAAGAGAAATGGGAGTGTTCATGGTTTTAATGGCAATCCTTGGAGGTAAGGGAACTTTATGGGGTCCAATTATTGGTGCAACTTTATTTCACTTTTTTAAAGAGGGCTTTTGGACATTCTTCCTAGGATGGCAGTATGTTGCATTAGGAGTTTTAATTGTAGTTATAGTAATTTATTTCCCAGAGGGATTAATGGGATGGTTAAGAGAAAAATACCCAGAAAGATTTGGTGAAGTTGTAGATGAAGCTGATCGAAAAGCACAGGTAGAATTAAAATGAGCATCTTAGAAGTAAATAATGTGAGTAAATCATTTGGTGGTGTTAAAGCTAATGTAGATATTTCAATGTCGGTTGAAAAAGGAAAGATAGTAGGACTTATTGGACCTAATGGATCTGGTAAAACTACATTATTTAATTCGATAGTTGGTACTTACCCAATAGATAATGGCTCGATAAAGTTTAATGGAAAAGAAGTATCAGAATTACCAGTACCAGTAATTGCAAAACTAGGATTACTAAGAACATTTCAGCAAACTAGAATTTATGGAAAATTAAATTGTGTAGATAATATGCTTATCAGTCACAAAGGTAGTGATGAAAGTTTGTTTAAAATATTCTCAAAAATTCCAAAAGAGCTTACAGAAAAAGCAGAAAATTTACTTAATTTTGTTGGCTTGTATCAAAAAAGAAAACTTAGAGCAGGAGACTTATCTTTCGGTCAGCAAAAATTATTAGAACTTGCAATGGCACTAATGAATGAACCAGAAATGTTATTATTAGACGAGCCAACAGCAGGTATTAATCCTACTTTAATTAATGGAATTATTGATAGATTAATAAAAGTTAATCAAGATTTTGGAATAACTTTGCTGGTTATTGAGCACAATATGAGAGTTATTATGCAATTAGCTGAAGACATATTTTGTCTTGCTCATGGCAAAATGCTTGCAAATGGCACTCCTGAAGAAATTAAGAATGATAAAAGAGTAGTTGATGCATATTTGGGGGCTCAATAATGTCTAATCAATATGAAGTCTTAGGAAAAGCACCTGGTGCAGAAGATTTAAAAAACTTATCCTCAGAAGATATTCATTTAACTATAAAAAATTTAAACGCAGGATATGGTAAAATGGAAATTCTTCATAATTTTGATTTATTTGTAAGTAAAGCACAATCATTGTGCTTAATTGGTCCCAATGGAGCTGGCAAATCAACAATACTTCATTCAATATATGGGTTTACAAATATTTTCTCAGGTAAAATAGAAATCGATGGAAAAGAAATAACTAATTTAACTCCAGCTGAAAAATTGAAGTCAGTTGGTATAGCTTATATTCTGCAAGATAACTCAGTTTTTCCAGATATGACTGTAGAGGAAAATTTATTAATGGGTGGTTTTATTAAAGATAAAACAGAAGAGTCATATCAAGAGGCAGAAAAAATTTTAGATAAATATGAAAGATTAAGAAATAGAAGAAATCAACCAGCAAAAGTTTTATCAGGTGGTGAAAGAAGATTATTAGAAATATCAAGAGCTTTAGTAATGAAACCTTCTGTTCTTTTGGTTGATGAACCTTCTATTGGACTAGAGCCGAGATATATTGATATGGTATTTGAGATTTTAGGTGACCTACAAAAAAATGAAAAGAAAACAATTATTCTAGTTGAGCAAAATGCCAAAAAAGGTTTAGAGTTTTCTGATATAGGATATGTATTAGTATCTGGCCAAACGGCAATAGCTGGAAGAGGTGATGATTTACTGAAAAATGATGATGTTGGACGTCTATTTCTAGGCGGATGATTAACTCAAAATACTTTTTTAAAGGAATTCTTTGTGCAAAAGAATTCGATAGCCCTGCAATTGCTCTTGGATTAAGTTTTTTAGCGATTGGAGCTTTATTAAAAAATTTAGGTTTTACAATTCAAGAAAGTATTTTTTCTACCTTTTTAACTTATGCATTACCTGGCTCACTTGTGATGGCAGAATCGATATTGATAGGAGTTTCATTACTTAATTTGTTTTTTGCTGTTTGGTTGGTGAACGCAAGGTTGTATCCGATGACTGTATCTTTAATGCCATTATTAAAGCATCAAAGCCAACCGAGGTGGAAGTATTATCTTTCGTGCCATTTTGTTGCGGTATCTTCGTGGTTAATCCTTAAAAATAATTATAAAGAAATTGAAAAAAAATATAGAGTCGACTTTTGGATTGGAATTGGAACCGCAACTTGGTTGATAGCAATTTTTTCAACGATCTTAGGTTATTACTCAGCTGATTTCTTAAATAGAGAGATGATGATTGGACTAGCTATAATTAATCCAATTTATTTTACTTGCACAATGATAGGGGTGATGAAGTCTATACAATTAAATGTTTCAATAATTTTAGGAGCTATCTTAGGACCTTTATTTTATCTTATTAGCCCTGATTGGTGTGTTTTGATCGGTGGGTTTATAGCTGGAACTGTTGCTTTTGTAATAGGAGAAAAAAATGTCAGCTAATATTGTTTTAATAATAGTTATTACGTCTTTAGCTACTTATATTTCAAGGTTTTTAGGAGCTTTTACATCTGAAATAATAGATGAAAATACTAAAATATATAGATGGTTTAATTATTTAGCCTATTCGACATTGGCTGCTTTAATTTCTAGAATGATAATATTTCCAGCTGGTGCACTTTCTGACAGTAATTATTTGTCTAGATTTATTGTTGTGCTTTTAGCAATAATAATTTTTAAATTAACTAGAAATAATTTAGTTTACCCAACTTTATTCTCTGCTATCATTATGTTTTTATTAAGTAGCTTTACGATATAAATGAAAAAAATTATTTTACTATTGTTCTTGATTTTAATACCAGGTATTTCACAAGCAGCATGTGACGATCCTTTAACCGATGGTGTTGATTACACTAACTGTAGATTTTCAGATGG